>NZ_JBFAIG010000018.1:0-180202 GCF_040654575.1 Streptomyces sp. NPDC050674
GGCTGCGCTCGCGCGGGAGGGACCCCCATCGCGTTGAAGCCCTCCTCCGCCTTGCAGCTGCACGCACCACACCCCGCTCGGCTCGGCCGAGAGGCCCAGTCACTCCCGGCCGACCTGATCCAAACGACAGGCCCTAGCCGTACATCCGCCGCATCGCGAACTCGACCATCTGCTCCACGGCCTTCGCGTCGAACACCATGCGGTGGTCGCCCTCCATGTCGAGGACGAAGCCGTAGCCCGTCGGCAGCAGGTCCAGGACCTCGGCGCCGGTGATCACGAAGTACTTGGACTCCTTGCCCGCGTACCGGCGCAGCTCCTTGAGCGTGCTGAACATCGGGATGACCGGCTGCTGGGTGTTGTGCAGCGCGAGGAAACCGGGGTTGTCACCGCGCGGGCAGTAGACCTTCGACGTGGCGAAGACCTGCTGGAAGTCCTCCGCCGCCATCTGCCCGGTGGTGAACGCGCGCACCGCGTCCGTGAGCGAGGGCGGGGACGGCTCGGGGTACAGCGGCGGCTGCTGCCCGTACCCGCCGGACATCGGCTGCTGCGGAGGCGCGTACTGCCCTTGCGGGCCCGCTGTCTGGTCGTAGCCGTACATGAGCGCAAGCGTACCGAGCACGGAGGGCCGGGCCGGCCTGTTGCCGGTATGAGCCACGCGTCACAGATGACCGGAACGGGGTTGCTTCTTATTACCGACGGGTAGCATCATCGGAGCTACTTGTTGGTACGCGAACTAGCGCGAGGATCCAGTGCCTCGCAGAACTCTCTACGGAGCCGGGAGCCGTCACCATGGGGCACTACAAGTCGAATCTCCGCGACATCGAGTTCAACCTCTTCGAGGTACTCGGCCGCGACAAGGTGTACGGCACCGGTCCGTTCGAGGAGATGGACGTCGAGACCGCCAAGAGCATCCTGGAGGAGATGACCCGCCTCTCGGAGAACGACCTGGCGGAATCCTTCATCGACGCCGACCGCAACCCGCCGGTCTTCGACCCGGAGACCAACACGGCACCGGTCCCCGCGTCCTTCAAGAAGAGCTACCAGGCCTTCATGGACTCCGAGTACTGGCGCCTCGGCCTGCCCGAGGAGATCGGCGGCACCACCTCGCCCCGCTCCCTGATCTGGGCGTACGCCGAGCTGATCCTGGGCGCCAACCCGGCCGTGTGGATGTACTCCTCGGGCCCGGCCTTCGCCGGCATCCTCTTCGAGGAGGGCAACGAGGTCCAGAAGCACATAGCCAAGATCGCCACCGAGAAGCAGTGGGGCTCCACGATGGTGCTCACCGAGCCCGACGCGGGCTCCGACGTCGGCGCCGGCCGCACCAAGGCCGTGCAGCAGGAGGACGGCTCCTGGCACATCGAGGGCGTGAAGCGCTTCATCACCTCCGGTGAGCACGACATGTCGGAGAACATCCTCCACTACGTGCTCGCCCGCCCCGAGGGCGCCGGCCCCGGCACCAAGGGCCTGTCCCTGTTCCTCGTCCCGAAGTACCTCTTCGACTTCGAGACCGGCGAGCTGGGCGAGCGCAACGGCGTCTACGCCACCAACGTCGAGCACAAGATGGGCCTGAAGGCCTCCAACACCTGCGAGATGACCTTCGGCGACCAGCACCCCGCCAAGGGCTGGCTGATCGGCGACAAGCACGACGGCATCCGCCAGATGTTCCGCATCATCGAGTTCGCCCGCATGATGGTCGGCACGAAGGCGATCTCCACGCTGTCCACGGGCTACCTCAACGCGCTGGAGTACGCCAAGGAGCGCGTCCAGGGTCCCGACCTGGCCAACTTCATGGACAAGACCGCGCCCAAGGTCACCATCACCCACCACCCGGACGTGCGCCGCTCGCTCATGACGCAGAAGGCGTACGCGGAGGGCATGCGCGCCCTGGTCCTGCACACCGCGGCGATCCAGGACGAGATCCAGATCAAGGAGGCCGCCGGCGAGGACACCTCCACCCTGGAGGCCCTCAACGACCTGCTCCTGCCGATCGTCAAGGGCTACGGCTCCGAGAAGGGCTACGAGCAGCTCGCCCAGTCGCTGCAGACCTTCGGCGGCTCCGGCTTCCTCCAGGAGTACCCGATCGAGCAGTACATCCGGGACTCCAAGATCGACACCCTCTACGAGGGCACCACGGCCATCCAGGGCCAGGACTTCTTCTTCCGGAAGATCGTCCGCAACCAGGGCGCCGCGCTGAACTCCCTCGCCGAGGACATCAAGAAGTTCCTCGCCCTCGGCACGGGCGGTGAGGAGCTGGCCGCTGCCCGCGAGCACCTCGCCAAGGCCGCGGTCGAGCTGGAGGCCATCGTCGGCCTGATGCTCACCGACCTCGCCGCCACCGAGCAGGACGTCAAGAACATCTACAAGGTCGGGCTCAACACCACCCGCCTGCTGATGGCCTCCGGTGACGTCGTCGTCGGTTACCTGCTGCTTCGGGGCGCCGCGATCGCCGCCGAGAAGCTGGAGACGGCCTCCGCCAAGGACAAGGCCTTCTACACCGGCAAGATCGCCGCCGCGAAGTTCTTCGCCGCCAACGTCCTGCCGGGCGTCACCCTGGCCCGCAAGGTCGCCGAGGGTGTCGAGCTGGACCTGATGGAGCTGGACGAGGCCGCGTTCTAGTTCTCCCGCGTCCTGTGTTCGAGGGCCTGTTCCCCTACGCCGGGAACGGGCCCTCGTCCGTCGTTAAGGTGAACCCATGACCCAACCAGCCCGCTTCGACCGCGGCCACACCGACGACCTCATGACCTTCCTGGCGGCGAGCCCCACGCCGTACCACGCCGTGGCCACCGCCGCCGAACGGCTGGAGAAGGCGGGCTTCAAGCAGGTCGCCGAGACGGACGCGTGGGACGGGACGAGCGGCGGCAAGTACGTCCTGCGCGGCGGCGCGATCGTCGCCTGGTACGTGCCGGAGGGCGCCGCCCCCCACACACCGTTCCGGATCGTCGGCGCCCACACCGACTCCCCCAACCTGCGCGTCAAGCCGCTCCCCGACAGCGGGGCGCACGGCTGGCGGCAGGTGGCCGTGGAGATCTACGGCGGACCGCTGCTCAACTCCTGGCTCGACCGCGACCTCGGCCTCGCGGGCCGGCTGACCCTGCGCGACGGCTCCACGCGCCTGGTCGACGTCGACCGGCCGCTGCTGCGGGTCCCGCAGCTCGCCATCCACCTGGACCGCTCGGTGACGGCCGACGGCCTCAAGCTCGACAAGCAGCGGCACATGCAGCCGGTGTGGGGCCTCGGCCGCGATGTGCGCGACGGCGACCTGATCGCCTTCCTGGAGGAGGAGGCCGGCATCCCCGCCGGCGAGGTCACCGGCTGGGACCTCATGACCCACTCCGTCGAACCTCCCGCCTACCTCGGCCGCGACCGCGAACTGCTGGCCGGTCCCCGCATGGACAACCTGCTGTCCGTGCACGCCGGCACGGCGGCGCTGACGGCCGCGGCCTCCGGCCCGTTGACGTCCATCCCGGTCCTGGCCGCCTTCGACCACGAGGAGAACGGCTCCCAGTCCGACACCGGCGCGGACGGACCGCTGCTCGGCACCGTGCTGGAGCGCTCGGTCTTCGCCCGCGGCGGCACCTACGAGGACCGGGCGCGCGCCTTCGCCGGCACGGTCTGCCTCTCCTCCGACACCGGCCACGCCGTCCACCCCAACTACGCGGAGCGGCACGACCCGACGCACCACCCGCGTGTCAACGGCGGCCCGATCCTCAAGGTCAACGTCAACAACCGCTACGCCACGGACGGTTCGGGGCGCGCCGAGTTCACGGCGGCCTGCGAGGCGGCCGACGTGCCGTTCCAGTCGTTCGTCTCCAACAACTCCATGCCCTGCGGCACCACGATCGGCCCGATCACCGCCGCCCGGCACGGCATCAGGACCGTCGACATCGGCGTGGCCATCCTGTCGATGCACAGCGTGCGCGAACTGTGCGGCGCCGACGACCCGTTCCTGCTCGCCAACGCGCTGACGGCCTTCCTGGAGAGGTAGAACCACGCGTCACCGCATGGGTGTTCGCCGCGGGGGTACCCGGTGTTCGGGACCGGAACGACCGGACCGTACAGGGAGGCGACACACATGGGCCTCGGCGGATGCATCATCCTCATCGCCGTGGGAGCCATCCTCACGTTCGCGACCGACTGGGACATGCAAGGGGTCAACCTCGACCTGGTCGGCATCATTCTGATGATCGTCGGACTGATCGGCGTCACCACGTTCAGCAGCATCGCGCGGCGCAGGCGCGTGGTGGTGCCCCCCACCACGCCGGTCGTCGAAGACCCGGCGGCACACCACCACCGCCGCGACGGCTACAGCGACGGCTACGGGGTGTAGGACAGCGAGGTCCGCACCCCGGGTATCGCGAGCGTCCGGGAGGCTTTCGACGCAAGCCCAGGTATCTCAGCAACTAACTCAGTAATGTGCTGAGTTATGAACTTCACCGTTATCGCTCACGCCGTCGAGGTGGACCACGGCATCAAGCGGCTCTCGATGCGCTTCATCAAGAAGTACGCGGCGCCGGAGCGGCAGCGTCTGAGCGCCGAGCTGTGCGATGAGATCTCCAAGGAGTTCGACAAGCTCGGACTCATCACGCTGCCCCGGCGGCTGCCGACTTCCGAGAACGAGTACGTGTTCGTCATCGAGAAGACCAGCGCCCTCGGCCAGACCGTGGCCATCGCATCGACGCTCGCCGCCCTCGACAAGCTCGGGCAAAGCCCGCTGCCCCGGCTCTTCGACAACTACCCCGAAGCGCTGGGGCACTTGGGCGCGTAAGCGACTACTTACTGCCCGATCTCGCCCCGATCGGATCACTTCGGGGCAGTGTACGTCCGGGTTCGACCGACCGTCTTGATCGGCTTGGTGGCCCGCCACTCAGACAGTAGTTTCATCAACGTGCGAAGCGAGGCGCCTGCAACGCACGAGCACCGCGTTGCAGCGGAGGCTCCACGACATCCCGTGCCATGCATCGGAGTTGAGCCTTGAGCGCTTCCGAAAGCCACTCTGCCATCCCCGCCGCCGGCGGCGAGACCGAACACACACCTCCCATCTTCACAAACGCGAACAATCCACCTGGGAGTGTCTACTTCACCGTCCTGTCCGGCGGCCCGGACATGTCCGTCGCCGGGTGGCTCCACATGCCCTACGAGGCCTTGGAGTCGAAGGAAGCCACGGACGTCTGGGGCGGTTTCCGCGAGGAGCTGTACGCGGATCCCGCGCTGAACATCAGGCGCGGTGACACGCTTCGCGCCAGGAAACTCGCCGCCGGGCAGGGCAGGCCGCGCTTCCCGTCGGCCCACCGTGGTCCGAACCGGGCCGAACAGTGGAGCTACCGGCACGTCCTGCGGCGGGGGCTGGGGGTGGTCGCCCGGCTGCCGAGGACCACGGTCGGCAGCGCCCGCGGACGGGGCATGAGCGCCACCGCCACGACCGAGGCCGTCCTCGGTGAGCTGTCCTCCCGGCACGCGAGGGACAGGTCGTCCGCCCTGGCGCTCATCCGCACCCCGGCCGACACCACGTGGTACGAGCTCACCCCCGGCCCCGTTCCCGCCGCCCCGAGCCTGGTCCGGAGTGCGCCGTACGCGTCCGCCGAGGCGGGAGGCCTGCTGGAGGCCGCGGAGTTCGTCGCGTACTGCGCCTACCAGCACTACGCACGATCCCACCACCGCCGGTTCCTCTGGGATTGGCTCCCCGAGTTGCTGCCGGGTGCCGCGCGGCCCATCGGGATCTGACGAAAGCCGGTCCGCCGACTGCCGAGCAGCGGCCCGAGAGCATCGGGCCGCTGCTCCCCTTCACAACCACACCGCCTTACCGCCGCCTTCTCCCGGAGGACATCGCCCATGCCCGTTCACGCTCCCCGCTCCTTCACCGTGCAGTGGGGTTCCGATTCCGTACTGGTGTCCAATGTCGAGCCCGACCTACCGGTCGCGACCGGGGACGCGGATTTGGCGAAGGTGGTGGCGGCGGGCGAGGCCAACCCGGTGACGCTGCTGCCGGAGGCGGCCTGGCGAGCCGTCGCCCGCGCCACGACCGGGCCCGACGGGGTGGCGGTACAGCTGCGTCCCACCCCGGAGGAGCCCGCCGGGCTGCTGATGGTGGAGAACGTCGACGGTGCCACCCTGCACTCGGTGGTCACCCGGGTCTACCTGAGCGAAGTGCTGCCCGGCATCCAGCCCCGCACGGGCATGGAGGTCATGGAGATCCCCGACCCCCAGGTGCAGGGCATCACCGACGAGGACCGGCCCTGCGCCATCGTCCGCTACCGATTCCAGGACCTCGCGCACCTGCGGAACCACGTGTGGCAGACCATCCACGGCACCCTGTCCCTCAACAGCTACGCGCCCTCCATCCTCGCCCGCAAGGTCACCCGCAACCTCATCACCCACCCCGTCGAGATCACCTTCGAGGACGGCACCGAGTCCTTCCACGCCCTGGTGGTACGGGACGGCATCACCCGGCTCGCAAGCGCCTGGGCCGTGCAGGCCGGGCCGGACGCGGACGCGGCGGAAGCGGCGGGACTCGCGGTGGACTCACTGTTCGGCAAGAACTCCGCCGTGTCTTCGGGGCCCGGCAGTGACCCGCTCGGACAGCGGCTGGCCGCCGGCCGCGAGCGATGGCGCCGGGCGCTCAGGAAGGAGTTCGCCCAGGCCATGACCGCGGAGGAGCCGGGAACGCGCGCCGCCCAGATCGCCCAGACCTACGTCCTCCCGGCCCAGATCGCCGTCGGGGCGGAAGGCCACCCCGGGCATCTGCTGGCCGCCGAGGACATCTTCGACGACGCGATCCGCTCTGTCCTGGCCTCGGTGCACGTCGAGTTCAAGCAGTGGGACACGGCCGCACAGAACGTCGAGGTCGCCACCCGCGCCCTCAAGCGCGTGATCCAACTCGGCGACTCGCTCGTCCCCAAGGACGACCTCCAGGTCGTCTACGGACTGGCCGTCGGCCGGATCCCGGTGGAGGAGATTCCCTCCGTGTTCGCCACCGACGGGGGCACGGCCCCGCCCGGCACCGCCCTGTGGCGCAGCGTTTACCTGGTGCACGCGCTGACCCGCCCGGAGCTTCTCGACCCGCTGAAGGACCAGGCCAAGGCAATCAAGGGCGGCAGGCGCATGGGCCTCAAGGGGTTCGCGGAACTGCTCGGTCCGCTGATCGACCTCCCGTGGCGCTCGTACAAGAAGCACGTCACCACCCAGGCACGCAACGCCTGGAACAACGGCGGCGTCCTCACCTCTGACGTGATCCAGGAGTGGGAACCCCTGCCCACCGACGACTTCACCAGTCTGGTGAAGCCCGCCCTGCTCGGCGACAGGGACGCCCGATGCACCCTGGCCGTGGCCGGGGGCGTGGCGCTGATCGCCGACAAGCTCCTCACCCGCAACGTCGGATCGGCCCTCATGGCCGCCAAGGAGAAGGGCGGCGTCCCGTTCCGCGCCGACGTCAACCAGGTCATCGAGGACCTGTCCCAGCAGCACAACGAGCTGGGGCTGTGGACCCTCGCCCTCGCCGCGAACCGGTTTCGCAGCGACGCGCTGCCCGAGAACGCCGTGACGATGCGCCAGCTCATCCACAAGCAGAAGGCGGAGGGCGAGGCCGCCACGCCGTACGTGCATTTCAAGGTGGACCTCGACGAGGCCGACCAGATCGAGCGCGACGCCGACGGTGTGCCGGTGATGCTGCATCAGTGGGACGTCGTCTGGGCATCGAACCCGGACCGGGCCCTCAAGGCGCGCCCTCATAAGGCACTCTTCGTGCCGCCCCAGCCGGAGCCGAGGACCGGCCCAGCGGCGGGACCGGCGGAAGCCGACGGGGGTGTGACAGGCGCGACCGGCGAGGGCGTGACGAGCGAAACCGGGGACGGCGAGAGCCGGGAGGCCGGCTCGTCCACAGACCCGGCTCCGGGGCCGTCGCAGGAGGTGTCCCTGCCCGCCAGCCAGCGGGCCGCCGAACACCGGTACGTCCTGCGGCAGAGCGTCACGGGCGCCCGGGACTCCCTCGACCGGTTGCTCCTCCTCGAACCGGAGGTCGGCAGCCACACCCCCATCGTCCCGGTGACCGTCCTCGACGAACTGCACAAGCTGCTCATCGGCCTGCAGACGGACGTGGAGAACCTGCGCCGGAAAGCCGCACAGGAGGAAGCGGTCACGGACGGCGAGGAAGCATCGGAGGAACTGGAGGTGTGACAGGCCGGCTCGTTCCCGGCCCCGGCGATCAGCCCAGCAGGTGTCCCGTCGTGGCGTCCACATGGGCCGGGATCTCGTCGTGGTGATCGCCGACCGTCAGGGTGCCGGTCGGTTCGAACATGAGGATCGCGGTGGGGACCGGGGCGGACGGCTTGTGTTCGGTGCCGCGCGGAACCGTGAAGACGCTGCCCTTGGGGAGGACGACTGTGCGCTCGCCCGCCGCCTCGCGCAGGCCGATGTGGAGTTCGCCGTCGAGCACGAGGAAGAACTCGTCGGTGTGGTCGTGGACGTGCCAGACGTGCTCGCCCTCTACCTTGGCGACGCGGACGTCATAGTCGTTGACGGCGGTGACGATGCGGGGGCTCCACTGCTCGGAGAAGGAGGCCAGGGCGTGGGCCAGGGAGACGGATTCCTTGGTCATGAAGGGATCCTGCGGGCTACCGGACAGCCCTCGCGAGTGCTAGGAATCGCACATGCCGCAAGGATCCTCGCAGCGTCCGCACCGGGTCGCCGTGATCGTCGACGAGGGCACCAATCCGTTCGAGGTCGGGGTGGCCACCGAGCTGTTCGGGCTGCCGCGACCCGAGCTGGGTCTGCCGGGGCCGTTGTACGAGGTGACGGTGTGCGGGCCCACCCCGGAGATCCGGATGAACCACGGCTTCTTCACGCTCACGGACCTCCCGGGCCTGGAGACGGTGGACCGCGCGGACACACTTCTCGTGCCTGGCCGGCCGGACAACGTCGTACCGCGCGGCCCCGACGTGCTCGACGCGATCCGGCGCGCACACGCGCGAGGCGCTCGGGTCGTGAGCTTCTGCACCGGCACCTTCGCTCTCGCCGAGGCCGGGCTGCTGGACGGGAGGCGGGCCTCGTCGCACTGGCGCTGGGCGGACTCGTTCCGCCGGCTGCACCCGAAGGTGCTGCTGGAGCCGGACGTGCTGTTCGTGGACGAGGGCGACATCCTCACGGCCGCCGGCAGCGCGGCGGCGCTCGATCTCGGGCTGTACATCTGGCGGCGCGACCACGGCGCCGAGATCGCCAACCACGTCTCGCGCCGGCTGGTGTTCGCAGCGCACCGGGACGGTGGACAGCGACAGTTCGTGGAGCGGCCGGTGCCGCACGTGCGGGACGAGTCCCTGGCGCCGCTGCTGGCATGGGTGCAGGAGCGGCTGGGCGATCCGCTGACGGTGGCGGACCTGGCCGCACACGCGCGTGTCAGCCCCGCCACGCTCCACCGGCGCTTCCGCGCCCAGCTCGGAACGACACCACTCGCCTGGCTGATCGAGGAGCGGGTGGCGCTGGCCTGCCGGCTGATCGAACGGGGCGAGGAACGGCTGGACGTGGTGGCGGCCCGGAGCGGGCTCGGTACCGCCGCCAACCTGCGCACGCGCCTGCGGCGGGCGACCGGCCTCAGCCCGTCGGCCTACAGACGGCGTTTTGGACCGGGCGGCGGGGAAGCCCTGGTCCCATGAGATTCCTCGTGTACGACCGGCTTCTCGGCTTCGGTGACGACTACTGGATCGAGGACGACCACGGCAGCAAGGTGTTCCTCGTCGACGGCAAGGCGCTGCGGCTGCGGGACACCTGGGAGCTGAAGGACCCCCAGGGACGCGTCCTCGTCGACATCCACCAGAAGATGCTCGCCCTGCGCGACACCATGGTGCTCCAGCGCGGCGGGGAGCCGCTGGCGACGATCCGCCGCAAACGGCTGTCCCTGCTGCGCAACCACTACCGGGTGTCCCTGGCCGACGGCAACGAACTCGACGTCAGCGGCAAGATCCTGGACCGGGAGTTCGCCGTCGAGTACGACGGGGAGCTGCTGGCGGTGATCTCCCGGCGGTGGCTGACCGTGCGGGACACCTACGGCGTGGACGTCGTCCGCGAGGACGCGGATCCCGCGCTGCTCATCGCGGTGGCCGTGTGTGTGATCCACCTGGCGGAGAAGGAACGGGAGGACTGAGGGCGCCCGGGTCAGGGCCGGCGCGGGGGCTGGAGGCCCAGCACCCGGTCCTTCAGCGCCGGGAACTGCTCACGGGTCGCCGTGACCTTCCCGGGGTCGAACTCCACCGTGAGGACCTCCTCGCCGGCACCGGCCTGCGCCAGCACCTCACCCCACGGGTCCACCACGATCGAGTGACCGGCCTGGGGAATTCCGGCGTGTGTCCCGGCCGTCGCGCAGGCGAGGACGAACGACTGGTTCTCCACGGCCCGTGCCTGGGCCAGGAGCGTCCAGTGGGACCGGCGGCGCTCCGGCCAGCCCGCCGCCACCACGAGCGTCTCGGCCCCGGCGTCGACGAGCCCGCGGAAGAGCTCGGGGAAGCGGAGGTCGTAGCAGGTGGACAGGCCCAGGGTCGTCGCGGGCAGCCGCACCGTCACCAGCTCGCTGCCCGCCCCCATCAGCACGGCCTCGCCCTTGTCGAAGCCGAAGCGGTGGATCTTCCGGTAGGCCGCGGCCAGGTCGCCGGAGGGGGAGAAGACGAGGGAGGTGTTGTAGAGCGGACCCTCGGGGTCCCGTTCCGGGACGGAGCCCGCGTGCAGCCAGACGCCCGCGTCGCTCGCGGCCTTGGCCATCGCCTCGTAGGTCGGCCCTTCGAGCGGCTCGGCCTCGCGCGCGAACTCCTCGTAGGCGAAGGCCCCCGTGGTCCACAGCTCCGGCAGGAGGACCAGGTCGGCTCCGGCCTGTTCACGGACCAGGTCGGCCGCCCGCCGCCGACGCGCTTCGACCGATTCGTCCTCGTTCACGGCGATCTGGATCACAGAGGCGCGCACACTACCACCGTCCTGGCATTCGAGTCGTCCACACGGGCCTACGATCGTCACACGAAAGCACTGCCGGGGTGCCCCAGAGCAGCGTAACTTAGCTCGCGAGACGCCCGCCGACAGCCGCCACCTCCCACTGGCAACGCCGCCACCACCTGCCCGTGCACCGACCGCCGAGGGGTCCCGTTCCGTGAGTCTGCATCCCACCCTCCAGCCCTACGCCGACGCCTGGACCCACTCCGTCGAAGCGATATCCGAGCTGGTCCAGCCGCTCGTGGAGGCCGAGTGGAACCGGCGGACGCCGTGCCCGGGGTGGTCGGTGCGGGACGTGGTCTCCCATGTCATCGGTCTGGACTGCGAGATGCTCGGCGACCCGCGGCCCATCCACAGCCTGCCGCGTGACCTCTTCCACGTCACCAACGAGCACCAGCGCTACATGGAGATGCAGGTCGACGTGCGCCGCCACCACACGGCGCCGGAGATGACCTCCGAGCTGGAGTACGTGATCATCCGCCGCAACCGGCAGCTGCGCAACGACTCGCGCGACCCGGGCACCAAGGTGCGGGGGCCGCTCGGCAGCGAGCTCACCCTCGAGGAGTCGATGCGGCGGCACGCGTTCGACGTGTGGGTGCACGAGCAGGACCTGCGCACGGCCCTGGGCCGGCCCGGCAACCTCGACTCCCCCGGCGCGCTGGTCGCCCGTGACGTGCTGCTCGGCGAACTCCCGCGCGTGGTGGCCGAGGACGCGCAGGCGCCGCGCAGCTCGGCGATCGTCTTCGACGTGCACGGGCCCGTCGAGTTCCTGCGCACGATCCGCGTCGACATCCAGGGCCGCGGCACCCTGGAGACGGCCCCGGCCCTCGGCCCGGCCGCGACCCTGACGCTCGACTGGGAGACGTACGTCCGCCTGGCCTGCGGGCGCGTGAGCCCGGAGGCGGTGTCCGACCGGCTGAAGACGGAGGGCGACCCGGACCTGGCGGCGGCGATCCTGAGGAACTTCACGGTGACGCAGTAGCCCTCCCCCGCTGCGGGCAGTCGGCCGCCCAGCTGCGGGCACGCGTACCGCTCGGGGCGGCACGGGTGGGCGTGGGGTCCCCCTGCTCGAGCGAGGCCGGGGGCTTGGGGGAGGCACCCCGCTACGCCGGGCCGCGGACCCACCCGCCCCCAGCACGAACGCCGAGCACCGAAAACCCCGTGCCGCTGCCCCACGACCCCCGTAGCGTCCCCCCACATGACCCCACCCCACCGCACCCGCCTCACTTTCCACGGCCCGCTGTCCGAGGCGAGGGCGGCCGACCTCGTACAGCGCCTCACCCGCCACCGCCCCACCACCGTCCTGGACATCGGCTGCGGCACCGGCGAACTGATGCTCCGCGTCCTGGCCACCACGCCGGAGGCGACCGGCACCGGCATCGACCTGGACGCCGACGACCTGGCGCGCGGGCGGAAGGCCGCCGCGGAGCGCGGACTGGCCTCCCGGGCCCGGTTCCTCGAGGAGTCCGCCACAGGAACCACCCGCGGCCCCGCCGACCTCGTCCTGTGCGTGGGCGCGAGCCAGGCGCTCGGCGACCGGCTCCCCGACGCGCTGGCCGACCTCCGCCGCCTCGTCACCGACCACGGCCGCGTCCTGCTCGGCGAGGGCTTCTGGGAGCGCGCCCCCACCCCCGGCGAGCTGTCCCGCATGTGGCCGGACGCGGCCCTCACCGACCACCCCGACCTCGCGACCCTCGTCGCCATGGCGGTCGACGCGGGATTCAGGCCGGAGTGGACGGAGACCGCGAGCCTCGACGAATGGGAGGCGTTCGAGTCGGGGTACCTCGCGGACACCGAGGTGTGGCTCGCCGGACACCCCGATCACCCCCGGGCGGCCGAGACCCGCGAGCGCCTCGACCGGCACCGCGCCAGGTGGCTCACCTACCGGGGTGTGCTCGGCCTGGCCTACCTCACCCTCGTGCCGGTGGCGGCCCGCTGACCTACACCGGGACGTGCACCGTCTCCACCCGGCTGGCGACCAGCCGCTCCCGTTCCCGCCGGGCCGCCCGCCTGCGCAGCCGCAGGATCTGGCAGACCCCGAGCGCCTGGAGCACGAACACCGCCGAGAACGCCAGGGAGTAGTCGTCGCCGGTCGCGTCCAGGAGCACGCCGATCGCGAACAGCGTGGTCATGGAGGCCACGAAGCCGCCCATGTTGGTGATGCCGGAGGCGGTGCCCTGCCGTTCGGGCGGGTTGGCCGGGCGGGCGAAGTCGAAGCCGATCATCGACGCCGGCCCGCACGCCCCGAGCACGGCGCACAGCACGATCAGCAGCCACATCGGGGCGTGCGGGCCCGGGTAGGCGAGGGTCGCCGCCCACAGGACCGCCGTCGTGCCGACCGTCCCGAGGGCGAGCGGCAGCCGCGCCCCGTGGTGCCGGGCGATGATCTGGCCGTAGACCAGGCCGACGGCCATGTTGGACAGCACGACGAGGGTGAGGAGTTCGCCCGCGACGGCCCGGGACAGCCCCTGCGCCTCGACGAGGAACGGCAGGCCCCACAGCAGCAGGAACACCATCGCCGGGAACTGGGTGGTGAAGTGCACCCAGAGGCCGAGCCGGGTCCCGGGCTCCCGCCAGGAGGCCGCGATCTGCCGTCGTACGTAGGCGGCGCCCCGGTGCGGGAGCGGCTCCGGCTGGTGGCCCTCGGGGTGGTCCTTCAGGAACAGCAGCACCAGGACGAACACCACGGCCCCGGCGGCGGCGCTGCCCGCGAACGCCGCCGTCCAGCCGATGCCGTGCAGCAGCCGGGCCAGGACGAGCGTGGAGACCAGGTTGCCGGCCATGCCGACCAGGCCCGCGAACTGGGCGACGAGCGGCCCGCGCCGGGCCGGGAACCAGCGGCTGCCCAGGCGCAGCACGCTGATGAACGTCAGCGCGTCGCCGCAGCCGAGCAGCGCCCGGGAGGCGAGCGCCGTGCCGTACGAGGGGGAGAAGGCGAAGCCCAGCTGCCCGGCCGTGAACAGCACCGCGCCCAGCGCCAGCACCTTCTTGGTGCCCAGCCGGTCGACCAGCAGGCCGACGGGTATCTGCATGCCCGCGTAGACCAGCAGTTGGAGGATGGAGAAGGTGGACAGGGCGGAGGCGTTCACGTGGAAGCGGTCGGCGGCGTCGAGGCCGGCGACGCCCAGGGACGTGCGGAAGATGACCGCGACGAAGTAGACCGAGACGCCGACGCCCCAGACGGCCAGGGCGCGGCGGCCGCCCGGCGGGTCCTCCGGGAGCGTGCCGGAGCTCAACGGACCTCCCCCCGGGCCAGGTGCGAGAACCAGCCGACGTGCCGGTGGACGAGGCCGACGGCCGCCTCGGCGTCCCCCGAGCGCAGCGCGTCGAGGATCTCCTCGTGCTCGGCGAGGGTCTTGGCGATGCGGTCGGGGTGGGAGTGCATGACGGCGACGCCCATGCGCAACTGCCGGTCGCGCAGCTGGTCGTAGAGGCGGGAGAGGATCTCGTTGCCGCCGCTGCGGACGATCTCGGCGTGGAAACAGCGGTCGGTGACGGCGGCCCC
Source organism: Streptomyces sp. NPDC050674 (assembly GCF_040654575.1). Classification (NCBI taxonomy): domain Bacteria; kingdom Bacillati; phylum Actinomycetota; class Actinomycetes; order Kitasatosporales; family Streptomycetaceae; genus Streptomyces; species Streptomyces sp. NPDC050674. The sequence goes on from NZ_JBFAIG010000018.1 coordinate 14,468, forward strand.
GGCGAGGTCCCCGGCGGCGGCCTGCTTCTTCTGCCGGGCCAGCAGCTCTTCCAGGCGCTCGATGAGCCCGGGGGGCGCGGGGACGGCCTTGCGCGCCGCGTGTTCCTCGACGAGCAGCCGCGTCTCGACGACGTCGGCGATCTCCTGCGCGGAGACCGGCAGGACGAGGGCGCCCTTCTTCGGGTAGAGCCGGATCAGCCCCTCGGCCTCCAGCCGGAGCAGCGCTTCACGCACCGGTGTGCGGGAGACCCCCACGGCATCGGCGAGCTCGCCCTCGGTGAGGAGGGTGCCGCCCTCGTAACGGCGCTCCAGCACGCCCTGTTTGACATGGGCGTAGACACGGTCGGCGGCGGGCGGTTGCTTCACGGCCATGGTCATGCCGACAGCATAGATACAACAGGTACGCATGAAGGGATACGTCCAGTATGCGGACTCCTGTGTCACACATCTGTGGCAAAAACAGGGGTCCCCCTCGGCAACAGCGCAACCTTGTGTGCTAGTTACAAGTCAGATACGTGCGGCCCCTTTCCCCTCGTCCTCAACTCGGCCGCACCGTTGGGGCATTCGACGTAATCGGGGTACTTCAGTTGATAACCGGCATTCAGGGCACTCGACTCCGCAGAGCCGCGGCCGTCGCCGTCACCACCGGCGCCATGCTCGCGACCGGTGCCCTCACCGTCGCGCCGGCGCAGGCCGCCTCGGCGCCCTCCATCGCCGCCAAGGGCGGCTATGTGATGAACAACGCGACCGGCAAGTCGCTCTACACCAAGGCGGCCGACACCCGCCGTTCGACCGGTTCGACCACCAAGATCATGACGGCGCTGGTGGTGCTGAAGCAGTCGAACCTCAACATGGACAGCAAGGTCACCGTCCAGAAGGCGTACAGCGACTACATCGTCGAGAACAACTACGCGTCCAACGCGAAGCTGATCGTCGGCGACAAGGTCACCGTCCGCCAGCTGCTCTACGGGCTGATGCTGCCGTCCGGCTGTGACGCGGCCTACGCGCTCGCCGACAAGTTCGGCTCGGGCTCGACGCGCGCGGCGCGCGTGAAGTCGTTCATCGGCAAGATGAACACCACCGCCCAGAACCTGGGTCTGAAGAACACCCACTTCGACTCGTTCGACGGCATCGGCCACGGGGCCAACTACTCCACGCCGCGCGACCTGACCAAGCTCGCCAGCGCCGCGATGAAGAACTCCACGTTCCGCACGGTCGTCAAGACGAAGAAGTACACGGCCAAGACGATCACCAAGACCGGTGGTACGCGGACGATGGCCCCGTGGGAGAACACCAACCCGCTGCTCTCCAGCTACTCGGGCGCGATCGGTGTGAAGACCGGCTCCGGCCCGGAGGCGAAGTACTGCCTGGTCTTCGCCGCCACCCGCAACGGCAAGACGGTCATCGGCACGGTCCTCGCCTCGACCGGCCTGGACGCCCGCAAGGCGGACGCCACGAAGCTGCTCAACTACGGCTTCACCCGGTAAGGCAGAAGCAGGACGACCGAAGGGGGCTCCGCCGCGTGCGCGGCGGAGCCCCCTTCGTCACGCCGCGGCGCGCTGCCGGCGCTCCAGCGCCCGGGCCGCCTTGCGCCGGCCGGGCGCCGGCACGTTCACCGGGGAGCCCGCACCGGCGCCCGGCTCCAGCCGCCAGCCGCGGATCCGCGCCGCGACCTGGACCAGTTTCTTGTCACCGGGCCGTACGTCGACGCTGAACAGCGACTCGTCGGGCGTACGGTCGTCGGCGCCCCAGCGGACCACGCCGTCGAGCTCGGCGAGGATGTCGCGGATCACGGCCTCCTGCTGCGGGAAGAACCCGCCCCGGACACCGCGCGGGTAGAAGCCCGGCCGGATCCGCACCGCCGTGCCGGACGCCAGATTGGACTCGGGCCCGCTCCTGGCGAGGCCGGCGGGGGCGTGCCATCCGACGACGTCGCCCCGGCGCAACGGGTCCACCTCGTAGTGGAACCGGCGCACCAGATGCACGAGGACGGTCTCCACGTCGCCCATGCGCACGGCGACGCCCTTGAGCGGGGTGCCCGGGACGGGACGGGTGTAGACGGTGCCGCCGTCGTCGGCCACGTTCTCCATCTCCCAGCCGTTGTGGGAGCGCGAGCCCGCCAGCACGCGCCGGCTGCGGTCCTGCGCGCTGCGCAGGGCGTCCCGTACGCGGGCCGGAATGGGGTTGCCGGCGTCGGCGTACGCCTGGGACAGGAATGGGGACAGGGGCAGGGCGGCGACGCCCATGGCACCGCCGACGGTGGCGACCCGGCCGAGCAGGGCGCGGCGGGACAGGACGCGGCGGTGGCCGGTGCCGGGCGCCGAGGCTCCGCGGGGGATGCGGGGGATGCGGGGAAGGCTGAGCTTCAACGGAGTCTCTTCCTGGGGTTCTCTGCGCCCACGCGCTCAGGCGTTGCGGAGGATGCTGTTGTACTTCTCGAAGATCTGGTAGACGGCCAGGCTCTGGTGCGTCTGGGACTCCACGTCGGGGTCCCAGGCCCGGTAGCGGCGCAGGAGTTCGGTGATCTCGAACTCGACGAGGTCCAGGCGCATGGTCCGCGGGGTGGTGACCCGGTCGCCGGGCGGCAGTTGGCCGCCCGGCCTGCCCCGGGTGCCCCACAGGTGGATCAGCGCCGCGGTGCGCACGCTGAAGGCGTTGTCCTTGCTCAGCCGCTGCCACACGGCCCACAGGTCGGCGTCCTTGGCCGGGTCGCGGTGGTCACCGGTGGCGAAGCCCCAGCCGATGCAGTGGTTCCAGGCCTGGATGGCGTCACCCGCGCTGATCTCGCCGATGCCGGTGTGCGAGTCCTTGACGGAACCGGAGCCCGTGAGGTGGTGGTCGGCGACCTGCTGATCGGTGGACCGGGCGTCGAGGCCGTAGTCGCGCATGGCCCAGTAGACGACCGTCTGGATCAGCGCCTTGCGCATCGAGTAGGTCGTCGACAGCTCGGTGATCAGCCCGTCCTGGTCCTGGATCGCCGCGACGGCCTGCGCGTTGCCGTAGAGCCGCGCGTCACCGCCGACGCCGCCCGTGTCGGGACGGCCGATCGAGCGCATGTACCGCGACAGGTCGGCCCGCAGCGCCGGCACCTGGCGCTCGTCGAAGGCGACGTCCGGGACGGGCGGCCGCGGCCGGTCGAACGCGTTCTGCCCGGTGTCGCGCCCCGAGGCGATGTTCGCGTCCACCTCGAACTGCCCGTCCCCCGAGCCGAGGGTGCGGACCGCGAACTGGTCGTAGGCCCAGTCCGGCGGCAGCGGGTGCCCGGCGTTGCCCTCGAAGCCCGAGGACATGTCGGCGACGAAGCTCGCGGTCGAGTAGCCGGCCGCGCCGACCCGCGCGCACACCTCGCGGGAGCCGTAGACGCCGATCTCGTACGGGTGCCCAAAGTCCGCCATCGCCTCCTTGACGCCCTTGAAGTGGGGCAGGACGTTCGCGGTGATCTCGGCGTCGATCGCGTCGAAGTCGACGGCGAAGAAGATCCGGCTCCCTCGCCGGAAGCCGTGGTCGCGGGCGGCGTTGACCGCCGCGTACCCGGCGGTCCGCCCGGCGACGTAGTCGAAGTCCGAGGCGTCGTTGTTGACGGTCTGGTAGATCGGGAAGCAGCGCAGGCCCTGCTGGGCGATGGTGGCGAGCTCGCCCGGCTGGATGGCCTTCTCCGGCAGGGAGGTGGCACTGGGGTTGGTGAGGTAGCGGCCGACGCAGGTGATCCCGGCCGCCTTGAGCACGGCCGCCCGCGCCGGGGTGACCTTGGCGATGGTGTCGCAGGCCCTGGCGGGGCGGGACTGGTCGCCGAAGGACGCCAGCAGGGAGGCGAAGGTGGCGAAGTCGCCCTCGCCCGTGGCCGGGAGCGCCACGAAGGTCTGGAAGGCCCGGACGGCGGCGGCGAGGGAGGCGTCGAAGGTGTCGGTGAGGGCCGCGGGCCGCCGGTTGAGGACCATCGCGGCGGAGAACAGCCGGACGAAGACGCCCTTGTCGCCCTGGGCCACCGGGTGCGCCTTCAGGCCCGACTGGGTGCCGGGCCCGAAGTTGCCGTTGGCGGTGCCGTCCGCCATGCCCAGCTCGTACTGCACGCCGAGGAGCAGCGCCCTGAGCGTGGCCCTGGACACCAGCCCGTCGCAGGGGATGGCGAAGAAGTCCTGCCGATGGAGGTAGCTGCCGTTGAGCCACTGCTGGACGGCCCTGACCTGTCCGGTGCCCTGGGCTCCGGTGACGTAGGAGTCCATCGTCAGCAGCGCCTTGACCACCTTGGGCGTCAAGGCGGCGCCGGGGAGGGCCTGTTCCACGCCCATGTCGGTCTTGAGCCGGGTGACGGCCGCCTGCACGCGGGTGCCGTAGTTGCCGTCGAGGTCGCCGCCGTCGTAGCCCTTGCAGTACAGGCCGGCCTGGAGGATGCGGCAGAAGTCGGGCGAGGGGACGGTGTCCGCGTCGAGCTCGGGGTACGTGGCGGTCAGGGTGCCGAGCGTGGTGGGGCCGAAGCTGTCGGAGAGCGCCGTGATGCCCAGTTCGTACTGGAGGGCACGGGTCAGGGCGTACATGGTCGCCCAGTCGGCCTCGCCGGTCTCCGCCACGGTCGTGCCGATACGGCTGCCGTAGACGGAGTTCACGAATCTCTGGGCCTTGAGCACCATCGCGTCGCGCATGGGGGGTTCACTCACTTTCGAGGGAGTGACCGCGCCCGTCGCAGCCCGGAACCGGGCTCCCCCCGGAGCGCCGGACGAGTGGTCGATCTCGTGGTGAGGTCGATCGTATGTCCGGATAAACCGCTTACTGTGTGGTACTTGGGAGGATTCGAGGTGACTCCTGTGGCCCTCGGCGAACCGCCGGTTCACCCCCCGGAAGACGCCGGCGGCCCCCCGCCCCGAGGGGTGGGGGGCCGCCGAGGCCGGCTCATGCCCAGGTGATCAGCCGCTTCGGCTGCTCCAGGATCGCCGCCACGTCGGCCAGCACCTTCGAGCCCAGCTCGCCGTCGACCAGGCGGTGGTCGAACGACAGCGCCAGGGTGGTGACCTGACGGGGCTTCACCTTGCCCTTGTGGACCCACGGCTGGAGCTTGATCGCACCGACCGCGAGGATCGCGGACTCGCCCGGGTTGAGGATCGGCGTGCCCGTGTCGACGCCGAAGACGCCGACGTTGGTGATCGTCACCGTGCCGCCCTGCATGGCCGCCGGGGACGTCCTGCCCTCCCTGGCCGTCGCCACCAGCTCGCCCAGCGACTCGGCCAGCTGCGGCAGCGTCTTGGCGTGGGCGTCCTTGATGTTCGGCACGATCAGGCCGCGCGGGGTCGCGGCCGCGATGCCCAGGTTCACATAGTGCTTGAGCACGATCTCCTGGGCCGCCTCGTCCCAGGACGCGTTGACCTCCGGGTTGCGCCGGATCGCCACGAGCAGCGCCTTGGCGATCAGCAGCAAGGGGTTCACGCGCAGGCCCGCGAACTCCTTGTCCGCCTTGAGCTCCTCGACCAGCTTCATCGTGCGCGTCACGTCGACCGTCACGAACTCGGTGACGTGCGGCGCGGTGAAGGCCGAGCCGACCATCGCCGCCGCCGTCGCCTTGCGGACCCCCTTGACCGGGACGCGGGTCTCGCGGGCGGTGTCGTACGACGCGGCCGCCGGGGCGGTGGCCGGGGCCGGCGCCGCCGCCGCGGACGGCTCGGGGGCCACCGGGGCGGTCGCGGCGACCGCCGCGTGCACGTCCTCGCGGGTGATGATGCCGTCCGGGCCGGTCGGGACGACGGTCGTCAGATCGACGCCCAGGTCCTTGGCCAGCTTGCGGACGGGCGGCTTGGCCAGCGGGCGGTCCAGGCCCGCCGGGGCGGGGGCGGCCGGTGCTGGGGCCGCCGGGGCGGGGGCCGGAGCGTGGCCGTTCAGCTCCGGCCGGACCGCCGTCGAGGCCTGCTGGACCGGGACCTCCGCGCCCTTGCGGGGCCGGCGGCGGGTGGAGGAGGTCGCCACCCCGTAACCCACCAGGACCGGCTGGCGCCCCGAGCCCACCGACTTCGGCCCCTCGACCGGCTCGGCAGCGGCGGGCCGCCCGGCGGCGGACTGCGCGGCGGCGGGCTGCTCCGCGGCGGGCGCGGGCGCGGCACCGCCACCACCCACGTCCACCGCGATGATCGCGGTGCCCACGTCGACCGTGGTGCCCTCGGGGAAGTGCAGGTCACGCACCACGCCGTCGTACGGGATGGGCAGCTCGACGGCCGCCTTCGCCGTCTCGACCTCGCAGACCACCTGGCCGTCGGTGACCGTGTCACCGGGCTGGACGTACCACTTGAGGATCTCGGCCTCGGTGAGTCCCTCGCCCACGTCGGGCATCTTGAACTCGCGCACGGACGCTTCCGTCATCGTCGTCACGACCCTCTCCTCAGTACGCCAGCGAGCGGTCGACGGCGTCGAGTACCCGGTCCAGGTTCGGCAGGTACTCCTCCTCCAGGCGGGCCGGCGGGTACGGGGCGTGATAGCCGCCGACCCGGAGCACCGGGGCCTCCAGGTGGTAGAAGCAGCGCTCCGTGATCCGGGCGGCGATCTCCGCGCCGGAGCCGAAGAACACCGGGGCCTCGTGGACGACGACCAGGCGGCGGGTCTTCTCCACCGACGCCTGGATCGAGTCGAAGTCGAGCGGGGAGACCGAGCGCAGGTCCAGGACCTCCAGGCTCTTGCCCTCCTCGGCGGCGGCGTCGGCCACCTCCTGGCAGAGCTTCACCATCGGGCCGTAGGCGGCCAGGGTGAGGTCGGTGCCCTCGCGGACCACCTGGGCCTTGTGCAGCGGGCCCGGGATGGCCTCCGTGGCGACCTCGCCCTTGTCCCAGTAGCGGCGCTTGGGCTCGAAGAAGATCACCGGGTCGTCGCTCTGGATGGCCTGCTGCATCATCCAGTACGCGTCCGACGCGTTCGACGGGCTGACGATCTTCAGGCCCGCCACGTGCGCGAAGAGCGCCTCGGGCGACTCGGAGTGGTGCTCCACCGCGCCGATGCCGCCGCCGTAGGGGATGCGCACGACGACCGGGAGCTTGACCTTGCCCAGCGAACGGGCGTGCATCTTCGCGAGCTGCGTGACGATCTGGTCGTACGCCGGGAAGACGAAGCCGTCGAACTGGATCTCCACCACCGGGCGGTAGCCGCGCAGGGCCAGGCCGATCGCGGTGCCCACGATGCCCGACTCGGCGAGCGGGGTGTCGATGACGCGGCTCTCGCCGAAGTCCTTCTGGAGCCCGTCCGTCACCCGGAAGACACCGCCGAGCTTGCCGACGTCCTCACCCATGATCAGGACCTTGGGGTCGGACTCCAGGGCGCGGCGCAGCGACTCGTTGATCGCCTTGGCCAGTGCCATCTTCTCAGCCATCTCAGTTACCCCCCTCGTCGGCGAAGGACGCCTGGTACGCGGCGAACTGGGCGCGCTCCTCGTCGACGAGCGCGTGCCCGTCCGCGTAGGCGTTCTCGAAGATCGCGAAGTGGTCCGGGTCCGGCATGGCACGGACCGCCTCGCGCACTCGCTTGCCCAACGCCTCGGACTCGGCCTCCAGTTCCGCGAAGAATCCCTCGTCCGCGTGGTTCGAGGCCTCCAGGTACCGGCGCAGGCGCAGGATCGGGTCCTTGGCCTCCCAGGCCTGGCGCTCCTCGTCGCCCCGGTAGCGGGTCGGGTCGTCGGAGGTGGTGTGGGCACCCATGCGGTACGTGAACGCCTCGACGAGGGTCGGGCCCTCGCCGCTGCGGGCCCGCTCCAGGGCCCAGCGGGTGACCGCGAGGACGCCGAGCACGTCGTTGCCGTCCACCCGGACGCCCGGGAAGCCGAAGCCCTGGGCGCGCTGGTAGATCGGCACGCGGGACTGCTTCTCGGTGGGCTCGGAGATCGCCCACTGGTTGTTCTGGCAGAAGAACACGACCGGGGCGTTGTAGACCGCGGAGAAGGTGAACGATTCCGCCACGTCGCCCTGGCTGGAGGCACCGTCGCCGAAGTACGCGATCACCGCGCTGTCGGCACCGTCCTTGGCGACGCCCATCGCGTAGCCGGTGGCGTGCAGCGTCTGGGAACCGATGACGATCGTGTAGAGCTGGAAGTTGTTGCTGTTGGGGTCCCAGCCGCCGTTGTTCACGCCGCGGAACATCCCGAGCAGGTTCGTCGGGTCCACGCCGCGGCACCAGGCCACGCCGTGTTCGCGGTAGGTCGGGAAGACGTAGTCGTCCTCGCGGGTGGCCCGTCCGGACCCGATCTGGGCGGCCTCCTGCCCGAGCAGGGACGCCCACAGGCCCAGCTCGCCCTGGCGCTGGAGGGAGGTGGCCTCGGCGTCGAAGCGACGGGTGAGCACCATGTCGCGGTAGAGGCCGCGGAGCTCTTCCGGGGTGATGCCGGCGACGTACTTGTCGTACTCGGCGTTCTTGAAGCGCTTGCCCTCGGGCGTCAGCAACTGCACGAGCTGGGGCTCGGCGCCGGCGTCCTTCTTGGCGGTGGTGCGGGTGCGCTTGGTGCCGGTGGTGCCGGCCTTGCTTCCGGCGCTGCGTCGCGGTGTGCGCGCGGCAGTGCTCTCCACGGTCACGTGTGCTCCTCCGTCGGTCCGGGCCACGGGGTTGCCGGTAGGCCTGGGGGTCCCCCCTGCTCTTTTGAGCTGGGGGGAGCGGCTCACCTGTTCTCGACCACGGGGCACGGGGTGGGTGCCGCTCGGCCGGGAACGGGCGTGACAGGTGCCCCGGCGAGCGCCCTGCAGAAAGCACGTTACCCAGTGCGCCACATTTCTGTGAAACCCCACCTGACCTGCGATTTTGCTTGGATATCCAAGTAAATCGGGAAGGCGTGGAAGGGGCCCTGGTCACAGCCTTGCAGGAGGCCGGAGCAACCGCACGTTAACCCGGTGACCCAGGTCACGGGAAGAGTCCACTTTTCGGCGCGCCCGAAACGGCACGCGCGCGTGGGCCCGGTTTCCGGGCCCACGCGCGCGTGGATCATGCCTGTGAGCAGCGCGGCGAGGTCAGCCTTCGCCGCCGCCCGCGCCGCCGACGATGCCCTCCGTGGTGCCGCCGTCGGCACCGCCCGTGTCGTCCGGCGGAGTCTCCACGTCCGTGGGCGGCTCGTCCGTCGGCTCGCCGGTCGGCTCCGCGGAGGTCGGCGGGTTCGAGGGCTGGCCGGTGGGCGACTGCGGAGCGCTCGGCGACGGCTTGTAGGACGGCGTGTAGGACGGCGTCCAGTTGCCGCCGCCGGAGCTCGTGCCGGTGCCGTCGTCCGTGGACGTGTCGGTCGGCGCGTCGGTCGTGTCGTCGCTCGGCGTCTCGCTGGGCGTCTTCTTCTCGGTCGTCTGCGAGGTGGTCGGCGACTGCTTGGTGCCGGGGCCTTCGTTGTCGCCACCGGTGTTCTGCAGCGCCAGGGCCACACCCGCCGCGACCGCGATCACCGCGAGCACGGCGAGGATCCACAGCTTGCCGCGTCCGCTGCCCTTGTTGCCGTGGCCCTCGAAGCCGCCTTCGTCCCCGCCGCCGTAGCCGCCGGGCAGGATCGGCGAGGGGATCTGCGTGGTGCCGGAGGCGTCCCCGGGGTGGCCCATCACGGCCGTGCCGGCCAGGCCGCCCGAGGGGGTGTGCCGGCCCTCGTGCATGACGACCGGGCCGGTGTTCCAGGTGCCGGTGTGGCCGCCCTGGTCGTAGAGCATCTGGAGCGCGTACTGGACCAGGCCGCGCATCTCCTCGGCCGTCTGGAAGCGGTCGTCGGGCTCCTTGGCGAGGGCGCGCATGGCCAGGCCGTCCAGCTCCGGCGGGCAGGCGTCGGAGGCCTCGGACGGCGGCGTGGGGATGTCCTGGACGTGCTGGTAGACCACCGACAGCGGGGTCTCGCCGGTGAACGGCGGGCGCAGCGCGAGGAGTTCGTAGAGCAGGCAGCCCGTGGCGTACAGGTCGGAGCGGTGGTCGACGGCCTTGCCGAGGGCCTGCTCGGGGGAGAGGTACTGCGGGGTGCCCATGACCATGCCGGTCTGCGTCATCGTCGTGGACGCGCCGTGCAGGGCGCGGGCGATGCCGAAGTCCATCACCTTCACGGCGCCGTTGTGCGTGATGATCACGTTGGCGGGCTTGATGTCGCGGTGCACGATGCCGTGCTGGTGCGAGTAGGCGAGCGCCTCCAGGACGCCCGAGACGATGATCAGCGCCTGCTCAGGGCCGGGGGCCTCCGCGTTCAGCAGCAGGTCGCGGATGGTGCGGCCCTCGACCAGCTCCATCACGATGTAGGGCACGGACTGGCCGCCGACGAAGTCCTCGCCGGAGTCGTACACGGCGACGATCGCGTGGTGGTTGAGACCGGCCACCGACTGCGCCTCGCGCGTGAAACGCGCCTTGGACACCGGGTCCTCGGCGAGGTCGGAGCGGAGCAGCTTGACGGCGACGGTGCGTCCGAGGCGGACGTCCTCGGCTGCGAACACCTCGGCCATGCCGCCCCGGCCGAGTCTGTGGGTCAGCCGGTACCGGCCGTCCCCGACCAGCCCGCCGTTCCCCCAGGACTCCGGCGCGTCCGACATACCGCTGCCAGCCGCCTCGGGGTCGGACGGGCCCTGAGCGCGCTGCTGCTGTGCCATCAGTCCTCGCCGTCGTTTCTGCCCGCGGTGCGCGCGGTGTTGTTACGGTCTCCGTCGGCCACGCTACAGCCTCCGCGCAAGCCTCCGGTCCGGGAAGGGGTGCCCGGACCGGCACGAGACGGACCGGCCATGAAACCTTCACTCCGTACTGTCGTGCAAATTCTGTGTTCCGGCCGTACGCCCGCTGTAACGCTTCCGCGACGCTTCTTTCGCGTACGGTCACGGAACGGGCACCGAGCTTGACGTGTCGGTGCCCTGGGGCAGACTTGGCCGGGAATGACGGTTTGGATCAACGACGAATCAGCGGCGGTCGGCGGCGCCCGCAGGCGCTACGGGGGACACGGAACATGAGCCAGGACGGCGCACAGGGCCAGTACTCGGGGCGGGCGCTCGCCAGTGGCCGCTATCAGCTGCGCGACCTCCTCGGCCAGGGCGGCATGGCCTCGGTGCACCTCGCGTACGACAGCGTGCTCGACCGTCAGGTCGCCATCAAGACACTGCACACGGAGCTCGGGCGGGAACAGGCCTTCCGTGAGCGGTTCCGCCGTGAGGCCCAGTCCGTGGCCAAGCTCACGCACACCAACATCGTCTCCGTCTTCGACACCGGCGAGGACACCCTCGACGGCCTGACGACCCCCTACATCGTCATGGAGTACGTCGAGGGCCGTCCGCTGGGCTCGGTCCTCGACGAGGACGTGCGGCAGCAGGGCGCGATGCCCGCCGACAAGGCCCTGAAGATCACCGCGGACGTGCTGGCCGCGCTGGAGATCAGCCACGAGATGGGCCTGGTCCACCGCGACATCAAGCCGGGCAACGTGATGATGACCAAGCGGGGCGTGGTCAAGGTCATGGACTTCGGCATCGCCCGGGCCATGCAGTCGGGTGTGACGTCGATGACGCAGACCGGCATGGTCGTCGGCACCCCGCAGTACCTCTCGCCCGAGCAGGCCCTCGGCCGCGGTGTGGACGCCCGCTCCGACCTGTACTCGGTCGGCATCATGCTGTTCCAGCTCGTCACCGGGCGGCTGCCGTTCGACGCCGACTCGCCGCTGGCCATCGCCTACGCGCACGTCCAGGAGGAGCCGCCGGTCGCGTCCTCGATCAACCGCTCGCTGCCCCCGGCCGTGGACGCGCTGATCGCCCGGGCGCTGAAGAAGAACCCCAACGAGCGCTTCCCGAGCGCCGAGGCCATGCGCGACGAGTGCCTGCGCGTGGCGGCATCCGTCCGGACCGCGCCGCCGAGCATCGTCCCGGGCACGCAGGCGCAGAGCGGCGCGGGTGTCGGCTCGGCCGTGTTCCCGCCGGTCGACCAGGCGACCCCGGCCCCCTCGGGCCAGGTCCAGACGCCGTACCAGCCGACCCCGCCCCCGAACCCGTACGGCACGCCCGCCCCGACGGGTCCGTCCCCGGCGTACGGCTATCCGCAGCAGGGCGGCTACCAGACGCCGTCCCCGGCCGCCTACTCCCCGCAGCCCGGCCCGTCGACGCCGCCGCCGTACAACCTGACCCCGCAGAACGCCCCGGCCTCCTCCGGTGGCGGCCGGACCAACAAACCGGTGATCATCGGCGCGGTCATCGTGTCCTTCGTCGCGGTCGGCGGCCTGGTCACGGCGCTGCTGATGAACGGCGGCGGTGACGACGACAAGGGCGGTGGCGGCGGCGCGAGTGCCTCGGCCTCCGCGGAGAAGAAGCCCGGCTACCGCGGCCCGGACACCTCGAAGACGATCGAGACCGAGGAGTGCACGGAGCCGCGGGAGTCCTACAACGACCCCGACAAGATCCAGATCCCGGACTTCAAGTTCAAGAACATCAAGTCCGTCAAGGCCTGTCTCCAGGCGGCGGGCTGGGAAGTGAACGAGAAGAAGGTCGACGAGAACACCTACGGCGACGGCACGGTGATGAACCAGTTCCCGTCCGCCGACACGGACGTCGACCCGAAGGAGATGCCCGAGATCGAGCTCAGCGTCTCGACGGGCAACCCGCCCTCCTGACCTCACCCGACGCGCGAGGGCCCGGCGGCTTCGGCCGCCGGGCCCTGTGGTCTTCGAGGCCGGTGGGCGTCTACAGGTAGGGGCCGCCGGACCGGCCGCCCGGGTGCTGCTCGTCGAGGCCGTCGCCGACGCCCGGCGGGAGGGCCCGGCGCATCTGCTCCAGCTGGGCGCGGGCCGCCATCTGCTGGGCGAACAGCGTCGTCTGGATCCCGTGGAAGAGCCCCTCCAGCCAGCCGACGAGCTGGGCCTGTGCGATGCGCAGCTCCGCGTCGCTGGGGGTCCCCTCGTCCGTGAAGGGCAGGGAGAGCCGCTCCAGCTCCTCGACCAGCTCGGGCGCCAGACCGTCCTCCAGCTCCTTCACCGAGCTGGCGTGGATGTCCTTGAGCCGGACCCGGCTCGCCTCGTCCAGAGGAGCCGCGCGCACTTCCTCCAGCAGCTGCTTGATCATGCTGCCGATCCGCATGACCTTCGCGGGCTGCTCCACCTGCTCCGTGACCGGGGTCTCGCGGGAGTCCTCGTCTGCGCTGCCGCCCCCGAGCGCCATGCCGTCCTGGCCCACGACCAGGATCTGCGGGTTCTCCGGCGACCTTTCGTTCCTCGGCATCTCCATGCCGCCATTCTCTCGCACGCCTGCACCTCACCTCCGTGGTGCCCCCACCCGAGGCTGATCCACCACGACGGAGGAGACGAGTTCGTCAGGCTTCGGGTTGCTCCCGCCGGGGCGGTTCCTCCTCGTGGGTGAGACGGAGCAGCCGGGCCTCGCAGTGGTCCAGCCAGCGGACCTCGGCCTCCGCGTGGAAGACGAGCTGCTCGAGGACCAGCAACCGGGCCAAATCCTCGGGGTGTTCCGCCGCCCGGGCCAGGGCCTTTGCCCGCTGCCGCACGTGGTCGTGCAGCGCCCGCGTCACGTGCCGGCGCTGAGCCTCGACGACCTCCCGTACGTCGACGCCGTCCGCGCCGAGCGCCATCACGAGTTTGATCGCCAGCTCGTCGCGCGGCGGACCGGTCCGGACCACCGGGCGGTCGTACCAGGCGCGCAGCTCGGCCCGGCCGGCCCCGGTGAGCGCGTACAGCGTCCGTCCGGCCGCGTCGACGTCGTCCCGGGCGACCATGCCGTCCCGTTCCAGGCGGCCCAGTGTCGTGTAGACCTGTCCGATGTTCAGCGGCCAGGTCCCGCCGGTGCGGGTTTCGAAGTCGGTGCGCAGCCGGGAGCCGTAGCGGGGTCCGGCCGCCAGGAGCGCCAGCAGCCCGTGACGTATCGACATAACGGGATTGTGCAGCGATTCCACCGGTCGGCCGAGTCCCGAGTGCCGCACTTTCGGAGCGGTGTGAGGCTGATTGCCTCGATATGACCGAACTTGCCGTTTCTGCCCTAGCGGGCGCGGCGGGAAGGGGTCACCCACGTGACTCCATGGCTACGCGCACTGCGGGCGGCGGGACTGACGCTCGCCCTAGGGGCCGGCGCGGTCGTCTCACCCTACGGATCCGTCCCGTCCCACGGGGCCGTCCCGTCCCACGGGGCCTTCCTCACGCAGGAGCGGGAGGCGCGACGGGCGGGAGTGCCCGGGGCCGTCACGGCCGGGCCGTCGCTGCCCCGCCCCTCGGCCGGGGCCATGCTGTCCGCCCGGGCGGCGCCGACTCTCCCGCCGGCCCCGGCGGCTTCATCGGGCCCGGCCACTTCGTCGGGCCCGTCGGGCCCGACGACCCCGGCGGCCTCACCGCCGCCGTCGGACCGGGCCGCTTCCTCGGGCCCCCCGGCCCGGGCGACGTCATCGGCCCGGGCGGTCTCTTCGGAGCGGGCGGCTTCGCCGGTCCCGTCGCCCCGGGCGGACTCGTCGGCCACGGCGGCCCTGGCGGCTCCCTCCGCGCCCGGTGAGCCCTCGCGGGCGGGCAGCAGGGCCGGGGAGGGCCGGGCGCGTCCGGGACGCCTCGAGGACGCAGGGCTGAGGCCGGGCCTCGCCGACGCCACACCCCTTCCCGAGGCACCCCTGGACCTCGCCCCGCCGCCGTCGGCCCCGGCGGAGCAGCCGGTACGAGAGGCCGCGACCGCCGAACGCCCCGCCGGCCCGGTCCTGCGCATCCTGCCCCTGGGCAGCGGGCTGGTGCTGATCGGCCTGGGCCTGGCCCTGGCGTTCGTGGCACTGCGGCTGCGGCGGGTGTAGGGACAGCCGGCCGGGGCCGCGGCTCCGCCTCGCCCGCCGCCGGGCCGGGCCCGGATCGAACCGGGTCCGGCCCGGCGGTGCGAAGGTCAGGCCTCCTGGGGGCCGGTGACCAGCAGGACCTTGCCGATGTGGCCGCTCTCCTCCACGACCCGGTGTGCGGCGGCGGCCTCCCGCATCGGCAGCTCGCGGTCGACGACCGGGCGCAGGTGGCCGCCGGCGAACAGCGGCCAGACGTGTTCGCGTACGGCCGCGACGATGGCCGCCTTCTCCTCCAGGGGCCGGGCCCGCAGGGACGTCGCGCTGATCGCGGCGCGCTTGGCCAGCAGGGCGCCGATGTTGAGCTCGCCCTTCACACCGCCCTGCATGCCGATGATCGCGAGCCGGCCGTTGACGGCGAGGACCCTGACGTTGCGCTCCAGGTACTTGGCGCCCATGTTGTCGAGGATGACGTCGGCACCGGCACCGTCCGTCGCCTTCCTGACCTCCTCGACGAAGTCCTGCTCGCGGTAGTTGACCAGGATGTCGGCGCCCAGCTCGGCGCACCGCCGGAGCTTCTCCTCCGTACCCGCCGTCACGGCCACCCGCGCACCGACGGCCTTGGCCAGCTGGATGGCCATCGTGCCGATGCCGCTGGAGCCGCCGTGCACGAGGAGCGTCTCGCCGGGGCGCAGGTGGGCGACCATGAAGACGTTGGACCAGACGGTGCAGGCCACCTCGGGCAGCGCCGCGGCCTGCGTCAGACCCACCCCCTCGGGGACGGGCAGCAGCTGCCCGGCCGGCACGGTCACCTTCTCGGCGTAACCGCCGCCGGAGAGCAGCGCGCACACCTCGTCGCCCACGTTCCAGCCGGAGACGCCGGTGCCGGTCGCGGCGATGCGCCCGGAGCACTCCAGGCCGGGGTAGGGGGACGCGCCGGGCGGCGGTTCGTAGAAGCCCTGCCGTTGCAGGATGTCGGCCCGGTTGACGGCACCGGCCGCCACCTCGACCAGGACCTCGCCCTCGCCGGGTACGGGGTCCGGGACCTCGTCCCAGACCAGCGCCTCGGGCCCACCAGGTTCGGGAATCGTGATCGCATGCATGGAAGGGACCGTACCCGTCGGTCCCGGGACCGAGTCCGCTCCGTCCCGAGGTCCTCCGCGCCTACGCCGTTGGACCGGTTCCGCCGAAAACCCGTGTGCGCCACCGATGAGTTTGCGCGACCGTGAAGGTCTCCCCATGCGTAGCCCAAGCACGCGGAAGGACCCGAAGCATGAGCACGCAGTTGTCCGGCCTGGCGATCGAGACCGCGGGCCTGGTGAAGACGTTCGGTGAGACGAGGGCCGTCGACGGAGTCGACCTGGCCGTGCCCGCGGGCACGGTCTACGGCGTCCTCGGCCCGAACGGCGCCGGCAAGACCACCACCGTGAAGATGCTCGCCACGCTCCTGCGGCCGGACGGCGGTGAAGCGCATGTCTTCGGGCACGACATCGTCCGCGAGGCGGACGAGGTGCGCGGCCGGGTGAGCCTCACCGGCCAGTACGCGTCGGTGGACGAGGACCTCACCGGCACCGAGAACCTGGTCCTGCTGGGCCGGCTGCTCGGCCACCACAAGAAGGCCGCCCGCACCCGCGCCGCCCAGCTCCTGGAGGCCTTCGGACTCACGGAGGCCGCCTCGAAGCAGGTCAAGCACTACTCGGGCGGCATGCGGCGCCGTATCGACATCGCCGCGTCCATCCTCAACACCCCGGACCTGCTGTTCCTGGACGAGCCGACGACCGGCCTTGACCCGCGCAGCCGCAACCAGGTCTGGGACATCGTGCGGGCCGTCGTCGCCCAGGGCACCACCGTGCTGCTGACCACGCAGTACCTGGACGAGGCCGACCAGCTGGCGTCCCGGATCGCCGTCATCGACCGCGGCAAGGTGATCGCCGAGGGCACCAAGGGCGAGCTGAAGTCGTCCGTCGGCGCCGGATCCGTCCATCTGCGCCTGCGCGATCCCGAGCAGCGCGACCTCGCGGCCGAGCTGCTGCACCGCGCCCTCGGCGCGCGGGTGCAACCGGAGCCCGACCCGGTGGCCCTCACCGCCCGCCTCGGTACGGCGGCGAGCGACGACTCCGCCGCCGAGCAGGCCGCCCGCGCCCTGAACGAGCTGGCCCGCGCCGGGATCACCGTCGACAACTTCTCCCTGGGCCAGCCCAGCCTGGACGAGGTGTTCCTCGCCCTCACCGGCCACGACACGCACGACTCCGCCGAGCACTCCGACGACCCGAAGGACGAGGTGGCGGCATGAGCACCGCGACGACCACCGAGAGCAAGGACCTCGCCCCGGTCAGCGCCGAATCCCTCGCCGCGCTGCTCGTCTCGAAGGAACGTCCACCGCGGCCCAGCGCGTGGTCGGCGTCGATGACCTTCGGCTGGCGGGCGATCCTCAAGATCAAGCACGTGCCGGAGCAGCTCTTCGACGTCACGGCGTTCCCGATCATGATGGTGCTGATGTACACGTACCTGTTCGGCGGGGCGCTGGCCGGCTCGCCGAAGGAGTACATCCAGTTCCTGCTGCCGGGCATCCTCGTCATGTCGGTCGTGATGATCACGATGTACACGGGTGTCTCCGTGAACACCGACATCGAGAAGGGCGTGTTCGACCGGTTCCGCAGCCTGCCGATCTGGCGGCCCTCGACGATGGTCGGCTATCTGCTCGGTGACGCCCTGCGGTACACGATCGCGTCGGTCGTGATGCTCACCGTCGGCATCGTCCTGGGCTACCGGCCGGACGGCGGGGTCGCCGGTGTGCTCGCCGGGATCGCCCTGCTGGTGGCCTTCTCGTTCGCCTTCTCGTGGATCTGGACGATGTTCGGGCTGATGCTGCGCACCGAGAAGTCGGTGATGGGCGTCAGCATGATGGTGATCTTCCCGCTCACGTTCCTGTCCAACGTGTTCGTGGACCCGAAGACCATGCCGGGCTGGCTCCAGGCGTTCGTGAACAACAGCCCCATCACGCATCTGGCCTCGGCGGTGCGCGGGCTGATGGGCGGCGACTGGCCGGCCGACGAGGTCGCCTGGTCGCTGGGCTGGGCAGCGCTGTTCGTGCTGGTCTTCGGGCCGGTCACGATGCGGCTGTACAACCGTAAGTAGCCCACGCCGCCCGGACCACGGCTCCCGGGCCCCGCCTCCCGGACCACGGCTCCCGAGCCCACGCTCCCGGGCCCACGGCTCCCGGCCCCGCGGCCGGCCGTCGCGCACCTCAGGGGTGCGGGGCGGCCGGCCGTTCGCTCGGTTCGTCAGGTGTTGCGGGGCATCGGGGGCATCGGGCGGATGTCCGGGGCGACCTGGGTGGCCGGGGTCTTGCGGACGATCGTGATGAGCCGGTCGGTCAACTCCAGCCGCCCGACGGACGGATCGTCGTACCCGAGCACCCGGTGACCGCGTATGACGCTCACCACCAGGTCGGCGACCTCCCGCGGGGTCTTGCCCACCTCGGCCTTGACGACCGGCCGTTCGACGATGTCGAGGCCGCTGCCCTGCTGGATGAGGTCCTCCATCACCATGCCGGCCGACGGGCTGAGCACGGACAGGCCGAGCAGCCGGCCGGCGGCACTGGCGCTGGTGACCACCGCGTCGGCGCCCGACTGCTTGAGCAGCGGCGCGTTCTCCTCTTCCCGGACCGTGGCCACGATCTTCGCCCCGCGGTTGAGCTGGCGGGCCGTCAGCGCCACCAGGACCGCGGTGTCGTCGCGCTGGGTCGCGATGATGATCTGACGCGCCCGGTGCACCTCGGCCTGCTTCAGCACCTCGCTGCGGGTCGCGTCCCCGACGATTCCGGCGTAGCCCTCGGCGGTCGCGGCGTCGATGACCTTGGAGCTGGGGTCGACCACGACGACCTGCTCCTTTCTCAGACCCGTCGCGCAGACGGTCCGGATCGCCGACCTGCCCTTCGTGCCGAACCCGATGACGACGGTGTGATCGCGCAACGTGGACCTCCAGCGGGTCAGTCGCCACTCCTCCCGGGTGCGTTCGGTGAGGGCTTCGAGCGTGGTGCCGACCAGGATGATCAGGAACAGCACGCGCAGGGGCGTGACGACGAGAATGTTCGTGAGCCGGGCGCTTTCGCTGGCCGGGGTGATGTCACCGTAGCCGGTGGTGGAGAGCGTGACGGTCGCGTAGTAGAACGCGTCGAGGAGACTGAGGCCGCCGCCCGCGTTGTCGTTGTATCCGGCGCGGTCGGCATAGACGATCACCGCGGTCACGACGAGGACCAGCAGTGCCATGGAAAGCCGCTTGACGACCTGGCGGATCGGGTGCTCCACCACTTTCCTCGGGAGTTTCACCCGATAGGTCACCAGATGCTCGTCGGCCTGGCGGGCGATCGCGTCCTGGCCCGGAAGTTTCACGTGAAACACACCCCGATTCCTCCGGACGCCCAGGGCAGGTCGAGCAGTTCCGCCTCCTGACCCGGGCGGGCGCCGCCCGGCTGTACGACGGCCAGCGCGTCGGCCGCCGCGATACCGCGCAGCATGGCGGGGCCGTTGTAGTGCAGGGGCACGGCCTCGTCGCCGCGCAGGACGACGGGGACGAGCCGGGTGTCGTGGGGGTGCCCGTGCACCGCGTCCCGCAAGGGGAGGGTGTACGGCTCCGGGGCCGGGCGGGCCGCGAGGATCCGCAGCAGTGGCTCGGCGAGCGTCAGCAGGCCGGAGACGGCGGCGAGCGGGTTGCCGGGCAGGCCCACGAGGTGCTGGGTCCGCGTGATGCGGGCCAGCAGCATCGGGTGGCCCGGGCGGACCTTGACGCCGTCGACGAGGAGTTCGGCGCCGATCCGGCTCAGGGTGGGGTGGACGTGGTCGAGGGGCCCCGCCGCGGTGCCGCCGGTGGTGAGGATGACGTCGGCGTCGGAGGCGCCGAGGGCCCGGTGCAGTGCGTCGGCGTCGTCGCGGATGCGCCGGACGGCGATGACCTCGGCGCCGAGGGCCCGCAGCCAGGGCGGCAGCATCGGGCCGAGCGCGTCCCGGATCAGCCCGTCGTGCGGCAGGCCCTGGGTCAGCAACTCGTCGCCCAGCACCAGGACTTCGACGCGGGCGCGGGGGACGGCGGTGACGGTGTCGTATCCGGCCGCCGCGGCCAGCCCGAGGACGGCCGGGGTGACGAGTGTGCCGGCGGCGAGGAGCTGGTCGCCGGTGCGGCACTCCTGGCCGCGCGGGCGGATGTCCTGGCCGGGGATGACGTCCTTGGTCGCGTGGAGGCGGCCCTTGTCGTCGGTGCGGCCGTGCTCGCTGCGCAGGACGGCGGTGGCGTCCGGGGGAATGCGGGCGCCGGTGGCGATCCGGACGGCCTCGCCGTCGGTCAGGGCCGGGGGCGCGGCGTGCCCGGCGAGCACGCCCTCGTCCCGCACGTGCCAGGGGGCGGGGCCGCAGACCGCCCAGCCGTCCATCGCGGAGGTGTCGAAGGAGGGCAGGTCGGTGAGCGCGTCGAGCGGGGCGGCCAGGGTCAGGCCCAGGGCGGTGTCGAGGGGCGCGGAGACGGGGGCACGGCGGGCGGCCCGGGCGGCGTCGCGGCCGGCGCGTTCGGCGAGGGCGCGTGCCTCGGGCCAGGGGGTGGCGCGGTGGTGGGGGTCGGGCCGGGCGGAGGAGCCCGGCCCGTGGGGAGCGGGGGCACCGTCCGTGCCGCCGCGCGCCGCCGGGTCGGGCAGGTGGTTGCTGTTCTTCACGAGGGCGAGCACCTCCTCGATGTCGAGGTCCTCGGCGTCCTCTCCGGCACGGGCGCCGTGCGGGGTCATCCGGCGTCCGGTCGGGTGTCGGGCGTGGCGTCGGGGGCCACGTCGCCCTGGGAGGCCTGCGGGGCGCTGCCGGACGGCTGGGCCTCGGAGGTGGTCTCCTCCTCCCAGCGGACGGCGAGGGCCGCGGCCTTGCGGGCGGCTTCGGCGACCGCCTCGGGGCCACCACCGGCCTGCGCGGCCGCGTAGCCGACGAGGAAGGTGGTCAGCGGGGCCGCGGGCCGCGCCACTCCGTGGGCGGCGTCGCGGGCGAGGTCGAGCAGGCCGCGGGTGTCGACATCGAGGTCGATCCCCAGTTCGTCCTTGACGGCGGAAATCCATTCATCCAACACGTGCCCATGCTCCCTGATACGTGCCCTGGCGGTGGCGATGTCGTCCCAGGTGTCGCAGTCGAAGGACGCGACCGGGTCGAAGACGCGGGTGAGGTTCAGCTCGGCGGTCAGACGCCGCAGGGGAAGACCGGCGAGGGCGCCGTGCCGGTCGGCGAGGCGCCCGAGCTCCTCGCGCAGGCGCGGCGCCCGGTAGGCGGCCACGAGCGGCTGGTCGCGGCCGCCGGGGTCGGTCAGCAGCGCGCCGTCGCAGCCGCTCGCCCGCAGCGCGTCCAGCAGACGGGCGACGGTCCGCTGGACGAGGAACGGCAGGTCGGCGGAGAGCACCACGACGTGCTCGGCCGTGGTGTGGCGTAGTCCGGCGTCCAGCGCGGCGAGCGGCCCGCCCCCGGGCGGGTCCTCCCGGGCCCAGGTCACGGGCCGTGCGGTCGGCCGTGGCGCGGCGACGACGACGGCGGTCCGGGCACCGCCGCACGCGGCGAGCACCCGGTCGAGCAGGGCCCTCCCGCCCACGCGCACACCGGGTTTGTCGGTGCCGCCCAGGCGCCGGGCGGCACCGCCGGCGAGCACGACGGCGTCGTACCCGGCGGAGTCCGCCTCCTGGGCGGGGCCGGTGCCGGCGCCGGGTTCACCGGGGGGCTCGTAGGCGGTCACCCCCCGAGTATGCGTGCCCCCGCGATCACAGGGAACGCGGGGGAACCGACACGATCACGGGTCCCGCTCGGCGAGCCGGACAGGAATCAGGGCGTCCGCACGGCGGCGCGGCCGAAGCCCGCCGGCCGGACCGGATCAGAGCGTCCGCAGCAGCACCGCCGGCTGTTCCACGCAGTCCGCCACGTAGCGCAGGAACCCGCCCGCCACACCGCCGTCGCACACCCGGTGGTCGAAGGTGAGGGATAGCTGGACGACCTGCCGCACCGCCAACTCGCCCTCGTGCACCCACGGCTTGGGGACGATGCGGCCGACGCCGAGCATGGCGGCCTCGGGGTGGTTGATGATCGGGGTGGACCCGTCGACACCGAAGACGCCGTAGTTGTTCAACGTGAAGGTGCCGCCGGTGAGTTCGCCGGGGGTGAGGGTGCCCGTCCGGCCCGCCTCGGTGAGCCGGGCGAACTCCGCGGTCAGCGCCTCGGCGTCCCGCGCGTGCGCGTCCCGGACGACCGGGACGACGAGGCCCCTCTCGGTCTGCGCCGCGAAGCCCAGGTGCACGTGGTCGAACCGGACGATCTCCCTGGCCTGTGCGTCCACCGTGGAGTTGAGCTCGGGGAAGCGGGCGAGGGCGGCCGTGCAGATCCGGGCGAGCAGGGCCAGGAGGGAGATCTTCGGTCCGCCGGCCGCGTTCATGGCCGTGCGGGCCCGCATGAGCTCCGTGGCGTCGGCGTCCACCCAGCAGGTGGCGTCCGGGATCTCGCGACGGCTGCGCGCCAGCTTGTCGGCGACGGCGCCCCGGATGCCCTTGAGCGGGGTGCGCGTCTCGCCCGGGGCCACGGCGGAGGAGGTCACCGAGGGCGGGGGCGCGGAGGCCTGCGGCTCCGCCGGGGGCGCCGCGGTCAGGCCCGGCCCGGTGGCGCGCAGGGCGTACTCCACGTCCGCCCGCAGGATCAGCCCGTCCGGGCCGGACCCGGTCAGTTCGCGCAGGTCCAGGCCGTTCTGGCGCGCCAGGCGGCGCACCAGGGGCGAGATCACGGGGACGGGGCCGTCCTCCGTGGCGAGGCCGCCGCCCCGTCCGCCGGCCGTCGTGGCGGGACCACCGGCCGGCCGGTCCCCCGTCGGCACCGGGCCCGCGGCCCGCGTGCCCACCGCCCGGGCGGTGGACGCGGTGTGCGGGTTCACCTCGGTCGCGGCGGCTCCGGCCCGTTCGCCGACCGCCCCGGCGGCACCGGTCCGCCCGTTCACCGCACCGGCGGCACCGGTCTGTCCGGCGCCGGCGGGCGTGCCGGGCACGAGCGGGTCCCGGCGGACCCGGCGGCGCCGCGCGGGTGCCTCGGAGGTGCCGTAGCCCACCAGCACGTTGCCCGAGCCCTCGGGACCGGTCCCCTCAGCGCCGGTGTCCCCGGGGCCGGAGGCGGGCCGCTCCCCCACGGCCACCGTGATCAGCGGTGCGCCGACGGGCAGTTCCGTGCCCTCCTCGCCGAAGCGGGCCGTGACCACACCGCCGTAGGGGCAGGGCACCTCGACCATCGCCTTGGCCGTCTCGACCTCGACGACCGGCTGGTCGATGGCCACCACGTCACCGACCTCGACCAGCCAGCGCACGATCTCCGCCTCGGTGAGCCCCTCACCGAGGTCGGGCAGCTTGAACTCCAGCACCTGTGCCATCAGCTCTCGGCCTCCCACTGAAGACGCCCCACGGCGTCCAGGATCCGGTCCACACCGGGCAGGTGGTGGCGCTCCAGCATCGGCGGCGGGTACGGCACGTCGAACCCGGCCACACGCAGCACCGGCGCCTCCAGGTGGTGGAAGCAGCGCTCGGTGACCCGGGAGGCGATCTCCCCGCCCGGGCCGCCGTAGGAGCTCGACTCGTGGACGACGACCGCGCGTCCCGTCCGCCGCACCGAGGCGCACACCGTCTCGTCGTCGAACGGCACCAGGGAGCGCAGATCGACGACCTCGAGGTCCCAGCCCTCGGCCCGGGCCGCCTCGGCGGCCTCCATGCAGACGGGCACGGACGGCCCGTAGGTGATGAGCGTGGCGCTGCGGCCGGGGCGCCGCACCACCGCGCGCCCGATCGGCTCGACGGGCGCCGGCTCCTCGGGGTTCCAGGAGTCCTTCGACCAGTACAGCCGCTTCGGCTCCAGGAAGACGACCGGGTCGTCGGAGGCGATGGACGCGCGCAGCAGCCCGTAGGCGTCGGCGACGGTGGCGGGGGTGACGACATGGAGCCCGGGAGTCGCCGTGTAGTACGCCTCGGAGGAGTCGCTGTGGTGCTCGACGCCGCCGATGCCGCCGCCGTAGGGGACGCGGATGGTGATCGGCAGGGGCATCGCGCCGCGGGTGCGGTTGCGCATCTTCGCCACGTGCGAGACGAGCTGTTCGAACGCCGGGTAGGCGAACGCGTCGAACTGCATCTCCACCACCGGCCTCAGGCCGTACATGGCCATGCCGACGGCGGTGCCGAGGATGCCGGCCTCGGCGAGCGGGGTGTCGGTGCAGCGGTCCTCGCCGAACTCCTTGGCGAGTCCGTCGGTGACGCGGAAGACACCGCCGAGGGTGCCGACGTCCTCGCCCATGACGTGCACGGCGGGGTCGGCGGCCATGGCGTCGCGCAGCGCGCGCGTGAGGGCCTGCGCCATGGTGGCCGGCTTGACGGCGACGGTGGTCATCGGTGCGTGCCCTCCTCCGGCTCGGCCTCGGCCTCCAGCTCGGCCCGCAGCTGGTCCCGCTGCTCCAGCAACTGGGGCGTGGGCTCGGCGTAGAGGTGGCCGAACAGGTCCATCGGGTCGAGGACCGGGTCCTGGTTCATCTGCTCGCGCAGGGCGGCGGCCATGGTCTCGGCGTCCTGGCGGGCGGCCTCGATGCCGGCCTCGTCGAGCAGGCCGCGCTCGGTCAGCTCGCGCTCCAGCAGCCGGATCGGGTCGTGCTCGCGCCAGGTCTCGACCTCGGCGTCGCCGCGGTAGCGGGTGGCGTCGTCGGCGTTGGTGTGGGCGTCGACGCGGTAGGTGATCGCCTCGACGAGCGTGGGGCCGCCGCCCGCCCGGGCGTGGCGCACGGCGTCGGAGAGCACCTCGTGCACGGCGGCGGCGTCGTTGCCGTCGACCAGGCGGCCGGGCATGCCGTAGCCGACGGCCTTGTGGGCCAGCGACGGGGCCGCGGTCTGCTTGGCGAGCGGGACGGAGATCGCGAAGCCGTTGTTCTGCACGAAGAAGACCACCGGGGCCTGCCAGACGGCGGCGAAGTTCAGCGCCTCGTGGAAGTCGCCCTCGCTGGTGCCGCCGTCACCGACCATGGCCAGCGCGACCACGTCGTCGCCCTTGAGGCGGGCGGCGTGCGCGAGGCCGACGGCGTGCGGCAACTGGGTGGCGAGCGGGGTGCACAGGGGGGCGACCCGGTGTTCGCGGGGGTCGTAGCCGGTGTGCCAGTCGCCGCGCAGGAGAGTGAGTGCCTGGACCGGGTCCACCCCGCGGGCGACCACGGCGAGGGTGTCGCGGTAGCTGGGGAAGAGCCAGTCCTGCTCCTTCAGCACGAGCGCGGCGGCGACCTCGCAGGCCTCCTGACCGGTGGTGGAGGGGTAGACCGCGAGACGGCCCTGCTTGGTGAGGGCGGTGGCCTGGGCGTTGTAGCGGCGGCCCTTCACCAGCTGGGCGTACAGCGTCCGCAGCAGCTCGGGGTCGGCCTCGGCGGCCGCCTCGGTGCCGAGGACGCGGTACGGCTCCGCGTCGGGCAGCAGCGGCGCGGGATCCGTGCGCGGCTGCCAGGCGGGCGGCGGGGTCGGCCGGTAAGCGCCCCGCTGCTCCATGACCGTCATGACGGCACCTCCTCGTGGGAGCGGCATGTCAGGCGCGTCGGCTGTGACCCGCCTCACCTACCGATTGTTCGGTCGTCGGCACATTTTGGCTACGGGTGGCCCCAGGCTGTGGACAAACGGTTCTCCACAACCTGAGATGGACGCAGTACGTCCATGGCGGGAAGGCGGGGGCGGGTGGCATCTGAACAAATGGCCGACGGACAGGACGACGGCGGCGTGCTGCCGCCGGCGCGGCCCCTGGACGCCATCGATCAGGACATCCTGCGCATGCTCCAGGCGGACGGCCGCTCCTCGATACGGTCCGTCGCCGATCGGGTCCACGTCTCGCGCGCCAACGCCTACGCCCGCATCAACCGCCTCGTCGAGGACGGTGTCATCCGCGGCTTCGGCGCCCGCGTCAACCACGAGCGGGCGGGCCAGGGCACCTCCGCGTACATCACGCTGAAGATCGTCCAGAACTCCTGGCGCACCGTGCGCGAGGAGCTCAGACAGCTGCCGGGCGCCTCCCACATCGCCCTGGTGGGCGGGGACTTCGACGTGCTGCTGCTGGTCCACGTGTCCGACAACCGGGCGCTGCGCGAACTGGTGCTGACCCGGCTCCAGGCGATCCCGCAGGTGCTCAGCACCCGCACGCTGCTGGTGTTCGAGGAGGAGGACCTGGAACCCCAGGGGTGAGGGCCGGAACGCGCCCGTCAGCTCGCGGCCACCGCGGCGCCGAGCAGCATCGCGAACATGACCGGGAGCAGCGCGCATCCGAGCCCGGTGCCGGCCGCGGCGAGCCGCAGTCCGCGCAGGGACCGGCGGTGCGGCAGCACCCAGGCGAGCGCGAGCAGGCCGGCCGCCCAGAACAGCACGCCCGAGAAGGCGCCGGGGCCGTCCTGGGCGGCGAACCAGCGGTACTCCAGCACGAGGAGCGGCAGGCCGAACAGGGTGGCCACGAGCGGGGCGCGCCACCAGGTCGGGTGGGCGGCGCGGGGAGGCGGCGTGTCATGTCCGAGCATGCGCCCCACCCCATCACCGCGGAGTGTCCGGGACATCGTCACGCGTACTCATCCGCCCCCCGCGCGGCTACTCACCCCCAGGGGGCCGGGGTCAGGCGGCTCTGCGCAGACCTGCGAAGGCCAGCTGCACCACCGCGTCGGCCACCTCGCGCTCGCTCATGCCGCGGCCGTCCGGCCGGTACCACTCGACGATCGAGTTGATCATGCCGAAGACCAGCCGGGTCACCAGCCGGACCTCTATGTCCCCGCGCACGTCCCCCTCCGCCGCGGCCGCCTTGAGCAGGTCGGACACCCGGTGGTCGAAGTCGCGGCGCCGCTCCAGGGCCCACCGCTCGGTGTCGGTGTTGCCCCGCACCCGCAGCAGGAGGGTCACGTAGGGCAGTTCGGTGATGAGCACCTCGACCATGCGCCGGACGACGTGCTCCAGGCGGTCGGCGGCGCGCCCCACGCGCGCGTGCTCCTCGTCGAGGATGCCGAAGAGACCGTCCAGGGCCCTGCTCACGGCCCGGCGCAGCAGCTCCTCCTTGCCGGCGACATGGTGGTAGATCGACGACTTGGAGATGCCGGCCGCCTTGGAGAGGTGCTCCATGGAGGTGCCGTCGTAGCCGCGCTCGATGAACACCTGGACGGCGACGGACAGCAGTGTGTCCGGGGTGTAGGTGTCGCGTTTGGCGGTGGTCATGAGGCGGTGCCCTCCCGCGGGTCGAAGGCGTGGGCGTGGCGGTACAGCGCCAGGGACGGCGCGTAACGCCCCGAGGGGTCGCAGCGGTGGAGGTCGTCCAGGAGCGCGTAGGCCCAGGAGCGGCCGAGCCGGCGGCTCCACTCGAAGGGGCCCAGGGGGTAGTTGACGCCCAGGCGCATCGCGGTGTCGATGTCCTCCTCGGTGGCCACGCCCTTGGCGACCGCGTCGTGCGCCAGGTCGATGATCCGCGCGACCGTGCGGGCGACGATCATGCCGGGCACATCGCCGATGAAGCTGACCTTCTTGCCCAGTGCCTGGAAGAGACCGGTGGCCTCGGCGACGGTCCGCGCGGCGGTGTCCTGGGAGGCGGACAGGGCGATCCGGGCCGCCTCGCGGTAGTCCAGGGCCAGGTCGAAGTAGACGACGTCCCGGAACTCCGCGGAGGTCTGCCCGTCGGCCAGGACGAGCCGCCCGCCGCCCGGGAGCAGCAGACAGGCCCCCTGGTCCTCGTCGTCGTCCTCGTCGCGGACCGGGATGCCCGCCTCGCGGATCAGGGCGAGCAGCTCGGCGGCCGGGCCCAGGTCGCCCGCGGCGACGACGTACGCGGGCGGCTGCCGCGGCTCGGCGGTGTCCGGTTCGGGGCGCTCGGCGCCGTCCCGGTGGTCGTACCAGCCCTGGCCGGTCTTGCGGCCCAGCCGGCCGGACTCGACCAGGCGCCGCTGGGCCAGGGACGGTGTGAAGCGCACGTCCTGGAAGAAGGCCTGCCAGACCGAGTGCGTGACGGACTCGTTGACGTCCTGGCCGATCAGGTCGGTCAGCTCGAACGCGCCCATCCTGAAGCCGCCCGACTCGCGCAGCACGGCGTCGATGGTGGCCGGGTCGGCGCCCTGCGCCTCGTACACCGCGAAGGCCTCGGCGTAGAAGGGCCGGGCGATGCGGTTGACGATGAAGCCCGGGGTGTCCGCGCAGGCGACCGGCGTCTTGCCCCAGGCGCGGGCGGTCTCGTACGCGCGCGTGGCGTGGGTGACGTCGGTGGCGAACCCGGAGACCACCTCGACCAGCGGCAGCAGCGGCGCGGGGTTGAAGAAGTGCAGGCCGACGAACCGGCCGGGGACGCGCAGGGCGCCGCCGATGGCCGTGACGGACAGCGACGAGGTGTTGGTGGCGAGCAGGCAGTCGTCGGCGACGATGCCCTCCAGCTCGCGGAACAGCTCCTGCTTGACGTCCAGCCGCTCCAGGACCGCCTCGACGACCAGGGCACAGTCGGCGAGCTCGGCGAGGTCCTCGGCGGGCAGCAACCGGGCCCGGGCGGCGTCCCGGGCGGCACCGGTGAGCCGGTCCTTCTCCACGAGCCGGTCCAGACGGGCACCGATCGCGTCGGCCGCCTTCCGGGCCCGTCCGGGGACGGCGTCGTACAACCGTACGGGATGGCCCGCGACCAGCGCGACCTGGGCGATTCCCTGGCCCATCGTGCCGGTGCCGACGACGGCCACGGGGCTGCTGAGGTCGAGTGCTGTCATGTGCGCGATCCTCCCGCACGGGGTTTTCCACAGATGCGGCGGACCCCCTTGAACCGACCGATCGTTCGGTTACTCTAGCTCTGTCCGAGTGTTCCTGCCCAGGTTTCTGCCCAGGTCATGAACTCGACGAGGAGTTCTTGAGACGAGGAGTTGGTCACCCATGACCGCCGCACTCTCGGCGCACGAGCTGATCGCCCGGCACCGGTCCACCCTCGACCAGGCGCTGGAAGCGATCCGCACGCGCGCCTACTGGTCCCCGCACCCCGAGCACCCCAAGGCCTACGGGGACAACGGCAGCCTGGACGCGGCGGCGGGCAAGGCCGCCTTCGACGCCCTGCTCGGCTCCCGCCTCGACCTCGGCCAGCCCGGCACGGACGACTGGGTGGGCGGCGAGACGTCCCCGTACGGCGTCGACCTGGGCGTGACGTACCCGCACGCGGACCTCGACGTGCTGCTGCCCGCCATGCAGGCCGGGCAGCGGGCCTGGCGCGACGCGGGCGCCGAGCAGCGCGCGGTGGTCTGCCTGGAGATCCTCAAGCGCATCAGCGACCGGACGCACGAGTTCGCGCACGCGGTCATGCACACCTCCGGCCAGGCCTTCATGATGGCGTTCCAGGCGGGTGGGCCGCACGCCCAGGACCGCGGCCTGGAAGCGGTGGCGTACGCGTACGTGGAGCAGGTGCGCACCCCCGACCACGCCGAGTGGACCAAACCGCAGGGCAAGCGCGACCCGCTGGCCATGACCAAGCAGTTCACGCCGGTCCCGCGCGGCATCGGCCTGGTGATCGGCTGCAACACCTTCCCGACGTGGAACGGCTACCCGGGCCTGTTCGCCTCCCTCGCCACCGGCAACGCGGTCCTGGTCAAGCCGCACCCGCGCGCGGTGCTGCCGCTCGCGCTCACCGTCCAGGTCGCCCGCGAGGTGCTCACCGAGGCCGGCTTCGACCCGAACCTGGTCGCGCTGGCCGCCGAGCGCCCCGGCGAGGGCATCGCCAAGACCCTCGCCCTGCGCCCCGAGATCCGCATCATCGACTACACGGGCTCGACCGAGTTCGGCGACTGGCTGGAGGCCAACGCCCGCCAGGCGCAGGTCTACACGGAGAAGGCCGGCGTCAACACGGTCGTCGTGCACTCCACGTCCGACTACAAGGGCATGCTCTCCAACCTGGCGTTCTCGCTGTCCCTGTACAGCGGCCAGATGTGCACCACCCCGCAGAACCTGCTGGTCCCCCGCGAGGGCATCTCCACCGACCAGGGCCCCAAGTCCTACGACGAGGTGGTCGCCGACCTCGCCCGGTCGGTCGACGGGCTCCTCGGCGACGACGCCCGGGCCAACGCCCTGCTCGGCGCGATCGTCAACCCGGACGTGAAGTCCCGCCTGGAGTCCGCCGCGGGCCTCGGTGAAGTGGCCCTGGCCTCCCGGGAGATCACCAACCCGGACTTCCCGGGTGCGGTCGTCCGCACCCCGGTGATCGTCAAGCTGGACGGGGCCAAGCCGGACGACGAGGCGGCGTACATGAGCGAGTGCTTCGGGCCGGTGTCCTTCGCCGTCGCCGTCGACTCGGCGCCGGACGCGGTGGAGTTGCTGCGGCGCACCGTCCGGGAGAAGGGCGCGATGACCGTCGGGGCGTACACCACGGACCCGGAGGTCGAGCAGGCCGTGCAGGAGGTCTGCCTGGAGGAGGCGGCGCAGCTGTCGCTGAACCTCACGGGCGGGGTGTACGTGAACCAGACGGCCGCGTTCTCCGACTTCCACGGCTCGGGCGGCAACCCGGCGGCCAGTGCGGCGCTGTGCGACGGGGCGTTCGTGGCCAACCGGTTCCGGGTGGTCGAGGTGCGGCGGGACGCCTAGGAGCTCGGGGGTTCACGTCAGCGCGCGAGTGCCGGGCCGTGTGGGGTTGCTCGCGCGGTTCCCCGCGCCCCTACCGGGGCGCCCCGAAACTCCAGTGGTACAGGGTCATCGCCACGCTCGTCGCCAGGTTGTAGCTGCTGACCTGGGGGCGCATCGGAAGGGACAGCAAGTGGTCGGCCCGCGCGCGTAGTTCCGTGGACAGGCCCGTACGTTCGGAGCCGAACGCGAGGACGGCGTCGTCCGGGAGCTCGACGCCCCGGAGGTCGTCGCCCTCCGGGTCCAGGGCGAACAGCGGGCCGGGCGGCAGCTCGTCGGCGGTCAGCCGCTCCACCGCCGTCGCGAAGTGCAGCCCCGCCCCGCCGCGCACGACCGTCGGGTGCCACGGGTCGACCGTCCCGGTCGTGACCACCCCGGTCGCCCCGAACCCGGCGGCCAGGCGGATCACCGCGCCCGCGTTGCCGAGGTTGCGCGGGTTGTCGAGGACCACGACCGGCGCCGTGCGCGGCAGGCGCGCCAGCCGTTCGAGGCCGGAGGCCCGGGACGGCCGCACGGCCAGGGCGGCCAGGGCGGTGGGGTGCGGGCGCGGCACGACAGACGCGTACGCCTCGTGCGGCACCTCCACCAGCAGCCCGGCCAGCGCGTCCCGTACGTCCGGGGCCAGCTCGTCGGCGAGCGCGAGGGCGGCGGCCCGGTCCGCCGTGACCGCCACCGGCACCTCGGCGCCGAAACGCAGCGCGTGCTTGAGGGCGTGGAAGCCGTCGAGCAGGACGGTGTCACCGGCATGCCGGTGCCAGACGGTCAGGGGGTCGGTCATGCCCCGAAGCCTACGTGCGCCGTCCCGGGGCTCTCGGCCGCGCGCGGCGGGGGAACCGGAGTACGCCCGCCCCGGCGCGGGAGCCGGTCCCACAACCGCGCCGCCCTTTCGCCCAGGCGGCGCAGGAAGCCGGTCGGCAGGAACACCGCGTCCGCCGCGATCATCGCCAGCGAGAAGAACGGCAGCCCGAGGACCACCGCGATCACGGCGTGCTCGGTCATCATGACCGCCAGCAGGACGTTCTTCACCCGCCGGTCGAACAGGGTGAACGGAAAGGCGACCTGGACCAGGACCGTCCCGTAGGTCACCAGCATCACCAGGGTGCCGCTGGCCGTCAGCAGGTCGGCCAGGGCGGGCCAGGGGGAGAAGTACTCCAGGTGCAGCGGGTAGTAGACCGCGGTGCCGTCCTGCCAGCGGGAGCCCTGGATCTTGTACCAGCCGGCCGTCGCGTAGATCAGACACGCCTCGGCCATGATCACCAGCAGGGCGCCGTTGTGCACGACGGTGGCGACGACGTCCAGCAGGATCCGCGGCTCACCGGTCCGTGCCCGGCGCCCGGCCAGCCACCACAGGGCCTGCGCCGCCCACACCGTCCACAGCAGTGCCGGTATCAGCCAGTCGCCCTGCATCCGGCCGACCAGGGTGACCGCGAGCAGCACGCACCCGAACACACCCCACAGGGCGGGTCCGGTGCGGTCCGTGACCCGCTCGCCCCGCGCGCGGGCCGCCCCCTGCCGCGCGGCCCGCCGGGCGTCCAGCGACCACACCTGGGCGCACCGCGTGAACACCAGGTAGATCGACATCAGATGCAGCACGTTGTCGCCGCCGTCGCCCATGAAGACGCTGCGGTTCTGGAGCGACAGCACACCGGCCATGAACAGCACCGACGTGGTGCGGGTGCGCCAGCCCAGCATCAGCAGGGCACTGGACAGCACGGCCAGCGCGTAGACGATCTCGAACCAGACCCGGCCGTCCGACCACATCAGGACGGTGAAGGAGCCGTTGGAGCCGACCAGCTGCGCGGCGAGATCCCAGCTCCAGGGACCGTCGGGACCGTAGAGCTCGTGGCGGTGGGGGAACTCGCGGAGCAGGAACAGCAGCCAGGTGGCGGCGAAGCCGATACGGATGACCGCCGTCTGGTAGGGGCCGAGGGCGGCCTCGGTGACCCGGGCGATGACGCCCGAGACGGCCAGCGAGAAGCGGTTCACCGCACACCCTCCAGGGCCTCGTCCTGCGGCACCTTCCACCACGGCAGCTCCCGGTAGGACGGCGTCGTGGTCACCTTCTCCCGGCTCCAGGCGGGCGGCGGCACGTTGCTGGTACGGGAGCGGACCTGCACGCGCTCGATGACACCGGCGCCCCCGGTCGTGGCCCGCACGGCGTCGTCGCGGTCCAGGCGCAGCACCGTGATCCGGCGCAGATACGACTCGGAGAGCGAGCCGCGCAGGCCCACCGGGCGGTTGTCGTTGTCGTGCGTGGCGACGAAGAAGTCCCAGGCGCGGCGCAGCTCGTTCTGCTGGGTGTGGCTGGGCAGCAGATTGCCGTCGATGGCGTGGCCGTCCTCGGCGGACAGGTCGTACCAGCCGGTGGTCAGCGTCGCGCCGTCGGGCCCGCGGATCGCGGCCCGGACCTGGATGGAGATGTTCTGCTGGAGCGGGTTCGGCGCGAAAAGCTTCCAGTTCTGCTCGAACTCCGGATAGATCCAGTCGTCCACCGCCTCACCGTGCGCCCGGGTGACCGTGTTCGCCGGTGCGACGTGCAGGAACGTCATGCCGAGATGCACACACACGCCGATGGCGACGACCGCGAGCGCCAGGGCGACGCCGATCCGGTAGGGGAGCGACAGCGCGGCGACACCGGCCCGGGCGTCAGCGCCCGGGTACGACCCGACCGACTCGGACGGCCCGACCCGCTCGGACGACCCGACCCGCTCGGACGGCCCGACCCGCTCGGGCGGCCCGAGCCACTCGGACGATCCAGCCGTCTCCGTCGGACCTGCCCTCTCCGTCGGGCCCACCGGCTCCGTCGGATCCGTCGGACCCGTCGCCTGCGTCGGACCCACCGGCTCGCAGGCCGAGGGCGGCACGGCAGGGCCGGGGGACCGCGCCGGTGCGCCCCCCTCCGCGGGCGGGGCCGGCCGGCCCGGCGCCTCCGGGCCGTGCCGGGCGTCCGAGCCCTCGTCGTACGCGTCCATTCCGCCCCGTTCCACGATCCCGGTCCGTCGTTCCGTCCGCCCGGCCGCGAGGGCGTCGCACCACCCGCGCACCGGCGCGCGGCATCGGCACGGGAACGGTACTCAGGACGCCCACCCGGGCACAGCCCCTGTCGGCCGGTCCCGCCGTGGCCGTCACCACACCGATCACCACACCGATCACCACACTGCGCAGCCGGACGTACGGCGCGTGCGACCGCCCGGGAGCCCCGGTCCCCCTGGTCCACAGGGGACCCCCGCAGGTTATCCACAGGCAGGCCCGGCCGTTCGTCCACAGGAGTGACACCCTACGGCGCCCCCCGTACACCCATTCCCTTCTTCTAGAACCTGTTCTATCTTGACGCCCCGTCAGGCCAACGGGATCCGCCGGAAGGACAGGCACCGTGGACTTCACCTTCACCGAGGAGCAGCAGGCGGCGGCCGAGGCGGCGCAGGGTGTGTTCGCCGGGGTCGCGCCCGACGCCGTGCCCAGCCCGGCCCTCACCGCGGGCGCCGTCGCCGAGACCTGTGACCGCGCCCTGTGGGCCAGGCTCGCCGACGCGGACCTGCTGAGCCTGCTGCTCGACCCCCGTCACGGCGGGGCCGGCCTGGACGCCATCGCCCTGTGCCTGGTGCTGCGGGAGTCGGCGCGGGTGCTGGCCAGGGTGCCGCTGCTGGAGAGCTGCGCGGCGGCGGCCGCCGTCCAGGCCTACGGCGGTGAGGAGGCGAAGGAGACCCTGCTCGCCCGGGCCGGCCGGGGCGAGCTCGTCCTGACGGTGGCCGCACACGGCCGCACCGGCCACGACCCGGCCGAGCAGGCCGTGACCGCCCGGCGGGACGGCGGAACGTGGGTGCTGGACGGGCTCCAGACGGCGGTGCCCTGGGCCTACGACGCCGACGTCACGGTCGTCCCCGCGCACACCGCGTCGGGCCGCACCCTGCTGGCCCTGGTGCCGCGCGGGCTGCCGGGCGCGGTCCTGGCCGAGCAGTTCTCCACCAGCGGCGAGCGCCTCGGTGAGCTGCGGCTGGAGTCGGCACGGCTCGCCGCCCGGGACGTGATCGACACCGACGGGGCATGGGAGTGGCTGCGCGACCTGCTGGCCACCGGGACGTGCGCGCTGGCGCTCGGGCTCGGGGAGCGCGTGCTGCGGATGACCGGTCGGTACACGAGCGAGCGGGAACAGTTCGGGTTCCCGATCGCCACCTTCCAGGCCGTCGCCGTGCAGGCCGCCGACCGCTACATCGACCTGCGCGCCATGGAGGCCACCCTGTGGCAGGCCGCGTGGCGGATCGCCTCCGGGGCACCGGGCGACCTGCCCGCCGCGGCAGACGTGGCCGTCGCGAAGATCTGGGCGGCCGAGGGCGTCCGCCGGGTCGTGCAGACCGCGCAGCACCTGCACGGCGGGTTCGGGGCCGACGTCGACTATCCCCTGCACCGGTACCACGCCTGGGCCAAGCACCTGGAACTGTCGCTCGGCCCGGCGGCGGCACACGAAGAGGTGCTCGGCGACCTGCTGGCGGCCCACCCACCGGCCTGACGAGGCAGGTCCACCGGCCGACGCGGCCTGACCGGGCAGCCCGCCTGACGGGCAGGTCCACCTGACGCCTCACCCGACCGGGCAGGTCCACCCCGAGCAGGCAGTCCTAGAGGACGAACCCCTGCTGCCCGTCGTCCGTGACGACGGGACGCCCCGCCGCCTCCCACACCTGCATGCCGCCCTCGACGTTCACGGCGTCGACGCCCTGCTGCGCCAGATACATCGTGACCTGCGCGGAACGGCCACCGGAACGGCAGATCACATGGACCCGGCCGTCCTGCGGGGCGGCCTCGGTCAGCTCGCCGTAACGGGCGACGAACTCGCTGATGGGAATGTGCAGGGCCCCTTCGGCGTGACCGGCCTTCCACTCGTCGTCCTCCCGGACGTCCAGCAGGAAGTCGCCGTCCTTGAGGTCCGCGACCGCGACGGTGGGCACACCAGCTCCAAAACTCATGCGTCCGACGCTACCCGAACCGGCCCGGTGCGGTCGGGGTACGGCCCGGCCCCGCTCCGCCCGTCCTCAGCTCCCGCCCGCGCCCTCGTCGAGCAGCCCGGCCAGTTCCGTCTCGCGCTCGGCGACCTGGGCGAGCAGGCCCTGCCCGATCTCGTCCAGCAACCGGTCCGGGTCGTCCGGGGCCAGCTGGAGCATGTGGCCGATGGCGCTGTCCTCCAGCTCCCTGGCGAGCAGGGCGAGCAGTTCCTTGCGCTGGGCGAGCCATTCGAGGCGGGCGTAGAGCTCCTCGGCGGGGCTCGGGCCCCGCTCCAGCTCGGGCCCCTTGGCCCACTCAGCGGCGAGCTCGCGCAGCTCCGCCTCGTCGCCCCGGGCGTAGGCGGCGTTGACCCGCGTGATGAACTCCTCGCGCCGCCTGCGCTCCTGCTCCTCCTGGGCCAGGTCCGGGTGGGCCTTGCGGGCGAGGTCGCGGTAGAGCTTGCGGGCCTCCTCGCTGGGGCGGACCCGCTGCGGGGGCCGGACCGGCTGTTCCGTGAGCATGGCCGAGGCCTCCGGGAACAGACCGCTGCCGTCCATCCAGCCGTGCAGCAGTTCCTCGACGCCGGGGATCGGGGCGAGCCGCGCTCTGGCCTCCTCCGCCCGCTGCCGGTCCGCGGGGTCACCGCTGCGGGCGGCTCTGGCCTCCAGGATCCGGGCGTCCAGCTCCTCGAGCCGGGCGTACAGCGGGCCGAGCTTCTGCTCATGAAGCCGGGAGAAGTTCTCGACCTCGACGCGGAAGGTCTCCACCGCGATCTCGTACTCGATCAAGGCCTGCTCGGCGGCCCGCACGGCCCGCTCCAGCCGCGCCTCCGGCCGTGCGGCGTCGCCGCCATCCTGCTCAGCTTCCGGGGTCGTCACCCGACCAGCCTAGGTGACGAACCCGCCGGGGCCTCGCGCCCGGGGAGAGGGCTCCCGGTGTCCCCGCACCCCGGCACTGCCGGGCGCCCGGGCGAGACGGGCGCCCCGGGCACCCGCAGCCCGGCAGCCGACCACAACCCGGAGCCCCGGGCCCACCCGGCGGCAGGGTCCGGGCCCGGTCCCCTACACCCCCATCTCCGCCGCGACCTTGCCGTTCTTCACCCCCGCCACCAGCTCCGCGTGATCCGCCTCGGTGCGGTCCGCGTAGGCCACCGCGAAGGCGGCCATCGCCTCGTCCAGCTCCTCGTTCTTCCCGCAGTAGCCGGCGATGAGCCGCGGATCGGCGCTGTGCGCGTGCGCGCGGGCCAGGAGCGCGCCGGTCATGCGGCCGTAGTCGTCCAGCTGGTCGACGGCGAGGGCGGCCGGGTCGACGCTGCCCTTGCGGTTGCGGAACTGGCGGACCTGGAAGTGGAAGCCGTCGACGGTCGTCCAGCCCAGCAGGTTGTCGCTGACGACCTGCATCCGCTTCTGGCCCCGCACCACCCGCCGGCCCTCGTGACCGGCCTCGGGTGCCTCGAAACCGGCCGTCACCAGGTGCGGCACCAGCGCCGACGCCCGCGCCTCCTTCACCTGGAGCACCAGGGGCTCGCCCCGGTGGTCCAGGAGCAGCACGACGTAGGACCGGGTGCCGACGCTGCCGGTGCCCACGACGCGGAAGGCCACGTCCTGCACCGCGTACCGGGCGAGGAGCGGCAGGCGGTCCTCCTGGAGGGTGCCGACGTACTCCTCCAGGGACGCCGCCACGACGGCGGCCTCCGCGTCCGGGACGCGCCGCAGCACCGGCGGGGCGTCGACGAAACGGCGCCCGCCGTCCTCGGTGGCCTCGGTCGACTTGGCGGCGAAGCGGCCGCTGGTGTTGTGCCGGGCCTTCTCGGAGACCCGTTCCAGCGTGCCGAGCAGGTCATGGGCGTCCGTGTGGGAGACGAGCTCCTCGTCCGCGATGGCGTTCCACGCGTCCAGCACCGGCAGCCTGGCCAGCAGCCGCATGGTCCTGCGGTAGGCACCGGCCGCGTCGAACGCCGCCTTGCGGCACTGGTCCTCGTCGGCACCCGCCACCCGGCCGGCGAGCACCAGGGAGGCCGCGAGGCGCTTGACGTCCCACTCCCAGGGGCCGAGCACCGTTTCGTCGAAGTCGTTGAGGTCGATGACCAGGCCGCCGCGCGCGTCGCCGTACAGGCCGAAGTTGGCCGCGTGGGCGTCGCCGCAGATCTGGGCCCGGATCCGGGTCATGGGCGTGCGCGCCAGGTCGTAGGCCATCAGCCCCGCGGCGCCGCGCAGGAACGCGAAGGGGCTGGCGGCCATGCGGCCGACCCGGATCGGGGTCAGTTCGGGCAGCCTGCCACGGCCCGACTCCTCGACCGCGCTCAGCGCGTCGGGCCGGGAGGCGTCGAGGTCGAGCGCGGCGTGCGCGCTGCGCGGGATCCGCTCGCGCAGGGCCTTGCCCTCACCCTTGGGTGATTCCTCGGCCGGCCATCGCGCGAAGCCGCGCACCCGGGGCAGCCTGCGCCGCTCCGCGTCGCCCGCTCCGGTCCCGCCCTCGTCCCGAGCCCCGGACCTGGTCATCCCGACCGCCTCCCCCGCACGCGCACGAACATCGACTCGTGCCGACGGTACAACCGGGTGGCCGGAACTCGTCAGACCCTGGGGACAACTCCAGCGTTGTGGACAACCGGTCCCGGTTCGCGCGGCGGCGGGTCACGCCCCCGAGGGCACGGAGGTCTCCACGGCCGCGGCCACATCGTCCTCCCCCTGCTCCCCCTGCTCCTCCTGCTCCCGCTCCGTCCGCACCCGCGCCAGCACCCGCTCGGCCCGGTCCACCGAGATGTCGAGCCGGGCCAGCACCGCGGGCACGGTGATGCTGGGCAGGAAGTGCTCGAACAGCACGACGATCCGGCGCTCGAGATCCTGCCGCTGGCAGCGCAGCTGCGACAGCAGCTGCACCCCGGAGAAGCTGCCGACCAGCAACTCCGCGGTCTCCGCCACGTCGACGTGCTGGAGCAGCTCACCCCGCGTCTTCGCCTCGGTCAGCAGCTGCACGTTCTGGTCGATCCACATCCGGAAGGCGGGGGTGCGGTCGAGGTCCATGGCCCCCTGGTCGAGGGCGAGCCCCACGCTGGCCCGCACCAGCGGTTCGGACCGCAGCCGGCGGGCCATCACCAGCCCGGAGTCGACCAGTTCCTGGAGCTTGCTGGACTGCGGAGGGAGCGTGATCGCGAGCTGCTCCTCGAACACCCCCACCGCCAGCTCCTCCTTGGAGCCGAAGTGGAAGTACAGCGCGCCCTTGGTGACGCCGGCCCGTTGCAGGATCTCGCCGATGGTCGCCGAGGTGTAGCCGCGTTCGTCGAAGACGGCCGCCGCCGCCTCCAGGATGGTCCGCCGGGTGCGGATCGCGCGCTCCTGTCGCGCCATCGGGTGCCTCCTGATCTCCGTCGATCCTGTGAAGTCGCTGTGGGGCGAGGGCGCGAGAGCCTGTCCCGGCGGTGGTGGTCCACCCTTTGAAAAAAACCGGCTCGTCCGTATCTTAGTCAGGCGTCGACCGCGGCCAGACAGCCGATCCTGGGGGTTCTCATGCCGCAGACAGGGCCTTTAAGCGCACTCACCGACGATCAGACCGGACGCGGGGGCCGTCCGGCAAACGCAACCGCTACGACCGTCGAGAACCCGCCACAGACGGCGGCGCCCCAGGGGATCGCGCCGCCGCGTCCCGCGCCCGGGGAACCCGTGTCACGGGTCACCGCCGCCGGGAGACCGGCCGCGCCGGTCGTGGTCGCCGGCGAACCGGCGCCGCCGTCCCCCGTCACCGAACACCGCGTCCCCCACTCCCACACCGCCGTCACCAAGGAACTGGCCCACCGCACCACAGAGACGGACGTCTTCCCCACCCGGTGGACCCGAATCTCCGACACCCGCTTCCGGTTCACGGCGCACTGGCCGGCCGCCCACCCGTTCTTCGGCCCCGTGGACGACCGGCACCAGGATCCGATGGTCGTGGGCGAAACGTTGCGGCAGGCCTCCATGGTGCTGGCGCACGCCGAGTTCGGAGCCCCGGCCGACACCCATTTCGTCATGTGGGACCTGACGGTCCGCCTCGACCCGTCCGCCCTGCTGCTGACGGACGCCGCCGAACCGGTGGAGGTCGACGTCGTGTGCTCCGAGATCCGCCGCCGCGGCCGCGGACTGGCCGGCATGCGCACCACGATGGAGTTCCGCCGGGCGGGACGGTTCGTCGCCCGCGGCACCGGCAGTACCGGCTGCACCTCCCCGGGCGCCTACCGCCGCCTGCGGGGGGACCGGCTGAACGCCCTGGACACGCCGGTGCCGCTGCTGCCCGGCACAGCGCCCCGGATCGTGGGACGCGCCCGCCCCGAGGACGTCGTCCTCGCCCCCGCCGACCGCCCCGGCGTCTGGCGGCTGCGCGTCGACACCGGCCACCCGGTCCTCTTCCCGCGGCCCAACGACCACGTCCCCGGCATGGTCCTGTTCGAGGCGGCCCGCCAGGCCGCGACGGCCGCGTCCGGCCTGCACCCCTTCCTGCCCACGACCATGACCGCCGGCTTCGCCCGGTACGCCGAACTGCACAGCCCCTGCGACGTCGAGACCGAGATCCTCGCCGGACGCCCCGGGGAGACGACCGTACGGGTGTCGGGCCGGCAGGACGGCGAGTCCGTCTTCACGGCCACCCTGACCACCGCCCGGCCCGCGCCGGTACGGTCCCCGTCGTGACGGTCAAGCTTCTGATCACGGGCGCGAGCGGTTTCGTCGGCAGCCGTGTCGCCGCGGCGGCCCGGCGCCGGCCGGACGTCCACGTACGCCTGCTGTCCCGGCACGCGCCGCCCGGTCCCGAGTACGTCCACGGCGACCTGTGCGCCCCGCCCTCGCTGCGCGGCGCCTGCGCCGACACCGATGTCCTGGTGCACTGCGCCGCCCAGGTCGGCGGCGACGCCGAGACCGTCCGGGCGGTCAACGACCACGGCACCCGGGCCCTGGTGCAGGAGGCGGTGCGCGCCGGAGTGCGCCGGATCGTGTACGTCAGCACCGCCGCCGTCCTCGGCCGGGGCCCTTTTCGCGGCGTGCGTCCCGGGCAGGTGCCGGTCGCGCCCGCGTCGCCCACCAGCCGCGCCCGCGCCGCCGCCGAGCGGTACGTCCTCGACGCGGGCGGCCTGGTGCTGCGTCCGCACCTCGTGTACGGAGAGGGCGACCGGTGGGTGGTCCCCGGGCTGGTGTGGCTGATGGAGGAGCTGTCGGCCACCCTCACCGGCTGCGAGGCCCTCCAGTCGATGATCGACGTGGACACCCTGGGCCGCGCGGTGGTGGCCGCGGCCCTCTCCCCGGCGCTCGGCGACGGCGTGCACCACGTCGACCACCCCGAGCCGGTCGCGGTCGGGGACCTGCTGGCGTCGGTGTGCCGTCAGGTGGCCGAGCCCGGCGGCGGTGCGGCCGTGGACGTCGCCACCGCCCTCGGCCGGGCCGCCGGGTCACCGCTCGCCCTCCATCACCTCGGCATGCTCACGGTCGACCACTGGTTCGTGGACGAGACGTTCTGGAAGGACACCGGCTGCGCGCCCGGCGAGGGGTTCGCGGCCGCGTTCAGCCGCGCGGCGCCCTGGTACCGCGCGTTCCTCCGGAGCCG
Source organism: Streptomyces sp. NPDC050674 (assembly GCF_040654575.1). Taxonomy (NCBI): domain Bacteria; kingdom Bacillati; phylum Actinomycetota; class Actinomycetes; order Kitasatosporales; family Streptomycetaceae; genus Streptomyces; species Streptomyces sp. NPDC050674. The sequence continues at coordinate 55,347 of NZ_JBFAIG010000018.1, forward strand.
GGTGTCCTGACCGTCTCCGCTTCCCCGGGGCGCGGGTCCGCGTCCCGGCCGTGCAACAGCACCGGCAGTGCCTCGTGGCCGGTGGAGATGATCGAGCGCAGCCGCTTCGGCGGACGCGCCGGGTCGGCCAGGGCCAGGCGCGGGAAGCGCGCGAACAGCGACCTCAGGGCGACGGTCGCCTCGGCCATGGCCAGCGGCCTGCCCAGGCAGTGGTGCACGCCGTGGCCGAAGGAGATGTGCTCGCGACTGGTGGCGCGGGTGACGTCGAACCGGTCGGCGTCCGGCCCGTGCCGCTCGGGATCGCGTCCCGCGCCGGCGAAGGAGACCACGAGCGGGTCGCCCTTGGGGATGGTCAGGCCCGGCTCGATCTCGATGTCCTCGACGGCGTAACGCAGCCCCGACATGGCGCCCGGCGCCTCGAAGCGCAGCGACTCCTCCAGGGCGTCCTCCCAGCTCACCCGCCCGGTGCGGACGAGGTCGAGCTGGCCGGGGTGGGCGAGCAGGCTGTGCACGGTGTTGTCGATGAGGTTGACGGTCGTCTCGAAGCCGGCGGTGAGCAGCAGGATCAGATTGTCCATCAGCTCCTGTTCGCTGAGCTCGCCTTCGTCACGCGCGGCGATGAGCGCCGTCGTCAGGTCGTCGGCGGGGTGCTCGCGCTTGTGCCGGAGGAACGCGGTGAGTGTGCCGTACAGGTCGACGGCGTTGGCCTGGGCGTCCTCCAGGCTGATCGCCGTGTCGAAGAAGCGGTTGATGATGCGGTAGAGGGCCGCGCGCGGGCCGTCCTCGCCGGGCGGTACGCCGAAGAGCTCGCACACCACCTCGTGCGGCACCGGCGCCGCGAACGCGGCCCGCAGGTCGACGACTTCGCCCTCCGGGACGCGCTCCAGGCCGTCCAGTGCCCGGTCGACGATCGCCTGGACGCGCGGCAGCAGCGCGTCCACGCGGCGCTTGGTGAAGGCGGCGGCCATCGGCTTGCGCAGCCGGGTGTGGTCGGCGCCGTAGGCGGTGACCATGTTGCGCACCGAGACCCAGATGGCCAGCGGCCAGGTGCGGGAGATGTCGCCGTTGATCCAGGCCGGCCAGTGCCGGTAGGCGTCCTTGCTCGACTCGGGACCGGCCAGGAGCCGCTTGTTCAGCTCAAGGCCGGTGATCCACCACACCCGGACACCGCCGGGGAGTTCGACCTCCACGGCCCGGCCCTCGGCACGGATCCGGGCGATCTCGCCGTAGAGGTCCTGACCGGACGGGTCGACCGACAGGAAGGGGCAGGCCCGCTGTGCCATGACTCATCGCTCCTTGGTCCAGATGCTGGAGGACCATCCTGCGGTTCGCGGGCCGAAAAAACTTGGGATCCGGTTTGTTTTGGCCACGGCTTCACCCACCGTCGACCGAGGCGCGTCCTACCGCACCACGAGCCCCAACTGGCCCGGCTCCGCCCGGGAATCCGGGGCCGCCGCTTCACTCCCCGCCGGATTCAGCGTCCCGGCCAGCCGCGGTTCCGCCACGCACGGCAGCAACAGCTGCCACACGTCGGTCAGCGAGGGCCGGGCGAGCCACCCGCGGTCCTCCCGGGCCAGCACCTCGATGCCGGTCGTGGCGGCGACGACGACGGCCCCGGTGCGGTGCGGCGTCGCACCCGCGGCGAGTTCACCCCGGCGCTCCGCCTCGGCCAGCAGCCCGAGCACGCACTCCCGCCATTCCCGGCGCAGATCCCGCACCCGCCCGGCGACCCCCTCGGCGTTGAGCCGCAGTCCCGCCCGCACCACGACGTCCGCGCACAGCAGCCGGGCGACGTGGTGCGTGAGGTCCACGAGGCGTTGCAGGGCACAGCCGTCGCCCCCGTGGCCGCGGACCGCGACCGCGCGCAGGGCGCGGGCCGCCGCGTGCTCGACGGCCTCGGCGACGGCGGCCTTGTTGGCGAAGTGGAAGTGCAGCGCGCCGGAGCTGACTCCGGCTCCCGCGCTGATCTCCGCCAGACTGGCCCGGACATAGCCCCGGTCCTCGAACTGCTCGGCCGCCGAACGGATCAGCGCGCGTCGGGTCCGGACGGCCCGGTCCTGTTTGGTCACCCGTGGCTCCCCTGCAGGGCTCTGATGGCGACGCAATGAAACCAACTCGCTGGTTTTTATACAACGCGTCGATACGGCCCGCGCGTGCGGACACGACCTAGGACCGCAGATACGCCAGCACCGCCAGCACCCGGCGGTGGGTCGAGTCCGCCGGCGGCAGGTCCAGCTTGGTGAGGATGCCGGAGACGTGCTTGCCCACGGCCGCCTCCGAGACGACCAGTTCGCGGGCGATCGCGCTGTTGGACCGGCCCTCGGCGATCAGCGCCAGCACCTCCCGCTCACGCGGGGTGAGCCGCTCCAGCGGGTCCCGGCGGCGCCGCAGCAGCTGCCGCACGACCTCCGGGTCGACGACCGTGCCGCCGTCCGCCACGTCGCCGAGCGCCTCCACGAACTCCTCGACCTGGCCGACGCGGTCCTTGAGCAGATAGCCGACGCCCGTGCCGTCGCCGGAGTCCAGCAGTTCGGCGGCGTACCGGCGTTGCACGTACTGGCTGAGCACCAGCACGGGCAGCGTGGACCGCTCCTGGCGCAGCCGCACGGCCGCGTGCAGGCCCTCGTCCTGGAAGCCGGGCGGCATCCGCACATCCGTCACGACCACGTCCGGGTCGTGCTCCCCGACGGCCGCGACCAGCGCCTCGGCGTCCCCCACGGCCGCCACCACCTCGTGCCCGCAGCGCGTCAGCAGTCCGACGAGCCCGTCCCGCAGCAGCACGCTGTCCTCCGCCAGGACGACGCGCAGCGGTCGCTCAACTCGCAGGCTCACAAGGGATCTCCACACACAGCAGGGTCGGTCCGCCCGGCGGACTGGACAGGGAGAGTCTGCCATCGAGCACCGACACCCGGTCGGCGAGCCCGGTCAGCCCGCTGCCCTCCCCGGCCCGCGCCCCACCGCGCCCGTCGTCACGGATCCGCAGCAGCAGCCGCCCGTCGCGGTGCCCGCCGCTCACCTCGGCCCGGTCCGCGCCGCTGTGCCGGCCCACGTTGGCCAACGCCTCGCACACCACGAAGTAGGCGGCGGCCTCCACCGCCGGGGAGAGCCGTCCGGGCAGCTCCAGATCGACGTCCACGGGCACGGCCGAACGGTCCGCGGCGTCGGCGACGGCGGCTTCGAGGCCGTAGTCGGCGAGGACCTTGGGATGGATGCCGTGGATGAGCTCGCGCAGCTCCGCCAGGGCCGCGCCCGCCTCCTGGTGCGCCTTGGCGAGCTGGTCGGCGAGCGGGCCGGGCGGGGCGTCGAGGCGGGCCAGCCCGAGCGTCATCGTCAGGGCGACGAGCCGCTGCTGCGCCCCGTCGTGCAGATCGCGCTCGATACGCCGCCGCTCCGCCTCGAAGGCGTCCACCAACCGCACCCTGGAGCGGGCCAGTTCGACCACCCGGGCCCCCAGATCGGCCTCCCGGGGCGCGATCAGCAGCCGGGTCAGACCGGCCCGGGCCCCGGCCACCACACCCAGCAGATAGACGCCCAGCACGAGCAGGACCAGCCCGAGGGCGGCCCACCCGACGGCGGCCGGCCAGGTGGTGACCAGCCACACCTTCAGCACCTTCGCCTCGCCGAGGACGGCCATCAGCACGGGAGTCGCCACCACGGACAGCGGCCCCAGCAGCAGAACGGCGAACGCGAGGGCGTCGACCGGCCACAACAGCCCCGCGAACAGCAGGGCGTGACCCAGCTCCCGCCAGGTGGCCCGCTCCCGCAACCGCGTCGACAGCCAGGCCCGCAGCCCCGGCTCCGTGGGCGCCCGGTGCGGATCGGGCGCCGGCTCCGCGTCGACCAGCCGCAGCCGCAGCCGCTCCACCGCCGCCACCGGAAGGCCCGCCAGGGCCGTCCCGAGCAGCAGCGGCAGCCCCACCAGGGCGAGCGCGAGCACCCCGCCGGCCACCGCCGACACCACGATCCCCACGAGCACGACGGCTCCGGTCACCGCGCCGGTGAGCAGGTAGACGGCCGAGCGCCACGGCCACGCCGACAGCGGATAGCCGGGGCGGGACAGGGCCTGCCACACGTTGTGAGGATGCATGGGGATCACCGTAGAAGCGGGCGGCCGCCCCCGGCCATGGGCTCAGACGGAGACCCGGGGGTATGCCTGGCCCTACCCCAGGTCTAGGCCCCGCCGCAGTGCGCGGACCCGCCCCCGCCCGGTTTGGTGGAAGCACACCGACACCGGGGGGAACCCATGACACACGACGCCATTCGGCTGGACACGGTCACCAGGACCTACGGCTCCGTGACCGCGCTCGACGCGGTCTCCCTAGCGTTCCCCTCCGGGACCTTCACCGCCGTCATGGGCCCGTCCGGCTCCGGCAAGTCGACGCTGCTCCAGTGCGCGGCCGGCCTGGACCGGCCCACCTCCGGCTCGGTCACCCTGGGCGGCACCGAGTTGACCGGGCTGAGCGAACGCCGCCTCACCCTGCTGCGGCGAGAGCGTGTCGGGTTCGTCTTCCAGGCGTTCAACCTGCTGCCCTCGCTGACCGCCGCGCAGAACGTGGCCCTCCCCCTGCGCCTGGCAGGCCGCCGTGTCCCGGCGGACCACATACGACGGGCACTGGCACAGGTCGGCCTCGCGGACCGGGCCGGGCACCGGCCCTCGCAGCTCTCCGGCGGCCAGCAGCAACGCGTCGCCCTGGCCCGGGCGTTGATCATCCGGCCGGACGTGCTGTTCGGCGACGAACCGACCGGCGCCCTGGACACCCGGACCGGCCGCGAGGTGCTTGAGCTGCTGCGCGGCATGGTCGACCGGGAGGGCCAGACGGTCGTGATGGTCACGCACGACCCGGTGGCCGCCGCGTACGCCGACCGTGTGGTCTTCCTCGTCGACGGCCGCGTGACCGGGGAGCTGACCGGCGCCGACGCCGACACCATCGCCACCCGCATGACCCGTCTGGAGGCCGTGCCGTGCTGAGTGTCACCCTGCGCACCCTGCGCACCCGTTGGACCACCTTCACCGGCAGCTTCGTCGCGCTCGGCCTGGGCGTGGCCCTGCTCACCGTGATGGGCCTGGCCCTGGCCGCGACCACCACCGCGCCGGAGCGCGGCCCCGAACGCTTCGCGGCGGCGCCGGTCGTGGTCAAGGGCCAGGACACCCTGCGCGTCCCGACCCCGGTCGGCGCCAAGGAATCCCCCCTCGCCCACCCGCGCCCCGTACCGCCCGCCACCGTCGCGCGACTGCGGCAGCTGGGCCCGGTCGTCGAGGACCGGGCGTTCCCCGTGCGGGCGCGGGGCGGCCCCGCCGACCTGGTGGGCCACCCCTGGTCCACCGCCGCGTTCGCCCCCTACGACCTCACCGGCGGCCGGGCACCGCTGGCGGCCGACGAGGCCGTCGTCACCGGCGACTGGGCGCGCCCCGGCCAACGGGTCCGCACCGACCGGGGCCCCGTCCGCGTCGTCGGCACCCTCGCGGCACGCGGTTTCGAGAACGCCGTGTTCTTCACCGACGCCCGCGCCGCCCGACTACAGCCGAAAGCCGCCCAGTTGGTGGTGCGTGCCGACCCCGCGTCCGTACGGAAGGCGGTGGGCGGCAGCGCCTCGGTCCTCACCGGTGCCGCGCGCCGCCTCGCCGACGCCGATCCCGGCCGTGACGGTGAGGCGCTCACCGCGACGAACGCCCTGTTCGGCACCGCCGGCGGCGTCACCGCCTTCGTGTCCGTCTTCGTCGTCGCCTCGACCTTCGCCTTCGCGGTCGCCCAGCGCCGCAAGGAGTTCGCCCTGCTGCGCACCGCCGGGGCGACCCCGGCCCAGATCCGCCGGACCGTCCTTGCCGAGGCCCTCGCCGTCGGCGTCCTCGCCTCGGCCGCCGGCTGTGCGCTGGGCGCCCACGCGGCACCGCCGCTGGTGGCCCGGGTCGTCGACGAAGGGCTCGCCCCCGCCTGGTTCGCCCTCGGGGAGCACACCTGGCCGTATCACGCGGCCTTCTGGACGGGCCTGCTCGTCGCCCTGTGCGGAGCGATCGCGGCCTCCTGGCGGGCCGGGCGCACCGCCCCCACCGAGGCCCTGCGCGAGGCAGTCGTGGACAGCGCGCCGCTGACCCGGGGCCGCCTGCTGTGCGGCGCGGTCCTGCTGCTCACGGCCGTCGCGCTGGCGGCCTGGTCCCTCATCGGCGACCCGTCCGACCTGCTGCACCGCAAGACCTACATCAGCCGCCCGATGCTCCTGATCACCGCGGGCGCCCTGCTCGCGCCCCTCGTGCTGCGGCCCCTGACCCGGCTGCTGACCTGTTTCCCGTCGGCCGTGGGCATGCTGGCCCGGGAGAACACCGCCACCGGAGTGCGCCGGACCGCCGCGCTCGCCGCCCCCGTCCTGGTCACGGTCGCGCTCGCCGGTTCACTCCTGGGCGCCACCGCGACCCTGAACGACGCGAAGACCACCGAGACGAGCGACCGCACCACCGCGGCCTTCGTCGTCACCCCCTCGGCCGGAACGAGTTTCGACGCGAACACCCTGCGCAAGCTCCACGCGATACCGCACGCCCGGATCTCCCCGACCTCCTCGACGGCCGTCCACGTCCTGGAGGACGGCGTGGCCCTGATCCGCTCCGAGGCCCGCGCCGCGACCCCCGGCGCCCTGGCGGCCACCACCCGTCTGCCGATCGCGGGGGGCAGGCTCGGCGACCTCGACGACAACTCGATCGTCGTCAACGAGGAGTGGCAGCGGCACCGGGTGGGCGACCGGGTCCGGGTCTGGCTCGGCGACGGAACACCCCGCACCCTCCGCGTAGCCGCGGTGATGACCACCGGCACCGGCGACAACGGCGTCTACGTCACCCCGCGCAACGCCCCCGGCGCCGCCGTCGACCGCGTGGACGTGGCCCTCCGCGACGGCACGGCCCCGGCCGCCGTGGCCGCCGCCCTGCGCGAGGCGGTCGGCCCGGCAGGCGGCCGGGTGCTCACCGGGGACGACTGGATCAGCTCCACCCGCCCGGAGACCGACCGCACCACCCGCCTCGGCCTCTTCCTGGTCCTCGGCATCGCCCTGCTCTACTCGGGCATCTCCGTGGTCAACACCACGGTCATGGCGGCCTCCGACCGGGCCCGCGACCTGGTCGTGCTGCGGCTGGCCGGAGCCACCCGGTGGCAGGTCCTGCGGCTGACCGGTGCCGAGGCCCTGACGGCGGTCGCGGCCGGGGCGCTCCTCGGCCTCCTGGTCACCGGCGTCAACCTGGCCGGCCTGTGGGGCGCCCTCGCCCTGCTGTCGGTCCGGCCCACCGTCACCCTCCCGTGGCAGGCCCTCGCCACGACGGCGGCCCTCTGCGCCCTGCTGGCCGTGGTCTCCGCGACGGTCCCGGCCGCCCTCGCCCTGCGCCGCGCCCCGGCGGGCTCCGCGGGGACGCGCACATGACCCACCCGGCCGGGCGGGATCGCACCGCGCCGACGCGCACGACCGGCAGGGTCGTCCGCGCCGACGCGCGGGTCCCGCGCCCGGCCGGGTCGATCTCATCATGAGACCGAACAGGGAACGGCCTTCTACAGTGAACCCATGAGAAGGACGTCGTTCGGCACCTGGCCCTGCTCGATCGCCCGCACCGCCGACATCCTGGGCGACGCCTGGACCCTGCTGGTCCTGCGCGAGGTCTTCTACGGCGAAACCCGCTTCGACGGCTTCATCGGCACCCTCGGCATCGCCCGCAACACCCTCACCGACCGGCTGCGGCGCCTGGAGGCCGAGGGCCTGCTGCGGCGGCGCGCCTACCAGAGCGACCCGGTCCGCCACGAGTACCTGCCGACGGACAAGGGCCGCGACTTCTTCGGCGTCCTCGCCGCGATCAACGCCTGGGGCGACCGCTGGCTGGCCGGCGACGAAGGAGCCCCGGTGGTCCTGCACCACACCTCGTGCGACCACGACACCGAGGCCCGGGTCGTCTGCTCCGCCTGCGGCGAGCCCCTGCGCCAGCGGGACATGTCCGTCCGCACCGGCCCGGGCTACCCCGCCCGCCTCCTCGACACCCGGGCCGTACGGGAACGCTTCGCCCCGGGGCGGACCCTGGGGGAAAGCCGGACCGACCAGGCCTGAGACCTTCCTCACACAGCGCACGCGGGAGACGGCCCGAGACGACCGTCACACCCCCAAAACGAAGAACGGGCGGCATCTGATCGATGCCGCCCGTTCCCACGGTGCGCGAGGGGGGAGTTGAACCCCCACGCCCTTGCGGGCACTGGAACCTGAATCCAGCGCGTCTGCCTATTCCGCCACCCGCGCATTGGGTGTGTCCTGGGCGTCTGCCCCTTGGGGCGGGCGCCTTCCGACACCCAGAACATTAGCACGCTGGAAGGGGTGGATTCACATCCCTTATCGCCGCCTGCGGACCCGCCGCCGAACCTTCGATGTCCCTGCCACGTATCAACGCGTACCGGTTCACGTATCAACCTCGTACCGGTACCCGCCGTCTCCGCAGGAGGGGGCCCGGGTCCACAGCCGGGTGCGGGACACTGGTCTCCGGCCGCCTCTACGATCCTTGTCAGGCATACGTGAGGCGGTTACGCGCAGCAGTAGCACCGGAGGAGTTCGAAGGAGAGCTCCACAGGGAACTTCGTCATGCGTCGACACCCGTCGGCGGGGCTGACAGGGGGAACCAGCCGATCGAGCGGCGCGTGGATACGATCAGTAAGCAGTACCAGGCAATCGGCCCGCAGGGCAGTACACAGGACGGCAGTACGGAGGAGGTGCCCCATGGGAGTCCTGAAGAAGTTCGAGCAGCGTCTCGAAGGTCTGGTCAACGGCACCTTCGCCAAGGTGTTCAAGTCCGAGGTGCAGCCCGTGGAGATCGCGGGAGCTCTCCAGCGTGAGTGCGACAACAACGCCACCATCTGGAACCGCGACCGGACGGTCGTGCCCAACGACTTCATCGTCGAGCTGAGCACCCCGGACTTCGAGCGGCTCAGCCCCTACTCCGGCCAGCTCGGCGACGAACTCGCCGGCATGGTGCGCGACTACGCCAAGCAGCAGCGCTACACCTTCATGGGCCCGATCAAGGTGCACCTGGAGAAGGCGGACGACCTCGACACCGGCCTGTACCGGGTGCGCAGCCGTACGCTCGCCTCCTCCAGCAGCCAGCAGGGCGGCCCCGGGGGCGGCGCCGCGCCCGCCGCACCGGCTGGACGCCCCGGCGGCTACGGCTACCCGCCGTCCGCCGCACCCGGCGGCGCCCCGCCCATGCCCGCCTCGCCGCCCCCCGGCGGCCGCCCCGGCGGGTACGGCTACCCGCCCGCCGCGGGCGCCCAGCGGCCCCCGGCCGCACCGGCCGCCGGCGGACGCACCCGCCACTGGATCGAGATCAACGGCACCCGCCACCAGATCTCCCGCGCGACGCTGGTGCTGGGCCGCAGCACCGACGCCGACGTGCGGATCGACGACCCCGGCGTCTCCCGCCGGCACTGCGAGATCCGGACCGGAACGCCCTCGACGATCCAGGATCTCGGATCCACCAACGGCATCGTGGTGGACGGGCAGCACACCACCCGCGCTACGCTCCGCGACGGCTCGCGGATCGTCGTGGGCAGCACCACCATCATTTACCGGCAAGCCGAAGGGTGAAGCGGGGGCAATGTCAGAGCTGACCCTCACGGTCATGCGGCTGGGTTTCCTGGCCGTACTGTGGCTGTTCGTGATCGTGGCCGTGCAGGTCATCCGCAGCGACCTTTTCGGTACGCGCGTCACCCAGCGCGGTTCGCGCCGCGAGGCGGGCCGCCAGCAGCAGGCCGCCGCCCGCCAGGCACCACCGCCGCAGCGCCAGCAGCCCGCCGGCGGCCGCCGCGGCCGCAACGCTCCCACCAAGCTGGTCGTGACCGAGGGCACCCTCACCGGCACGACGGTCGCGCTCCAGGGCCAGACCATCACCCTGGGCCGGGCGCACGACTCCACGATCGTGCTGGACGACGACTACGCCTCCAGCCGCCATGCCAGGATCTACCCGGACCGCGACGGCCAGTGGATCGTCGAGGACCTCGGCTCCACCAACGGCACCTACCTGGACCGGTCCCGGCTGACGACTCCCACACCGATTGCGCTGGGCGCGCCGATCCGCATCGGCAAGACCGTCATCGAGCTGCGGAAGTAGTGCTACATCATGGATAGGCGCGAGCGGAGCGAGCACGCAGCGGCGGGCCCCACCCCGGCCCCCGGCGCGCTCCCGACCGGAGGGTGGGCAGTGTGGCTCGACACGACCGGCTGTACCCGGAGCCGACAGGCGAGGTGCGCATGAGTCTGTCACTGCGCTTCGCGGCCGGATCGCACAAGGGCATGATCCGGGAGGGCAACGAGGACTCCGGGTACGCCGGCCCCCGCCTGCTCGCCATCGCCGACGGCATGGGCGGCGCGGCGGCCGGTGAGGTCGCCTCCTCCGAGGCCATCTCCACCATCGTCGCCCTCGACGACGACGTCCCCGGCTCCGACATCCTCACCTCGCTCGGCACCGCCGTGCAGCGCGCCAACGACCAGCTGCGCTCCATGGTCGAGGACGACCCCCAGCTGGAGGGCATGGGGACCACCCTCACCGCCCTGCTCTGGACGGGCCAGCGCCTCGGCCTGGTCCACGTCGGCGACTCGCGCGCCTACCTGCTGCGCGACGGCGTCCTCACGCAGATCACCCAGGACCACACCTGGGTGCAGCGCCTGGTCGACGAGGGCCGCATCACCGAGGAGGAGGCGACCACGCACCCGCAGCGCTCGCTGCTGATGCGCGCCCTCGGTTCCGGCGACCATGTCGAGCCGGACCTGTCGATCCGCGAGGTCCGCGCCGGCGACCGCTACCTGATCTGCTCCGACGGCCTGTCCGGGGTCGTGTCCCACCAGACCCTCGAGGACACCCTCGCCAGCTACCAGGGCCCCCAGGAGACCGTCCAGAACCTGATCGAGCTGGCGCTGCGCGGCGGCGGCCCGGACAACATCACGGTCATCATCGCCGACGTCCTCGACCTCGACACCGGCGACACCCTCGCGGGGCAGCTGTCCGACACCCCGGTCGTGGTCGGCGCCGTCGCCGAGAACCAGCACCAGCTGCACGACAACGGCATCATGCAGACCCCCGCGGGCCGTGCCTCCGGGCTCGGCCGCCGGGGTCACGGCCAGGGCGGCGGCGGCGAGTTCGGCCCGCCCGGCTCCGGCGACACCACCGGCTACATCCCGGCGTCCGGCTTCGACTACGGCGACGACGACTTCACCAAGCCCCGCAGAAAGGGCCGGTGGCTGAAGAGATCCCTGTACGGCATCCTCGCGCTGGCCGTCATCGGCGGCGGCCTGTACGGCGGTTACCGCTGGACGCAGACGCAGTACTACGTCGGCACCGAGGACGAACACGTCGCGCTGTACCGGGGCATCAGCCAGGACCTGGCCTGGGTCTCACTCTCGAAGGTCGAGAAGGACCACCCCGAGATCGAACTCAAGTACCTGCCGCCCTACCAGCAGAAGCTGGTCGAGGCGACCATCCCCGAGGGCGGACTGAAAGACGCCCAGGCGAAGATCCAGGAACTGTCGGTGCAGGCCTCCGCGTGCAAGAAGCAGGCGCAGCGGCGCGAAGCCGAGAGCAAGAACAACTCCAAGACCGGCGAAGGCGAGGCCGGGGGCACCACGGGAACCACTCCCGCCTCCTTCACGTCCAAGGCCACACCGACGCCGAACCCGTCCAGCCCGTCGGGTTCACCGTCGGCACCGGAGAAGTCCACGCCCCCGACCACGACCGCACCCACTCCCAGCCCCGGCCCCAGCCTCTCTGAGGAAGAGCAGAAGGTCGTCTCGCTGTGCGGTAAGCAGTAGCCGTGAGAGGCCCTGTCACACGATGAGCGGTACGAATACGTCGCACTCGGCGACGCACCACACGTCCACGATCGGCGCCATCGGCGCGCCGAGCCGGCGCAACACCGAGCTCGCGCTGCTGGTGTTCGCCGTCGTCATCCCGGTGTTCGCCTACGCCAACGTCGGCCTGGCCCTCCACGACTCGGTGCCTCCGGGCCTGCTGAGCTACGGACTCGGGCTCGGCCTGCTCGCGGGCGTCGGCCACCTCGTCGTCCGCAAGTTCGCGCCGTACGCGGACCCGCTGATGCTGCCGCTGGCCACCCTGCTGAACGGGCTGGGGCTGGTGGTCATCTGGCGGCTGGACCAGTCGGAGAAGCTCCAGGCGAGCAAGCAGTTCGTCGAGGCGGCTCCCCGGCAGCTGCTGTACTCCGCGATGGGCGTCTCCCTGCTGGTGGCCGTGCTGATCTTCCTCAAGGACCACCGCGTCCTGCAGCGCTACACGTACATCTCCATGGCCGGTGCGCTGCTCCTGCTGGTCCTGCCGCTGGTGCCCGGACTCGGCGCGAACATCTACGGCGCCAAGATCTGGATCAAGATCCCCGGCCTCGGCACGCTCCAGCCCGGCGAGTTCGCGAAGATCGCCCTCGCGGTGTTCTTCGCCGGTTACCTCATGGTCAAGAGGGACGCCCTGGCCCTGGCCAGCCGCCGCTTCATGGGCCTGTACCTGCCGCGCGGCCGCGACCTGGGCCCGATCCTCGTGGTCTGGGTGATCTCGATCCTCATCCTGGTCTTCGAGACCGACCTCGGTACGTCCCTGCTGTTCTTCGGGATGTTCGTCATCATGCTGTACGTCGCCACCGAGCGGACCAGCTGGATCGTCTTCGGTCTGCTGATGTCCGCGGCCGGCGCCGTCGGCGTGGCCAGCTTCGAACCGCACATCCAGACACGTGTGCAGGCCTGGCTGAACCCGATGCTCGAGTACCAACTGAGCCGACAGGGCAAGCTGGGCCACACCGAGCAGTCCATGCAGGCCCTGTGGGCCTTCGGCTCCGGCGGCACCCTCGGCACCGGTCTCGGACAGGGCAACTCCGACCTCATCGGCTTCGCCGCCAACTCCGACTTCATCCTCGCCACCTTCGGCGAGGAGCTGGGCCTGGCGGGCGTCATGGCGATCATGCTGCTCTACGGCTTGATCGTCGAGCGGGGCGTGCGCACCGCCCTCGCGGCCCGCGACCCGTTCGGCAAGCTGCTGGCGATCGGCCTGTCCGGCGCCTTCGCCCTCCAGGTCTTCGTCGTGGCCGGCGGTGTGATGGGCCTCATCCCGCTGACCGGTATGACGCTGCCGTTCGTGGCGTACGGCGGTTCCTCCGTGATCGCCAACTGGGCGCTGATCGGCATCCTGCTGAGGATCAGCGACACCGCGCGCCGCCCGGCTCCCGCTCCCGCCGCCAACCCCGACGCCGAGATGACCCAGGTGGTCCGCCCGTCATGAACAAGCCCCTGCGCCGGATCGCGATCTTCTGCGGCCTGCTCGTCCTGGCCCTGCTGATCCGCGACAACTGGATCCAGTACGTCCAGGCCGACGAGCTGAGGACCGACAAGAACAACCGCCGCGTCACCATCGAGCGTTACGCCTCTCCCCGCGGCAACATCATCGTCGGCGGGAAGCCGGTCACCGGTTCCGCCGAGTCGTCGGGCAGCGACTTCAAGTTCAAGCGCACGTACAAGAACGGCCCGATGTGGGCGCCGGTCACCGGCTACGCCTCGCAGGCCTTCGGCGCCACCCAGCTCGAGTCCATCGAGGACGGCATCCTCACGGGCAACGACGACCGGCTGTTCTTCCGCAACACACTCGACATGCTCACGGGCAAGAAGCAGCAGGGCGGCAACGTCGTCACCACGCTGAACGCCGCCGCGCAGAAGGCCGCGTACAACGGTCTGAAGAAGCAGGGCGGCAAGGGCGCCGTCGTCGCCCTGGAGCCGTCGACGGGCAAGATCCTGGCCCTGGCCTCGTTCCCGTCGTACGACCCATCGTCCTTCGCGGGGAACTCCACGACGACGGACACCGAGGCCTGGCAGAAGCTGCAGAAGAAGAACAACCCGGACGACCCGATGCTCAACCGGGCACTGCGCGAGACCTACCCGCCCGGCTCCACCTTCAAGGTGGTCACCGCGGCCGCGGCGCTGGAGGACGGGCTGTACACCAGCGCCGACGAAAAGACGGACTCGCCCGATCCCTGGATCATGAAGGGCACCACCACCAAGCTGCCCAACGAGGGCAACATCCCCTGCAAGGACGCCACGCTGCGGGTCGCCCTCCAGTACTCCTGCAACACCGTCTTCGGCAAGATCGGCTCGGACCTCGGCAACGACAAGATGCTGGACATGGCCAAGAAGTTCGGCTTCGACGAGGAGCAGTTCACGCCGGTCCGCGCCAACGCCTCGGTCTTCTCCGACGACATGAACCCCTCGCAGACCGCGCTGTCGTCGATCGGCCAGTACAACACCGCCGCGACCCCGCTGCAGATGGCCATGGTCGCCTCGGCCGTCGCCAACGACGGCAAGCTGATGAAGCCGTACATGGTCGACGCGCTCCAGTCGCCCGGCCTCGACCCGATCGAGAAGACGGACCCCGAGGAGCTGAGCCGGCCGCTGTCGGCGGAGAACGCCCAGATCCTCCAGTCGATGATGGAGACGGTCGTCGACAAGGGCACGGGCACCAACGCCAAGATCGACGGCGTCACGGTGGGCGGCAAGACCGGTACCGCCCAGCACGGCGTCGACAACAGCGAGAACCCCTACGCGTGGTTCATCTCCTACGCCAAGGACAAGGACGGCAGCTCGCCGGTCGCCGTGGCGGTCGTCGTCGAGGACGACAACGCCGTCCGTGACGACATCTCCGGAGGCGGCCTCGCGGCACCGATCGCGAGGAACGTGATGGAGGCGGTCATCAACAGCAACAAGTGACCCCGATCACGTCTGCTTCACATCGGTGCACGTTGCGATACCGGTCCTGTATCGGCTGACGGGCTTGGCCAGGTCACACAGAACGAGCCGGGTACGGTAGGCCCGGACGGCAGCCTCGACCGTACAAGCGTGCCGGTCGGGACCGACGGAGAGGGCTGGTAGGTAGCTATGGAAGAGCCGCGTCGCCTCGGCGGCCGGTACGAACTGGGCCAGGTGCTCGGGCGTGGTGGCATGGCGGAGGTCTACCTCGCGCATGACACCCGCCTCGGACGCACCGTGGCGGTGAAGACGCTGCGCGCGGACCTCGCGCGTGACCCTTCCTTCCAGGCCCGGTTCCGCCGGGAGGCCCAGTCGGCCGCCTCGCTCAACCATCCCGCGATCGTCGCGGTCTACGACACGGGCGAGGACTACATCGACAACGTGTCGATCCCGTACATCGTCATGGAGTACGTGGACGGCTCGACCCTGCGTGAGCTGCTGCACTCCGGCCGCAAGCTGCTGCCTGAGCGGTCCATGGAGATGACCATCGGCATCCTCCAGGCCCTGGAGTACTCCCACCGCGCCGGCATCGTCCACCGCGACATCAAACCGGCGAACGTCATGCTGACGCGCAACGGCCAGGTCAAGGTCATGGACTTCGGCATCGCCCGCGCCATGGGCGACTCCGGCATGACGATGACGCAGACCTCCGCGGTCATCGGCACTGCCCAGTACCTCTCGCCGGAGCAGGCCAAGGGCGAGCAGGTCGACGCCCGCTCCGACCTGTACTCCACCGGCTGTCTGCTCTACGAACTGCTGACCGTGCGTCCGCCGTTCGTCGGCGACTCCCCGGTGGCCGTGGCCTACCAGCACGTCCGGGAGGAGCCCCAGGCCCCGTCGGTCTTCGACCCCGAGATCACGCCCGAGATGGACGCGATCGTGCTGAAGGCGCTCGTCAAGGACCCGGACTACCGCTACCAGTCGGCCGACGAGATGCGCGCCGACATCGAGGCCTGCCTCGACGGCCAGCCGGTCGCCGCCACTGCCGCCATGGGCGCGGTGGGCTACGGCGGCTACCCCGACGACCAGCCCACGACGGCCCTGCGCGCCGACTCCGGCGCGGGCGCCACCTCGATGCTGCCCCCGATGAACCCGGACGACGGCGGCTACGGCTACGACGACCGCCCCGACCGGCGCCGCGGGCAGCAGCGCAAGTCCAACACCTCCACCATCCTGCTGGTCGTGGCGGGCCTCCTGGTCCTGGTCGGCGCGATCCTGATCGGCCGGTGGGCGGTCAGCGGCGACGGCGTGAGCAACGACACAGTCCTCACCCCCAAATTCGTCGGCGAGACGAAGCAGAGCGCCGAGAAGCTGGCCGAGAACTCCGACCTCAAGGTGTCCTTCTCCAGCAAGCCCTGCGACAAGCAGCCCGAGGGCAAAGTCTGCTCCCAGAACCCGGAGTTCCGGGCGGAGGTCAACAAGGGCGACACCATCTCCCTGGTCCTGTCGACGGGGGCGCCCAAGGTGACGGTTCCCAGCGTCACCGGCCTGAGTGTCGACGAGGCCAAGGAAAAACTGGCGGGCGACAAGTACGAGTTCAAGATCGAGACGAAGACCCGCACCTCTCCCGAGGAACCGGGCAAGGTGCTGGAGCAGAACCCGACCACGGGCGAAGAGGTGGAGAAGGGCTCCACGATCACCCTGACCATCGCCAAGGAGGCGGAGAAGTCCACCGTCCCGGACGTGCTGGGCAGGACCTGTGATGAGGCCAAGCAGCAGATGCAGGCCAGCAACCTGGTCGGCAACTGCACCGAGGTGGAGACCGACGACGACAGCCAGGTCGGCAAGGTCATCCAGACCACGCCGCAGGCCGGCACGTCGGTCGACCCGAACTCGTCGGTCAACATCCAGATCGGCAAGAAGAAGCAGCAGCAGAAGGTCAAGGTCCCGCAGGTCGTCGGCCAGACGGTCGGCCAGGCCAAGCAGATCCTGGCGCAGGCCGGCTTCACCAAGATCCAGTTCGCTGGTGGCAGCGACCAGAGCGACAACGCCCGCGTCATCGCCCAGGCCCCGCAGGGCGACCAGGAGGTCGACGACCCGGCAGGGACGACGATCACCCTCCAGACCGTCGGCTTCGGGAACAACAACGGCGGCAACGACAACGGAGGCGGCGGGAACGGCGGCATCTTCGGCGGCCTCACCGGCGGCAACGAGGACGACTGACCTCCGGCGGAAAGACCCGCCATCACGGAGAACCCCGGCATCCTGAGAGATGCCGGGGTTTCACCATTCGGAGGTCCGGACGTCACGCCTCCTGAAGTCGTTCACAGGGTGGGGAAAGGAGCCGGAAACCCGCCTCATCCGAACGACCGAAAGGCGGGGCTTTAGGCAAATGACGATTTCAAGCGATTGAGTGGAACCCGTCCCGCTCGATTCCTGGTTCTTTTGCCGGTCTGGACGTGCTGTCCGAGTGCCAGGGCATTCGTCTCGCTGCCGCCGGGCGCGAACCCTACAGCTCGGTTCAGCTGCTGATGCCGAACACATGGCCGCCGTTACTCTGCCGCCGAGAATTGTGGTGGCGTCGGACTGTCAATTCCGGGCGGACAATGGATCCTTTCCGAACGCCTCACCTGACCGATGGACCGATGGCTCGTTCCGCGCATCACACGTGCAGAACCGGCTACCGCCCACACGAGTGGAGGGGCGATCACCCCTTCGCCTTCCTCGGCGCGCAAAACTCACCAGGTCGGGCATTTCCCCACGTTCAGCAGTGGCTAATTATCGACCACCAGTTCGAAATTAGCTTGTGCTCTCTGAGAGTCTCGACCACGATCACTCCCCGTGATCACCCGGCGGTCCCGTCCACAGACAGATCGGGACACCGGCAACCAAGAGGAGAGAAGCGGCATGAAGACGCGCACGCGCATAGCCACGGCCTGTACAGCAGCGGTGGTGGCCTCTATCACCTTGAGCGGTCAGGCGTCAGCCACACCCCGGGCCGCTGAAGCTGGGGCTGAAACCGCAACTGCTGCGTTCGGCCCTCAAGGTGCTGTGGGCACTGCGAGCTGCTCCACGACCGGGGCGCGAGGCAGTATGGGAGCCTCTGTACCTTCAGGGGACCACTGGCCCTTCGACGAGTTCAAGATCGCACTGTCGGTTACGGACACGTCCGCCGACGACCACCACGTACGAGTCCGCCTTCTCACAAAGCCTGTCGGAAGCCAGCAGGTTTTCAAGTGGCCGTGGCGCTCCAACACCAAGGGCAACGGGGAGACCCTGACGGTCAGTACAACCGCACAGGCCGATTACGGCATTGAGCACACGGGGGTCGAGGTCGCGCGCTTCGAAGGCGACAGGAAGCTCAACTCCTGCACCGACTGGAACTAGGTTCTGGCTCTCGGTCAGCGGCGGGTCCAGGTGAGGATACCCGCGAGGTGAAGTGCGGCCTGGTAAGCGATCGCGAGCTGTCGGTTCGTGTAGCCAGGCCGCACCACTGCTGGAGGCCCATCGTCGTCCAGTGCAAGAGATTCGCGCCCTACCTTTCCATCACCAGTCCCGAAGTCCAGAAGTTCATCGGGCGGCCAAGGTCCTGCACCACTCCGACCTGGCCCTGTTCGTGGCGACATGCC
The DNA here is from genome assembly GCF_040654575.1 of Streptomyces sp. NPDC050674. Lineage (NCBI taxonomy): Bacteria > Bacillati > Actinomycetota > Actinomycetes > Kitasatosporales > Streptomycetaceae > Streptomyces > Streptomyces sp. NPDC050674. The sequence continues at coordinate 73,712 of NZ_JBFAIG010000018.1, forward strand.
CCGCAACCCGCGACGCCCTCAACATCGCAGCCGACAGCGGCATCACCGCCGTACATCGCGGCTCAGCGCAGCTCCTGAGGCGGCGTACGCGCCGCGTCCACCTTCTCCACCCGCTCCAGCTCACCCCACACCACGTAGCGGTACGTGCTCGTGTACACCGGCGTGCAGGTCGTCAGCGTGATGTAGTGGCCCGGCTTCTTCTTGCCGGACTCCTTCGGGACCTGGGAGAGGACCTTGACGTTGAACTTCGACGTCTCGGGGAGGATGTCGTAGACCTTGTAGACGAACCACTTGTCCTTCGTCTCGAAGACGATCGGGTCGCCCTTCCTGATCTTGTCGATGTTGTGGAACTTCGCGCCGTGACCGTCCCGGTGGGCGGCCAGGGAGAAGTTGCCCTCCTTGCCCGACATCGGCAGGGTCGCCTTGACGGGGTCGGTGTAGTAACCGGCCACACCGTCGTTGAGGATCTTGCTCGACGTGCCCTTCTCGACCAGCACCTCGCCGCCGCTCATCGCCGGCACGTGCAGGAAGCCGATGCCGTTCTTGGTGTCCAGCGCGCCGGGACCGCCCCGGCCGTGCGCCCAGCCGTCACGGACCCTGTCCGCCTGCTTGCCGGCCGCCCGGTCGGCGACCACGTTCGTCCACCACAGCGAGTAGACGACGAACAGCCCGAGGACCAGGCCCACGGTGATGAGGAGTTCCCCGAAGAAGCTGACCGCCAGGGCGATCGGGCCGGGCCCGCGGCGCGCCGCAGGCGGCCGGGACGCCCCGCCGGTGTGCTTGTCGTGGTCGGTGTCGGTGGTCGCTGCCACTGGTCATCTGCCCTTAACTGACGAGCGCATCCGGCTTGCCCTTGCTGCGCGGCCGTTCCTCGACCATCTTGCCCCAGACGATCATCCGGTACTTGCTGGTGAACTCCGGCGTGCACGTGGTCAGCGTGATGTAGCGGCCGGGCTTGGTGAATCCGGAACCCGTGGGCACGGGATTCAGGACGCTCGTGTTGCTCGGTGACGTCACCGGCAGGATCGACGCCATCTTGTAGACGAAGTACTCGTCCTGCGTCTCCACGACGATCGGATCACCGGGAGCGAGCTTGTTGATGTACCGGAACGGTTCTCCGTGGGTGTTGCGGTGGCCCGCCAGCCCGAAGTTCCCGCTCTTGTCACCGGGCATCGCCGTCTTCAGCGCGCCCTCGGCGTAGTGCCCGACCATGCCCCGGTCGAGCACGCCCTTGCTGCTGGTGCCCTCGGCGATCGGGACCACCACGTCCAGCTTGGGAATGTGCAGGATGGCGAAGCCCTGCCCCGGCTCGAAGACACCCGGGTTGCGCTTGCCGCTCGCCCAGTCGTTCTGGAGGCTGCTCGCCTCCCGGCCGGCCTGAGCGTGCGCCCGGACGTTGGTCCACCACAGCTGGTAGGTGACGAACAGCAGCATCAGCACGCCGGTGGTGATGAACACCTCGCCTATCGCCCGGCTGGCGACCACCGCCGGACCGGGCTTGCGCGCCCGGGCCTGACGCCGTGCCTCGACCCGCGACAGCGGCGCCCCCGACCGGCCCCCGGCAGCGGCCGGAGCGGACGAGGTGTCCGACGCGCCCGACGCCCCACCATGACGCCCCTGACGGCGCTTGGCGGCCTTTCTCCGGGCCGCGCGGCCCTCATGGGAGGATCCGTCCCGCCGTGAGCCGGAGGAAGCCGCAGAGCCCGTCGTGGAGGCACCTGTCCCCGGCGGAGGATCCGGTATCCGCAGCGCCACCGTCTCCTCGTCGGCGGGCGGCAGATACGGCTCGTCCGGCACGGGCCCGTACGACTCCGGCACGGGTTCGTACGACGCGTACGACTGCTGCGGCTGCGGCTGCGAGTGCGGGGACACCCCGTACGACTCCCCACCCCGCCACTCCTCGAACGCACCCCGCGCCCCGTACGACTGCTGCCCGTACGAGGTGTCGGACTCGCGCTCGGGGCGCAGCGCGGTCACGCCGTGGCCCTGCCCACCACCGGGGCGAGCCCGGCCGACCTCGCCACCGCGCCCTGGTCGCCGCACTCCACCAGCCAGTTGGCCAGCATCCGGTGCCCGTGCTCGGTCAGCACCGACTCGGGGTGGAACTGCACGCCCTCGACCGGCAGTTCGCGGTGCCTCAGACCCATCACGATGCCGTCGTGCGTACGGGCCGTAACCTCCAGCTCCGCCGGGACCGTGGCGGGCTCGGCGGCCAGCGAGTGGTAACGCGTCGCCGTGAACGGCGACGGCAGGCCCGCGAACACGCCCCCGCCACCGTGCTCGACCAGCGAGGTCTTGCCGTGCAGCAGCTCGGGCGCCCGGTCCACCACACCGCCGTACGCCACCTGCATCGACTGCATGCCGAGGCAGACACCGAAGACCGGGACACCCGTGTCGGCGCAGTGCCGGACCATGTCGACGCAGACCCCGGCCTGCTCCGGCGTGCCGGGACCCGGGGAGAGCAGGACACCGTCGAAGCCGTCCTGGGCATGGGCCGTGGACACCTCGTCGTTGCGCAGGACCTCACACTCGGCGCCCAGCTGGTACAGGTACTGGACCAGGTTGAAGACGAAGCTGTCGTAGTTGTCGACGACGAGAATGCGCGCGCTCACTGGTTGTCCACCGTCACATCGTTGAAGGGCAGCAGCGGCTCCGCCCACGGGAAGACGTACTGGAAGAGGACGTAGACCATGGCCACGACCAGGACGAGTGAGATCACTGCCTTGGCCCACGTGTTCCCCGGCAGATGCCGCCAGATCCAGCCGTACATGCCGTCCCTTCCGTCGTACCACGGCACCAGACCCACGCCGTACAGCCACCAGACTAACGGCGCAGCGCCTCTGGTTTCCCGGCCTCCACAGGCTGGGTGGAGTCCAGGTGCGCCCAGACGATCAGCCGATGACTGTGTCCCCATTCCGGTTCGCACGTGGTCAGCGTCAGATAGCGTCCCGAACGCGTGTACCCGGAGGTACGTGGGACAGGGTCGATCACCTCGATGTCCGAGGGCACTGTTTTGTACGGGCCTTTGTCGATCCGATACGTGAACCAGGTCGTGCCCTCGGTCAACACCACCGCGTCACCGCGCCTGATCTGGGGGAAGTCCTTGAAGGGGTCGCCGTGGGTACGGCGGTGGCCGGCGACCGCGAAGTTCCCCTCCTGCCCGAGCTGGGCGGTCTCGGCGTAGTGGCCGAGCCCCTTCTTCAGGATGCCGGTGGCGGTGCCTTCGAGCACGGGCTTGTTCCACGTGAAACCGAGCCGCGGGATGTACATGATCGCGAAAGGCCTGCCCTGGGCGTATGGCGCGGGCCGGCCCGGGCCCGCGGGGGAGTCGCCGGCCGGCGGGCGGGGCCTCGACCATTCCTTACGCAGCAGGTCGATCTGATCGTCCATGACGCCGTCGGCCCGGACACCGGTCCAGAAGAGCACATAGACGACGAACAGCACGATCACGCTGCCGACGGTGATGCAGAGTTCGCTGACGGTCCTGACGATCACGCGCACCGGCAGCTCCCCCGGCCTGGCCGCTACTCCACGGGCTTCGCGTAGTGCAGATCCACTGTGCCCGAGTACCCGGGCAGCGTCACCGGGCCGTTCTCCTCGACTTTCCAGCCGAGCCCGTAGACGTTGACGTAGACCATGTAGTTCTGGATCGCCGGGGAGGCCGCGAGCGCGTTCTTCAGCTTGTCGGGGTCACCGACCGCCGTGATCTTGTACGGCGGCGAGTAGACCCGGCCCTGGAGGATCAGGGTGTTGCCCACACAGCGCACCGCGCTGGTGGAGATCAGCCGCTGGTCCATGACCTTGATGCCCTTGGCCCCGCCCTGCCACAGCGCGTTCACCACGGCCTGGAGGTCCTGCTGGTGGATGACCAGGTAGTCGGGCTGCGGCTCGGGATAGCCGGGGAGCTTGGCGGTGGCGTCCGGCGGGGCGTCGTTGAGCGTGACGGTCACCGACTCGCCCTTGAGCTTCTGCGTGCCCGCGCGCTTCTCCAGAGCGGTGAGCTTGTCGTCCTCGGCCTTGGTACTGCCGTCGTCACGCTCGGCCAGCGCCTCTATGTCCGTGCGCAGGGCACCGTTGCTCTCGTCCAGCTCGCCGTTCTCACGGCTGCGCTCGTGGATGAGGTCGGACAGCTTCAGCAGCGAGGTGTCCGTGCGGATGTTCGTGCCCTTGGCCGTGTTGAAGCTGGTGAAGAAGATGAGCCCCGCGAGAGCGAAGACGGCCGCCGTGAGGATGCGCACCGGCCGGAAACGGCGCGCGCGCTCAGGGGTGGATCCCGTCCCGGGGGAGTCGGCAGAATTGCTCAACGTACCCTTATCTCCTTCGGCGCGGCGGAAGCACTACGCTAACGGACGCCCGGGGGAGCAATCGGAGTCCCCTCACGCTGCCCCCAGACCGACCAGTTACCTGCGCGGCCACGCAGCGCATCGACAGGAGAGACCCTCGTGCCGAAGTCACGTATCCGCAAGAAGGCCGACTACACGCCGCCGCCTGCCAAGCAGACGACCGCGATCAAGCTGACCAACCGTGCCTGGGTCGCGCCCGTCATGCTGGCCATGTTCCTCATCGGCCTGGCCTGGATCGTCGTCTTCTACGTCACCGACGGTTCGCTGCCCCTGGACTCGCTGGGCAACTGGAACATCGTGGTGGGCTTCGGCTTCATCGCCGCCGGATTCGGCGTCTCGACCCAGTGGAAGTAGCGGTCACCGGAAGGTGAACGCAGCTCTGCCCAGGGGTGTTCGCTGAGTTATCCACAGCGGTTTTCCACATGGGGATAATGAAGACGATCTGTGGATAACCCGTTGGACGTTGACGCCGGTATGACGGAAGTACCGGCACTCGAAAACCTGTTCGCCCCCTGCCTGACCTGCGGAAACCTAGGTCAGTGACAGGGGGCACATGCGTTCCCGCACAGCGTGCACAGGATCGGCCACACGCTGTGGACAACGCCTGCTCAGACGAGCTGCGCGGTCCTCAGAACGGTCACCAGAACGACCACGGCCAGGACGAGGGCGCAGGTGCCGTACTGGACCAGGGCGCGGCGTTCGCGCGGGGCGTGGACCATGGCGTATCCCACGACGACACCGGCGACCAGGCCGCCGATGTGGGCCTGCCAGGAGATGTTGAAACCCGGGCTGAAGGTGAAGATCAGGTTGATCGCCAGCAGGGCGATGATCGGCCGCATGTCGTAGTTGAGCCGGCGCATCAGCACGGCGGTGGCGCCGAAGAGGCCGAAGATCGCGCCGGAGGCACCCAGCGTGGCCGTCTCGGGGGGAGTCAGCAGGTAGGCCAGCGCGCTGCCCGCGAGCCCGGAGATGAAGTAGAGCGCGAGGTAGCGGACACGGCCGAGTGCGGCTTCGAGCGGGCCACCGAGCCACCAGAGACTGAGCATGTTGAACGCGATGTGCCAGATCTCCTGGTGCGTGAACATCGAGGTCGCCATGCGGTACCACTCGCCGCCCGCCACACCCTGGGTGGGTGTGAAGGGTGCGGGTGGCCAGGCGCCGAGCAGGACGAGATCGGCCAGCAGTGCCTTGTCGGCCTGGACGGCGATGAACACGGCCAGGTTGATCCCGATGAGGATCTTGGTCAGCAGTCGGCGGTCGGCGGCGACGGAACCGCCCGCGATCGTCCGGGGAATGGCGGCCGTGGGCGGGTGTCCCGTGCCGGAGCCGGTGCGCACGCACTCGGGGCAGTGGAAGCCGACGGAGGCGTTGACCATGCATTCGGGGCAGATCGGACGGTCGCAGCGGGTGCAGCGGATGCCCGTCTCGCGGTCCGGGTGGCGGTAGCACATGGGGACGCTGTGGGCGTCCTGCGGGCTGCCCGCAGCCTGGTCGTCCATGGTCTCCCCTAGGTCGTGTGAGATAAGCCCGCCCCGCTCATCCTTACGGATGAGCGGGGCGATTGGTTCCCTGCGGGAGCCTTCGCGCTCAGCGGGTCTCGATGACGACCGATTCGATGACCACGTCGTTCAGCGGGCGGTCCGTGCGCGGGTTGGTCTGGGTCGTGGCGATGGTGTCGACGACCTTCTGGCTGGCCGCGTCGGTGACCTCGCCGAAGATGGTGTGCTTGCGGTTCAGCCACGCCGTCGGGGAGACGGTGATGAAGAACTGCGAGCCGTTGGTGCCCGGGCCGGCGTTGGCCATCGCCAGCAGGTAGGGCTTGTCGAAGCGCAGGTCCGGGTGGAACTCGTCTTCGAACTGGTAGCCGGGGCCGCCGGTGCCGTTGCCCAGCGGGTCACCGCCCTGGATCATGAAGCCACTGATCACCCGGTGGAAGACCGTGCCGTCGTAGAGCCTGTCCGTGGACTTCTGTCCCGTCTCCGGGTGGGTCCACTCCCGCTCGCCCTGGGCGAGCTCGACGAAGTTCTTGACCGTCTTGGGCGCGTGGTTCGGCAGGAGCCGGACTTCGATGTCGCCGTGATTGGTCTTCAGGGTGGCGTAGAGCTGCTCGGCCACGATCTGCCTTCCGTTGTCTTTCTGTGACTCCCTGATCCTCGCACGGTCGGGCCCGCGCGTCGTCCGGCCTCGGTGCGACGGGGGGAAACCCTCGGCGGGGCGGGCAGAAAACCTGTCGAGTAGTTCCGGGGCGGGGGCGCTCGGCGGCGATCCGTGGCATTGTCGACGACAAGCTCCTGTTACCCCCTATTCATCCGCTATCGCACGTGATCGGCACTGGATGCCGGTTCGCGTGACCCGGATGCTCGTCCGCGCATGCCTGGTCGTGCACCGGGAGGCATGATCCGTAAAAGGGTGGAAAGTCGAAATACCGTACGCCACCGAGGAGGAGGAACCCGTGACCCGCATCGACAGCGTGCGCGCCGCGACTGGTTCGGCGAAGGACAGCGTGCTGCACGCCGCGGAAGTGGTGGCGCCCTACGCCGACACGGCCAAGGACAGGGCCGCCCACTACGCACACGAGGCACGCGTACGGCTGGCGCCCAAGGTGACGCAGGCCGCAGGGCAGGCACGCGTCCAGTACGGCACCCATGTGCAGCCGTATCTGGAACAGGCCCGCACGCATGTGCCGCCGAAGGTCGACCAGGCCGCCCAGGACGCCGCCGAACGCACCCGCAAGGCCGCCCGTCAGGCGGCGGAGTACTCCAGGCCGAGGATCGAGCAGGCGATGGCCGCGGCCGTGCCGGTGACGACCGAGGCCGCCGCCCGGAGTGCGGCCGCCCTGGCCGCGCTGCGCGGTCAGGTGACGTCCAAGGAGATCCAGAAGCTGGTCCGCAAGCACGAACGGCGGGCCAGGGCCGGCAAGGCCGTGAAGACGCTGGTGATTCTGGGCGCGGTCGCGGGCGGTGCTTTCGCCGCGTGGAAGTGGTGGGACAAGCAGGCCAACCCGGACTGGCTGGTGGAGCCGCCGGCCGCGACGGAGGTTCCCGAGTCGGGGCGCCTGTCCTCCGTGGACGGCACCGGCCAGGCGGTCCTGGACCCTGAGGTCGAGGCCAAGCAGGCGGAGGACGAAGCCGCCCGGCGCGACGACCGTTCCTGAGAGCGCCTGACGTTCAACAGCTCGGCGGGGCAGGAGACTTGAGGGTCTCCTGCCCCGCCGAGCTGTGTCACCGTGACCTCCAGGTCAGGGAGCTGTCCTGGATCTGCGAGTCGCTCGTGAGACACCCGTGTGAGGGATTTTCCGGAGGGGTGGCGGCCTCTATCGTGACAGCTCACCGTCGTGCAATTGCACGCGAAATTGCAACCGTATGACTGTCGGAGGCGATGTACATGCAGTACGACAACGGTGTTCCCGCCGACCGGATCAAGGGCGCCCGGTGGATCAAGAGCACGGCAAGTCAAGGGGCGGGCAACTGCGTTGAAGTCGCCGGGCTCCCCGACGGGCGCGTCGCCGTCCGGAACTCACGCCACCCCTCGGGGCCCGCCCTGGTGTACACGCGGCAGGAGATGGCAGCCTTTGTGGCCGGAGCTCGGGACGGTGAGTTCGACGGACTGACTGCGTAGCCCTGCGCAGGACGACGCTTGTCCGGTCCCATCGGGTTCTCCGCTCTGCGAGACTCGGGCAAGCGTTGATCTCGCAGAGGAGAGTGCGTACGCGTGGGATCTGATGGGCCTGCAGCGTCGATGCCCTCGGGGCAGCAGTCACAGCCGGATCCCGCAGCACGGCTCCTCGGAGAGCGGCTGCGCAGGCTGCGTCTCCAGCGGGGTCTGACCTTGAGTGAGGCGGCGGTGACGATCCGTGCTTCCGCCGCCAAGATCAGCCGCCTCGAGCGGGCTGCCACCCAGCCGAAAGCGCGGGACGTCCGTGATCTCGCGGCCTTCTACGGGGCCGGCCGGGAAGAGCTGGCGGAGATCGAGTATCTGCTCTCCCAGTCCTCCAACGGCGCCTGGTACACGCAGTACAGCGATGTCACCCCGGACTTCCTGAAGAGGCTGATAAGCCTCGAGCAGGGTGCTGAGCGGATCATCATGTACGAGGCCCTCGTCGTGCCGGGCTTATTGCAGACTCGTGATTACGCACGAGCGGTGATCTCCGCCGCCCTTCCGATGGACGCCGAGAACGAGCGGCGGGTCGCTCTGCGGCTGGACAGGCAGCGGATTCTGCGGCAGCCGGATCGCCCTGTGCTCACAGCACTGCTGGACGAAGGGGTGCTCCATCGGCCTCGTGGAGGCCGGCGGGTCATGAGACGCCAGCTGGAACAGTTGCTGGCCCTGGGACAGGTGCCCGGGACCAATATCCGGATCGTCGAATTCGTTCACAGCGGGGATGTCTCACCTCCGTATCCCATCACGCATCTGCGATTGCGGGACGGCCGGCCGACGGAAGTGGTCTATGTCGAGAGCATCGGCAGTGCGACGTATCTGACCCGCCCGGAGGAGACGGAGCGCTACCGGTTGGTTCTCAATCGCCTGATGGAACGAGCGGCTTCCCGAAAGCGCACGGAGGAACTGCTGCGCAGGGCCATCGAAAAGTACCAGTGAGTCCGCGCACTCTGGGATGGCCGCTTCTTTCTTTCACAGGGCGACGACGCCGCCCCATTCCTCCCACTCGTTTCCCTGCTTCCATACGGTGGGCTGGGAATCGGGTCGCCATTGGCTCACCTCGACCAACCCCGGCTCGACGGGCTCCCAGTCCCGCAGGAACTCCGTCACCTCCGCTTTGGAACGGACGCGTCCCCAACGCCCCCCGGTCGCGGTTGCCATCAGGTCGGTGACACCGTCCCGGACCGCCTTGTTGTCGCTGACCAGTTGGCACACCACCAGGTAGCTGCCCGGGGCCAGCCGACGCGCCACGTCGCGCAGGAGCGCGCCGGGATCGCTCTCGTCCGGGAGACAGTGTAGGACGGAGACGAAGAGGGCTGCGGTGGGCTGGGTCGGGTCGATCAGCCGCTGGGTGTCGCTGTGCTCGAAGATGTAGTCGGTCTCACGCATGTCAGCGCACAGCACCGCTGTCCGAGCGTTCTCCTCCAGCATGGTGCGGCCGTGCGCGAGCACGATGGGGTCGTTGTCCACGTAGACCACCCGCGCCAGCTCGTCGGCCTTCTGCGCGATCTGGTGCACATTGTCCTGCGTGGGCAGGCCGGAGCCGTGATCGATGAACTGCTGGATCCCCCGCTCCTCGGCCAGGAAGCGGACCACCCGCCGCAGGAACGCCCGGTTGGTGAGCGCGAGTTCCCTGCTGCTGGGGGCGATCCGCAGCAGGTGGTCGCATGCTTCCCGGTCGCTCGCGTAGTTGTCGGTTCCCCCGAGCAGCCAGTCGTACATGCGAGCCACGCTCGGAGTCGTGACATCGATCTCGCGGTCTGTCGGCGTGTAATGGCCCATACATCGTCCTCCCCGGAGCGGCACCCAGACAGCGTCCTGGGTGAACTAGCCATGGTAGAGGCGCACTTGGGGCAACAACAGGTGACGATCGGGCGATCGGGCCAGCCGGCGATCGGGTCGTCGGTCTCCAGGCGCGGGACCGCGGCCGGCCGCGAGCCGTGAGGGCCGGCCCCGCTCTGACCACAGCGGGGCCGGCCCTCACGTCTCATTCGACGCGGATACGCATGTAGCCGATGGACGAGCGGCTCCGCAGGGCGACGCCCAGGACGCCGGTCGCGACACCCATGGCCGTCCAGCCGGGGTCCCGCACGAAGAGCCACGCCAGCACCCCGGTCGCCAGGAGCAGACCGAGGCCCACTTCCACTCTCCAGATGGTCATCCGGCGAATTTGTGGACCCCACTGGCGCCAACTGCTAACTTCACTGTCGGCCGGGAGCGCATTCATCCATCCTCGGCCAAACCTGTCGATCACGTGGAGTATTTCTCCTTTCCTTGATCGCGCGTGCCCCGGGGTGTGACAGCACCCTGGGGCATTTGCGTGCGCTGAATCGTTTACGGGCGCGCGCCGCACGCTATGACGTCGCCACAGTAGCGGTCCCGTCGAAGGCCCGCCACGCGTTCGGACGATGCAACAGCGGGATTTGTTGAACCTGCGGCGACAACCATTAAACACACCGCGCTTCACCCCACCGTACGCAGATCGGACGTGACGCCCGCGGAATCCAATCGAGAACACTTTCGTTAGAAGCGTGGTCACATTTGATCGACTTTCTTCGATAAGGCATCGATCAGTCGGCATCTGAAGCAGATAGCGCTTCCAGTAGAGCTTCCTTCGCTGCGGCCTCACAGCTCGGGCTCGGAGCCCCAGAAAGGCTGACGGGAGCATTTCATTCCGGATATCTGCACGTGCAGATGCAATAAGAGTGCAAGGGATGCCCCCTTCTCCGCGCCCTCCAGGGGGTGCGCCGTCCGGCCCGGAGCATGCGGTCGGGGCATGGCCGCGCCCGAGGCCGCACAAGGAGGACGCCACGCCACATTGTCCGGCGCCCCAGGGCACCGAGCGTTGCGGGCGCTCACCGCGGACACGCCTGGCGCCAAGGGGCGGCGGGGGTAGCCGATCACCCGGCGTCGACCGCCTTCCCCGAGCCCGGCCGGCACCAGCGGGCCGCGCACGGAGAGAGCCCCTCCGGCCCGGGTTTTCCCAGGCCGAAGGGGCTCTCGAAGTGTGGAGCCTAGGGGAGTCGAACCCCTGACATCTGCCATGCAAAGACAGCGCTCTACCAACTGAGCTAAGGCCCCGGAAAGTGACGTCCAGCCGGAGGAACCGCGTCCCGGCGGGCGTCGGAGACAAGAGTACCGGGTCACCCCCGTGGTTCCGCAAAAAGATTGGGGGTCCCCGTCGCCGACCACTCTCCGTAAGATGCTCGGCGTGGTTCGCTACCGCGAACCGCCGTATGGGGAAGCGATGGGGAGACGCAATGGACGCCGCACAGCAGGAAGCGACCGCAAGAGCGCGGGAACTGCAGCGGAACTGGTACGGGGAGCCACTGGGGGCGCTCTTCCGTAGGCTCATCGACGATCTTGGTCTCAACCAGGCTCGTCTCGCGGGGGTTCTGGGACTGTCCGCGCCGATGCTGTCGCAGCTGATGAGCGGTCAGCGGGCGAAGATCGGCAACCCCGCTGTGGTGCAGCGGGTGCAGCTGCTGCAGGACCTGGCGGGGCAGGTCGCGGACGGCAACGTGAGCGCGGCCGAGGCCACCGAACGCATGGAGGAGATCAAGAAGTCGCAGGGGGGCTCGGTGCTCAGCAACACCACGCAGACGACGAGCAGTTCGGGGGCGCCCACGGTCAAGCGCGTCGTGCGCGAGATCCAGTCGCTGCTGCGCTCGGTCGCGGCGGCGGGCGACATCATCGACGCCGCCGACACCCTCGCCCCGACCCATCCGGAGCTGGCAGAGTTCCTCCGGGTCTACGGGGCCGGCCGCACCTCGGACGCGGTCACGCACTACCAGTCCCACCAGAGCTGATCCCCGGCCCGCCCGCCGAAGGGGGTTCGGCAGCGGGCCGCGGGTGAAGTGACGGGGGACACGTCACGGTACGGACGGGCACGAGGGGGCGTGTTCCGTACGGGGGACCGTTCGACGCGAGGGGGAGGTGTCGCTCATCGGGGGAGCCGGGGGCCGGGGGAGTCTTTCGCCCGTCGGGGAGTCGTAGCGCTCACCGAGGGGGAAGCAAGGGGGGAAGCCGCAGGGGGAGGAGCGACGTACAGCCATGGGTGAGGTTTTCGCCGGCCGGTACGAACTGGTCGACCCGATCGGGCGCGGAGGGGTCGGCGCCGTCTGGCGCGCCTGGGACCACCGCCGCCGTCGCTACGTGGCCGCCAAGGTCCTGCTCCAGAGCGACGCGCATTCGCTGCTGCGCTTCGTCCGCGAACAGGCCCTGCGGATCGATCATCCCCATGTGCTCGCCCCCACCAGCTGGGCAGCCGACGACGACAAGGTCCTGTTCACCATGGACCTGGTGGCGGGCGGATCGCTGGTCCATCTCGTCGGGGACTACGGCCCGCTGCCGCCGGCCTTCGTCTGCACCCTGCTCGACCAGCTGCTGGCGGGCCTGGCCGCGGTGCACGCGGAGGACGTGGTGCACCGTGACGTGAAACCCGCCAACATCCTGCTGGAGGCCACCGGCACGGGCCGGCCGCGGCTGCGGCTGTCCGACTTCGGCATCGCGATGCGGCTGGGCGAGCCCCGCCTGACCGAAACCAACCTCGTGGTCGGAACGCCCGGTTATCTCGCGCCCGAGCAGATGATGGGCGCCGAACCGGACTTCCCCGCCGATCTGTTCGCCGTGGGGCTGGTCGCGCTGTATCTGCTGGAGGGCGCCAAGCCGGACAGCAAGGCGCTGATCCAGTACTTCGCCGAGCACGGGACACCCGGGGCCCCCAAGGGCATCCCGGAGCCGCTGTGGCAGGTGGTGGCCATGTTGCTCCAGCCGGACCCGGAAGCGCGGTTCCGGACGGCCACAGGGGCCCGCAAGGCCCTCGCCGCCGCCGTGGAGCTCCTCCCGGAGCCGGGCCCGGACGACGAACTGATCGAGATCTTCGACCAACTCGGGCCGCTCCCTGGGGGATTCGCCCCCGAAGGGCCGCTGGAGCGAGCGAAGGGGCTGAGCCCGAGACAGGGGCTGCCCGACTCGCGGACCGGCGAGGAGCCGCCCCGGCGGACAGACGGCGAGGGCGATACGCCGGTGCCCGGCGGGCAGCACACCGAGCCTCGCCGGCAACACGGCCCGGCGACGCCGGCCGACCCGAGACGGGCCACCGGCTCCGACCCCGCCCGGACGCCCTCGATGTCGGACACCGGCAGCTTCCATCTGCCACCCCCGCAGGCCACCGTCACCTCGTCACCCACGCCGGAGCCGTCCCGGCCCGCCCCGTACCGGCCGGCATCCGCCTCCCCCTACGACCCGACCCACCGGTTGTCCCCCGCCCAGCCGCTCCCACCGGTGTACTCCGGCGCGCCGCCGCTCCCTGCGGAGCACTACCGCACGGACGCCTCCACCGCCTCGTACACCGCCCAGAGCCCACCGGCCCGCTCCGACAGCCCCACCCCGTCACGGCACCGTGCACGACGCGCTCCCCGCCCCGGCCCTCCGGCCAAGGTGGCGGTGCCCCTGCTGCTCCTCGCGCTGGCCTGCTACGCCGTGGGCTTCTGGGCCCTGACACGCCTGTGAGGGATGCCGGCCGCGTGCCGGCGAGCGCCCGTCTCCCTTACCCGGCGCTCCTGCGCCGAGCGACCACGGTCCACACCCCGAGTCCCACCAGCAGGGCGCTGCCGGTGCCGATCCCGCCCACGGCGAGTGCCCTCATCGCGGTGTCGTCGCCCCCGGCCACGCCTTCCGCGGCCGCTTCCCGGTCCGCCTCCGACACCTCGAAGACGCCCTTCGGCTCGGACTCCCCCGCGTAGGCGGGCCCGCTCCCGGCCTGCCCGCTCACCCGGACCCGCAGCGTCATCGCGAACGGGCCGTCCCCGTAGGCGTCGGCGACACCCTCCGCGAGGTGGGCGACGAGGTAGTAGGAGCCGGCGAAGCGCATCGCGCTCACCTGCGCGGTGGCGGCGTGTCGGTTGGCGTGGTCGACCGGTGGGAGGGGAGGCAGACTGTTGGAGCTCTGGTCGCCGTCGTAGCCGACACCCACGTCGGCGATGTGACCGCGTGCCGGGTTGTAGAGGGCCAGGTTCAGGGCGTCGGGCGTGTAGCCGGTGGCGCCGGAGTCCGAGCTGCCGAGGTCGGCGGTGACGGAGAGCTGCTGTCCCCAGTCGACCGGCACCTTGTAGAAGAGCGTCTGGCCGGGCCGGATGTCATCCCGCCAGACGCCCTGGTCGAGGGGGGTGGCGCCGGTGAATCCCGCGCCGCCTTTCCGGCGCTCGGGCTGTCCCTGGACCGGCTGGGGCGTGGCGGAGTCCCACACCTGGGGTGCGCCGGTCGCCTCGGCCCTCGCGGTGCGCGGTTCCGTCAGGGTGACGAGTTCCAGGTCCCAGGTGTCCGGCGAGGAGCCCTCACCGTCCGGGTCCGCGCGCTCGACGGACACGTAGTACGCACCGGCCTTGCGGCACAGCGACTTGCCGGGCGAGATCTCCCGCATGCCCCAGGCGGCGACGGGGTGCGGGCTGCGGGCGGTCCCGAAGACGGTGGTGTCGTCGGAGCAGGTGTTCCCCTCGGCGTCCTGGACGGTCACCTTGACGCCGTCGACGACGGAGACGGTGCTGTCGGGGGAGGGGACTGCGGTGACGGAGACGTACGCGTTCGACGCGGCGTCGAGTTCCAGGCCGTAGTTGACCTTGCCGTCGGCGGGCAGGGAGCTCTTGTAGGTACGGCCGGGCTTCAGGAGAGCGGCGTCCCCGGTATTCCTGGCCCCCTCGACGCTCCGCGCGTCGGCGGCGAAGGCATAGGAACCCGGCGCGTCCGCGGCCTTGGAGACGTCCGCGGCGAAGGTCTGCCCCGCCATGGCGGCGGCTTGTCCGGGGGTCACCGCCGCCGTCGTCCCCAGCACCACCGCCACGGCCCCCAGGCGTACGGCCACCGCCGGACGGCGGCGCCACGCACTCGTGCGCCGTCCCCAAGCCGTACGACACGGTCCCCTCACGCGCCACCCCTCACCCTCGCCGGACCACGAATCCGTGAAGCCGTGGCCCATCCTGCCGCGCCGGCCGGGTTCACGACCGGGCCTCGGCACACAAAACCCCGACCGCGAGGCGGCCGGGGTGTGCTTGGTCTGGGTTGTCGTGACTCACGAACCCGTGGGCACGGAGTCAGTCGCCTCCGTCCACAGATCCTGCTCGGCGCGATCCGCCTGGATCTGGCGGTACACGAGGAGCCCGCCGATGGCGGCCAGTGCGACCAGGAGAAGCTTCTTCACCGCGCGACCTCGTCTTTCCTTGACGTAGGGGACCTCTGGCGCCCGACTATACACACCGACCGATACCGATCGGTGACCTGAGTCGGCCCTCAACTCCCCTCCCGCGAACCGGGATAGAAGCGGAGTACACCGCTCCGATCGGAGGGTGATCGCACGCCGACGGACGGTTACTTTGACCTCCCTTCGCCGCTCTCCTCACGTTTTCAGGCCTCTTGCGGCCATACGAGTGGTGTTGATCTGAACATCGACGCGCCACGGGTCGAGATCCACCACTTCTCGGCCCCCATACACATCATGAGGAAAGTACGCAAATCGCCCAACCCGAAAGTGAGGGGCCATGGCCCGGAACAAGGTCATGAAGCTGTGGACCGCCATCGTCACCGCCTTCCTCGCGCTGTGCACGGCGCTCGGACTCGTCACCACGACGGCCGCCCCGGCTGTAGCGCAGAGCGAGCAGAAGAGCAACAGCAACGGCGCGAGCATCCCGCAGCAGCGGACGGCGGCACCGGCGGCCTTCCCCTGGTCCTCCCCCAAGGCCCTGCCCCCCACGATGAAGCAGCGCATCCGCGCCGAGGCCCACGGCAAGACCCCCCGCTGCCGGCACCGCTCGTCCGCGGACACGGCGCTCTCCCCCGGCACCGACTGCACCGACGAGGACCCCGACGCCGACCCCGACAGTACGGCGGACCGCTTCGCACCCCTGCAACGCTGAGATCGCGGAAGACCCCGGACACACAAGACCCCCGACCGCTACAGGTCGGGGGTCTTCGTACTGGACCGGGGGTTTCGCGGTCCGCGTTGCTCCTGGTGAGAATGAGCGCGGCAGCTACTAGTACTTCAGGTAGCTTTCGGCGACCCAACCCCACTTGCCCTTGTTGGCGCCGGAGAGCACTTTGCCGTAGACCCAGGACTGGGACTTGTAAGTCGAGCAGTAGTGATCGAACTTGGTGCCCTTCGCCAGGGAACCCTTGGATGTGTAGCTCGTCCCGGGGCCGCTGCGCAGGTTGACGGTGGTCGACGTCTTCTGCGTCTGCGGCACGGGAAGGATGAGGTCCTTCGGGCAGGCGGAGGGAAGGCTGGCTGCGGAGGCGGTGGCTGGAACCCCCATCACCAGAGCACCCGTCACCGCTGCGGCACCGAGCAGCGACGCCAGTGTTGTGCGCACCATTTCCCCGTTCTCTGGTCGGATCGGTCGGCCAGTGATCATATCGAGCACGCGGGGAAGCCAGGGGAACGCCCTCAGCCCTTGCGCAGGGGCTTCACATCGTCACCTTCCAGCAAGCCCAGGCGATGTCCGGAGGCGAGCGACCCCGGCGCTCCGGTCAGACCAGCGGGGCGCTCCTGACATGCCTGGTGGCGTGCTAGCGGGTGATGACCATGACGACGTAGAACATGCCTGCGGCAGCGGCGAGGCAGGCACCGATGACGGCAAGCGCGGCAACCCCCGCCAGCCCTGTCACGCCCAGGATCGCCATCCATCCCGTTCGAGCCATCCGCTCGGCCCGCTCGGCTGCGCTGTCGTAGTCGCCGTCGTCGTACCAGTCTCGTTCGGTCATGACGCCCCCCTCGCTCCGAGGCCGGCACACCTGCGACCCGATCATCGGCTGACGTCAGCCGTGGATGCCAAAGACCCCCAGTCGCTGTCGACTGGGGGTCTTTTCGCTGGTGGGGCTAACAGGATTTGAACCTGTGGCCTCATCCTTATCAGGGATGCGCTCTAACCAACTGAGCTATAGCCCCGCCGCGCTGTTCGGGAGTGTGTCCCGCGCGCTGACTCCTGAAGATTAGCGCACGACATGCGCAGTCCCAAAATCGGTTGGCGGGACATCGTCAGGGCAACGACCGAGGTGATGTCACTCGTCCTCGGCGAGCGTGAGCTCGACACCGCCCACGAAGCCCGCGGACAGGTTGTAGATGAACGCGCCGAGCGTCGCGAGGGCCGTCGCGAGGACGATGTCGATGACCGCGATGACCGACGTGAACATCAGGACGTTGGGCAGCGACAGGAAGGCCTGCAGGTCGAAGCCGTTGGACTCGTTGGAGCCGGTGGCCTCGGAGATCGTGCCGCCGACCGTCGAGAAGACGCCCATCGCGTCCATGACCATCCACAGCACGGCGGACGCCACGATCGTGCAGATGCCCAGGGCGATGGAGAGCAGGAAGCTGACCTTCATCACCGACCACGGGTCGGCCTTGGCCACCCGCAGCCGCGCCTTGCGGACGCGCGGAGTGGTGCCCGCTCCCGGGCGGGGACGCCGTACGGCGGCGTTCCCCCCGGCCGCCGCCTGCTGCGCCGGGTAGGCCTGCGGCGGGTGGTACGGACCGGCCTGCTGCTGCGTCTGGCGCTCCCCGGGCAGGGGAGAGGCCGTGGCCGGCTCCTGCGTGGCCGGCTTCGGCTTCGCGCCGGAGGCGGACGGGCCGGCCCCGGTCTTGTGCTGCTGGGTCTGCGGACCTCGGGTGTCCGTCACAGTTCCCCCCTGTGATTCATGCGCGTCAGGCGAGGGCGTGTCCTTGGTCGGGGACTTGATCGCCTTCAGGTTGGTCGTGTGCGGGTCCGCCGCACGCGCGGCGGAGCCACGACCGCCGTCGTCCGCTTCCGTACCCCTGGAGGTTCCGGCCGGTCCGGCGCCCGTGGCTCCGCTCACGCTGACTCACTCCTCGTGCTACTCGGACGAGGGCGCCTCACCCTCGTCCGTGCCGGTGGTCTCGGCACCCTCGGCGGTCTCGTCGACGACCACATCGCCGTCGACCTCCTCCGCCTCGCGTCCTGCCTCGGCGTTGCGAGCGATGCCCACGACGGCATCGCGCTTGCCCAGATTGATCAGTTGGACGCCCATGGTGTCACGGCCGGTTTCCCTGATCTCGTTGACTCGCGTACGAATCACACCGCCCGACAGCGTGATGGCGAGGATCTCGTCGGTCTCCTCGACCACCAGCGCGCCGACGAGGGATCCACGGTCCTCGACGATCTTGGCAGCCTTGATGCCGAGGCCGCCGCGACCCTGGACGCGGTACTCGTCGACGGCGGTCCGCTTCGCGTACCCGCCGTCTGTGGCAGTGAACACGAACGTACCGGGTCGAACAACATTCATCGAGAGCAGCTCGTCGCCTTCGCGGAAGCTCATGCCCTTGACGCCCGAGGTGGCACGGCCCATCGGACGCAGGGTGTCGTCCGAGGCGGTGAACCTGATGGATTGCGCCTTCTTGCTGATCAGAAGCAGATCATCGTCCGCCGAGACCAGTTCGGCGCCGATCAGTTCGTCGTCGGAACCGTCCTCCATCGAGCGGAGATTGATCGCGATGACACCGCCGGAGCGGGGCGAATCGTAATCCTTCAGAGGCGTCTTCTTCACAAGTCCGGCCTTGGTGGCGAGCACGAGGTAGGGGACCGCCTCGTAGTCGCGGATCGCCAGGATCTCGGCGATCGCCTCGTCCGGCTGGAAGGCGAGCAGGTTCGCCACGTGCTGACCGCGCGCGTCCCGGCCGGCGTCGGGCAGCTCGTAGCCCTTGACGCGGTAGACGCGGCCCTTGTTGGTGAAGAACAGCAGCCAGTGGTGCGTGGTGGACACGAAGAAGTGGTCGACGATGTCGTCTTCCTTGAGCTTCGTGCCGCGCACACCCTTGCCGCCGCGCTTCTGGGCGCGGTAGTCGTCGGTCTTGGTGCGCTTGATGTAGCCGCCCCGGGTGACCGTGACGACGATGTCCTCCTCGGCGATCAGGTCCTCGATGGACATGTCGCCCTCGTAGGGGATCAGCGTCGTCTTGCGGTCGTCGCCGAACTTCTCGACGATCGCGGCCAGTTCGGCACTGACGATGCCGCGCTGGCGGACCGGGGAGGCGAGGATCTCGTTGTACTCGTTGATCTTCGCCTGGAGCTCGTCGTGCTCCTGGACGATCTTCTGGCGCTCCAGGGCGGCCAGCCGGCGCAGCTGCATCTCGAGGATGGCGTTGGCCTGGATCTCGTCGATCCGCAGCAGGTCCATCAGGCCGCCGCGGGCGATCTCGACGGTGTCGCTGCGCCGGATCAGCGCGATGACCTCGTCGATGGCGTCCAGGGCCTTCAGCAGACCGCGCAGGATGTGCGCCCGCTCCTCGGCCTTGCGCAGCCGGAAGCGCGTACGGCGGACGATGACCTCGATCTGGTGGGTCACCCAGTGCCGGATGAACGCGTCCAGGGAGAGCGTGCGCGGCACGCCGTCCACCAGCGCCAGCATGTTGGCGCCGAAGTTGGTCTGCAGGTCGGTGTGCTTGTACAGGTTGTTCAGCACGACCTTGGCGACCGCGTCCCGCTTCAGCACGATGACCAGGCGCTGGCCCGTGCGCGAGGAGGTCTCGTCGCGGACGTCCGCGATGCCGCCGATCTTGCCGTCCTTGACCAGGTCGGCGATCTTCTGCGCGAGGTTGTCCGGGTTGACCTGGTAGGGCAGCTCGGTGACCACCAGGCACTGGCGGTTCTGGATCTCCTCGACCTCGACGACCGCGCGCATGGTGATGGAGCCGCGGCCGGTGCGGTACGCCTCCTCGATGCCCCGGCGGCCGACGACGAGCGCGCCGGTCGGGAAGTCCGGGCCCTTGATGCGCTCGATGAGCGCGTCCAGCAGCTCCTCGTGGGAGGCCTCGGGGTTCTCCAGGTACCACTGGGCGCCGGCCGCGACCTCGCGCAGGTTGTGCGGCGGGATGTTGGTCGCCATGCCGACCGCGATACCGGCCGAGCCGTTGATCAGCAGGTTCGGGAAGCGGGCCGGCAGGACGGTCGGCTCCTGGGAGCGGCCGTCGTAGTTGTCCGTGAAGTCGACGGTCTCCTCGTCGATGTCGCGGACCATCTCCATCGACAGCGGCGCCATCTTGCACTCGGTGTACCGCATGGCCGCGGCCGGGTCGTTGCCCGGGGAACCGAAGTTGCCGTTGGAGTCGACGAGCGGCATGCGCATCGACCAGGACTGCGCGAGGCGGACCAGCGCGTCGTAGATCGAGGAGTCGCCGTGCGGGTGGTAGTTGCCCATGACGTCGCCGACGACGCGGGCGCACTTGTAGAAGCCGCGCTCGGGGCGGTAGCCGCCGTCGTACATGGCGTACAGCACGCGGCGGTGGACGGGCTTGAGGCCGTCGCGGACGTCGGGCAGCGCACGCGAGACGATGACGGACATCGCGTAGTCGAGGTACGAGCGCTGCATCTCCGTCTCGAGCCCGACGGGCTCGACGCGCATGGCCAGGGCGTCACCCTCGGGCGTCGTCACGGGAGTGTTCTCGTCGGTCATTGCTGGTGAAGATCCTTCCTGATGCGGTCAGCTGAGACCGACTCAGATGTCGAGGAAGCGGACGTCCTTGGCGTTGCGCTGGATGAACGCGCGGCGGGCCTCGACGTCCTCGCCCATGAGGACCGAGAACAGGTCGTCGGCCTGGGCGGCGTCGTCGAGGGTGACCTGGCCGAGGACGCGGTGCTCCTGGTCCATGGTCGTGATGCGCAGCTCCTCGGCGTTCATCTCGCCGAGACCCTTGAAGCGCTGGACGGAGTCGTCCTTGATGCGCTTGCCGGCGTTGCGGCCCATCTCGATCAGGGCGTCGCGCTCGCGGTCGGAGTACGCGTACTCGAAGTCGTCCTTGCCCCACTTGATCTTGTAGAGCGGCGGGCGGGAGAGGTACACGTGACCGGCCTCGACCAGGGGCCGCATGAAGCGGAACAGGAAGGTCAGCAGCAGGGTGTTGATGTGCTGGCCGTCGACGTCGGCGTCCGCCATCAGGATGATCTTGTGATAGCGGAGCTTCTCGATGTCGAAGTCCTCGTGGACTCCGGTGCCGAAGGCCGAGATCAGCGCCTGGATCTCCTGGTTCTGCAAAATCTTGTCGATCCGCGCCTTCTCGACGTTCAGGATCTTGCCGCGGATCGGGAGGATCGCCTGGTACTGCGGGTTGCGGCCGGACTTGGCCGAGCCGCCGGCGGAGTCACCCTCGACGATGAAGATCTCGCACTTGGTGGGATCGTTCGACTGGCAGTCGGAGAGCTTGCCGGGCAGGGACGCCGTCTCCAGCAGGCCCTTGCGGCGGGTGAGGTCGCGGGCCTTGCGGGCCGCCACGCGCGCGGTGGCCGCCTGGATGCCCTTGCGGATGATGTCCGCGGCCTCGTTCGGGTTCCGGTCCAGCCAGTCCGTGAGGTGCTCGTAGACGACCTTCTGCACGAAGGTCTTGACCTCGGTGTTGCCCAGCTTGGTCTTGGTCTGGCCCTCGAACTGGGGCTCGCTCAGCTTGACGGAGATGATCGCCGTCAGACCCTCGCGGATGTCGTCACCCGTGAGGTTGTCGTCCTTCTCCCGCAGCAGCCTCTTGTCGCGCGCGTACTTGTTGATCAGCGAGGTGAGCGCCGCGCGGAAGCCCTCCTCGTGCGTGCCGCCCTCGTGCGTGTGGATGATGTTGGCGAACGAGTACACGCCCTCGGTGTAGCCGCCGTTCCACTGCATCGCGACCTCGAGGGACAGGTTCTTGTCCTTGTCCTCGGCCTCGAGGTCGATCACGGTGGGGTGCACCAGGTCTCCCTTGCGGGAGTTCAGGTACTTCACGAAGTCGACGATGCCGCCCTCGTAGTGGTACGAGACGCTCTTGACCTCGTGCTTCTCGTCCTCGCCCGCCTCGTCCGCGCCGGCGGTGGCCTTCGCCGACTCGCGCTCGTCGGTGAGGTTGATCCGCAGACCCTTGTTGAGGAACGCCATCTCCTGGAAGCGCCGGGAGAGCGTCTCGAACGAGTAGTCGGTGGTCTCGAAGATGTCGCCGTCGGCCCAGAAGGTGACCGACGTGCCGGTCTCCTCGGTGGCCTCGTGCCGGGCGAGCGGTGCCGTGGGGACGCCGAGCTTGTAGTCCTGCGTCCAGCGGTAGCCGTCCGTCTTGACCTCGACGGCGACCTTCGTGGACAGGGCGTTCACGACGGAGACACCCACGCCGTGCAGACCACCGGAGACCGCGTAACCGCCGCCGCCGAACTTGCCGCCCGCGTGCAGCACGGTCAGCACGACCTCGACGGCCGGCTTGCCCTCGGACGGGACGATGCCCACCGGGATGCCACGGCCGTTGTCGACGACCCGGACACCGCCGTCGGCGAGGATCGTCACGTCGATGGTGTCCGCGTGACCGGCCAGCGCCTCGTCGACGGAGTTGTCCACGACCTCCTGCACCAGGTGGTGCAGTCCGCGCTCACCGGTCGAGCCGATGTACATGCCGGGTCGCTTGCGGACCGCGTCCAGACCCTCGAGGACGGTGATGGCACTGGCGTCGTACGAGGCGGTGACCTCGCCGTTGGAGGTGATCGCCTCGCTGGTCACGCCTGCGTCGGTGGACGGGATGTTCTCGTTGGGGTTGCCGGAATCGGCCACGAAGCGCCCTTTCTGGCACAGCACGAGCCAGGCTCGTCGGCGGGTTGCCGGAGCGGCTGCGGCATGTTGCGTTGGTAAGCCTTGATCAGCGTTGCTCAGCTTTTCCCGGACGGTCCCCACGATTGGGGCGGGATTGCTTCCAGTCTACCGGTAGCACTGACACTGATGGGGGTTTGCCGGTACCTGAGTCCGCATGTGCCGCCCTCGATGGGTCTCGCCCGACTCCCGATATACGGATGGGGGCTCCAAGAGGCTCACGGAGGCACTCAGCGCTTCCGGCCGTCAACCCTTGGCTACTTAGGAGTCAGGTCGCGATTCGCAACCGTGTGCGGGCGCACGAAGGAAGGGCCGCCGACGCTCCGAAAGAGCGGACGGAAGCCCTTGATGTGATGTCAGTCACGTGCTGTCGACGGGTGGGAAACCAGTGCCGCTCAGCCGTAGGTGTCGCCCGGACCGGTGCTGCCGGGGGCGCGCAGCGGACCGAAGCGGCGCGCGGGACCGGCCGGGCCCTGCACCTTGATCAGCTTCACCCTGCCGTGCCCCAGGTCCTCGTTGAGGCGCGCGACCAGCGTGGGCGCGAGCAGCCGGAGGTTCGTCGCCCACGCCGTCGAGTCACAGCGCACCACCAGGACGCACTCGTCCTCGTCGTACTTCTCCGGTACGCAGTGCTTGGCCACGTCCTCGCCGACGATCTGCGGCCAGCGGCCCATCACACCGCCCACCGCGGCCGGCGCCTCCCAGCCGCGCTCGGTGATCAGCCGGTTGATCGCCGAGCCGAGCGCCATGGGATCGCGCCCGTCGGCGCGCGCGCCGGAGCGCAGACCGCCGCGGCGCGCCTGCTTCTTCTGCTGCGCCGCGTCTCCCCGCGCGCGGGCGGCCTCCTTGGCGGCGCGCAGCGCCACGCGCGCGAGGTCGACACCGGAGGGCTCGAGGGACCCGGAGGGCTCGGCGGGCCGGGACGCGCCGGGTGTGTTCTCCGTCATACGCGCTCCACCGTCCCCTCGGACACGGCGAACCGCGTCCCCGACAGCACATGCGGTACGTCGTCGTCGACCGCGGCCGTCACCAGGACCTGCTCGCCGGGCGCGACCAGCTCGGCGAGACGCTCACGGCGGCGGGTGTCCAGCTCGGCGAAGACGTCGTCGAGCACCAGCACCGGCTCGTTGCCCTCCGCCCTGAGCAGGTCGTACGAGGCCAGGCGCAGTGCCAGCGCGTAGGACCAGGACTCGCCGTGGGAGGCGTAGCCCTTGGCCGGGAGCTGGCCGAGCTTGAGCAGGAGGTCGTCCCGGTGCGGGCCGATCAGGGTGACACCGCGCTCGATCTCCTGCTTGCGGGCCTCGGCGAGCGCGGCCATCAGCTGTTCGAAGAGGTCCTCGCGGGTGTGTGCCTCCCCCGGCGCCGACGGCTTGTACTCCAGCGCGATCGGGCCGCCGCCGGGTGCGAGCTGCTCATAGGCCTTGTCGGCCAGCGGCTGGATCGTGGCGATCAGGTCCAGGCGCTGGGCGAGCAGCTCGGCGCCCGCGCGGGCGAGGTGCTGGTCCCACACGTCCAGGGTGGACATGTCCATGGTGCGGCCGCCGTGCCGCCGGGCCAGCGCGGCCGACTTCAGCAGGGTGTTGCGCTGCTTGAGGACCCGGTCGTAGTCGGAGCGGACCCCGGCCATGCGCGGCGAGCGCGCGGTGATCAGCTCGTCGAGGAAGCGCCGCCGCTCACCGGGGTCGCCCTTGACCAGGGCGAGATCCTCCGGCGCGAACAGCACGGTCCGCACGATGCCCAGCACGTCACGCGGCCTGACCTGCGAGGACCTGTTGATGCGGGCGCGGTTGGCGCGCCCCGGGTTGAGCTCCAGCTCGATGAGCTGCTGCCGTTCGCCCTGCCGGACCTGGGCCCGGATGATCGCGCGCTCGGCTCCCATGCGGACCAGGGGGGCGTCGGAGGAGACCCGGTGGCTGCCGAGGGTGGCGAGATAGCCGACGGCCTCGACGAGGTTGGTCTTGCCCTGCCCGTTCGGCCCGACGAAGGCCGTCACCCCGGGGTCGAGCGGGACCTCGACCCGGGGGTACGAGCGGAAGTCGGCCAGCGACAGATGCGTGACGTGCATGGTCGTTTCGCCGACCTCCCCGGACGGTTGTGGACTGCCGTGCAGCCCTGTGGACTACTTCTTCTCGACCGCGTGGCCGCCGAACTGATTCCGCAGCGCCGCGATCATCTTCATCTGGGGCGAGTCCTCCTGGCGGGAGGCGAACCGCGCGAACAGCGACGCGGTGATCGCCGGCAGCGGCACCGCGTTGTCGATGGCGGCCTCCACAGTCCAGCGTCCCTCGCCGGAGTCCTGTGCATAACCCCGCAGCTCGTCGAGGTGCTCGTCCTCGTCGAGCGCGTTGACCGCGAGGTCGAGCAGCCAGGAGCGGATGACCGTGCCCTCCTGCCAGGAGCGGAAGACCTCCCGGACGTCGGTCACGGAGTCGACCTTCTCCAGGAGCTCCCAGCCCTCGGCGTAAGCCTGCATCATCGCGTACTCGATGCCGTTGTGGACCATCTTCGCGAAGTGGCCGGCGCCGACCTTGCCGGCGTGCACCGAGCCGAAGTCGCCCTCCGGCTTGAGGGCGTCGAAGACCGGCTGCACCTTGGCGACGTTCTCCTTGTCGCCGCCGTACATCAGCGCGTAGCCGTTCTCCAGGCCCCAGACGCCCCCGGAGACACCGCAGTCGACGAAGCCGATGCCCTTCGCCGCCAGTTCCTCGGCGTGCTTCTCGTCGTCGGTCCAGCGGGAGTTGCCACCGTCCACGACGACGTCCCCGGGCTCCAGCAGCTCGGCGAGCCGGTCGATCGTGGTCTGCGTGGCCTCACCGGCCGGGACCATCACCCAGATCACGCGCGGGCCGCTGAGCTTGCCCACCAGTTCTTCCAGGCTGTGGACATCGGCGAGGTCCGGGTTGCGGTCGTATCCGAGGACGGTGTGACCTGCGCGGCGGATCCGCTCGCGCATGTTGCCGCCCATCTTGCCGAGGCCGACGAGACCGAGCTCCATCAGTTGTGTTCCTTAGGTTCTGCGACGTGGCGTGGCGGCACGTGCGTACCGCTGGGCACTCTCGTACCCGCGTCCGAGCCTAAACCCGGACGCTCGCGCACATCTGTGGGCATACGCGCTCACTCGTACGCCCTCACCTGCGGGTTTGTCCTCAGCCTGTGGACAACCGCCGGTGATCCCCAGAGGCTCACCGGCCCTCGGGCGGGCTCAGCCGCTGAGGCGCACCGGCATGATCAGGTACTTGTAGGCCTCGTCCGCCTCGGCGTCCAGCGCCGGCCTGCCGCTGAGCAGCGCGGGCTTGGTGGACGTCTTGAAGGACAGCTGGGCCACCGGGGAGTCGATGGCGCTCAGGCCGTCCAGCAGGAAGGTCGGGTTGAAGGCGATCGAGATGTCGTCGCCCTCCAGCTGGGCGTCGACCCTTTCCACAGCCTGTGCGTCGTCGCTGGAGCCGGCCTCCAGGATGAGCACGCCCTGCTCGAAGCTCAGCCGCACCGGGGTGTTGCGCTCGGCGACCAGGGCCACACGCTTGACGGCCTCCACGAAGGGGGCGGTCTCGATGACGGCGATGCTGTTGAACTCCGTCGGGAACAGCGTGCGGTACTTCGGCAGGTCGCCCTCCAGCAGCCGGGTCGTCGTACGGCGCCCGGCGCCCTCGAAGCCGATCAGGCCCTCGCCGGCACCCGAGCCGGACAGCGCCAGGATCACCTGGTCGCCGCTGGTGAGGGCCTTGGCGGTGTCCAGGAGCGTCTTGGCGGGCACCAGGGCGACCGCGGAGGCCTCCGGGTTCTCCGGCTTCCACAGGAACTCGCGGACCGCGAAGCGGTAGCGGTCGGTGGACGCCAGCGTGACGGTGTCGCCCTCGATCTCGATGCGGACACCGGTGAGGACGGGCAGCGTGTCGTCACGGCCGGCCGCGATGGCGACCTGGGCGGCGGCGGAGGCGAAGACCTCGCCGGGGACCGTGCCCGTCGCGTTCGGCATCTGGGGCAGGGCCGGGTACTCCTCCACAGGCAGGGTGTGGAGTGTGAACCGGGAGGAGCCGCAGACCACGGTCGCCCGTACACCGTCTGTGGAAATCTCCACCGGCCGGTTGGGCAGCGCCCGGCAGATGTCCGCGAGCAGGCGGCCGGAGACCAGGACCGTGCCCTCCTCGTCGACCTCGGCCTCCACGGAGACCCGCGCGGAGACCTCGTAGTCGAAGCTGGACAGGCTCAGCTGGCCGTCCTCGGCCTTCAGCAGCAGGCCGGCGAGGACAGGCGCCGGCGGACGGGCCGGGAGGCTGCGTGCCGCCCAGGCCACTGCCTCCGCGAGTACGTCGCGTTCCACCCGGATCTTCACTGTTGCCGCCTCCTGCTGTTGCCGGCGCTTCTCGCTCTGCCTGGCCCTCGTCGTCTGTCTCGGTGTCGACGGTCCCGGTGAGGGGGAGGACACCGGGGACCAGTCTGACGCACCGCACTGACAGTAGGTGCCTCTCGGGGTCAAGTCGTGACGAGGGGCAGCCGGGCACCGAAGAGCGAGTTGTGCACAGGACCCCCTTCGAAACGGATTCCCAGCTCTCTCTAGTCGGGAGTAGTAGTAGGGCCTGTGGATACCGTGGATAACCTCGTTTGCCCAGCTCAGGGCAGGAATTTTGTCCACGGGCCCTGTGGGTGGAGGCGGTGGACAACCGGGCGTATCTGTGGAGAACAGAAAGTTCTGCACACGCCGTGCACAGGAAGGGGCGAGTTCTCCCCAGTGCCGTCCCCAGGTTTACCCACGTTTCCCACAGACCATCCCGGCACCTTCGTGTGACGCCTTTCACTCGACCCGGTGAGGAGGCGCGTCGGGTTGCCGAACAGTGGACAGGCATGTGGAGAAGCGACCGATCGCTGGGGACAACCGCCCCCAGCCTGTGGGCGGCCGGTGGACAACTCGGTGCACAGCCTGTGGATCATTCCGTCGTCCACAGTCTGTGGAGATCCTTCGTCCACCGATCCACAACCAGCTGAGCTGGTCTGATGGTCTTTCAACAGCGGTGCCTGTGGACACGATCTGGACAACTCCCCGGTCCCCAGTCTGTGGACGGCAGAAAGTCACCGAATCTGTGGAGGGAGGCCGTAACCCGGCGATGAATCGAACACAAGGTTGCGGCCCGGTGTGCGAGGTGGGGGCCGCTGACGCGCCGCCGGAGCTCGCAAACCCGGCCGCACGGCCGCGGCAGCGACCGGAACCGGGTCCCGGGCGCCGACCGGAACCGCGTCCCTGGCAGCGACCGGAACCGCGTCCCTGGCACCGACGCGCCGGGACACGAGAAGGGCGCTCCCGGAGGAATCCGGGAGCGCCCTCGGCGGCTGTCCGCCGTCGTCGTCAGCCGTTCTTGATGCGGTTGGTCAGCTCCGTGACCTGGTTGTAGATGGAGCGGCGCTCGGCCATCAGATTGCGGATCTTGCGGTCCGCGTGCATGACCGTGGTGTGGTCGCGGCCGCCGAACAGCGCGCCGATCTTCGGCAGCGACAGGTCCGTCAGCTCACGGCACAGATACATGGCGATCTGGCGGGCCGTGACGAGGGCGCGGCCGCGCGAGGTGCCGCACAGGTCCTCGACGGTCAGCCCGAAGTAGTCCGCCGTCGCGCCCATGATGGCCGTCGACGTGATCTCGGGCGCCGAGTCGTCGCCGCCGGGGATGAGGTCCTTCAGGACGATCTCCGTCAGCCCCAGATCCACCGGCTGCCGGTTGAGCGAGGCGAACGCCGTGACCCGGATCAGCGCGCCCTCCAGCTCACGGATGTTCCGCGAGATCCGGGACGCGATGAACTCCAGCACCTCCGGCGGCGCGTTCAGCTGCTCCTGCACCGCCTTCTTGCGCAGGATCGCGATCCGCGTCTCCAGCTCGGGCGGCTGGACGTCGGTGATCAGTCCCCACTCGAAGCGGTTGCGCAGCCGGTCCTCCAGGGTGACCAGCTGCTTCGGCGGCCGGTCCGAGGACAGCACGATCTGCTTGTTGGCGTTGTGCAGGGTGTTGAAGGTGTGGAAGAACTCCTCCTGCGTCGACTCCTTGTCCGCCAGGAACTGGATGTCGTCGACCAGCAGGATGTCCATCTCGCGGTACCGCTTGCGGAAGCTGTCGCCCTTGCCGTCGCGGATGGAGTTGATGAACTCGTTGGTGAACTCCTCCGAGCTCACGTAGCGCACGCGCGTGCCCGGGTAGAGGCTGCGCGCGTAGTGCCCGATCGCGTGCAGCAGGTGCGTCTTGCCCAGCCCGGACTCCCCGTAGATGAACAAGGGGTTGTAGGCCTTCGCCGGTGCCTCGGCGACGGCGACCGCGGCCGCGTGGGCGAAGCGGTTGGAGGCGCCGATGACGAACGTGTCGAAGAGGTACTTCGGGTTCAGGCGCGCGGTGGGCTCACCCGGGCCGGTCGCCGGCGCGGGCTGCGCGGCCAGCGGGCCGGGCGCACCCGTGGTGGGCAGGTTCGGCCCGACCGGACCGCCCCGGTGGACGTGGCCCGAGCCGGCCGGCGGATCGGGCAGTTCACGGCGCCCGTCCCGCTGGTCGTAGTCGCCGCGCGACGTCTCGTAGTCGGATCGCGGCTTCTCGTAGGAGGGGCGCTCCATGGGCTGCGGGCGGTAGTCCTGCGATGAGCCGTAGGCGTCCTTGGCGGGCGGGCCGCCGTAGGAGTCCTTGGATCCGTACGCGTCCTTCGACCCGTAGGCGTCCTGAGGTCCGGGGCCGTAGGAGTCCTGGGAGCCGTACGAGTCCTGCCCGGGTGACGCGTACGGGTCACGCTCGGGGAAGCCGAGGCGCTGCTGCTGCCAGCCGTACTCCTCCTGCTGCGCCGGCCTCGGCCAGGCGCCCGGCTCGGGACGCTGGTACTCGGAGGGGTACGCGGGACGGGCCGTGGGCAGCTGGTCTGCGCGCGTAGGCGGCAGCTGGTCGCCGGGCGGCTGGTCGGCCCGGTGGCGGCCGTACCCCTCGTAGCCGTCGCGGTCCTTACGTTCGTAGTCGCGCTCCTGGCGCTCGTATCCCTCACGGTCCTGGCGCTCGTAGCCGTCGCGGTCCTGACGGTCGTAGCCGTCGCGCTCCTGGCGGGTGGCGGGGAGCTCGTGCTCCTCGTAGCGCGACTGAGGGCGTGATTGGGGTGCCGGTGGGGGCGGCGGGTCGCCCGCGGAGTCGTCGACGGTGATCGCGATCCGGATCGGGCGGCCGCACTCGCGGCTCAGGGTCTCGCTGACGATCGGCGCGAGACGACCCTCCAGTACGCCCTTCGCGAACTCGTTCGGCACGGCGAGCAGGGCGGTGTCCGCGACCAGCGCGAGGGGCTGGCAGCGCCGGATCCAGTGCTCGTCCTTCCCCTCGACCCCTTGGCCGCGGCCCTCCCCGAGGAGCTGCTCCAATACGCGTGGCCACACTGCGGCAAGATCGGCAGGTACGTCAGCCACAGGGCACGCTCTCTCACAGGTCCCACGAACGTGTGGTTCTGGGACGGCTCGGGATGTAAATCGGGTGGGGCAGGGATAAGGGAACGAATCGGAGTTCCGTCACGGTAGTCAGGGCGGCCGGTACGGTTCAAGTTGTTGTCCCCAGCCTGTGGACAAGTGTCTCCCGGCGACTCCTGGTTTGACCGGATGGCGTAGCCGCGCGTACCGTAACCAGGTCGAGTTGTCGATGGCTGCTGCCGCCTGCCTCCGATGGGCACAGATCATTTGGGTGATCGGTCAGCGGTGCACTCGGGCGTAACTGCGAGCTACTCGTGGGCGCACGGTGACAGCCAGGACGGCACCCCGCAACTACCGATTTTCTCTGGAGCCCCCGAGTGAGCAAGCGCACCTTCCAGCCGAACAACCGTCGCCGCGCGAAGACCCACGGCTTCCGCCTGCGGATGCGTACCCGTGCCGGTCGCGCGATTCTCGCGAACCGCCGCAGCAAGGGTCGCGCCAGCCTGTCCGCCTGATCCTGATCAGGTCATGACGTCGTGCTGCCTACCGAGCATCGGCTGAGGCGGCGCGAGGACTTCGCGACCGCGGTACGACGAGGACGCCGGGCCGGACGCCCGCTCCTCGTCGTCCATCTACGGAGCGGTTCCACGGACCCGCACGCGCCTGGGGAGAGCGCTCCCCCGACGCGTGCGGGTTTCGTCGTGAGCAAAGCCGTGGGTGGCGCGGTCGTGCGGAACAAGGTCAAGCGCAGGCTTCGCCACCTGATGCGCGAGAGAGTCGCCCAGCTGCCCCCCGGTAGCCTGGTAGTCGTACGAGCGCTGCCCGGATCGGGCGACGCCGACCATGCACAGCTGGCCCGAGACCTGGATGCCGCTCTCCAGCGGTTGCTGGGAGGGGGCGCGCGATGAAGTACCCGCTGCTGGCTCTGATCAAGCTCTACCAGTGGACGATCAGTCCCCTGCTCGGGCCGGTCTGCAAGTACTACCCGTCGTGCTCCCACTACGGCTTCACGGCCATCGACCGGCATGGTGCCGTCAAGGGAACGGCACTCACGGCCTGGCGCATCCTGCGGTGCAATCCGTGGTCGCTGGGCGGTGTGGACCATGTCCCGCCGCGCAAGCGCCCGCGGTGGCACGAAATGCTGCGCAACGCGTGGCGTGCACGCAAGGGCGGGCCCTCCGCCGCCGGACCGGCCAGCGAAGGACAGACTTCTCCCACAAGTCCGTCGAGTCCTTCGAGCCCGGCCGCAGAGACACCGTCCCATGCCCAAGGAGCATGATTAGTGGACACGATTGCCAGCCTCTTCAGCTTCATCACCACACCCGTCTCCTGGGTCATCGTCCAGTTCCATTCGGTGTACGGCGCCCTCTTCGGCCCTGACACCGGTTGGGCCTGGGGCCTGTCGATCGTGTCCCTGGTGATCCTGATCCGTATCTGCCTGATCCCGCTCTTCGTGAAGCAGATCAAGGCGACCCGGGCCATGCAGACGCTCCAGCCCGAGATGAAGAAGATCCAGGAGCGCTACAAGAACGACAAGCAGCGTCAGTCCGAAGAGATGATGAAGCTGTACAAGGAGACGGGTACCAACCCGCTCTCCTCGTGCCTTCCCATCCTGGCGCAGTCCCCCTTCTTCTTCGCCCTGTACCACGTGCTCAACGCCATCGCCTCCGGCGACACCATCGGCGTGATCAACAAGAGCCTGTTGGAGAGCGCGCAGAAGGCCCACATCGTCGGTGCGCCGCTGGCGGCCAAGTTCACCGACAGCGCGTCGAAGGTGGAAGCACTCGGTGCCTCCCTGACCGACGTGCGCGTGGTCACCGCCATCATGATCGTCCTGATGTCGGCGTCGCAGTTCTTCACCCAGCGCCAGCTGATGACGAAGAACGTCGACACCACGGTGAAGACCCCGTTCATGCAGCAGCAGAAGATGCTGATGTACGTCTTCCCGGTCATGTTCGCCGTCTTCGGCATCAACTTCCCGGTCGGTGTCCTCGTCTACTGGCTGACCACCAACGTGTGGACCATGGGCCAGCAGATGTACGTCATCCACAACAACCCGACCCCGGGCTCCAAGGCGCAGGCCGCCTACCTCGAGCGCCTCGCCAAGCACGTCACGCAGCACCACAAGGTCGGCAAGCGCCGCGACCGGGTGATCGTCAAGGCCATCGTCGCCAAGGGCCGTGACCGCAACGAGTTCGAGCGCAAGTTCATCAACGGCCTGAGCAAGGCCGGCCTCGCCGCCCAGGCCGACGGCACCGTGATCAAGAGCGACACCGCCGCCGTGGCGCAGGCCGAGGACGGTTCGCCGACCACCGCCGCCGGTACCCCGAAGCGGCAGCAGCCCAAGCGGCAGAGCAAGTCGCAGCGTCAGCACGGTGGACCGGCCGGCGCGAAGGCGGCCGGTGAGACCGAGCCGAAGACGTCGCTGACCAAGGCCGACGAGCCCGAGGACGCCAAGCCCGCCTCGGCCGCCACCAAGGGCGGTGCGAAGCCCGCCGGCGGTACCCGCAGCAAGGCCCAGTCCGGACAGCGCAAGGGTCCGCAGCGGCCCAAGTCCCCGTCCAAGAAGTAAGAAGGAGTCCATCCCGTGACGGAAGGCACCACCTCCGCCGCTGCCGAGGGTGCAGACACCCTGACTCGCCTGGAGCAGGAAGGCGAGATCGCGGCGGACTACCTGGAGGGTCTGCTCGACATCGCCGACCTGGACGGCGACATCGACATGGACGTCGAGGCCGACCGTGCCTCCGTCTCGATCATCAGCGACACGGGTGGCCGTGATCTGCAGAAGCTGGTCGGTCGTGACGGTGAGGTGCTGGAGGCGCTCCAGGAGCTCACTCGTCTGGCCGTGCACCGGGAGACCGGTGACCGCAGCCGTCTGATGCTCGACATCGCGGGATACCGGGCCGAGAAGCGTTCGGAGCTGTCCGAGCTGGGTGCCAAGGCCGCCGCGGAGGCCAGGAGCAGCGGTCAGGCCGTGAAGCTGAAGCCGATGACCCCCTTCGAGCGCAAGGTCGTGCACGACGCGGTCAAGGCCGCGGGGCTGCGCAGCGAGTCCGAGGGCGAGGAGCCGCAGCGCTTCGTCGTCGTGCTGCCCGCCTGACCGGCCTCTACGTTCTCCGGCCCCGTCTGTTGCGCAGGCGGGGCCGAACTTTGTCAGCCTGATAGTTCTGGTGGTTCAGGTGTCGGCGCCGGGTGCGCTGACGCGGTACGGAAGGACGGTCCCCCGTGACGGAGGCAGCGGAGCTTCCCCCCGCGCCCGAGCAGGCGCGCGCGGTGTTCGGTGACCGCTTCGCGGATGCGGTGCGGTACGCCGAGCTGCTCGCTGAGGCGGGCGTGCAGCGCGGTCTCATCGGCCCGCGTGAAGTGCCCCGTCTGTGGGAGCGGCACCTGCTGAACTGTGCGGTGCTCTCCGAGGTCGTGCCCGAGAGTGTGACGGTGTGCGATGTCGGCTCGGGTGCCGGCCTCCCCGGCATTCCGCTGGCGCTGGTCCGCACCGACCTGAAGATCACGCTCCTGGAGCCGCTGCTGCGGCGCACCAACTTCCTCAGCGAGGTCGTCGAGCTGCTCGGCCTCGATCACGTGACCGTCATGCGCGGCAGGGCCGAGGAGGTCATGGGCAAGATCCAGCCGGTCCACGTGGTGACGGCCCGGGCGGTCGCGCCGCTCGACCGGCTCGCCACCTGGGGCATCCCGCTGCTGCGGCCGTACGGAGAGATGCTCGCGCTCAAGGGCGACACCGCCGAGGAGGAGCTGAAGAGCGCGTCGGCGGCGCTGAGCAAGTTGGGTGCGGTGGAGACATCCATCCTGCATGTGGGTGAAGGCGTGGTCGATCCGATGTCCACCGTCGTGCGGGTCGAGGTCGGGGAGAGCCCGGGCGGTGTGCGCTTCGCCGCGAAGCGCGCCAAGGCGGCTCGCACGGGGCGGACGCGTCGTCGACGCTGAGCGGCTGCTGTCCGACGGCGCTGATCCGTCCTGAGGACGAGACGTACTCCACACAAGCTGCCAAACCTATGCATGCCGGAGTGTCGCGACAATTCGGCCACGGCTGCTGTGCATCGTGTTTCACGTGAAACGTCGCTCACTGCTGCACGGCATCATCAGTCGTGGCCGCGCTGCGGCCGAACCCCGCGACCGAAAGCCTCTCGGTTCACTCGATGAGGGACCTGAGGTATCCACAGAGGTGGATTTCTCCACAGAACGCCAGGCCTCACTGGTTCACGACCCCGAAGACATGGGAGGCTCTGTTCATTGCGAGCCTGAAGTCGAGGAGAGTGAATCCTTGCGGTCCGACGCCAACATCGCGGGACCGATGACCGATCCGGTCCCCGGTCCCCGAACCGAGTCGATGGGGGCGGATGTTTCACGTGAAACACCGCCTCCGATGGACGACACTCCCATCGGTCGTACTGCCCAACTGGCGGTGGAGGCTCTGGGCCGAGCCGGTGAGGGCCTGCCACGGCCCGAGCAGACCCGAATCATGGTGGTCGCCAACCAGAAGGGCGGTGTGGGCAAGACGACGACGACCGTCAACCTTGCCGCGTCGCTGGCCCTGCACGGCGGCCGGGTCCTCGTGGTCGACCTCGACCCCCAGGGCAATGCCTCCACCGCGCTGGGCATCGACCACCACGCCGAAGTCCCGTCCATCTACGACGTGTTGGTGGACAGCAGGCCTCTCTCCGAGGTCGTCCAGCCGGTACCGGATGTCGAGGGCCTCTTCTGCGCCCCCGCCACGATCGATCTCGCCGGTGCGGAGATCGAGCTGGTGTCGCTGGTGGCGCGGGAGAGCCGGCTTCAGCGTGCGATCCAGGCGTACGAGCAGCCGCTGGACTACATCCTCATCGACTGCCCGCCCTCCCTCGGTCTGCTGACGGTCAACGCGCTCGTGGCAGGCCAGGAGGTCCTGATCCCGATTCAGTGCGAGTACTACGCGCTGGAAGGTCTCGGGCAGTTGCTGCGCAATGTCGACCTGGTACGGGGGCACCTCAACCCCGACCTGCATGTGTCGACCATCCTGCTCACCATGTACGACGGCCGGACGCGCCTCGCGTCTCAGGTCGCCGACGAGGTGCGCACCCACTTCGGCGACGAGGTGCTGCGGACGAGCATCCCCCGATCCGTCCGTATCTCCGAGGCGCCGAGTTATGGGCAGACGGTACTGACCTACGATCCTGGATCGAGTGGTGCCCTCTCCTACCTTGAGGCGGCACGAGAGATCGCGCTGAAGGGTGTCGGCATCAGCTATGACGCGACGCACGCCCACATCGGCGCACAACAGAACGACCCGAGCATGGTGGAGGGCATTCAGTGAGCGAGCGACGGAGGGGGCTGGGCCGTGGTCTCGGCGCACTGATCCCTGCTGCGCCGACGGAGAAGTCGGTGGCCCAGGCTGCTGCGGCCGGGGGCACTGCTTCCGCATCCCCCGCAGCCGTGCCTGCATTGAACGATCGCGGGGTGGCCGCGGCGAAGGTGGCTACGCTGCCGACTGTTTCACGTGAAACAGAGGAGCCGACGCCGCCGAGTGCTCCCGTCGCGCCTGCGGCGCCCATCGGTGCGCACTTCGCCGAGATCCCCCTGGACTCCATCACGCCGAACCCGCGGCAGCCGCGTGAGGTCTTCGACGAGGACGCGCTGTCCGAGCTCATCACCTCGATCAAGGAAGTCGGGCTCCTCCAGCCGGTCGTCGTACGGCAGGTGGGTCCCTCCCGCTATGAGCTCATCATGGGTGAGCGCCGCTGGCGGGCCTGTCGCGAGGCGGGGCTGGAGGCGATCCCGGCGATCGTCCGGGCCACGGAGGACGAGAAGCTCCTTCTGGACGCCTTGCTGGAGAACCTGCACCGCGCCCAGCTGAACCCTCTGGAAGAGGCAGCCGCCTACGACCAGTTGCTGAGGGACTTCAGCTGCACGCACGACCAGCTGGCGGACCGCATCGGGCGATCCCGTCCGCAGGTGTCCAACACCTTGCGTCTGCTGAAGCTGTCGCCGGCCGTGCAGCGCCGTGTCGCCGCCGGAGTCCTCTCCGCCGGACACGCGCGGGCGCTGCTCTCCGTCGAGGACTCGGAGGAGCAGGACCGGCTGGCCCACCGCATCGTGGCCGAGGGCCTCTCGGTGAGGGCCGTCGAAG
Organism: Streptomyces sp. NPDC050674; assembly: GCF_040654575.1. Taxonomy (NCBI): domain Bacteria; kingdom Bacillati; phylum Actinomycetota; class Actinomycetes; order Kitasatosporales; family Streptomycetaceae; genus Streptomyces; species Streptomyces sp. NPDC050674. The sequence goes on from NZ_JBFAIG010000018.1 coordinate 109,836, forward strand.
AGATCGTGACGCTGATGGGGTCGCGGCCTCAGAAGGCCCAGAAGCACAAGGGTCCGCGTGCCGGTGCCCGGGTCTCTCCTGCGCTGTCCGATCTCGCCACACGTCTCTCGGACCGTTTCGAGACCCGCGTGAAGGTCGACCTGGGGCAGAAGAAGGGCAAGATCACCGTCGAGTTCGCCTCGATGGAGGATCTGGAGCGGATCCTCGGTTCCCTCGCTCCGGGCGAGGGGCCGGTCCTTCAGAAGAGTCTGCTGGAGGGTGACTCCGAGGAGAGCGAGTCCTGAGTCTCCAGGGGCCTCTGGTGAATCTGCGAAAGAGCGGACCGCGTCCGGTGTGTGCCGGAACGAGGTCCGCTCTTTCCTTTTTGGCGGTATCGAGAGAATCGCATCGTGGATACGATGCGGTCGGGTACGGCGCAACGACTTGGCAGCACCTCTGAGAGGGAGGCAGGGGCCATGCGATCCATGAGCCGCACCGGACTGATGAGTGCCGGTTTGGGGCTGGGAGCCGTCGGTGGTTTCATCGGTGGCCTCCTCAAGGAACGGAGCGCTCTGACAGCCGCCCGCGATGCGGCGGCGGGCGAAGGAAGCGAGGATCAGCCGTCATGGGCCGCCGGCTCGTACCGCTCACGTTGGACAACCTCCAGGACCTTCCCAAGCGTTGTCGCTCGTGTGTCTTCTGGGAACTCGACCCGGTCAGCGGTGAGGCAGCGGTAAAGGGAGGCACGTCGGACTCGGAGAAGGAAGCCTGGATCTCGGCGGTTCTTCTGGACTGGGGATCCTGCGGGCGAGTTGTGTACGTCGACGACGTGCCGGTGGGTTACGTGCTCTACGCTCCCCCTGCCTACGTCCCGCGCTCCACAGCGTTCCCCACGAGTCCTGTCTCGCCCGATGCGGTGCAACTGATGACCGCGTTCATCGTTCCCGGCTACCAGGGGCAGGGCCTGGGCCGGGTGATGGTTCAGACGGTGGCCAAGGATCTGCTGAGGCGGGGCTTCAAAGCGATCGAGGCCTTCGGGGACGCACGCTGGAAGGAACCAGCCTGTGTCCTGCCCGCCGACCATCTCTTGGCGGTGGGGTTCAAGACGGTTCGACAGCACCCCGTTCACCCCCGTCTGAGGCTGGAACTGCGGTCGACACTCTCCTGGAAGGAAGATGTCGAGATGGCGTTGGACCGCCTCCTGGGAGCAGTGCAGAAGGAGCCGGCACTCCGGCCGCTGTAGCCGCAGGCAAACGAATGGGCCAGCCCTTCCGGGCTGGCCCATTCGTGTTTCACGTGAAACATGCACCGTCGATGCGACGGCCGCGCCGGTTCACTCGGCGATAAACTCCTCCAGGTCGCGAACGATCGCGGCCTTCGGCTTCGCGCCCACGATGGTCTTGGCGACCTCGCCACCCTGGTAGACGTTCAGGGTCGGGATGGACATGACGCCGTACTTGGCGGCCGTACCCGGGTTCTCGTCGATGTTCAGCTTGACGATCTCGATCTTGTCGCCGTACTCGGAAGCGATCGCCTCGAGGGACGGCGCGATCTGGCGGCAGGGACCGCACCAGGCGGCCCAGAAGTCCACCAGAACGGGCTTGTCGCTCTTGAGGACGTCCTGCTCGAACGAGTCGTCGGTCACATTCTTCAGGGTGCCGGCCACGGCGGGCTCCTTAACTGGTTGGTGCGTGGGGCGGGTAGGGAGGGGGTCAGACAGCGGTCTTCTCGGGCTCGGCCTGCTCCTCGTCCGCCAGGGCGGCAAGGTAGCGCTCGGCGTCGAGAGCCGCGGAGCAGCCGGTGCCGGCCGCGGTGATCGCCTGGCGGTAGGTGTGATCGACAACGTCGCCGGCAGCGAAGACACCCGTGAGGTTCGTGCGCGTCGACGGCGCGTCCACCTTCAGGTACCCCTCTTCGTCCAGGTCGAGCTGGCCCTTGAAGAGCTCAGTGCGGGGGTCGTGTCCGATGGCGATGAACAGTCCGGTCACGGGCAGGTCCGAGATCTCACCGGTCTTGAGATTGCGCAGCTTCAGACCGGAGAGCTTCGGGTCGCCCTGGATCTCGGCGACCTCGCTGTCCCAGACGAACGAGATCTTCGGGTCGGCGAAGGCGCGCTCCTGCATGGCCTTGGAGGCACGCAGCGTGTCACGGCGGTGGACGATGGTCACCGACTTGGCAAACCGCGAAAGGAAGGTGGCCTCCTCCATCGCGGTGTCGCCGCCACCGATCACGGCGATGTCCTGGTCCTTGAAGAAGAAGCCGTCACAGGTGGCACACCAGGACACGCCACGACCGGAGAGGGCGTCCTCGTTCGGCAGGCCGAGCTTGCGGTGCTGCGAGCCGGTGGCCACGATGACGGCCTTGGCCCGGTGCACGGTACCGGCCGTGTCCGTGACGGTCTTGATCTCACCGCTCAGGTCGACGGCCACGATGTCGTCCGGAACGAGCTCGGCACCGAAGCGCTCCGACTGGGCGCGCATGTTGTCCATGAGCTCGGGGCCCATGATGCCGTCCTGGAAGCCCGGGAAGTTCTCGACCTCGGTGGTGTTCATGAGCGCACCACCCGCGGTGACGGCGCCCTCGAACACCAGTGGCTTCAGCGACGCGCGCGCGGTGTAGAGCGCCGCCGTGTAGCCGGCGGGCCCGGAGCCGATGATGATCACGTTACGGACGTCGCTCACGGCTGGATTCCTCGTCTCTGGACTGCGTCGTTCGACCGGTGGGAGCTTCTCCCAGAGGAGCTCTCACCCCACCCAACGGATCCTAAGGGGCGCGCATTCCCGCTGTGTCCGCGCACACCGGGATACGGCACCGTCAGGTGACCTCATCGGGCAAGTCGAAGCGCTTGCTCAGGTGGACGGGTAGCTGCGCTCCAGGAGCACCTTGCCGACGGCGCCTGATGCCGCGTGATCCACACAGGTGGCGTCCACGATGTAGGCGGTGACCCGGGTGGCGTCGGAAGCATCGGGAAGCAGGACGAGGATCGCCTTCTTCCCTTGGTACGTGCCGTCCTCCGTGGCCAGGGCCTCGTCCTGCCGCCCGATGCCGTCGCGGACGCAGCCCGGCACCACCACTGCCTTGAAGACCTTGCGCTGGTTGTCGCCGGGGGCGGTCGCGGCGCCGAAGGGGGTGCGGGAGCCGCCGCCTCCTTCAGTCTTCTTCCCGGTCTTGTTCTCGGCAAGGAGATCGGTGACATGGTCCCGCAGCTTCCCCTCGGAGAAGGTGTCCGCGGAGGTGGGCTTCCGTTCACCCGCCGTGTCATGGGGCGGCTTGTTGTCACCGAGCGAGGAGAGCAGGGCGGAACCCAGACCCAGGGCAGCCACCGTGAAGACGGTCCCGAGGACGGCGATCCTGCGACGCCCGGGGCGCGTGCGACCCTTGCGGCCCGGGCCGGTGCTGGAGGAGCGGGGGCGGCCGGCAGGTCGGTCGGAGGGCGTCGATGTTTCACGTGAAACATGAGCACCACTGTCGTCGTGTGCGGGGCGAGGATCACCCGTGGACGTCGGGCTCTCAGCGGACTCGGGATCATTGGCGTTCAGCAGCGCCTCGGCGGCGAGTGCCGCATCGATGCGGCCCGCGACATCGGCGGGCATACGGGGCGGGCCCGGCAGCGTGCCGAGCAGGCCGCGGATCTCCTCCAGGGAGGCGTACACGTCCGCACAGAGCTCGCACTCGTCCAGATGCCGCCGGAGGTCGGTGGTCCGGGACGGTGGGAGAAGACCGTCGGCGAAGTCGGAGATCTCAGCGACGTCCGGGTGCCCGGCCATGTCTGTCGTCGACGTCACGCTCGTCCACCTCCGCCCTTCACCGCGGCTGGGTCGTTCGGTCCTGTGTCCGGCGGTTGCGCTCGGTGCGGTCCCGCTGCGGGTGGGACGGGCGGCCGCTGCGTCCGGTTCCGTTCTCCGCCCGGGTTCTTGCCCGCACCGCCGCTGTCGGGCCGTAGATGGGTGAGCAGCGGGAGGAGTCTGGCCCGTCCGCGCGCGCATCTGCTCTTCACCGTGCCGGTCGGCACGTCGAGGATGCGCGCCGCCTCGGCGACCGGGTAGCCCTGCATGTCCACCAGGACGAGCGCGGCCCGCTGGTCGGCAGGCAGGGTCCCCAGCGCTTCGATGAGCTGCCGGTGGAGGTCGTTGCGCTCGGCGGGGGCCGAGGCCGACTCGTGCGGCTCCAGCAACTGCTCCAGACGCTCGGTGTCGTCGACGGGAGAGGTCTTCCGGGAGGCGGCCTTGCGGGCGCGGTCCAGGCAGGCGTTCACCGTGATCCTGTGCAGCCAGGTCGTGACGGCCGACTGGCCCCGGAAGGTGTGGGCGGCCCGGTAGGCGGACACGAGGGCGTCCTGCACGGCGTCAGCGGCTTCCTCGCGGTCGCCCAGCGTCCTCAGGGCGACGGCCCAGAGCCGGTCGCGATGCCGACGCACGATCTCCCCGAAGGCGTCGGGGTCGCCTTCGACGTGCCGTGCGAGGAGATCCTGATCACTGGCACCGCTGTGCTCGGCGCGGTCTGCCATCGGGCCCCCTCCCTCGGTCGGTACTCAGCCTGTGAACTTCACTTCGGTGATGGCCTGCTTGTATCCCCTGTTGCTGAAGTTGGCCGGGTCGTCGCCCGAGTACGGCAGGGCGGTGAGCCAGACGAGGACGTACCGGCTCTTCACCAGCTTGTCGACGCTCACCTTGAGGGATGTGCCGCTTGTCGTCGCCGCCCCGAGCTTCCGCATGGAGCTCAGCGGCGTCGACGAACCCAGGGAATTCGTCGCGTACAGCTCGGCCGTGGTGTGGTCGTTGCCGTACCGCAGCGACAGGGTCGCGGCCGAGACCTTCTGCTCGGATCCGAGGTCGTAGACGATACCGACGCCCGGCTTTATCACGATCTTCGGACCGTCCACGTAGCTGTTGGTCCGCCAGCCCGTGGAGGTGCTGCCGTCATAGGTCTTGCCCACGTCGGCGGGGTGCTGGGCGTCGCCCTGGGCGACGTACTCCTCGGCGCCCTTGATGGGGATCGGCCGCGAGGGCGCCGCGTTCTTGTTCTTGTCGCCGCCCTCGTGGTCCTGCGTCTTGGTCGGCTCGTCGTTCTTGCCGCCCTGGTCCATCAGCGCGTCCGCGAGCTGCCAGCTGCCGAGGCCCAGCGCGGCGATCAGGAGTGCGGAGACGGCCCACTTCAGTGCCTTGCCCGTGCGGCTCTGGAGCGGGGGCGGTGGAGCCGGGATCACCTGGGTGACACCGGGACGCGGGTTCTGACGGCCGTACGTGCCCTGCTGGTACGTCGTGCGCTGGTACTCGGGCGGGGCGGTGAACGTCGGCTCCGGCGGGCGGATGCGGGGCATCTCGCCGATCGCCTTCACCAGCTCCTCCGGCGTGGTGCACGGTGACTCGTGCCGGGAGGCGGTGGCGCCGTCGTTGGCGAGTGCGCGCATGGACAGCTCGGACAGGCCTCGGTGCACACCGGCCCGCACCTGGTCGGGCGCGATCAGGCCGATGTCCTTCGGCAGCCCCGACAGCCCGTAGGCGTCGCTCTCGTAGGGCCAGCGCTGCGTCAGCGCCGCGTACAGCAGGGCGCCGATGGCCTCGGTGTCGGTGCGCTGTGGCGTGTCGGACGAGACCCCGCGCAGGGCCGCGTTGACGGCGAGGCCGCGAATGCGCCACTGGCCGGTCGAGGCACGCAGCACGGCGTTCGGGTTCAGCCGCAGATGGGCGAGGCCCTCACGATGGGCGGCGGCCATCGCGGAGGAGACCTGGCTGACCATCTGGTAGGCGTCGTAGGGCTCCAGGGGGCCCGAGGCCAGAAGCGTGGTCAGTTCCGTCGCGTCGGGAAGCCACTCGTGGACGACGTAGACGATGTCGTTCTCCTCCACCGCGTCCAGGACCTGCACGAAGCGCGGGTCGCCCAGGAGGGCGGAGGAGCGGGCGGCCGCCAGGACGGAGCGGGCCCGCGCGTGGTCGGCCGGCAGGATGTGCACGCCCACGGCACGGCGGAGCTTCTCGTCCACGGCGCGCCAACTGCTGAAGCCGTCCAGACGGGTGACGCACTCCTCGAGGCGGTAGCGTCTGGCGAGCTTGTGACCACTGTGCAGTTCGGGCGGCGAAGTCTTTCCGGCACCGTCGGTCCGGGCGCTCTCCTGTACCTCGTCGCTGTCCGTGTCCCGCTCCCGGTTCTTGGCCACCCCGTCGGCCGTGGACTGGTCCGCCTGCGCGGTCAGCGACGTGTCGTCGCTGTTGTCTGCCACGTCGACGGCAGCCGTACTCCGTTCCGCCACCGTCGTCCCTGCCTCCCCATCCATTGCGCGCCGCCCGACTTCCGTTCGCGCGCCGTCCGACGCCGAAACCAATTGTGCCCACAGTCCGCCGCCATGCACGACACGCGGTGGCCGACGATGGTTGTGCGCCTACCCTCAGGCTCAGCGTCCCAGGCGCCCGCGAACCATGCCGACCAGCGAGTTGAGTTCCTCGATGCGCATGCGGCGGGCGGCCACGAAGAAGATTCCGAGGAGCACCACGCCGCCTGCCAGGACCGCGGCGAGCGAGCCCGCGGGACCCTGGCCGAGCGTGTGGCCGATGCCGTAGCAGGCCGCGCCGCTGAGCAGGGCGGCCGGGACCGAGGCGATGCACAACCGGGCGTAAGTCCGCAGCACACGGGCGCCGTCGAGGTCACCGCCGAGCCGCTTGCGCAGCCGGCGCCAGGCGACACCGACACCGATCGCGTAGGCCAATCCGTACGAGGCGGCCATGCCGACCACGGCCCAGCGCGAGGGGATCACGAAGTAGCAGATCGCCGAGGCGCCCGCGTTGACCGCGGCCACGATGACCGTGTTGTAGAAGGGGGTTCGGGTGTCCTCATAGGCGTAGAAGGCACGCAGGACCACGTACTGCACGGAGTACGGGATCAGACCGAGGCCGAACGCCATCAGCATGAAGCCCATGTTGGTGGCCTCGCTGGTGCCCGAGGAGCCGAACATCAGCGTGCACATCGGGATGCCGAGGGAGAGGAAGCCGAACGCGATCGGCACGATCGCGACCGCCGTGGTGCGCAGGCCCTGGGAGATGTCGTCGCGTACGGCGCCCCCGTCGCCCTCGGCGGCCGAGCGCGACAGGCGGGGCAGCAGGGCGGCCATGAGGGAGACCGTGATGATGGCCTGCGGCAGACCCCAGATCAGCTGGGCGTTGGCGTAGGCGGAGAAGCCAGTGCCGTCGACGGGCGAGGCCTTGCCCGCCGCCGTGGACAGCTGGATGACGATCATCGCGCCCGCCTGGTTGGCGAGGACGAACAGGACCGTCCACTTGGCGAGGGTGACGGCCTTGCCGAGGCCCTGGCCCTTCCAGTCGAAGCGCAGCCGCAGCCGGAAACCGGTCTCGCGCAGATAGGGAATCATCGCGAGCGCCTGGACGACGAGGCCGAGCAGGACGCCGATGCCGAGCAGGCGCTGGCCCTCCGGCGGAATGTTCGCGGCCTTCATGCCGGAGTCGGCCGCGGTGCCGTAGACGTAGATGAACATGCCCAGCGTCACGATGATGACGATGTTGTTCAGGACCGGGGTCCACATCATCGCGCCGAACTTGCCACGGGCGTTGAGGATCTGACCCATCACCACGTGGATGCCCATGAAGAAGATCGTGGGCAGGAAGTACCGGGCGAAGGTGACGGCGACCTGGTTCGCCGCCGGGTCGCTGGCGACCGGGTCGGACAGCACGCGGATCAGGAGTGGCGCGCCCAGGACCGAGAGGGCGGTGAGGCCGCCGAGCGTCACGATGACCAGGGTGAGCAGACGGTTGGCGTACGCCTCCCCACCGTCGTCGTCCTCCTTCATGGCGCGCACGAGTTGCGGCACGAACACGGAGTTGAGACCACCGCCGACGGTGAGGATGTAGATCATCGTCGGCAGCTGGTAGGCGACCTGGAAGGTGTCACCGAGGAGGCCGACGCCCAGTGCCGACACGATCAGCGCGGAGCGGATGAAGCCGGTGAGGCGGGAGACCATCGTGCCCGCCGCCATCACGGCACTGGACTTCATCAGGCCCGCGGCGCGGCCGCCCTTCTTCGGGGCTGCCGCGGGCTCGGCGGCCGGCGTCTCGTCCACGAGGGGCGCCGTCGCCGAGGCCGGGTCGGGCGCCGGGTACTGGTCCTGTGGTGCGTAGGGGCCCTGGGCCGCCTGCCCCGGAGCCGGAGAGGGGCCGGGGACCGACGGCGCGTCGTACGAGGGGTGGCCGCTGTTCTGCTGCTGGTCCCGGAAGAGATGCGCGAACGCGTCCGGCTCCTGGCGTGGCTCCCCCGCCTGGGAGACGAGGTCGTCCACGCCCACGAACTGGGTGGTGCGGGGGTCGTCGCCGTACGGCAGGTGCCGTGTCGGGCCTTCCGGCTCCGGCGGGGGCGTCTGCGCCCAGACCTGCGGGTCGGGTGCGTACGGCGACTGCGGCGGCTGGCCGTAGAGCTGCTGCTGCGGGTACGTGCCGGGAGCGGGCGGGGGGTGCGCGGCGCGGTCGTAGAGGGCCTCGCCTACCGGGTCCTGGGCGGAGAGGTCCTGGGCCCGGTAGGGGTCCTGGCCGTAGGCGTCCTGGAGGTAGCTGTCGGCGGGCGGCTGCGGCGGCACCTGGCCGTGCTCGGGCGGTGAGTCCTCGGGCCCGCCCGCATCGGGGTAGCCCGAGTTGCCCGCGGCCCGGCCGCGGTCACCGTCGTACGGCGCGTTCATGGTTACCCCACCTCATCGTCCCGGGCCCACCGGCCACGACTTCTCAACGGTCCACTCTCTCACCCGTGCCGGACGGGTCGGCGTTTTCCGCTGCGGTGTCCGGGGCCGGGTCACTCGGCTGCTGCGGGCCGTCCGCCCCCGAGCCGTCCGGGTTGTCCTGCTCCAGACGTGTGCCGGAGGGCTGCGGGTTCCGCGGAGCGTCGGTCCTGCTCCGCGGGCCCTCGTCCTCGTCGTCCGCCTCGGCGAGGTCGTCGTCCTCGGCGGCCTCGCGGGCGGCGGCGCGCTTGCGCTGGGTGTACATACGGAAGCCGGCGAGGACCAGGATCAGAACGCCACCGCCGATGACCAGCATCACCGTGGGCGTGACCTCGGTGACCCTCACGTCGAAGACGACCGGGGCGCCGTACTTCTGTCCGTCCTCCGTGTACAGCTGGGCGACGACTTCCGCCCGGCCGTTGGCGTTGGCCGACGTGGTGAACTTCACCGACTGGGCGTGACCCCCGTTGACGGCGACGCGCTGCTCCTCGTAGGCGTCGCCGCCGATCTTGAGCCGCGTGGGGTTCTTCGACGTGAGCCGCAGCTCCAGGTGCTCCACGCCCTGGACCAGGTTGTTCTGGACGGTCACGGGGATGGTGGCGCTGCGGCCGGAGAGCTTGGTCTCCGACTTTTGGATCAGCTTCACCCCGTCGATCAGTCCGTCGAGGTACGACTCGATGCCGTCGCGGTATCCCACCGCCGCGACGCCACGGCCGCGCCACGACGTGGACATCTCGCGGTTCATGGCCCGCCCGAAGGGGGTCACCACCCGGGCCTGGATGGTGAGGATGACCTTGAACTTGTCGAGCTTGCCCTGGGTCCGGGCAATCTGCTCGAAGGCGGCCCGCGGCAGCTCCTGCTTGCGCAGCGAGGACGGGTACGCGGAGGTCGGCGGGACCTTCGTGTTGGCCGACGCGTCCGGTTTGGCCTTGGCGGCGGCCGCGAGGTCCTGCGACTCGGACCAGTTCCCGTCCTGGAGAGCCGCCACGGCTTCCGCCATGGTCTGCGCCTGGCTCACGGACGGCATGCGCTGCGGGGCGATCACGACGCTGCGCTGCTTGCCGGTCTGCAGGCCCAGCGTCAGGCTCTGGGCCAGGAAACGCTGCACGGCGAGCGTGGAGGCAGAGGCCCTGGTCAGGTTGCCCTGGAACGCCGTGGACATCCGGGAGTCAGCGACGACGGCCGTGGTGCCACCGCCGATCGGCCGAGCGGCTGAGGGCGTGTACGACAGGTTGTCCTGGAGGCTGTCGCCGCGGGCGATCACCTTGTCGGCGCCCGCGGACGTGGCGACCTTCACGATCGACGGGTCGATGGCGCCGTCCACCGGCCAGACGAAGTCCGTGGACGGTTTCACGTGGAGGATCGTGTCCACCGTCTCGGCGGCGACGGTGGTGGCCTCCTTGAGGTGGCCCAGCGAGCCGGCGACGCTGGTGCCGTTGTGGGCGAGGGAGGCCAGGTCAGGGTCGCCGAACGGCAGGGCGACCACCTCCTCGCCCGTGACCGCCTGCTGGAGCTCGGCCAGCCAGTGCTTGGCGGCCTCCTGGCTCCGGCCGGGGGTGGTGGTGCCGTTCGCACCGCTGACCTCGTAGCTCCCCGTCATCGCGTCGACGGACGCCAGCAGGTCCGGGTCGATCACCCACGTGACGTCCAGGCCCTTGCCCAGCGACACCATCTGGTCGAGGCGGCCGCCCGGGGCGATCTCCTCGGCGAGCTCGTCGTCGCGGAAGACCGGTGTCTGCTGCTCGTTCGACCCCGTCTCGGCCGCCATGTGGGCGCTGGAGACGAGCGGCCACAGGAACGTGGTTTTCGTCTTGGTGCCCGCCTCCTCCGGCTGCCACGGCAGGAAGGTCCGCTGGACACCGAGTACCTGGTCCCAGGGCTGCGCCGCGGTCTCTCCGGAGAGCGCGACGGCCAGCTGGTAGACACCGTCACGGCCGAGATCCAGCTTGTCGGCCGGCACGGAGATGCTGAAGGGCTGTGCGACTCCGGGAGTGAGCCGGGGGAACTTCTCGCTGTACTTGCCGCCGACCTTCTTGCCGGTGGGTCCCTGGAGGTCGTCGCTCTTCTTGGCGAGCGTGTCGATCGCCGAGCGGGTCTCGAGCGGGGGACCCACCTGAAGGTCGACGTGGGCGCCGGTGACCGTCTGCCTGCCCTTGTTGGTCACCGTGCCCGACACGGTGATCGTGTCCCCCTCGGAGGGGGCGGTGGGGCTGAGCGAGTCGACCGCGACCGACACCGAGCCCGCGCTGGAGGCGGCCTGCGGGGATTCCTGCCCGGCCGCGTCCGCCGGCGTCGCGGCGGGCAGCTGGAGGAGTCCGGCCAGCAGCGGTGCACCGGCGAGCAGTGCCCCGGTGCGCCGCAGCCACCGGCGGGCAGGTGAGGCACTGGTCCCCTGGAAGTCTGCCGCCTCGGCCACGCGCTCGTCCGTCCCTCGTCGTCGTCAGTGGTCGTCGGAATGTGCGTCCACGCATGGTAACGATGTGCGCTGAGGGGAAGTGCCGCGGTCCGCTCCACAAGATCGCTGACCAGCACCGCGCTGCCCGGTATGTCGCTCTATGAAAGGGAGCGGCTGTTTGCGGGTCCAGGACTGGGCTTGGGGGTGTATGACGGACGTGTCCTCATGCTTTCGTGCGGGGAAAAGGGGAGAGCTCGCGGGGGCCCGGGCCACGTACCCTCTTCTGTTGTGCCGAACGAAGAAACGCCCAGTGCCCTGAGCCAGGTGCAGCGCCGCGCGGTGAGTGAACTGCTGCGGGTCGCTCCTGTCGCCGACGACCTCGCCCGCCGCTTCCAGGAGGCCGGGTTCTCACTTGCCCTGGTCGGCGGCTCGGTGCGGGACGCGCTGCTGGGTCGGCTCGGTAACGACCTGGATTTCACGACTGACGCTCGTCCGCAGGACGTTCTCAAGATCGTGCGCCCTTGGGCAGACGCCGTCTGGGAGGTCGGGATCGCCTTCGGCACGGTCGGTGCCCAGAAGGACGGGTACCAGATCGAGGTGACCACCTACCGCTCCGAGGCCTACGACCGCACCTCGCGCAAGCCCGAGGTGTCGTACGGGGACTCCATCGAGCAGGATCTCGTCCGCCGTGACTTCACGGTGAACGCCATGGCGGTGGCGCTGCCGGAGAAGGAGTTCGTCGACCCGCACGGCGGGCTGGAGGACCTGGCGGCACGTGTGCTGCGGACGCCGGGAACTCCGGAGGAGTCGTTCTCGGACGATCCGCTGCGCATGATGAGGGCCGCGCGTTTCGCGGCCCAACTCGACTTCGAGGTCGCCCCCGAGGTCGTCACGGCGATGACGGACATGGCCGGACGCATCGAGATCGTCTCGGCCGAGCGGGTGCGGGACGAGCTGAACAAGCTGATCCTCTCCCAGCAGCCGCGCACCGGCCTGACGCTGCTCGTCGAGACGGGCCTCGCCGACCGCGTGATGCCCGAGCTTCCGGCGCTGCGTCTGGAGCGTGATGAGCACCACCGGCACAAGGACGTCTACGACCACACACTGATCGTCCTGGAGCAGGCGATGGCGCTGGAGGATGACGGTCCCGACCTCACCCTCCGCCTGGCCGCCCTGCTGCACGACATCGGCAAGCCCCGCACGCGCCGGTTCGAGAAGGACGGGCGGGTCTCGTTCCACCACCACGAGGTGGTCGGGGCGAAGATGACCAAGAAGCGCATGACGGCCCTGAAGTACTCCAACGAACTGGTGAAGGACGTCTCACGTCTGGTCGAACTCCACCTGCGCTTCCACGGCTACGGCACGGGAGAGTGGACGGACTCGGCGGTTCGGCGCTACGTCCGTGACGCCGGCCCGCTCCTCGACCGCCTCCACAAGCTGACCCGCTCGGACTGCACGACCCGGAACAAGCGCAAGGCTGCCGCTCTGTCGCGTGCGTACGACGGGCTGGAGGAGCGGATCGCCAAGCTTCAGGAGCAGGAGGAGCTGGACTCGATCCGTCCGGACCTCGACGGCAACCAGATCATGGAGATCCTCGGCGTGGGCCCCGGGCCGGTCATCGGCCGGGCGTACCAGCACATGCTGGAGCTGCGTCTGGAGTACGGGCCGATGGAGCACGACGCCGCGGTGGCCGCGCTCAAGGAGTGGTGGGCGGGGCAGGAGAGCTGAAGCCCCTCAGGGGTCGTGTTTCACGTGAAACACGACCCCGGGGCTTCGCACTGAGGCATACAGAGGGCCGGTGTTTCACGTGAAACGCCGGCCCCGTGCTTCTGGCTCTACTTGACGGTCTTCAGACAGAGAACGACATCGTGGTTGTCGCCCGACTGGTAGTACGCGATCTGCGATTCCTTGACGGCTTCGCACTTGTCGGCGTCGCTGCTGTTGTCGAACTTCTCGACGACTTCGTACTGGGCATCGCTGGATGAGCAGTCGACCGTCGACAGGTCGGGCTGGGACTGCGTGCCCTTGTTGTGCATGCAGCTGCCCACGGATGTGGTCTCCGCGTCGGTCTTGCCCACCTGCCACTTGATCACGGCGATGATGATCGCGACGACGATGAACCCGACGATGCGCAGAAGCTTCTTGCTGAAGCGTCGGCCGGGGGCCGGCGGGGGGACCGGACCGGCACCCAGGGGCGGGAAGCCGGGCTGCTGGGGCTGACCGCCCTGGGCCGGGAACGGAGCCTGGGGTGCAGCCACGGGCTGGCCCTGTGCGAATGGATTGCCCTGGGGCGGCGGAGTGGTCACTGGGGGTCCCCCTAAAACATGGTGAGTGACGCGAACATGTCGCGAGATAAGACCCACGTAAGGTAGCGGTCCCCACTGACACCGCAGTAGTCAGAAGTGGCTCTGTGTCATTGATGTGACACTCGCCGGAGGTCAAAACGGGCCATAGCCACAGCTACCGCCGCGTAGATAACGGCGATCGTGATCACCAGCGGCGCCGACCGACCGTCCGGCGGCAGCATCAGGGCGGCCACGGCGGCCGCGCTGACGAACGAAACGTTGAAGAGCACGTCGTAAACCGAGAAGATCCGGCCACGGAAGCCGTCCTCGACGCAGGACTGGACGATGGTGTCCGTGGCGATCTTCGCGCCCTGCGTGGTCAGCCCGAGGACGAAAGCCGCGGCCAGCAGCGGGGCGGCGGCGAACGGCAGCCCGAGAGCCGGCTCCAGCAGCGCGGCGGCGCCCGCGCACGCGACGATCCAGCGGCCCGGCCCGAGCCGCACCGCGGCCCAGGGCGTCACCACGGCCGCCGCGAAGAAGCCGGCACCCGAAACTCCCAACGCCACTCCCAGCAGGGCGAGTCCGTCGTCCGTGGTCGAGGTGAGGGCATACCGGCACAGCATCAGCAGCATGACCAGCAGGGCGCCGTAGCAGAACCGCATCAGCGACATCGCCGCGAGCGCCCAGGCGGCCTCACGGCGCTGCGGCGCGGCCAGATGGCGCACACCTGACGCCAGATCACGAGCGGTGTCCGTGAGAGCCGTCCCGATCCGCTGGCGCGTCAACGGCCGGTCAGGTCCGAGGAGTTCGCGCGCCATGCTCAAGGACGCCAGGGCCGCGCACAGGTACAGCCCCGCTCCCACGAGCACCACCGCGGCGTCGGAGTCCGCCACCACCAGGCGGACGACGAAGGCGAGCCCGCCGCCCGCGGTCGCCGCGAGCGTTCCGGCAGTCGGGGAAAGGGAGTTGGCGATGACCAGGCGATCGGCGTCGACCACACGCGGCAGGGCGGCGGACAGGCCGGACAGGACGAAGCGGTTGACGGCGGTGACGCACAGAGCCGAGACGTAGAAGAGCCAGTCCGGCGCCGGGCTGAGGATCAGCAGGGCCGTCGCGCAGGCCAGCAGTGCGCGCAAGAGGCTCCCGAACAGCAGCACCTGGCGGCGCCGCCAGCGGTCCAGCAGCACGCCGGCGAAGGGACCGACGAGCGAGTACGGGAGCAGCAGCACCGCCATCGCGGAGGCGACCGCGGCGGCCGAGGCCTGCTTCTCCGGGGAGAAGACCACGTATGCGGCGAGCGCGACCTGGTAGACACCGTCGGCCCCCTGGGACAGCAGACGCACGGCGAGCAGGCGCCGGAAACCCTGGAAGCGCAAGAGGACGCGCAGGTCACGGACGACGGCCATGGGGCCCAGCCTCACATACGGGGAGGGTCCCCGGGTCGTGCGACCCGGGGACCCTCACAGCCCTGGCAGGAGCGAATGTTTCCGGCGCGTCAGCGCTCGACCTCACCCTTGATGAACTTCTCGACGTTCTCGCGGGCCTCGTCGTCGAAGTACTGCACCGGCGGCGACTTCATGAAGTAGCTCGACGCCGAGAGGATGGGACCGCCGATGCCGCGGTCCTTGGCGATCTTCGCGGCGCGCAGGGCGTCGATGATGACGCCGGCGGAGTTCGGGGAGTCCCAGACCTCCAGCTTGTACTCCAGGTTCAGCGGGACGTCACCGAAGGCACGGCCTTCGAGGCGGACGTAGGCCCACTTGCGGTCGTCCAGCCAGGCGACGTAGTCGGACGGGCCGATGTGGACGTTGCCCTCGCCCAGCTCGCGGTCGCGGATCTGGGAGGTGACGGCCTGCGTCTTGGAGATCTTCTTCGACTCGAGGCGGTCGCGCTCGAGCATGTTCTTGAAGTCCATGTTGCCGCCGACGTTCAGCTGCATGGTGCGGTCCAGGACGACGCCCCGGTCCTCGAACAGCTTCGCCATGACGCGGTGCGTGATGGTGGCGCCCACCTGCGACTTGATGTCGTCGCCGACGATCGGCACGCCCGCCTCGGTGAACTTGTCCGCCCACTCCTTGGTGCCGGCGATGAAGACCGGGAGGGCGTTGACGAAGGCGACCTTGGCGTCGATGGCGCACTGCGCGTAGAACTTCGCAGCGTCCTCGGAGCCGACGGGCAGGTAGCAGACGAGGACGTCGACCTGCTGGTCCTTGAGGACCTGCACGACGTCGACCGGCTCCTCGGCGGACTCCTCGATGGTCTCGCGGTAGTACTTGCCGAGACCGTCGAGGGTGTGGCCGCGCTGCACCGTCACACCGGTGCTGGGCACGTCGCAGATCTTGATGGTGTTGTTCTCGGAGGCGCCGATGGCGTCCGCCAGGTCGAGACCGACCTTCTTGGCGTCCACGTCGAAGGCGGCGACGAACTCGATGTCGCTGACGTGGTAGTCGCCGAACTGGACGTGCATCAGGCCCGGCACCCTGGACGCCGCGTCGGCGTCCTTGTAGTACTCGACTCCCTGCACCAGCGATGCGGCGCAGTTGCCCACACCGACGACGGCTACGCGAACCGAACCCATTCCGGTTGCTCCCTGTGTGTACGAGTGAGGCCCTGACTGGGCTCTCACGTGGCGGTGTCGTCGGGCGTATCCGGACGGGGGTCGCCCCCCGGCCGGGGCAGGCCGCCCGACGCTCCAGATGTGGTGTCACGCGAGGCGGGCCCCCCGGCGGCCGGACCCTTGAGGTCCCGCCCCGCCCGCTCGCTCTCGATCAGCTCGTTCAGCCAGCGCACCTCGCGCTCCACGGACTCCATCCCGTGGCGCTGGAGCTCGAGCGTGTAGTCGTCGAGGCGCTCCCGGGTCCGGGCCAGGGAAGCGCTCATCTTCTCCAGCCGCTCCTCCAGCCGGCTGCGACGGCCTTCCAGTACGCGCATGCGCACATCGCGCGAGGTCTGGCCGAAGAAGGCGAAACGGGCGGCGAAGGTCTCGTCCTCGTACGCGTCGGGCCCGGTCTGCGAGAGCAGCTGCTCGAAGTGCTCCTTACCCTCCGCCGTCAACCGGTAGACGATCTTGGCGCGGCGCCCCGTGAGGGGGGCGGCGAGGGCGTCCTCGGGGGTGGTGCCCGGTTCCTCGATCAGCCAGCCGTTGGCGACCAGCGTCTTGAGGCAGGGGTAGAGCGTCCCGTAGCTGAACGCACGGAACACCCCGAGGGACGTGTTGAGCCGTTTGCGCAGCTCATACCCGTGCATCGGAGATTCGCGAAGCAGGCCGAGTACGGCGAACTCGAGGATCCCGGAACGCCGGCTCATCGTCGCCTCCTCTCGCCGCGGTGCGCGTGTATCGGACCGATGTGTCGGACCGATGTGTCGGGCTGATGTATCGACTCGATACATCACGACGATAGAACGGCCTTCCGCATGCGACAAGAGGGGGTCGGGTGAACGGGATCACATCACCGATTCATCGGACACGACTTGCCTGATTTGAGGTGAACTTCGGGGCTCGGAGGGTTTTGACGGTGCGTAGTCTGTGCGCCATGCACATCACCGGGAACCGAGTGACGCCTGAGAGCGTCGTGGTCCTCGGTGTAGTACGGGTGCACACGGGACCGATGAATGCGGAGCCGACCGCATCCGTACTTCGGGGGGACCGGAAACCAGCCGCCGTTTCCAGGCGCGCAAAGGTGCGCCTGCCCGAGGAGTAGTCGTTCGATGAGCGAGCACCGTCGCAAACCGCCGCAGCCGCAGGGAGGCGGACGTGCCGCGGCCCGACGCGGCCAGTCCGGCTCGTCCTCCGGCCGCCGCGCGGCACCGCGAGGCGCCACCGGGTCTCCGTCCGACTCCTATGGGTCGGACGCGTACGACTCAGGGGGTGAGGAGCGTCAGTACGGCGGCCGTGCCGAGGCCCGCCGCGCGGCGCAGAGAAGCACGGGCGGCAGCCGCCGCAGAGCGGCCGAACCGGCCCGAGGTGGCCGGCGTGCCGGTCCCGGTGGCCCGCACGGGCCCGGCCGGGGCAGGGGGCGGGCAGCCGCCGTGCCCGACAAGAAGCGGATGATCAACTATCCGCGGGCCGGTAGGTACGGCTGGCAGCGCTGGGTGCCCTCCTGGAAGCTCGTCTCCGGGCTGTGCATCGGCTTCTTCGGCAGCCTGGTGGCCGTGGCGGGCATCGGCTACGCCATGGTGGGCGTCCCCAGCGAGGAGAACGCCGCGGCCCTGTCGCAGAACAACGTCTACTACTGGGCCGACGGCACCCAGATGGTCGCGGCGGGCAGCGGCCAGAACCGGCAGAACGTCACGATCGACCGGATTCCCAAGGCCATGCAGTGGGCGGTGATCTCGGCCGAGAACAAGAGCTTCTACCAGGACTCCGGTGTCGACCCCATGGGCATCGCCCGGGCCGTGGCGAACATGGCACGGGGCGGTGACACGCAGGGCGGTTCGACGATCACCCAGCAGTTCGTCAAGAACACCTACCTGAGCCAGGAACAGACGGTCAGCCGCAAGTTCAAGGAGATGTTCATCTCCATCAAGGTAGGCACCAAGTTCAGCAAGGGGAAGATCCTCCAGGGTTACCTCAACACCTCGTACTACGGTCGAGGCGCCTACGGCATCCAGGCGGCCGCGCAGACCTACTTCGGCAAGGAAGCGAAGGATCTCGAGCCGAACGAGTGTGCCTTCCTCGCCGCTCTGCTCAAGGGCCCGACCTACTACGACCCGGCGGGCAACGAGGGCATCGACTCCTCGGCGACCCGGGATGCCAACACCAAGCGCGCCAAGGCCCGTTGGAGCTGGATCCTCGAGCAGATGCACAACGACGACAGGATCACGGACCAGCAGTATCAAGAGGCGATCAAGAACTTCCCCAAGCTCCAGGGACGCAAGGCATCCAAGGGCATGACCGGCCAGATCGGGTACCTGGCGGACACGGCCAAGAAGTACGTCCTGAACCACTCCAACATCTCCGAGAAGCAGTTCGACCAGGGCGGCTACCAGATCAAGACGACCTTCGACAAGGACAAGGTCGAGGCGCTGGCGAAGGCCGTCAAGAAGGTCGAGAAGGAGAAGCTCGACCCGAAGAACCGGGAGCTGGACAAGCACGTCCAGTTCGGTGCGGCGTCGGTGAAGCCCAAGGACGGCGCGATCGTCGCGTTGTACGGCGGAGCCGGCTACGAGAACGGCCACTTCAACAACAACGCGGACACCGCAGGTGTCCCGGTCGGTTCGACGTGGAAGCCGTTCGTGCTCGCGGCGGCGATGGAGCACGGCACGTACAAGAGCGACGGAGTCGGGGTCTCGCCGCTGAGCAAGTACAACGGCAACGACCATCTCAAGGTCAGGAAGAACGACGGAAGCTACGTCCTGAAGAAGGACAACACGCCGTTCTTCCAGGAGAACGAGAGCGACTACCCCTGGGGCTACATCTCCTTGCGCAAGGCGATGGAGCAGTCCGTGAACACGCCGTTCGTGCAGCTCGGCATGGACGTGGGGATGAAGAACGTGGCCGATGTGGCCGAGAAGGCCGGCATCCTGGAGGGCAGCTTCGCCGAGCTCAACGCGTCTTTCGCGCTCGGTACGTCGACTCCCAGTGCGATCCGTATGGCCGACGCCTACGCGACGTTCGCCGCGTCGGGCAAGCAGGCCGCCCCGTACTCGGTGACGAGCGTCAAGTTCAACGGCCAGGAGATCCAGGGCTTCGAGAAGCCGAGGGTCACCCGGGCGATGCCCGAGCAGGTGGCCAACAACGTCACGAACGTCCTGGAGAACGTCATCCAGAACGGTACGGGTACGAAAGCGCTCGCCCTCGGCCGTACGGCGGCCGGCAAGACCGGTACCACCGACGAGAACAAGTCGGCCTGGTTCGTCGGTTACACCCAGCAGCTGTCGACCTCGGTCGCGATGTTCCGTGAGGACCCCAAGAGCGCCAAGCTGCTCTCCATGAACGGCACGGCGGGTGAGAAGTCCATCCACGGTGGTGACGTTCCGACCCTGGTGTGGACCGAGTACATGAAGGCCGCGCTCAAGGATGAGCCCGACCTCGGCTTCCCGCAGGCCGAGAAGATCGGCCAGATCCAGGACGAGCTGGGTGCGCCGACGCCCACCCCCACGCCCACCGTGGAGCCCAGTGAGACGGTGACCGAGTCGCCGAGTGCCACGCCCAGCGAGACCCCGACCAGTCCGTCGCCCACCCCGAGCGAAACCTGTGGGTTCTTCGGGTGCCAGAACGACGGCGGCCAGGAGAACGGCGGCCAGGAGAACGGTGGGACGGACGGTGGAGTGAGCTCCCCGCCCGCACCGACCGACACAAGCGAGACAGGTGGCAATACCAGGGGCAATGGCAACGGAGGCATCTTCGGAGGGCCAGAGGAATAGCCGCTCAGAGACCGCCCGGCTTGGGTGTTTCACGTGAAACGCGAAGGTGTTTCACGTGAAACGAGGGCCGCCGCCCCCTCGTGGGTACGGCGGCCCTCGGCGTTTTGCCAGACACGTACGGCAGGATGTGCGGCATGCCCAGTGCAGAATCGACGCAAGCGAGCGTCCATGAGCCGGACCCGGTGCGGCCGACCAAGGAGGACGAGGTCGCCGCGGCCGGCAGCGAGCTGATCGGCGGCCCGCTCGGGCGGCGTGCCCTGCTCGGGGCGTCCTGGTGGACTCCCGTGCGGGTGATCGCGCTGGTGGCGATCGGCATGTTCGCCCTCGGCCTGGTCCAGAAGGCGCCCTGCTACAACGGCGCGTGGTTCTTCGGCGCGAGTTCCCAGTACACGCACGCGTGCTACTCGGACATCCCGCACCTCTATCAGGGGCGCGGTTTCGCCGATGGGCTCGTGCCGTACTTCGACCGGCTGCCCGGCGACATGCAGTACCTGGAGTATCCGGTGCTCACCGGCGTCTTCATGGAGGTCGCCTCCTGGCTGACGCCCGGCAGCGGCACCATCCAGTACCAGGAGCAGTGGTACTGGATGGTCAATGCCGGGATGCTCATGGTGTGTGCGTCGGTCATCGCCGTCTGTGTGACCCGCACCCACGCACGGCGCCCCTGGGACGGTCTGCTGGTCGCCCTGGCGCCCGCCGCCGCGCTGACGGCGACCATCAACTGGGACCTGCTCGCGGTCGCTCTCACGGCCGCCGCGATGCTGATGTGGTCGCGCGGCCGATCGCTCGCCTTCGGTGTCCTGCTGGGGCTCGCCACGGCCGCCAAGCTCTATCCGTTCCTGCTGCTCGGGCCCCTGATGGTGCTGTGTTGGCGGGCGGGTAAGTGGCGTGCGTTCGGAACGGCTCTGGGCGGTGCGATCGTCGCCTGGGTCGTCGTGAACGCTCCGGTGATGCTGTTCGCGTTCGACGGCTGGTCGAAGTTCTACACGTTCAGCCAGGAACGGGGCGTCGACTTCGGCTCCTTCTGGCTGATCATGGCGCAGAACTCGGACGACCCGCTCAGCACCGACACCGTCAACACCTTGGCGACGCTGCTGATGCTGGTGTGCTGTGCGGCTGTCGCGGCGCTCGGACTGACCGCCCCGCGGCGCCCGCGGTTCGCTCAGCTCGTCTTCCTGATCGTGGCGGCGTTCATCCTCACCAACAAGGTCTACTCGCCGCAGTACGTCCTGTGGCTGGTACCGCTGGCCGTCCTGGCCCGCCCGAAGTGGCGGGACTTCCTGATCTGGCAGGCCTGCGAGGTGGCGTACTTCCTCGGGATCTGGCTCTACCTCGCGTACACGACCAGCGGAGACGCCCACAAGGGCCTGCCCACCGACGGCTACCACTGGGCCATCGCCCTGCACCTGCTGGGGACGCTCTACCTGTGCGTGATGGTCGTGCGCGACATCTTCCTGCCCGAGCGGGATCCGGTGCGGCGGTCCGGTGACGACGATCCCTCGGGCGGAGTGCTCGACGGCGCCGAGGACGCTTTCGTGCTCGGCCCCGCTGCCCGCGGCGTACGGCAGAAGACCGCCCGGTTCGACGGGCCGTCGGTCGAGTGGGGCCGGCCCGACGCCACGGACGGTTCACCCTGAGCGCACGGCGCGAGATGGCGTAGACGGGACGACGAAGGCCGTACACGGGAAACCGTGTACGGCCTTCCTGCCGCGCGGGCAGAGGCGCTGCGTCGCGTCGTCAGCGGTCCATGATCCGGTCGAACTGCGTGGTGGTGTGGCGCAGATGGGCCACCAGCTCGTCGCCGACCTTCGGTTCCGGTGCGTCCGCCGGCACGAACAGGATCGAGACCTGCATGTGGGGCGGCTCCGCGAACCAGCGCTGCTTGCCACCCCAGACGAACGGGGAGAGGTTCCGGTTCACCGTCGCGAGGCCGGCCCGGGCGACACCCTTGGCACGCGGCATGACGCCGTGGAGCGCCTTGGGAGCCTCCAGACCCACTCCGTGGGACGTACCGCCCGCCACGACCACCAGGAAGCCGTCGGAGGCCGCCTTCTGCTGCCGGTAGCCGAAGCGGTCGCCCTTGGCGACGCGCGTGACGTCCAGGACCGCACCGCGGTACTCGGTGGCGTCGTGGTCCCCCAGCCACAGCCGCGTGCCGATGCGGGCCCGGAACCGGGTCTGCGGGAACTGCTGCTGGAGCCGGGCGAGTTCGTCGGCCTTGAGGTGGCTGACGAACATGGTGTGCAGGGGCAGACGGGCGGCCCGCAGCCGGTCCATCCAGCCGATGACCTCCTCGACGGCGTCCGAGCCGTCGGTGCGGTCCAGCGGCAGGTGGATGGCGAAGCCCTCCAGGCGGACGTTCTCGATGGCGGCGTGCAACTGGGCCAGGTCCTGCTCACTGATGCCGTGCCGCTTCATCGAGGACATCACCTCGATGACCACGCGGGCGCCGACCAGGCCGTACACCCCGTCTATCGACGAGACGGAGCGGATGACCCGGTCCGGAAGCGGCACCGGCTCCTCGCCGCGCCGGTAGGGCGTCAGCACCAGCAGGTCCCCGCTGAACCAGTCCTTGATCCGGGCGGCCTCGTACGTCGTGCCGACGGCGAGGATGTCCGAGCCGAGCCGCGTGGCCTCCTCCGCCAGGCGCTCGTGTCCAAAGCCGTAGCCGTTGCCCTTGCAGACCGGCACGAGGCCCGGGAACTGCTCCTGCACGTGCTTGTGGTGCGCACGCCAGCGCGCGGTGTCGACGTAGAGCGTGAGCGCCATGGCCGGACCTGGAACCTTTCTCGTGGTCGCCGTGAATCAGCGGTTGCCGTGTGTCAGGGGTATAGAAGCACTGAAAGGGACATCAACGGCGCGACATGTAGATGTCGAGCGCCTTGTGCAGCAGCTTGTTCAGCGGGAAGTCCCACTCGCCGAGGTACTCGGCCGCCTGGCCGCCGGTACCCACCTTGAACTGGATCAGGCCGAAGAGGTGGTCGGTCTCGTCCAGCGAGTCGGAGATGCCGCGCAGGTCGTAGACCGTGGCGCCGAGCGCGTAGGCGTCACGCAGCATGCGCCACTGCATCGCGTTCGAGGGCCGGACCTCGCGGCCGATGTTGTCGGAGGCGCCGTAGGAGTACCAGACGTGCCCGCCCACGATCAGCATCGTCGCCGCCGACAGGTTCACGCCGTTGTGCCGGGCGAAGTACAGCCGCATGCGGTTGGGGTCCTCGGTGTTGAGGGCCGTCCACATGCGCTGGAAGTACGACAGCGGGCGCGGCCGGAAGTGGTCGCGCACGGCCGTGATCTCGTACAGCCGCTGCCATTCCTCGAGGTCCTGGTAACCGCCCTGGACGACCTCGACGCCGGCCTTCTCGGCCTTCTTGATGTTGCGGCGCCACAGCTGGTTGAAGTTCTTGTGGACCTCTTCCAGGGAGCGGTTCGCCAGCGGCACCTGGTACACGTAACGGGGCTGGACGTCGCCGAAGCCGGCGCCGCCGTCCTCGCCCTGCTGCCAGCCCATGCGGCGCAGCTTGTCGGCGACCTCGAAGGCACGCGGTTCGATGTGGTCGGCCTCGATGTCCCGCAGGCGCTTGACGTCCGGGTTCTGGATGCCCTGCTTGATGGAGGGCGCCTCCCAGCGTCGGATGATCACGGGCGGGCCCATCTTCACGGAGAAGGCGCCCTGCTGCTTCAGGTGCGCCAGCATCGGTTCCAGCCACTCCTGGAGATTCGGCGCGAACCAGTTGATGACCGGGCCCTCGGGCAGGTAGGCGAGGTAGCGCTTGATCTTGGGAAGCTGCCGGTAGAGGACCAGCCCGGCACCGACCATCTCGCCGGTGCGGTCGTCGAACCATCCGAGGTTCTCGGAGCGCCACTCCGCCTTGACATCAGCCCAGGCCGGGACCTGCATGTGGCTCGCCGACGGCAGACTCTGGATGTAGGCCAGATGCTGCTCGCGACTGATGGTCCTCAGGGTCAGGCTCATTCGGGGCGCTCCTCGGGCTGGTGTGTCCCCATGGGTTCAGGGGCTCCGGCTCTCGCGCGAAGCCTACTGCGCCGTGGGAGCGCGCCGGTTGGCCGCACGGGACCTACGCCCCGGCGCGATGCCGGCCGGGGCGTGACCCGGTGTTCGGAAGAGGAGGTGTCCTGGCGTCAGCCGATGAGACCGCCGTGTGCCATGCCCAGGAAGAACCCGACGCCGGATGCGCCCAGGCCGAGGATCAGTCCGAAGCGCTCGCGGGTCGTCTCCGAGATCCACTGGCCGTACGCGCCCGTGAGGATGCCCACCAGACCGGCCCAGGAGCTGAGCAGGTGCAGATCCTCGTCGATGATCGCGGTGAGGAACGCGGTGAGGCCCAGCACCAGGGTCACCGCGAGCAGGGTGTCCTGGAGGGGATGGGGCTTGCCGTCCGTGGCGAAGAGGCCGCCGGCGGTGTTGGGTCGCAATGCCTGTGCCATAGGGCACCTCCTGCGAAAGTCGGCGCATCGTAGCGCCATACACACCCGATGTGTACAGATTGGCTGCCCTGGCGGCCGGATTTCAACCGCAAGCCGCTGTGCGGGTACTCTGTACCGTCCGCACCGGTGTCTGCCCATGTCATGGCAGGGGCTCCTCATCAGAACCCCCGACTGTCAGTGGTGGCCGATACCGTTGCTACGCATCACAACCCTCCTGCCACGGAACGACCGTGGCCGCTGAGTCCAAAGGAGGTGGGTTCCACATGCGTCACTACGAGGTGATGGTCATCCTCGACCCCGAGGTCGAGGAGCGCGCTGTCTCTCCGCTGATCGAGAACTTCCTTTCTGTCGTCCGTGACGGCGGCGGAAAGGTCGAGAAGGTCGACACCTGGGGCCGTCGTCGTCTCGCGTACGAGATCAAGAAGAAGCCCGAGGGCATCTACTCGGTCATCGACCTGCAGGCCGAGCCTGCGGTCGTCAAGGAGCTCGACCGCCAGATGAACCTGAACGAGTCGGTCCTCCGGACCAAGGTCCTCCGTCCCGAGATGCACTGAGCTTCGGCTCAGCTGATCCCGGGATTCGAGTAGCAAGCAGCCAGAGCAAACCCGCCGAGAGGTTCCCCCATGGCAGGCGAGACCGTCATCACGGTTGTCGGCAATCTTGTCGACGACCCCGAGCTGCGCTTCACCCCCTCCGGTGCGGCGGTCGCGAAGTTCCGTGTCGCGTCCACCCCCCGCACCTTCGACCGTCAGACGAACGAGTGGAAGGACGGCGAGAGCCTGTTCCTGACCTGCTCGGTCTGGCGTCAGGCGGCGGAGAACGTCGCGGAGTCGCTCCAGCGAGGCATGCGCGTCATCGTGCAGGGCCGGCTGAAGCAGCGGTCCTACGAGGACCGTGAGGGCGTCAAGCGCACGGTCTACGAGCTGGACGTCGAGGAAGTCGGCGCCAGCCTGCGCAACGCCACGGCCAAGGTCACCAAGACCAGCGGCCGGGGTGGCCAGGGCGGCCAGGGTGGCTTCAGCGGCGGTGGCGGCGGCCAGGGTGGCGGCGGCTGGGGCGGCGGCCCCGGCGGTGGCCAGCAGGGCGGCGGCGCTCCCGCTGACGACCCCTGGGCGACCGGCGCTCCCGCCGGTGGCAACCAGGGCGGTGGCGGCGGCTGGGGTGGAAACTCCGGCGGCAGTGGCGGCGGCTACTCGGACGAGCCTCCCTTCTAAGGGGGAGCTCGTACTCACACTTCTTGATCACACAGGAGAAACACCATGGCTAAGCCGCCTGTGCGCAAGCCGAAGAAGAAGGTCTGCGCATTCTGCAAGGACAAGGTCACGTACGTGGACTACAAGGACACGAACATGCTGCGGAAGTTCATTTCCGACCGCGGCAAGATCCGTGCCCGCCGCGTGACCGGCAACTGCACCCAGCACCAGCGTGACGTCGCCACGGCCGTGAAGAACAGCCGTGAGATGGCGCTGCTGCCCTACACCTCCACCGCGCGATAAGGGAAGGGTGACCGACTCATGAAGATCATCCTCACCCACGAGGTCTCCGGCCTCGGTGCCGCGGGCGACGTCGTCGACGTCAAGGACGGTTACGCTCGCAACTACCTGATCCCGCGGAAGTTCGCTATCCGCTGGACCAAGGGTGGCGAGAAGGACGTCGAGCAGATCCGTCGTGCTCGCAAGATCCACGAGATCCAGACCATCGAGCAGGCCAACGCTGTGAAGGCCCAGCTCGAGGGTGTCAAGGTCCGTCTGGCCGTTCGCTCCGGCGACGCCGGTCGTCTCTTCGGTTCCGTCACGCCGGCCGACATCGCTTCCGCGATCAAGGCTTCCGGTGGCCCCGAGGTCGACAAGCGCCGCATCGAGCTCGGCTCGCCGATCAAGACGCTGGGCGCTCACGAGACGTCCGTGCGTCTGCACCCCGAGGTTGCCGCCAAGGTCAACATCGAGGTCGTCGCGGCCTGAGTGCCGCGCCTGCTGAAGCAGTAAGCGTTGGGGCCGCACCCTGTGGGGTGCGGCCCCAATCGTGTCTGTGGTCAGCCTGCCTGCGGGCGACGTCCCTGATCACGACGTCCCGTTTCACGTGAAACACCGGGCTCTGTGGAACTCGTCGTGTTTCACGTGAAACAGGCAACGTTTCACGTGAAACGGTCAGCGGGTCGCACCGGTCACGATCCAGCGGCCTGAGCGGGCGCGCAGCCACAGCGTCAGCATCCGCACCGTCATCATCAGCGTCATCGTGGCCCAGAGAGCGGTGAGCCCACCACCCAGCACTGGGACCAGCAGGGCGACCGGTGTGAAGACCGCCAAGGTGAGCAACATGGCCCAGGCGAGGTACGGGCCGTCGCCGGCGCCCATCAGGACCCCATCCAGCACGAAGACAATGCCGGAGATCGGCTGGGAGAGGGCGACGATGACCAGGGCGGGCAGTGCCACGTCCTTGACCGCCGTATCGCTGGTGAACAGCGGCAGGAACGCGGGTCGGAGGATGACCACCAAGACGCCGAGTACAACACCGACGGCGATGCCCCACTCCACCATGCGACGGCACGCCTCCCGGGCTCCCTGGGCGTCACCGGCCCCCAGATAGCGTCCGATGATGGCCTGCCCAGCGATGGCGATGGCGTCGAGGACGAAGGCCAGCAGGCTCCACAAGGAGAGAATGATCTGGTGGGCGGCGATGTCGGCGTCCCCGAGTCGGGCGGCGACGGCGGTGGCGATCATCAGGATCGCCCGGAGGGAGAGGGTGCGGACCAGCAGCGGCACGCCGGCTTGTGCGGAGGCCCTGATCCCGGCGGCATCCGGGCGCAGCGAGGCGCCGTGCTTGCGGGCTCCTCGCAGCACCACCACGAGGTAGGCCGCGGCCATGCCGCACTGGGCGATGACGGTGCCCCACGCGGAACCGGCGATCCCCAGATCGGCGCCGTAGACGAGCCCTGCGTTGAGGGCGCCATTGGCGACGAAGCCGGCGATGGCGACATAGAGCGGGGTCCGGGTGTCCTGCAGACCGCGCAGCACGCCGGTCGCGGCCAGGACGACGAGCATGGCCGGTATGCCGAGGACGGAGATGCGCAAGTACGTGGTCGCGTAGGGAGTCGCCGCGTCCGAGGCGCCGAAGACGTCTACGAGTTGGGGTGCCGTCGGCAGGGCGACGGCGATGACGGCGACGCCGAGCAGCAGTGCCAGCCAGATGCCGTCCATGCCTTGTCGGATGGCGGCTGGGAGATCACCCGCTCCGACGCGGCGGGCGACCGCTGCTGTCGTGGCGTAGGCGAGGAAGACGAAGACGCTCACGGCGGTCATCAGCAGGGCCGAGGCGACGCCGAGTCCGGCGAGTTGGGCTGTGCCGAGATGGCCCACGATGGCGGTGTCGGCCATGAGGAAAAGGGGCTCGGCGACGAGGGCACCGAAGGCCGGCACGGCCAGGGCGACGATCTCGCGGTCGTGCTGTCTCCGGCCGGTTCGGCGGCGCGCTGGAGCCTGTGTCATGTGCACCAATCTAATCGTCCACAGGTAAGAGATGCAAAGCTTTTGTGACCCTTACTTTCCGTCTCCGGGTGCGCACTCCTGTGCACTGTTCGAGGCGATCTTGCGCCGCTTGGGAAAGTTTTTCTTCTGCACAGCCGGTGGACGGCAACATCGCAGGTCAGAGAGGTTGCCCGGAGACATCTGACTGCTTGTTCACAGGCCTGTCCACCGGCTCGTGCACAGGTTTCGGCGAGTTCTCCACAGCATCTGGGCCGTCGTCCACATGGCCTGTGGATAACCAGATTGGCTGACGGTGCCCGGGGGCCTACGGTGGTCCGGCGCCCGCTCCGTCCGCCGGTTTTCAAAACACCACAAAACCGGCGCGTGCCAACCGGAGTTGGGCCTCTTATTTGTCAGTGCCGTGCCGTACAAAAGAGGGGCACGGCTAGGTCCGCCTCGGCGGACGGGAGGAGGTGGCTCGGTGAGCATTTCCGAGCCCTTGGACGATCCGTGGGCCGACAGTGGTCCCAGTGATCGTCTGCCCGCCTCCCGTCGACGGGGTGACGGCGGCCGGGGCCGCGACGAACAGCATGAGCGCGGCAGGGACGGCGGGGGCTGGGACAGCGGATCGGCCCCGTCGTTCGAGCGGGTACCACCGCAGGACATCGATGCCGAGCAGTCCGTCCTCGGCGGCATGCTCCTGTCGAAAGACGCCATCGCCGACGTCGTCGAGATCCTCAAGGGCCACGACTTCTACAAACCGGCCCACGAGACGATCTACCAGGCCGTCCTCGACATCTATGCCAAGGGCGAGCCGGCCGACCCCATCACGATCGCGGCCGAGCTCACCAAGCGCGGCGAGATCAACAAGGTCGGCGGGGCGTCCTACCTCCACACCCTCGTCCAGACGGTGCCCACGGCGGCCAACGCGGCCTACTACGCGGAGATCGTCCATGAACGGGCCGTTCTGCGCCGCCTGGTCGAGGCCGGCACGCGTATCACGCAGATGGGATACGCGGCCGACGACGACGTCGACGAGATCGTCAACCGCGCCCAGGCCGAGGTCTACGCGGTCACCGAGCAGCGCACCAGTGAGGACTACCTCCCGCTCGGCGACATCATGGAGGGCGCGCTCGACGAGATCGAGGCGATCGGCTCGCGCAGCGGTGAGATGACCGGTGTGCCCACGGGATTCACGGACTTCGACTCGCTCACCAACGGCCTGCACCCGGGCCAGATGATCGTCATCGCCGCGCGTCCGGCCATGGGTAAGTCCACGCTCGCGCTGGACTTCGCGCGGGCGTGCTCCATCAAGAACAACCTGCCGAGCGTGATCTTCTCGCTCGAAATGGGGCGCAACGAGATCGCGATGCGTCTGCTGTCCGCCGAAGCCCGGGTCGCCCTGCACCACATGCGGTCCGGCACGATGACGGACGAGGACTGGACGCGCCTCGCCCGGCGCATGCCGGACGTCTCTGCGGCGCCGCTCTACATCGACGACTCGCCGAACCTGTCGATGATGGAGATCCGTGCCAAGTGCCGTCGCCTCAAGCAGCGCAACGACCTCAGGCTGGTCGTCATCGACTACCTTCAGCTGATGCAGTCGGGTGGCTCCAAGCGGGCGGAGAGCCGTCAGCAGGAGGTCTCGGACATGTCCCGAAACCTCAAGCTGCTGGCCAAGGAGCTGGAGATTCCGGTCATCGCGCTCTCGCAGCTGAACCGTGGCCCCGAGCAGCGCACGGACAAGAAGCCGATGGTGTCCGACCTGCGTGAGTCCGGCTCCATCGAGCAGGACGCCGACATGGTCATCCTGCTGCACCGCGAGGACGCCTACGAGAAGGAGTCGCCGCGTGCGGGTGAGGCCGACCTGATCGTGGCCAAGCACCGAAACGGTCCGACGGCGACAATCACGGTCGCCTTCCAGGGGCACTACTCACGATTCGTGGACATGGCGCAGACCTGATCCCGGCCGGTGTGGACTCGCGGGCCATGAGGTCGCGTGCACGGGGCAACCGAGCCGGCTTCTCCGGGTGTCCCCCGCGGATGGCCCCTGCCTCCGGACGGGCGCTCAGCGCCTCGTCTCGTACCTGGTCAGGATCACGCCGCAGGGGAACGCCCGCGTCTCCACCAGGTTCAGGTTCACCCAGCTGTCCAGCGCGGCGAAGAACGGTGTGCCGCCGCCCACCAGGACCGGCGCGGTGGCCAGCACGTACTCGTCGATCAGCCCGGCCCGCATGGCCGCCCCGGCGAGCGTCGCGCCGCCGATGTCCATCGGGCCGCCGTCCTCGGCCTTGAGCCGTGTGATCTCGGCGACCGCGTCACCGGTGACCAGGCGGGTGTTCCAGTCGACCTCGTCGATCGTCGAGGAGAACACCACCTTCGACATGTCCCGCCAGCGGCGCGCGAACTCGATCTCCGCCGGGGTGGCGTTGGGCTGCTGGTCGCCGGTCGGCCAGTAGGAGCTCATCGTCTGCCACAACTTGCGCCCGTACAGCGACAGGTCGGTCGCCTGCAACTGGTCCGACCAGAACTGGAACAGCTCGTCGCTCGGCACGCTCCAGCCGATGTCGTCGCCGGGCGCGGCGATGTAGCCGTCCAGGGACAGGTTCATGCCGTAGATCAGTTTCCGCATGGCGTCAGCCTTCCGTGAGTCGGTCTCACGCGTACGGACCGACGCGGCGAGGGGAACTCATCGGTTCACGATCGGGGCTCGCGCGGGGTCCCTGTGCTCGGTGGCGCAGCCGGCAAGTCAGCGGTGGTGAGGCCCGGCACGACGGGGTCTCAGCGTCACTGATCCAAATGTGCTCGACGCAGGGCTGCCCGCCGGGTGGACTGGGCCCATGACGACATCTCAGGAAGAGCTGCTTCCCGGCACCCGTCGCGCTCTGCTGCACCGGATCGCTGTCGCGCAGGCCGAAGGGCGGGTTCCGTCGCTCGTCGCGGCCGTCGTGCGAGGCGGGACCACGGTGTGGACGGGGGCACGGACGTCGGTGGAAGGCCATGCGCCGGACGAGAACGTGCAGTACCGGATCGGTTCGATCACCAAGACGTTCACGGCGGTTCTCGTGCTGCGGCTGCGGGACGAGGGTGCCCTGGATCTGGGGGATCCGCTGGAGAAGCATCTGCCGGGCACCGGTGTGGGGGAGGCGACCATCGCCGAACTCCTCGCGCACACGAGTGGGTTGGCGGCCGAGACCCCGGGGCCCTGGTGGGAGCGGAGCCCGGGGACCCTGCGGCCCGAGCTCGCCGACGTCCTGGGTGAGCGGCCTCTGCTGGCCCCGCCCGGCCGCCGCTTCCACTACTCGAACCCGGGCTACGCGCTGCTCGGCGCACTCATCGAGAAGCTCCGCGGGGCTCCGTGGGAGGACGTCCTTCGGCGTGAAGTGCTCGAACCGTTGGGGCTACATCGCACGAGCGTGCGGCCACAGGCTCCCCACGCGGGTGGCTGGGCCGTGCACCCCTGGGCGGACGTGTTGCTCCCCGAACCCACCGAGGATCTGGGGCGCATGGCACCGGCCGGGCAACTCTGGTCGACGACAGCCGACTTGGCACGGTTCGCGGTCTTCCTGGTCAACGGCGACGATCGGGTGCTGAGCGCCGCGTCGCTGAGGGAGATGAGGACACCGGCCGCACCGCATGAGGCCGCGGACGTGGCGAGCGGTTACGCCTACTGCCTGGGTATGGAGATCCGGCGACGGAACGGACGGTCTCTCGTCGGCCACACCGGTTCCCTGCCCGGCTTTCTCGCCTGTCTCATGATCAGCGTCGAGGACGACGTGGCGGCGATCGTCCTCGCCAATGCCACGTCCGGGCCGCTGCTGTTCACTGTCGCGGCCGACTTGGTCCGTATCGTCGCCGAAGCAGAGCCGCGCATCCCTGCCCCCTGGAAGCCGCTGAGCGAGGTCGACCCGTCACTGCTGGACCTGACGGGGCAGTGGTACTGGGGGACGCACGCCTTCGTTCTGCGGCTGACGGCAGAAGGGCTCGTGTCCCTGGGGCCGTTGACCGGCGGCGGCCGCCGGTCCAGGTTTCGCCCGAACAGCGACGGCACATGGACAGGGCTGGACGGCTACTACGCCGGCGAGCTCCTGAAGGCCGTACAGCGGCCGGGCGGGGCCGTGAGCCACCTGGACCTCGGCTCGTTCTTGTTCACGCGCCAGCCGTACGACGAGACAGCTCCTGTGCCGGGTGGCGTCGATCCCGAGGGATGGCGTGGTATCGGCTAGGGCAAAGGGGCGCCCTGTTTCACGTGAAACAGGACGCCCGCACACGTGCACCACAGCTGTCACAGCTGCAGCTTGAACCCGGTGTGCGAGGCGGTGAAGCCGAGCCGCTCATAGAAGCGGTGAGCGTCATGGCGGGTCTTGTCGGACGTCAACTGAACCAAATGGCAGCCCTGGTCCCGGGATTCGTCGATCGCCCACTCGATGAGCTGGGTCCCGAGGCCGCTGCCGCGCTCGTCGGCGTGGATGCGCACCCCTTCGATGACCGATCGGGTCGCACCACGCCGCGACAGTCCGGGAATGATCGTGAGCTGGAGGGTGCCGACCACCCGGCCGTCCCTGACCGCCACGACCAGGTGCTGATTCGGGTCGGCACTGAGCCGCTCCAGCGCGATCAGGTACGGGCTGAGGTCGTCCGGTGATTCGCGCTGCGCGCCCAGCGGGTCGTCCGCGAGCATCGCGACGATCGCCGGGACGTCGTCCGCGACGGCGGCACGTATTGCAAGGTCTCCCATGCGCGCACCCTACGCGGGACGTCCAGGGGAGGTGTCCTAGGCGGGCACCGGGGCCTTCAGTGTCTCCACGACCCGCACCAGGGGGGCCAGCTCGGGGTTCTTCGCCGCCTCGTCGAGAGCCTCGCGCAGGGCCGCGTCGTTGGTGGGCCGCGCCGCTTCCAGCAGGGCGAGGCCTTCCTCGGTGACGTTCGTGTAGATGCCCCTGCGGTCGGTGGGGCAGAGGTAGCGCTCCAGAAGCCCGCGGTCTTCCAGCCGGGTGACCAGTCGCGTGGTGGCGCTCTGGCTGAGGACGACGGCGTCGGCGACCTGCTTCATCTGCAGATGTCCTCCGTCACCGTCGTGCTGCCGGCTGAGCACGTCCAGCAGGGAGTACTCGCGCGCGCTGAGGTCGTGCCGCGCCTGCAGGGCGCGCTCGATGTGGGCCTCGATCCTCCCGTGCAGCAGGGAGAGGGCGCACCAGCTCTGGGCGAGAGCGGTGAGCGCGGGGTCCGTCGCTGTCATTGGCGTTTCCTCCGTCCCGGAGCGGCTGCCTCCCAGGATAGAGCAGGAGTGCAATAGACGGCGGTTGCGGATAGCCCGCGTTTGCAACTATTGTGGACGCACGCAAAGCGCTCCTGCAATCATCTGGGAAGGTAACCCCTCCATGCCTCTCGCGCTTCTGGCCCTCGCGATCGGGGCCTTCGGGATCGGAACGACCGAATTCGTGATCATGGGCTTGCTGCCCGAGGTCGCGAGCGACTACGGGGTCTCCATCCCCACGGCCGGGTACCTGGTGACCGGCTACGCGCTCGGTGTCATGTTCGGCGCTCCGCTGATGACCGTCCTCGGCACCAAGATCTCGCGCAAGCGGATGCTGATGCTGCTGATGGGGCTGTTCATCGCGGGCAACCTGCTCTCGGCCCTCGCCCCGGCCTTCTCCGTCATGCTGATCGGCCGGATCGTCGCCTCCCTGGCGCACGGCGCCTTCTTCGGCATCGGCTCCGTCGTCGCGGCCGACCTCGTCACCCCGGACAAGAAGGCCGGAGCCATCGCGATGATGTTCACCGGCCTGACCGTCGCCAACGTCGTCGGCGTTCCGCTGGGCACGCTCGTCGGGCAGTCCGTCGGCTGGCGGGTCACCTTCGGCATCGTCGCCGCCCTCGGCGTCATCGGCCTGCTCGGCATCGCCCGGCTCGTCCCCGACCTGCCGAAGGCGCAGGGCGTGCGCCTTCGGCACGAACTGGCCGCCTTCAGGAACGTGCAGGTGCTGCTCGCGATGGCCATGACCGTCCTCGGCTTCGGCGGTGTCTTCGCGGCGATCACGTACATCGCGCCGATGATGACCCACGTCGCCGGTTTCGCCGACGGGTCCGTCACCTGGCTGCTGGTCCTCTTCGGCCTCGGCATGGTCGGCGGCAACCTCGTCGGTGGCAAGTTCGCCGACCGTGCCCTGATGCCCATGCTGTACATCGCGCTGGGTGCCCTCGCCGTCGTCCTGGCGCTGTTCACCCTCACCGCTCACGACAAGGTGCTGTCGGCGATCACCATCGCGCTGATCGGTGCCCTCGGCTTCGCCACCGTGCCGCCGCTCCAGAAGAGGGTCCTCGACCAGGCGTCCGGCGCTCCGACCCTGGCTTCCGCCGTGAACATCGGCGCCTTCAACCTCGGCAACGCGCTGTCCGCCTGGCTGGGTGGCCTCGTGATCGCGGCGGGTCTCGGCTACACCGCCCCCAACTGGGTCGGTGCCGCGCTGGCCGCCGGAGCCCTGGCCCTGGCCGCCCTGTCGGCCGCCCTGGAACGCCGCGCCGGTGGTCCGAGCACCGTCGTCACGGGATCGGCGCCGGCCGAGCAGCGGGCCGCTGTCCACCACTGAGCGACCGGATCACCCCGGCCCACCGCATCACCCCGGCCGACCGAACCACCAGATCGCGGATTCCTCCGGCCACCACCACGACCCAGCCTCACCAGCAAGACTCCGGGAGAACCCCCTCATGAGCACCACCACCGCCGTCGCCCCGCTGACCACCGAGGACGCCGACGTCCTCGTCGCCGCGGCCCACCGTGCCGCTGAGGCCGCGGGCGTCACCGTCAGTGTCACCGTCCTGGACGCGGGCGGCCATCTGCTCGCCTTCCGGCGGGACGACCGCGCCGTGCTGATCTCTGGTGAGACCAGCACCCGAAAGGCCTACACGGCGCTCCAGCTGAACGCGCCCACCGCCGATCTCGTCGAGGCGGTGCAGCCCGGCGGGCTCTTCCACACATTGCCGACCGCGCTCGACCGGCCGCTGCTGTTCATCGCCGGCGGTGTCCCGGTGCACCGTGACGGCCGGCTGATCGGCGCGATCGGTGTCGGCGGGGGTGCTCCGGAGGAGGACCACGGCTTCGCCACGGCCGCCGTGGAGTCCCTCGCCTGACCGGACCCCTTCTGTGCCACGACGCCGGGTCCCCGATCCCCGGGGGGCTGGCGTCGTTGTAACGAAGCTCTTCAGCCCGCCGCGACCGTGACGGGCGCGAACCGCCGGCTCCAGTCTCCGGGCAGGTCGGTGATCCCGTGGACCATCACCGAGTTGAACGCGACGGACTCCAGACCTCGTTCCTTCACCCAGGCGAGGAGCTCTTCGTGCCGCACATCGATGTCGGTGCGCAGGGGGCGGTCGGTGTGGGCCGCGAGGGAGGAGATGAGCGCCTGGGCCACCGATGTGTCGCGTGCGATGAGGGGGCCGACGACGTGAGTGTCCATGTTGGGCCAGGCGGCCGCATACCCGACGATCCGCCCGTCCTCCTCGGCCACGCGCAACTGGTCCGCGAAGGCGGGCAGTCGCGTCACGATGTGCGTCCGGTCGGCGCCGAACACCTGCTCGTCGAGCCGGAGGATGGCGGTGAGGTCCTCAGCGGTCGCGGCACGGGTGGCCACGGTCGGCTCCGGCCCGCCGGGAGAGAAGCGTCCGATGACCATTTCGGCCCGCCCGCTGACCTTGAAGCCGAGTTCCTCGTAGAGGGGGCGTCCGTACGGCGTCGCGTGCAGGGTGACAGGCGTGGTGCCCATCGCGGAGACGACGTGGCGCATCAGGCGACGCCCCACCCCCTTGCGGGCGTGCCGTCCGGCGACCAGGACCATGCCGATCGCGGCGAGGGCGGGGTTCTGCGGCCCGTACTCGGTGACGACACAGGCACTCACGAGGCCCCCGGCGGGGTCATCGATGCCGTATCCCTTACCGGCCGTGAGGAGAAACCCCCACTTGTGCTCCTCCCGTAGCCACCCCCGATCCTCGGACAAGTCGGAACAGGCGGCTTGATCGCGGAGCGTCAGACGGCGGATGGGCAATGAGGCAAGAGAAGGAGTCGGCACGCAGGTCAGGCTGTCCGACAAGGCACCCCGGCGTCCACCCGTTTCGGCGGAGACATACGACCTTTTGGCCAGTTGTCGCCGCTCGGTCGGCGCGCGGACCGGAACTGGATGTTTCACGTGAAACACGTAAGAACATCGGGTGTCCGGACAGGGCCGTGAACGAGGCCGTGCAGTCTTGAGGTCGGGGCCCTGCGGGACGCGCATCGTTCCCTCACGCGTGACGAGGGAAGGAGAGGTGTGTGCACAACGGCGGCCGATAGGGTCGGCTCCGATGCGCGTCCGGGACGAGCCGGCCCGTTTCGTGTAGGCCGAGCGCAGGGCGAAGGGGCCGCATACGCCGCGCCAAGGAGGGAACGCAGACCGTCCGCGGGGGAAAGCAGGCGACTTCCGGCCGAGGAAGTGCGCCGACCGACCGGAAGATGCTCGAGGCGAGACACACCATGGACGCTCCGACCAGCATGTCGGCCGACAACGGTGCTCCCGGCGACGGGGGCGGCTGGTTCACCCCCCGCAAGGACCCGACGACCGCGCCGGACAGTGACCCTGTGACGGAAGAGGAGCGTCGACCGGCCGCGATACGCCCGATGGGCAGCTCCACGACCGCTCCAGGAGCTCCGGAGGACGGCGCCTCCGCATCAGGTGCCTCGATGTCCGGAAGCACGAGCGCTGCCGCTGCCTCGGCTCCAGGCCCCGCACCCACGGCACTCACCCCGGCGCCCTTCCCCTCCGCTCTGTCCTCGCCTCCGACAGCCGTCCCCGAACCGGGTGTTCCCCTCCAGCGGTACGCACCGACGTCGTCCGCGGAACCGGCCGCGACGCCTCGGACGGCAGCCGCGTCCCCGGATGCCCTCCTGATCCGCCGTGCCTTGGCCGAGGTCGCTCCGGTCTCCGATGCGGTCACGTCGTACTTCTACGCCTTGCTCTTCGTCCGCCACCCCGACCTGCGCTCGCTGTTCCCGGCCGCGATGGACACCCAACGGGACCGGCTTCTCAGAGCGCTGGTCACGGCCGCCGAACACATCGACGACAGAGAGGTCCTGGTCGGCTACCTGCGAGCCCTCGGCAGGGGGCACCGGAAGTACGGGACGCGGGCCGAGCACTACCCGGCCGTCGGCGAATGCCTCATCGGTGCGCTGAGCAAGTACGCCGCCGGGGTCTGGAGCCCGGAGATGGAGGCAGCCTGGATACGGGCCTACACCACGATCTCCCAGATCATGATCGACGCGGCGGCCGCGGACGAACTGCGCGCCCCGGCCTGGTGGCATGCCGAGATCGTCACGCACGAGCCGAGGACCCCGGACGTAGCCGTCCTGACCGTCCGGCCCGACCAGCCGTATGCCTTTCTCGCCGGGCAGTACACCAGCGTGGAGACGCCCTGGTGGCCACGGATCTGGCGGCACTACTCCTTCGCCTCGGCCCCCCGCTCCGACGGACTGCTGTCGTTCCATGTGAAGGCCGTTCCGGCCGGCTGGGTCTCCAACGCTCTGGTCCACCGAGCCCGCCCCGGCGACATCATCCGGCTCGGACCGCCCACGGGGGCCATGACTGTCGACCACACCACCGACAGCGGCCTGCTCTGCCTGGGCGGCGGCACCGGCATCGCGCCCATCAAGGCCCTGGTCGAGGACGTCGCCGAGCACGGGGAACGGCGGCCGGTCGAGGTCTTCTACGGTGCCCGCACCGACCACGACCTGTACGACATCGACACCATGCTCCGTCTCCAGCGGACCCACCCCTGGCTCTCGGTCCGCGCGATCACCGACCAGCAGGCGCACCGGACCTTGCCGGACGCAATTCGTGCCTACGGGCCGTGGAGCGAGTTCGACGCCTACCTCTCGGGCCCGCCCGGGATGATCCGCAGCGGTGTGGACGCCTTGAGGGACATCGGCATCCCGTCGGACCGCATACGGCACGACTCCGTGGAAGAGCTGGTCGCAACCGGAAGCTGATCAGCCGCCTCAGCCCAGGTCGGGCGCGTGCATGGCGAGGACGCCCTCGATGTTGCCGTCCAGGTAGTGCCGCAGCGACAGCGGCACGAGATGGACGGACGCGATCCCGACTCGGGTGAAGGGCACGCGCACGATCTCGTACTCGCCGACGGGCTGGTCCACCTCGGGGCCGTGGCGCAGGGAGGGGTCCATGGACTCCAGGCGGCAGACGAAGAAGTGCTGCACCTTCACACCGGTCGCGCCACCGTCCTCACCGATGTGCTCCATGGTGTCCACGAAGCAGGGCACCACATCGGTGACCTTCGCGCCGAGCTCCTCGTACACCTCACGGTGCAGGGCGTCGACGACAGTCGAGTCGCTGGGCTCGACCCCGCCGCCGGGGGTGAGCCAGTAGGGATCCACACCCGGCTTGGTGCGCTTGATCAGGATCAGGTCGTCACCGTCCAGCAGAACGGCGCGGGCGGTGCGCTTGACCACGGGTCGGACGGTCATGAGTGAAATGTGGCCCGGCTGGTTCCACGTGAAACATCGCCGATCGTGACCGGTCAGGCCCTCAGAGTGAGGCGTGGTGCTGAGCGCCCCGGCACCCGCGCCAGGGCGCCTTCGCTCCATGTCGGAGCGCCTTCGCACCCCCGCGCAAAAGGCGCGTCCTGGCACCCACGCCAAGCCTCAGCACCAGTCGGCCGAGGACCGCAGCAACCAGTCGTGGGCCCGTGCGACATGGGGCATCGCGAGCGTCCCGGTGCGGACCACGAGGAAGTACGTCCGCAGCGGCGGCACCGCCGGCTCGTGCAGGGCGACGACATCGCCCCGCTCCAGCGCCCCCGCGCACAGATAGCGGGGCAGCACCGCCAGGCCCGCGCCCGCCACCACACAGGCCAGGACCGCCCGCAGGTCGGGGACGATCACAGTGCCGGGGGCGACCGCGGGTGAGTCGAAGACCGAGGCCCAGTAGCGGGAGACGAAGGGCAGCGACTCGTGCACCTCCACCACGGGCACCTGCTCAAGGGCCGGTATCGGCTTGTGGTCCGGCTGCCCGGCGCCCATCTGTCCGCCCCACTGCGGGGCGGCGACCAGGACGTGCTCCTCGTCGCAGAGCGCAGTCGCCGTCAGCAGGGCGCCGCGCGGCTGGGCTGTGCTGATCGCGAGATCATGGTGCCCGGCGGAAAGGCCTTCCAATGTCTCCTCGGCGGTCCCGAAGGAGGCGCGCAGGGAGAAACCCTGACCGTCCTCGCCGGTCAGTTCCGTGAGGGCGGGCAGAGCTCGTTCGGCGGTGAACTCCGGCGGACCTGCGAGGTGCAGCGTCCGTAAGGAGGAATCGTCGTCCAGGCCGGTTTCGGTGATCTCCACGAGGGCGTCGAGATGGGGCGCGGCCTTGTGGGCGAGTTCGTCGCCGATGCTCGTCGGGGTCACGCCGCGGGCCTGCCGCAGGAACAGGGGGCGGCCCAGCTGCCGTTCCAGTGTCCGTATCTGTGAGGTCACGGCCGGTTGGGAGAGGCCGAGCAGGGCGGCGGCACGGGTGAAGGATCCGGCTCGGTGCACGGTCACGAAGGTCCGCAGCAAGGCCAGATCCACCGTGCGCACTCCCCTCCGCGGCCCCGCTCCCGCCCCCGGCCGCGCTCAACTATAAATAAGTCGATAGGTCTCTGTCGCTAGGGTGATTGGACACTGACAGAGAGTCAACTAGCCTGGGTCGCGCGGTTCTTGCGCGCGGAACCGGAGGACGGTCCGAGCCACGAGGGGGGAGGCTCGGACCGTCCGTGGGGACGTCAGTCGGCCGACACCTCCAAGGCGCGCAGTACATCCGCCACCAGGTCCTCGGGATCCTCGGCACCCACCGACAGGCGGATGAAGCCCTCCGGCACCGCGTCCCCGCCCCAGCGTCCGCGCCGCTCGGCCGTGGACCGCACCCCGCCGAAGCTCGTCGCGTCGTCCACCAGCCGCAGCGCGTCGAGGAAACGGTCGGCACGCGCGCGCGTGGCCAGCGTGAACGACACCACGCACCCGAAGCGCCGCATCTGCCGCGCGGCGATCTCGTGCGAGGGGTCATCGGGGAGCCCGGGGTAGCGCAACCCCGTCACCTCGGGCCGCTCACGCAGCGCCTCGGCGACCGCGAGGGCCGTCGCGCTCTGCCGGTCGACCCGCATCTGGAGCGTCGCGATCGAACGGTGCGCGAGCCAGGCCTCCATGGGTCCGGGAATCGCACCGACGATCTTGCGCCAGCGGCGTACGGCGCCCATGGCGGCGGCGTCCCGGCCGACGACATAACCCAGGAGGACATCGCCGTGACCGGTGAGCTGCTTGGTGCCGCTGGCGACCGCGAAGTCGGCGCCGAGCTCCAGCGGACGCTGTCCGAGCGGCGTCGCCAGGGTGTTGTCGACGGCCACCAGGGCGCCCCGCGCGTGGGCCGCCTCGGCGAGCCGCCTGATGTCACACACGTCGAGCCCGGGGTTCGACGGGGTCTCGATCCACAGCAGCTTCGCGCCGTCGAGGGCGTCGAGCTGGGCGTCGCCGCCGGTCGGCGCGGTGCGGACCTCGATGCCGTAGGCCTCCAGCTGAGCGCGGACCAGCGGCAGCGCCTGGTAGCCGTCGTCGGGCAGGACGCACACGTCGCCGGTGCGCAGCTGGGAGAAGAGCACCGCCGAGACCGCGGCCATGCCCGAGGCGAAGACGAGCGTCTCGGCGCCGGCCTCACCGGGCGCCTCCAGCTCGCCGACCGCCCGCTCGAGCAGTGTCCAGGTCGGGTTCTCGTCGCGGCCGTAGGTGTAGGGGCCGGTCGGATCGCCCGGCAGGTGGAAGTGGGCGGCGAACACGGGACCGGGCAGGGTGGGCTCGTGCTTGACCGGCTCGGGCAGTCCCGCCCGCACCGCGCGCGTGCCGTCCCCGGCGCCCCGGCCTGCCGCGCCCGTCACGCTGTCCGTGACCCCGGCCCCCTCCTCCGCGACGCCCGTCACCTTGTCCACGGCGGCCGTCACGTCATCGACGGCGGCCGTCACCTCGTGGACGGCTCCCGTCGCCCGGCCCGCCGCTCCCGTCATCCGGCTCGCGGCATGCTCCACCTGGTGCGCGTCGCCGGGCACCCGGTCCGTGTCGCCGGCCTCCCGGCCCGCGTCGGCCGCCGTCCGGCTTGCGTCATCCGCCATCCGGCCCGCGTCATCCGTCCCGGAATCGCTCATGCCGCCTGTCCCTCCACGTCCTCGCGCACTGCGGCGAGCAGCCCGGTGCTCGCCGCCTCCACCATCTCAAGGCACTCCTCGAAGCCGTCCATGCCCCCGTAATAGGGGTCCGGTACGTCGAGATCGTCACCGGCGGCGGGGTCGTACGAGCGGAGCAGCCGCACCTTCTCCGCGTCCCGCTCCGTGGGTGCGAGGCGGCGCAGGGCCCCGAGGTGGCCGGAGTCGAGGGCGATCACCAGGTCGAGGCGGGAGAACCAGGACGACTGGAACTGCCGGGCCGTGTGGTCGCCGGAGTAGCCGTTGTCCTCCAGGACGGCCACCGTGCGCGGGTCGGCTCCGTCGCCCTCGTGCCAACCACCCGTGCCGGCGCTGTCGACCTCCACCAGCTCGTCGAGACCCGCCTCCGCCACCCGCGCGCGGAAGACGGTCTCGGCCATCGGGGAACGGCAGATGTTTCCCGTGCAGACGAAGCAGACCCGGTACGTCATGCCCGCTCAGTCCCCGTCGGGCAGCAGGACGTGCAGCGCCCAGGAGACCACCGAGATGATCAGGCCGCCCACGACGGCCGTCCAGAAGCCCTCCACGTGGAAGCTCAGGTCCAGCTTGTCCGCGAGCCACGAGGTGAGCAGCAGCATCAGCGCGTTGACGACCAGCGTGAACAGGCCGAGCGTCAGGATCAGCAGCGGCAGGCTGAGGAGCTTGACGACCGGCTTGACCAGGAAGTTCACCAGGCCGAAGATCAGCGCCACGACGATCAGGGTGCCTATCTCCTTCCCGGTGCTGTCACCGGTCAGGGTGATCTTGTCCAGCAGCCACACGGCGACCGCCAGGGCGCCCGCGTTGGCGATCGTCTTGACTACGAAATTCTTCATGTGTCTGATCGTGGCAGACCTGATCGGACACGGGCACAAGAGGCAGGGGCGGGCAAGGCGATGAAGGCATTTCGGCTGGATGAACTGGAGGCGGAGCGCGCCGCCAACGAGGGCGCCTACCTGCAGTTTCTGCGGGAGCGGAACATGTCGGTCGGCCTGTACGCCCTCGACGCGGGCGAGCAGGATCCACAGAAGCCGCACAATCAGGACGAGGTCTACTTCATTGTGAGCGGCCGTGCCGCGATCACCGTCGGCCTGGAGACGACCCAGGTGGCGCGCGGGAGCGTGGTCTACGTGCCGGCGGGCGTCGCCCACAAGTTCCACCACATCACCGAGGACCTGAGGGTGCTGGTGGTCTTCTCTCCGCCCGAGAAATGACGGACGGCGTCAGGGTTCCCTAGGGGACCGGTCAGGGGAGGACAAGGGGTGCGAGGCCCCCGTTCGCCCCTGCCCGCACCTAGCATCGAGTGCAGGACATCGGAGATCCGAGATCCGGCAGGACCGACACGACCCGGCACTCGAACGGGTGGAGAGGTAAGGACGAGGGCGATGCGAGAGATCTTCACGGGACTGCCGTGGTGGGTGAAGTGGATCGCGGTGCCGGTCATCGCCCTGGTCGTGTTCGGCGGGCTGATCGCCAGCGTGGTCGGCTTCGTCATCGGACTGCTCTTCAAGGTGCTGGTCTTCGTGGCGCTGGTCGGCGGACTGATCTACGTCGTACGGAAGTTCACGGCGAGCTCCTCGTCGCGCAGCGACTGGTGAGACCGGTGGGAAACCGGTGGGGGTAGTGGGAAACGCCTGGAATCACCGGTTCCCTCGGGCGGGGGAAGTTTCCCGGCGGGGCGGTCTGCGCGCGGTGGCAGACGAATAGAGTCCGGAACTCGACGCGGGGACTTCCCCGCGAGCGGCCTTCACCCCCACCCGTGCCCCTCCGCACGGTCTGCCCCCCGCGCTTCGGGAGAGCCCCTTGGTCCCGGCTGACACCGCCCCCGTCCACCTCCACGCCGTCCCCGCACAACCCCGCTCGTCGGTACCCA
The DNA here is from genome assembly GCF_040654575.1 of Streptomyces sp. NPDC050674. Taxonomy (NCBI): domain Bacteria; kingdom Bacillati; phylum Actinomycetota; class Actinomycetes; order Kitasatosporales; family Streptomycetaceae; genus Streptomyces; species Streptomyces sp. NPDC050674. Next base: position 152,584 of record NZ_JBFAIG010000018.1, read on the forward strand.
GGGCGCCCGCCGCGCCGGCACCGGCCCCTCCGCCGACGCTCATCGGATCCGTGCAGCGCGCGATGCGCCTGCTGGAGACCGTCGCCGTGCACGAGTACGGCGCCCCGGCCAAGCAGCTGGCCCGTGAGACGGGTTTGGCGCTGCCGACGACCTATCATCTGCTGCGCACACTCGTGCACGAGGGCTATCTGCGCCGGGACAAGGGCCTGTTCTTCCTCGGTGAGGCCGCCGAGCGGCTGAGCAGCAGCGGAGCGCGGCAGAAACGTCGCAGCACGATCGTCGACGCGCTCGCGCACTGGCGGGACGTCCTGGGTGTGCCCGTGTACTACGCGGTGTACCGCGAGGGCGAGATCGAGGTCATGTGCGTCTCCGACACCCCCGGCAACCCCGCCGTCGAGGAATGGGCCGACTTCCGGGAGACCGGGCACGCGCACGCCATCGGGCAGTGCCTGTTGTCCCAGCTGGACGAGGACGCGCGCCGGGACCACCTCGACCGCTACCCGGTGCAGCCCCTCACGCCGTACACCGTGCGCGACAACCACAGTCTGCTCCGTCGTCTGGAGCGGATCCGGCGTATGGAGCCGGTGATCGAACGTCAGGAGTACGCGCTGGGCGCGGTCTGCGCCGCGATCCCGCTGACGATCGGCACCACGGCAGCGACGATGGCCATCTCACTCCCCGCACACCAGGCCGACCGACTGCTGCCTGTGGCCGGGCAGTTGCAGGTGGAGATCGGGCGGTCGCTCGGCTCGCTGGCGCTCTCTATCAGTATGTGAAAACTCACTCCTTGTGATCTGCTGTGTACGTTCAGCAAGATTCCACCAAGTGTCAGAGGTTCGTTCCCGGCCAGTCACGGCGAATGACGGGGTTATCGATGCGCGAGTCCGTACAAGCAGAGGTCATGATGAGCTTTCTCGTGTCCGAGGAGCTCTCCTTCCGCATCCCGGTGGAGCTGCGCTATGAGTCCAGTGATCCCTATGCCGTCCGGCTGACGTTCCACTTGCCCGGTGATGCCCCGGTCACGTGGGCTTTCGGGCGGGAGTTGCTGATCGACGGTGTGGGCCGGCCGTGCGGGGAGGGCGATGTGCGGGTCACGCCCGTCGAACCCGATGCGCTGGGCGAGGTGTTGATCCGGCTTCAGGTGGGCAGTGACCAGGCGTTGTTCCGGTCTTCGACGGCACCACTCGTCGCTTTTCTCGACCGTACGGACAAGTTGGTGCCGCTGGGCCAGGAGGGCTCGCTCGCCGATTTCGACGCGCACTTGGACGAGGCCCTGGACCGCATCCTCGCCGAGCAGGGCGCTGGTTGAGACATGGGCTCGGCGGCACGGTGGAGGAACGCTTCACCGGATGCCGCCGAACTGTGCAGGAACGCTTCTTCCTGCGATCTTCCTATGACCGGGCGATCCTCTCGCGACGGTGCGCGGCGCGGCCGGGACGGCGGAAATGCGGACGCTGCCGGGCGAGGGGTGTGCCAGGTGCCTGCGAGGCCGCTGTCGTGCGGGACGCCGAGTGTCCCCGAGGTCCGGGACGGGGGCTGAGGCGGCCCCGAGGCCGAGGCGCTCAAGGCATACCGCGCGCAGGGTGCCGGGGGCCGCACAGCGGAGCAGCCCGACCACGAAACTCTTCCTCCGCCGCACCCCACGCCCTGCACAGGCCTCGGCGACGACACGGACGCGTCAGCGCTTGCGGCGCCGGCCCTTCCCCCCGCGCGCCGGGACCGGAGAGGTCTCCGCGGCGGACTCCGCATGGGGGCGGTCGGCCGAGACGACCAGCGCCGCCAGAGCCGTGGTGACCGGCACCGAGGCGACCAGGCCGATCGAGCCGACCAGCGTACGCACGATCTCCTCCGCCACCAGCTCGCTGTTGGCGACCGTCCCCACACTGCTCTGCGCGATCGAGAACAGCAGCAGCAACGGCAGCGCCGCACCCGCATAGGCGAGGACGAGCGTGTTGACGACCGAGGCGATGTGGTCGCGGCCGATCCTGATGCCCGCGCGGTAGAGCCCGCGCCAGCCCATCGAGGGGTTGGCCTCGTGCAGCTCCCAGACCGCGGAGGTCTGCGTGACGGTCACGTCGTCGAGCACGCCCAGCGAGCCGATGATGATGCCGGCCAGCAGCAGACCGCTCATGTCGATCGTCGGGTAGAGGCCGTGGATCAGGCCGGTGTTGTCGTCGGTGTTGCCGGTGAGCGCGGCCCAGTCGATGAACACCGAGCCGAGAACGCCGATCAGCAACAGCGAGATGAGGGTGCCGAGCACCGCCACCGACGTTCTGGCGGACAGGCCGTGACACAGGTACAGGGCGATGAGCATGATGGCGCTCGCGCCCACCACCGCCACGACCAGCGGGTTCGAGCCCTGGAGGATCGCGGGCAGGATGAAGAAGTTCAGCACCAGGAAGCTCATGGCCAGCGCCACCAGGGCCATGACACCGCGCAGCCGCCCGACGATCACGACGGCGATCGCGAAGATGCCGGCGAGCAGCCCCAGGGGCACACGGCGGTTGATGTCGGTGACCGAGTACTGCAAGTCCTTGGGGGCCGAGGGTTCGTAGGCGACCACGACCTCCTGGCCCTCGTGCAACTGGCGGGACTGGTCCGGCTGGACGATCTCGGTGAACGTACGGCCCTTGTCGTCGCCAGTGTCGACCCGGATCGTCGCCCGCTTGCAGGCGCCCTTCTCCTCCTGCACCGCCGAGGAACCCTCCGCGGTGGAGGTGTCGCCGGTCGGCGGGACCCCCGAGGCGCCCGCCTCCTTGCAGCTCACCTCGACCACCTTGGTGACCGTGGCGTCCTGCGTCTGCCGGTCGAAGCCGACGCCGGTGCGCTCGTGCGCCGGGGCGCCGCCCGGCCACAGCACGACGAGACCGACCAGCACCGCCACGCCAAAGGGGATCAGTACCGCCGCGATGACTCTGCGCAGATGCAGCGAGACGGGCGTGGCCGGGCCGTGATGATGCGAGTGGCCGTGTCCCCCGCCCGGTGCGGAGCCGTGCCCGTCATGCCCGTCGTCACCGCCGTGCCCGTGCCCGTCGCCTCCGCCGGGTCCGTGCCCGCCACCGGGGCCCTGCCCACCGTTGGGACCACCGCGCCCGCCACCGGAGGAACCCGTACCGCCCTGGCCTCCACCGGAGTCCGGCCCGTATTCACCGCCGGAACGGGAACCGTACGCACCGCCGGAGCCGGAACCGTATGCACCCCCAGGAGGGCCTCCGTACTCGCGCCCCGGCCCGGAGCCGTACTCATGGCCGGACACCGCGCCACGCCGATCACCGGACTCCGAGCCGTACCCATTGCCGGAACCCGAGCCGTACCCACTGCCGGAATCCGAGCGGTACTGCCTGCCGGACTCCGAGCCGTACCCGCCACCCGGACCCGACCCGTACCCACGGTCCGAGCCGGGACCACGCTCGCCGCCGTCCCCGGAGCCGGCAGTGCCGCCGCTCCCGTATCGAGGCCCGGGGCCCTGGGCTTGTCTCCGCGCCGGGCCTCGGCCGGAACCCGCGGTGACATCGTGGCCGTCACCACGGCCGTTGCCGTTTCCGGCGCCGGATCCGCGGGGCGGTTCGGGCGGTGGGAAGGGAGGACGCTGCGTCGTGGTCACCGACCGATCATCGCAAGAACGAGGGGGGCCCTCTGTTCACCGCGCCAGAATTGCCGCTAGCGTGGAGGCACCTTTTGTACACGCGGGAGCTCGGAGCACCGGGCTGAGAGGGCGCTGACCTCCGTCCCGGCGATGTTTCACATGAAACATCGCCGGAGTCGAGTGATGTTTCACACGAAACATCGCCGGACGGAAGCCGCTGCGTCGACCGCCGAACCTGTTACCGGGTAATGCCGGCGTAGGGAGTAGGTCTCATGACCAGCAAGGACACACGCACGCCTGCCTCCGTTCAGGACGAGACGTCCGAGGAGGCCGGGAAGTCCATCGGCTGGCACAAGGCGTACGTCGAGGGCACCCGCCCCGACCTGCGCGTGCCGGTCCGTCAGGTGCACCTCACCAACGGCCAGTCGGTCACGTTGTACGACACATCGGGCCCGTACACCGACCCGCACGTTGACACCGACGTCCGCAGGGGACTGCCGCCGCTGCGCGAGAACTGGATCATCGCCCGCGGCGACACCGAGGAGTACGCGGGCCGCCCCGTCCGTCCGGAGGACGACGGCATCAAGCACACCTCGCCCCGCGGCGGCCTCCGCAACCTGGACGCCGTCTTCCCAGGGCGCCCGCGCCAACCGCGCCGTGGTCGGGAGGGGCAGGCGGTCACACAACTCGCGTACGCCCGCCGCGGTGAGATCACGCCCGAGATGGAGTACGTGGCCATCCGGGAGAACGTGGCGCCCGAGGTCGTGCGCGACGAGATCGCCGCCGGCCGGGCCGTGCTGCCGGCCAACGTCAACCACCCGGAGATCGAGCCGATGATCATCGGCAAGCGATTCCTGGTGAAGGTCAACGCCAACATCGGCAACTCGGCCGTCACCTCCTCCATCGAGGAGGAGGTCGAGAAGATGACCTGGGCGACCCGCTGGGGCGCCGACACGGTCATGGACCTCTCCACCGGCCGCAACATCCACACCACGCGCGAGTGGGTGCTGCGCAACTCCCCCGTCCCCATCGGCACCGTGCCGCTCTACCAGGCGCTGGAGAAGGTCGACGGCCGGGCCGAGGAGCTGACCTGGGAGATCTACAAGGACACGGTCATCGAACAGGCTGAGCAAGGCGTGGACTACATGACGGTCCACGCGGGTGTGCGCCTGGCGTACGTGCCGCTGACGGCGAACCGCAAGACCGGCATCGTCTCCCGTGGCGGCTCGATCATGGCCGCCTGGTGCCTCGCGCACCACAAGGAGTCGTTCCTGTACGAGAACTTCGAGGAGCTCTGCGAGATCCTCGCCGCGTACGACGTCACCTACTCGCTCGGCGACGGCCTCAGGCCCGGCTCGATCGCCGACGCCAACGACGAGGCGCAGTTCGCGGAGCTGCGCACGCTCGGGGAACTCAACCGGATCGCGAAGCGTTTCAACGTTCAGACCATGATCGAGGGCCCGGGCCACGTCCCGATGCACAAGATCAAGGAGAACATCGACCTTCAGCAGGAGATCTGCGATGAGGCTCCGTTCTATACGCTCGGCCCGCTGACCACGGACGTCGCCCCGGCGTACGACCACATCACCTCCGGCATCGGCGCCGCGATGATCGCCTGGTGGGGCACGGCGATGCTGTGCTACGTCACCCCCAAGGAACACCTGGGCCTGCCGAACCGCGACGACGTCAAGACCGGTGTGATCACCTACAAGATCGCCGCCCATGCGGCCGACCTCGCCAAGGGACACCCGGGCGCGCAGGAGTGGGACGACGCGCTGTCCGACGCCCGTTTCGAGTTCCGGTGGGAGGACCAGTTCAACCTGGCCCTCGACCCGGACACGGCGCGGGAGTTCCACGACGAGACCCTGCCCGCCGAGCCGGCCAAGACGGCTCACTTCTGCTCGATGTGCGGTCCCAAGTTCTGCAGCATGAAGATCTCCCAGGACATCCGTCGTGAACACGGCGGTTCACGGACCGAGATCGAGGAGGGCATGGCTCTGAAGTCGAAGGAGTTCGCGGCGAGCGGCAACCGCGTGTACCTGCCGATCGCGGACTGACCGCCCGCGCACAGCCCCGGCCGCGCACAGCCCCGGGGACCCATGGCCCCCGGCCTGTGGGAGGCGCCTGCTCGGACGGGATCCGACGGTTACTCCGGCTGGTGCTCCGGTCCTCCGAAGTCCGGGCTGGTGTAGTCCGGGCTGCTGAAGCTGGGGCGTGAGCCGCGGTCGCCGTCGTCCGGGCTGCTGAACCCCGGGCGGTCGTAGCCGAGGTGTGGCATGCGGCTGACCGGGGCGGGCGACGGAGCGGGGTGCAGCGCGGCGGTCGCGCCCGGGTCGACGAGCGCTTCCCGCAGGAACGGCAGGACGCCGCGTTCCAGCAGCGCCTCGCGCCAGGCCTCCTTGGCCTGGGCGACCTCTCTGCGCAGCTCGCCGTACGGCCCGCTCTCGGCCGTGGGCTTGTTGCGCAGGGCGGTGAGCAGCAGTCCCACCCCGGCGACGAGGATCGCGACCGCGGTCACGGCGCCGAACACCCAGCCCGTGGTGAGCATGGTCCGGGCGAACCCCTGCCCGGGGTCGAGCATCCGCAGGATGTAACCGACGAGCAGGAAGATCGCCGCAGCGGTTCCGGCCAGGACGGGTGCGAGGACGGCGACGACGGCGACGGCGCCCGCACCGGAGGCCTCGGCGACCCCCATGGTGGCGGCGAAACCCGACGCGCCCGCGCCCGGCTCGGCGGAACCGGACTCCTGGACGGCCGGCGCGGCGGACGCCGGCTGCCGCAGTTCGTCGCGGACCTTGACGTAGTACTGGTATTCGGTCGAGGCGGCCGCCGTGATGAGCGCGGTGGCGTTCAACGCCATGGTGCGCAGCTGTTCGGGGTTGAGCCGCTGACCGACAGCGGCCAGTTCGGGACGGTGTGGTGCGGAGCGCAGCGCCTCATCGAGGATCCGCTCGTACTCCTGGCGGTCCTCGTTCAGCAGGTGCTGCGGAACGCTGTTCATGTGCATCCCCCGATGCTCCGTAGGGCTTGGGGCTCGGCATGCTGACGAGCCGTCGGGCAGAAACGGAGGGGAGCCTGCTACGGATAAGCCGATGGTAGAGCGGTGACGGTGTGCGGTGACAGGGGGTTTACCGAAATTGGCCCCTCACCGGGCCCGTCCTCCCACCGGGAGCACTGTCCCGGTGAACGTTCACGTGTCCAGCGGCAGTTGCTGGACCAGCAGCTTTCCGGCCATGGTCACGCCGCCGTCCATCGCGATGGCGAGTCCGTCGGCGTACACGTGCGGTCCCTCGATGACCGGGTCGCCGTTGTCCTCGTCCTCCTCGGCACCGACTTCGCCCAGCAGATACGGGATCGGGCTGTGCCCGTGAACGATGCGGGTGCCCCCGTACGTGTCGAGTAGGGTGCGCACGGCGTCCGCGCCGCCCTCGTCGCGGAAGGAGAACCGCTTGGTGAACTTGCGGAACAGGTCCCAGACCTCGTCCGCGTCATTGCGGGTGATCGTCTCGCGGACGGTGTCGTTGACCTCTTCGATGGAGCGGCCGTAGTCGAGGTAGGCGGTGGTGTCGGAGTGCACGAGCAGGTGGCCGTCGACCTCCTCCACGGCGTCCAGCCGGGACATCCACTGCAGGTGGTGGTCCTGGAGGCGGTCCATGTCGGTCTTCTGGCCGCCGTTGAGCAGCCAGGCCGCCTGGAAGGTGGCGGTGCCCGCGCCGGAGTTGACGGGGGTGTCGCCGAACCGCTTGGCGCCCAGCAGCAGCAGCTCGTGGTTGCCCATGAGCGCCTTGCAGTAGCCGCCGGCCGCTGCGGCCTCGGCGGACAGCCGCATCACCAGGTCGATGACGCCGATGCCGTCCGGGCCGCGGTCGGTGAAGTCGCCCAGGAACCACAGCCGGGCGGTGCCCGCGCACCAGTTGCCGGCGGCGTCGAGCAGGCCCTTCTCCTGGAGGGCCGACACCAGCTGGTCGAGGTAGCCGTGCACGTCACCCACGACGTACAGCGGGCCCTGCCCGGTGCTGGGCTGCGGGGCGGCGGCGGTCTCGGGATCCACGGTCACCTGGACAGTGTCACCCCGGTTGACGACGGGAAGGTCGCGCTGGGTCGGCGTGTATCCCTCGGGATAGGCCTCTTCGTGCGGCGGGGCGACCTCGCCGGGGTGAACGCTGTGGACGTACGGACCGGTCTCGTGGACGTACGCGGGCACCCGGAAGTCGCGCAACGTCGCCGTCCGCTCCACCTCGGGTCCCTGACCGGCCCCCTGAGTCATCGACCCCTCCACCATCGCGCCGCATTGCACCGCATCGGACTGCCTGGTCGTAGCGGCCCGCGGATGTCGTGGGCCCATCATAGGAATGCGGATCGCGCCATGTGATGACCCAGGGGTGGTGAATCAGAGCAAGAGTCCAGTTCACCGCGGCTTTCGCCCCGATTGCGCCGGGCTTTGACCACCGTGTGACCGTCCTCGCCCTTCTTCTCTTCGCGAGAACGATCCCTTCTCTCCGGGGGACCGGCCCCGTTTCTCCCCAGGAGGACGACCCTCCCTTTGCCCGCTGTGCGACATCCGCCGTGCGGCGCGCGCCGGGGGATGTCCGCCGCGGGAAGTCCGCTGGGGACCTACGTCTCCTCGGGTGATCGCGGCGGGCTGACCGTCGTGCGCGGGGAGCGCCGCTGGGACGACGTGCGCACGATCAGCTCCGTCGGTATCACCTGCTCCACCGGATGGTCGGAGTCCACTCCCTCGATGGCGTCGATGAGGAGCTGCACCACCGCCGTGCCGATGCGGCGCGGTTTCAGGGACAGTGTGGTGATGGGCGGTTCGGTGTTGGCGTACACCGTGGACTCGCTGCAGCAGACCAGCAGCAGGTCGTCGGGGACGCGCAGGCCGTAGCGGCGGGCGGCGGCGAGCAGGTCGGTGCCGTTCGGGTCGAACAGCCCGTAGACCGCGTCGGGCCGGTCGGGACGGGCGAGGAGCCGGTCGGCGGCGACGGCGCCCGCGCACGGATCGTGCGCCGGGTAGGCCTCGTACACCGGGTCCTGGCCGACCCGCTCGCACCAGCGCAGGTAGGCGGTGGTCGACAGGTGGGTGTACGTGTCCGTCGTGGTGCCGGTCAGCAGGCCGATGCGGCGGGCACCGGCGTCGGCCAGGTGGTCGAGGATGCCGAGGACGGCGGCCTCGTGGTCGTTGTCGACCCATGCCGTGACCGGCAGCGAGCCGGCCGGACGACCGTCGGAGACGACCGGCAGACCCTGCCGGACGAGCTCGCTGACGACCGGGTCCTGGTCGGAGGGGTCGATGACGACGGTGCCGTCCAGGGCGACGTTCGACCACACGTCGTGGCGGGAGGTCGCGGGCAGGATGACGAGGGCGTAGCCGCGGGCGAGCGCGGCGGAGGTGGCGGCCCGCGCCATCTCGGCGAAGTACGCGAACTCGGTGAAGGTGAAAGGTTCATCCCCGTACGTGGTCACGGTCAGGCCGATGAGGCCCGACTTGCCGGTACGGAGGGTCCGGGCGGCGGCCGAGGGCCGGTACCCCAGCCGGTCGGCGACTTCCCGGACGTGGCGCCGGGTGGCGTCCGGGAGTCGACCCTTGCCGTTGAGGGCGTCGGAGACAGTCGTGATCGAGACCCCGGCGGCCGCGGCCACGTCTCTGATTCCGGCCCGACCCGGCCGACTGCCTCGCCGTGAGGTTTCCGCGCGGCTCACCTGGTGCTTCCCTGCTGCTGTCATGGCGAGCCGATAGTAGGGCTCATGCGGTGGGGTAGTGCGGACGCATATGCACGCGTTGACAGGCACGTTTCTGCATGATCATCAGGCGCCAATTGCCTGTGATAGCAAGGGTGTTGAGCGCTTCCATGCCAATACGTGACGTGGTGGCGCACACGGGCCTGTCACGTGGTCGATGTTGCGAAGAGGTCTCAACTCACCTGCACGGGGGATGCGCGCCACGGCGTGCACCACCGGCGCATAGATATATGTACGGCGCGCCCCCGGATTCGTACGCCTTGGTGCGCCGATGCCCCTGATGCCGGTGTGACGGACGGGGCCGGGGCCGACCGGTCGGTCGTGGCTATACGCAGCGGCGCCGAATCCTCATAAGGTGAGGAGTATTGGATGACGGCGGCGGTCATGGGCCGCCGGTCTTCACGAGGAGGACTGCGGTGAGCGAGACGAGCCCCAAGCTGCGCGCCGAGCTGGAGGGGATCCCCACCTACAAGCCGGGCAAGCCCGCCGCGGCCGGTGGGCCGGTGGCCTACAAGCTGTCCTCCAACGAGAACCCGTATCCGCCGCTGCCCGGCGTGATGGAGGCGGTGACGGCGGCGGCGGGCGCCTTCAACCGCTACCCGGACATGGCCTGTACGGCGCTGATGAACGAGTTGTCCGAGCGCTTCGGCGTGCCTCTCACCCACCTGGCCACCGGTACCGGTTCGGTCGGTGTCGCCCAGCAGCTGATCCAGGCCACCTCCGGCCCGGGCGACGAGGTGATCTACGCCTGGCGGTCCTTCGAGGCGTACCCGATCATCACGCAGATCAGCGGCGCGACCTCGGTGCAGGTGCCGCTGACGCCCGGCGATGTGCACGACCTCGACGCGATGGCCGACGCGATCACCGACCGGACGCGGCTGATCTTCGTCTGCAATCCCAACAACCCGACCGGCACGGTGGTGCGGCGAGCCGAGCTGGAGCGCTTCCTCGACCGGGTGCCCAGTGACGTGCTGGTGGTCCTCGACGAGGCGTACCGCGAGTTCATCCGCGACCCCGAGGTGCCGGACGGCGTCGAGCTCTACCGCGACCGGCCCAACGTCTGCGTCCTGCGGACCTTCTCCAAGGCTTACGGTCTCGCCGGCCTGCGCGTCGGGTTCGCCATCGCGCACGAGCCGGTGGCCGCGGCGCTGCGCAAGACGGCGGTGCCGTTCGGTGTCAGCCAGCTCGCGCAGGAGGCGGCGATCGCCTCACTGCGGGCCGAGGACGAACTGTTCGGCCGGGTCGGCTCGCTGGTGTGTGAGCGCACCCGCGTGGTCGACGGACTGCGCTCTCAGGGCTGGACGGTGCCCGAGACCCAGGCCAACTTCGTGTGGCTGCGGCTGGGGGAGCGCACGGTCCCGTTCGCGGAGGTGTGCGACCAGGCCGGCGTGGTCATCCGGCCGTTCCCGGGAGAGGGTGTGCGGGTGACGGTCGGGGAAGCCGAGGCGAACGACATCTTCCTGAAGGTGGCGGAAGGGTTCCGCAAGGAGCTGTAGCGCTTCGCGCGCCGGGTCAGACGTCCAGGAGTTCCACGCGCACGGGGTCGCCGTCCCGCACGGTCGCGAGCAGCCGGGGGTCGCCGTCGAGGCGGCCCAGGACATTGCTCGGGCTTGCGAGGCGGCACTCGTCGCCCTGCGAGATGGGCGTGGGCCCGTAGGGGAGAGCGAGAGCGTCGCCATCGGTCCAGAAGGCGACCGTGCCGGGTTCGACGACCTCCCGGGCTCCCGTTTCACGTGAAACCGACACCCCGGTGTCGAAGTACACCTCCTCGCCCCAGGTGCGGGCGGTGGAGACGAGAGGTAGCGCCTCGACGAGGGCCCGGCTGGTCGGGGTGTCGTCGAGCGTGGCGGTGAGATGCCCCGCCGGCCATGAGATCCGTATCTGTCGTGACGTCGGTGTCTGCATGCCGTTGATTCAACAATATGTTGAAGTTCCGGCCAAGAGGTCGACTGTGACGGGGGAGACAGGGGGTCCCCTCCAGCGCTCGAAAGCACGTGCTGCATAATGGCTTGTGAATGTGAACGCTTTCACAAGCGTAGGTAAGGAGCGGCGACGTGGACCTGGCTCTGGCGCCGGAGACCCTGGCGCGATGGCAGTTCGGCATCACCACCGTCTACCACTTTCTGTTCGTCCCCCTGACGATCTCGCTGGCCGCGCTCACGGCCGGTTTGCAGACGGCCTGGGTGCGGACGGAGAAGGAGAAGTACCTCCAGGCGACGAAGTTCTGGGGGAAGCTCTTCCTGATCAACATCGCGATGGGTGTGGTCACCGGCATCGTGCAGGAGTTCCAGTTCGGGATGAACTGGTCGGACTACTCACGCTTCGTCGGTGACGTCTTCGGTGCGCCGCTGGCCTTCGAGGCTCTGATCGCCTTCTTCTTCGAGTCGACCTTCATAGGCCTGTGGATCTTCGGCTGGGACAAGCTGCCCAAGAAGATCCACCTGGCCTGTATATGGATGGTCTCCATCGGCACGATCCTCTCGGCCTACTTCATCCTCGCGGCCAACTCCTGGATGCAGCACCCGGTCGGGTACCGGATCAACGGGGAGAAGGGCCGGGCCGAGCTCACCGACTTCTGGCTGGTGCTGACTCAGAACACCGCGCTCGCCCAGGTCTTCCACACGCTCACCGCGGCCTTCCTGACGGGCGGCGCCTTCATGGTGGGCATCGCCGCCTTCCACCTGGTCCGCAAGAAGCACGTCCCCGTGATGAAGACCTCGCTGCGGCTGGGCCTCGTCACCGTCGTCATCGGCGGTCTCCTCACCGCGATCAGCGGTGACGTGCTCGGTAAGATCATGTACCAGCAGCAGCCGATGAAGATGGCCGCTGCCGAGGCGCTGTGGGACGGCGAGAAGCCGGCGCCCTTCTCCGTCTTCGCCATCGGCGACGTCGACAAGGGCCACAACAAGGTCGCCATCGAGATCCCCGGCCTGCTGTCCTTCCTCGCGAAGGACGACTTCACCTCGTACGTGCCCGGCATCAACGACGTCAACAAGGCCGAACAGGAGAAGTACGGCCCCGGCGACTACCGCCCCAACATCCCCGTCGCCTACTGGGGCTTCCGGTGGATGATCGGCTTCGGTATGACGTCCTTCGCCATCGGCCTGGCCGGACTGTGGCTGACCCGCAAGAAGTTCATGCTGCCGCGGCACCTGAGGGTGGGCGACGACGAAGTACCGCATCTCGTGCTGCTGCCGAGGAAGGCGCTCGGTCCGACCCTCACCAAGTGGTACTGGCGCATCGCCATCCTCACCCTGGGCTTCCCGCTGATCGCCAGCTCCTGGGGCTGGATCTTCACCGAGATGGGCCGCCAGCCGTGGGTCGTCTACGGCCTGTTCCAGACCCGTGACGCGGTCTCCCCCGGCGTCTCCCAGGCCGAGGTCATCACCTCGATGGTCGTCTTCACCACGCTGTACGCCATCCTCGCCGTCGTCGAGGTCAAGCTGCTGGTCAAGTACGTCAAGGCGGGCCCGCCGGAGCTCACCGAGGCCGACCTCAACCCGCCCACGAAGATCGGCGGCGACTCCCGGGACGCCGACAAGCCGATGGCCTTCTCGTACTAGGCCGAGGGAGCTGCACCGTCATGGAACTGCACGACGTCTGGTTCGTTTTGATCGCCGTCCTGTGGACCGGCTACTTCTTTCTGGAGGGCTTCGACTTCGGGGTCGGCGTGCTCACCAAGCTGCTCGCCCGCAACCGGCCCGAGAAGCGGGTGCTGATCAACACCATCGGCCCGGTCTGGGACGGCAACGAGGTGTGGCTGCTCTCGGCGGGCGGCGCGACCTTCGCCGCCTTCCCCGAGTGGTACGCCACGCTCTTCTCCGGCTTCTACCTGCCCCTGCTGCTCATCCTGGTCTGCCTGATCGTCCGGGGTGTGGCCTTCGAGTACCGCGTGAAGCGGCCCGAGGAGAACTGGCAGCGCAACTGGGAGACGGCGATCTTCTGGGCCTCGCTGCTGCCCGCCTTCCTCTGGGGCGTGGCCTTCGCCAACATCGTGCGGGGCGTGAAGATCGACCGGGACTTCAACTACGCCGGTGGCGTCCTGGACCTGCTCAACCCGTACGCGCTGCTGGGCGGCCTGGTGACGCTGGCGCTGTTCACCTTCCACGGCACGGTGTTCGTCGGGCTCAAGACCGTCGGGGAGATCCGCGAGCGGGCGCGGAGGCTGGCGCTGCGCGTCGGACTGGTGACCGCCCTGCTGGCGCTCGTCTTCCTGCTGTGGACGCAGGCCGACCGGGGTGACGGGTCGTCGCTCGTCGCGGCGGTCCTGGCCGTGGTGTCGCTTCTCGTGGCCCTGGTCGCGGCGCGGGCCGGGCGTGAGGGCTGGGCGTTCGCCCTGTCGGGGCTCACCATCGTGGCCACGGTCGCCATGCTCTTCCTGACGCTGTTCCCGAACGTCATGCCGTCGACGCTGAACCCGGACTGGAGCCTGACGGTCAACAACGCCTCGTCCAGCCCGTACACGCTGAAGATCATGACCTGGTGCGCCGGGATCGCCACCCCGGTCGTCCTGCTCTACCAGGGTTGGACGTACTGGGTGTTCCGCAAGCGGATCGGCACGCAGCACATCGCCGAGACCGTGCACTGAGCAGCACATCGTCGAGACCCGCGCACTGAGGTGTGTTTCACGTGAAACCGATCGATCCGCGTCTGCTGCGGTACGCCCGCGCCACCCGGGGCTTCCTGGTGGCGGTCGTCGCCCTGGGTGCGGTGGGCGCGGGCCTGGTCATCGCGCAGGCCATGCTCATCGCCGAGGTGGTGGTCGGCGCGTTCCAGCACCGCATGCGGGTGCCCGAACTCGCCACTCCCCTCCTGCTGTTGGTCGCCGTCGCGGTCGGCCGGGCGCTGATCGGCTGGCTGACCGAACTCGCCGCGCACCGGGCGAGCGCGGCGGTGAAGTCCGAGCTGCGGGGGCGGCTCCTGGAGCGTGCGGCCGAGCTCGGCCCGGGGTGGCTGAGCGGTCAGCGGACCGGTTCCCTGGTCGCCCTGGCCACGCGGGGCGTCGACGCCCTCGACGACTACTTCGCGCGGTATCTGCCGCAGCTGGGTCTCGCGGTGGTCGTGCCGGTGGCGGTGCTGGCGCGCATCGTCACCGAGGACTGGGTCTCCGCGGCCATCATCGTCGGCACCCTGCCGCTCATCCCGGTGTTCATGGTGCTGATCGGCTGGGCCACCCAGTCCCGGATGGATCGTCAGTGGCGGCTGCTGTCGCGGCTGTCCGGGCACTTCCTGGACGTGGTGGCGGGGCTGCCCACTCTGAAGGTGTTCGGACGGGCCAAGGCACAGGCCGAGTCGATCCGGCGGATCACCGGTGAGTACCGGCTGGCGACCATGCGGACGCTGCGGATCGCCTTCATCTCCTCGTTCGCGCTGGAACTGCTCGCGACGATCTCGGTGGCCCTGGTCGCCGTGACGATCGGCATGCGGCTGGTGCACGGGGAGATGGACCTCTACATCGGCCTGGTCATCCTGATCCTCGCGCCCGAGGCGTATCTGCCGTTGCGGCAGGTCGGAGCGCAGTACCACGCGGCGGCGGAGGGACTCGCCGCCGCCGAGGAGATCTTCGCGGTCCTGGAGACGCCCGTCCCGGCATCCGGCCATATGGCCGTACCGGAAGGGGCGCTGTCCTTCGAGGACGTGAGCGTGCGGTACCCGGAGCGGTCGGCGGACGCCGTCTCGAACGTGTCCTTCCGCGTCGAGCCCGGGGAGACGGTCGCGCTCGTCGGCCCCAGCGGCGCCGGCAAGTCGACGCTGCTGCACGTCCTGCTGGGGTTCGTGCGGCCCACCGACGGGCGGGTCCGGATCGGGGAGGCCGACCTCACCGACGCCGACCTGGACCAGTGGCGCTCCCGGATCGCGTGGGTGCCGCAGCGGCCTCACCTGTTCGCCGGGACGATCGCCGAGAACGTACGCCTGGCGCGGCCCGGCGCCGACGACGACGCCGTGAGGCAGGCGCTGGGGAACGCCGGAGCCCTTGAGTTCGTCGACGCACTGCCCGAGGGCGTGGACACCGAACTCGGTGAGGACGGTGCCGGCCTGTCGGCGGGGCAGCGACAGCGGCTCGCACTGGCCCGCGCGTTCCTGGCGGACCGGCCCGTGCTGCTGCTCGACGAGCCGACGGCGGCGCTGGACGGGGCCACCGAGGCCGAGGTCGTGGCGGCGGTGCGGCGCCTCGCGGCCGGCCGGACCGTGCTGCTGGTGGTGCACCGGCCGGCGCTGCTGGAGGTCGCGGACCGGGTGGTGCGGCTGGCGGAACCCGAGGCCACCGCCGCCCGCGCGGTGATGCCCGCCGCGGTCCGGGGGACCGAGACGCGGTCCGTGGCCGGGCCCCCGATCCCGGGCGCGTACGTCGAACGGCCCGCTCAGGGCGGGGTCCTCACGCGTGTGCGCGCCATGTCCGGAGCCCGGCGCGGACGCCTGGGGCTCGCACTGCTGCTCGGGAGTCTCGCGCTGGGAAGCGCCGTGGGGCTCATGGCCACCTCCGGGTGGCTGATCTCGCGGGCCTCTCAGCAGCCTCCCGTGCTCTATCTGATGATGGCCGTCACGGCGACGCGGGCCTTCGGGATCGGGCGGGCCGTCTTCCGGTACGCCGAGCGACTGGTGTCGCACGATGCCGTGCTGCGGATGCTGGCGGACACCCGGGTGGCGGTGTTCCGCCGGCTGGAGCGGCTGGCGCCGGCCGGGCTGCACCGGACCCGCCGCGGTGATCTGCTCTCCCGGCTGGTCGCGGACGTGGACGCGTTGCAGGACTACTGGCTGCGGTGGCTGCTGCCGGCCGGGGCGGCCGTCGTCGTCTCGGCGGCGTCGGTCGGCTTCACGGCGTGGCTGCTGCCCGAGGCCGGGGCGGTGCTCGCGGCCGGGCTGCTGGCGGCGGGGGTCGGGGTGCCGCTGCTCACCGGCGCGGTGGCCCGGCGGGCCGAGCACAGGCTGGCGCCCGCGCGCGGGGCACTCGCGACACACGTGGCCGATCTGCTCACCGGCACCGCGGAGCTGACCGTCGCCGGTGCCCTGCCCGCGCGGACCGCCCGGGCCCGCGAGGCCGACCGGGTGCTCACCCGGATCGCCTCGCGCGCCGCCACCGCCACGGCCCTCGGTGACGGTCTCACCGCACTGGTCTCCGGCCTGACCGTCACCGCCGCCGCCCTGGCCGGAGCCCAGGCGGTCGCCGCCGGGCGGCTGGACGGCGTGGCCCTGGCCGTCGTCGTCCTCACCCCTCTCGCCGCCTTCGAAGCCGTGCTCGGGCTGCCGCTCGCCGTGCAGTACCGGCAGCGCGTGCGCAGAAGCGCCGAGCGGGTGTACGAGGTGCTGGACGCTCCCGAGCCGGTACGGGAGCCCGAGCGGCCCGGGCAGGCACCCGTGTCGCCGTTCCCGCTCGTCGTCACGGGGCTGACCGCCCGGCACGCCGGACAGGACCGGCACGCGCTCGCCGGGCTCGACCTGACCCTGCGGGAAGGACGCCGGATCGCCGTGGTCGGGCCCTCCGGCTCGGGCAAGACGACGCTGGCACAGGTGCTGCTGCGGTTCCTCGACGCGGAGGCGGGCTCGTACACGCTGGCGGGCGTGGACGCGTACGCGCTGCACAGCGACGACGTCCGGGGGCTCGTCGGGCTCTGCGCGCAGGACGCGCACCTCTTCGACAGCTCGCTGCGCGAGAACCTGCTGCTCGCCAGGAAGGACGCGACCGAGGCGCAGTTGCGCGCCGTGCTCGGCCGCGCCCGGCTGCTGGAGTGGGCCGACAGCCTGCCCGACGGTCTCGACACCCTGGTCGGCGAGCACGGAGCACGGCTGTCCGGAGGTCAGCGGCAACGGCTGGCTCTGGCCCGGGCCCTCCTCACCGACTTCCCCGTCCTGGTGCTCGACGAGCCCGCCGAGCACCTCGACCTGCCGACCGCCGACGCGCTCACCGCCGATCTGCTGGACGCCACCGAGGGCCGTACGACGCTGCTCATCACACACCGGCTGGCGGGCCTCGAAGCGGTCGACGAGGTGATCGTCCTCGCCCGGGGGCGGGTGGCGCAGCGCGGGCCGTACGCGCAGCTGGTGGCCGTGGACGGGCCGTTGCGGGAGATGGCGGAGCGGGAAGCGGCGTCCGAGTCGCTGGTGGGAGCGCGCTGACTCGCGGGAACGGCCCGCACTGGGCCGTTCGGCGCAGCCGGTCCCCCAGCCGTACGACGTGAACAGGACCGGGCGGGCGGGACTGGGCGACGATCGCTGACATGCGCTCATATCGCCGCCAACGGCTGCTCGTTCCGATCCTGCTCTGCGCGCTGGCGGCGCTCGCGGCCCGGCCGACGGCGGCACACAAGGAACCCGGAAGCGGCACCGGGACCGGCCCTGCCCCGGGCCTCAGTGCCGAGGTGGTGCGGCTGTACGAGGAGGCCGCCGTGGCCACGCAGCGGTACGAGGCCGGCCGCAAGGAGGCCGAGGAGCAGCGTGCGGAGGCCCGGCGTGCGGAGGAACTGCTGGACACGCAGCGGCGGCACATCGCCGTCCTGCACGAGGACCTGGGCCGCATCGCGCGGGCCCAGTACCGCAGCAGCGGTGGCCTGCCGGTGGCGGCGCACATGATCCTCGCCGACAGCCCCGACGACCTGATGCGTGGTCAGCACGCCTTCTCCCAGACACATCTCGCCGTGAACAACGCGATCTCCGAGAACGAGCGTGCGGAAGCACGGCTGGCGGCGGACGAGGCCAGAGCCGCGGCCCGGTGGCAGGCGCTGGAGAAGCGCAACGCCCAACTCGCGGCGTTGAAAGGGGCCATCCAGCAGAAGCTGGAGTCGGCGCGTTCGCAGCTCCAAGGGGAGGCGGACGCCGCGGTCGCCGCCGGTGCGTGCCGTGGCGCGGTGCGGCTCGACCAGCCGGAGACGGGGTTCGGCGACGGTGACTGGGTCGCACCGGTCGAGACGTACGAGCTGTCCGCGTCCTACGGCAGCGGTGGCGAGCGCTGGTCGAACCGGCACACCGGGCAGGACTTCGCGGTGCCGATCGGCACGCCGGTGCGGGCCGTGGGGTCGGGCCGGGTGGTGAAGGTGTCCTGCGGTGGCGCCTTCGGCATGGAGATCGTGATCGAGCACGCGGGGGGCTATTACACGCAGTACGCGCATCTCGCTGCCGTCGCGGTCGAGCAGGGGGAGCAGGTGGGCCCCGGCCGGTGGATCGGCCAGTCGGGCACCACGGGCAACTCCACCGGGCCCCACCTGCACTTCGAGGCCCGGGTCACACCGGAGTCGGGGTCGGCGGTGAACCCGGTGTCATGGCTGGCGGCGCGCGGGGTCTCCCTCTGAGACACCGCGGCCCGCACCCCGGGGTCCCGGGCTACGGCAGTTCCGCCAGCAACCGCTCGATCACGACCGCCACCCCGTCCTCGTTGTTCGCGACCGTCCGGCCCGAGGCGGCGGCGATCACGTCCGGGTGGGCGTTGCCCATCGCGAAGGAGCGGCCCGCCCAGGTGAGCATCTCCACGTCGTTCGGCATGTCACCGAAGGCGACGACCTGCTCGTGCGAGATGCCGCGCTCGGCGCAGCACAGGGCGAGGGTGCTGGCCTTCGACACCTCCGGGCCGCTGATCTCCAGCAGGGCGCTGGGGCTGGAGCGGGTGACGTTGGCGCGCTCACCGATGGCGAGCCGGGCCAGGGTCAAGAAGGCGTCCGGGTCGATCTCGGGGTGGTAGGCGAGGATCTTCAGCACCGGCTCCGCGGCGGCCGGGTGGTCCGGACCCAGCAGTTCCTCGGCCGGGGCGAGACTGTCCGGAATCTCCATGTGCAGCTTCGGGTACGCCGGCTCCTGGTAGAAGCCGTACGTCTGCTCCACCGCGTACACCGTGCCCGGCGCGGCGTCGCGCAGCAGTCGCACGGCGTCCAGGGCGTTCTCCCGTGCCAGCTCCCGCACCTTCACGAACCGGTGGGCGCCGGGGCCGCCGTGCAGGTCGACCACGGCGGCGCCGTTGCCGCAGATCGCCAGGCCGTGGCCGTGCACGTGGTCGCTGACGACATCCATCCAGCGGGCCGGGCGGCCTGTGACGAAGAAGACCTCGATGCCCGCCTCCTCGGCGGCGGCCAGCGCGGCGACCGTTCGCGGGGACACCGATTTGTCGTCGCGCAGCAGGGTGCCGTCGAGGTCGGTGGCGATCAGCCGCGGCGGGAGGGTCTCGGCCGCGGTTTCGGGCTGTCGGGTCGCTGAAGTCACCCGGCCATTGTCCCGCACATGCCCGCACGGGTGTGCGGGGCTCCGCACAGGTGAGTGGATACCGTCCTCAGCCATCCGCGCACGCTCAGCGCACCTGCGCGGGCGCTTCCATCACGATCTGCTCGAAGACCTTCTGGTCCGCGGCGAACTGCGAGTCGGGAATCGGCCAGTGGATCACGATCTCCGTGAACCCCAGCTCCCTGTGCCGTCCGGCGAAGTCCACGAACGCGTCCACGGACTGGAGCGGGGCGCCGCGGTCCGGGGTGAATCCCGTGAGCAGGACGCGGTCGAGATCCGTCATGTCCCGGCCGACCTCGGCACAGATGTCGTCGAGCCTCTCCGCCTGCCCGCGAATGGCCTGAACCGACTGGTCGGGCGTGCCGTTCTCGAACAGCTTCGGGTCGCCGGTGGTCACCCACGCCTGGCCGAAGCGGGCGGCGAGCCGCATCCCGCGCGGCCCGGTCGCGGCCACCGCGAACGGCAGCCGGGGGCGCTGCACACAGCCGGGGATGTTGCGCGCCTCGTGGGCCGAGTAGAAGTCGCCCTCATACGACACGGCATCCTCGCTGAGCAGCCGGTCGAGCAGCGGGACGAACTCGGCGAGGCGGTCGGCGCGCTCGCGCGGGGTCCACGGCTCCTGGCCCAGTGCGGTGGCGTCGAAGCCGGAGCCGCCCGCGCCGATGCCCAGCGTGACCCGCCCTCCGGAGATGTCGTCGAGGGAGATCAGCTCCTTGGCGAGCGTCACCGGGTGCCGGAAGTTCGGGGAGGTCACCAGGGTGCCCAGGCGCAGCCGGTCGGTGACGCTCGCGGCGGCCGTGAGGGTCGGTACGGCACCGAACCACGGACCGTCCCGGAAGGTGCGCCAGGACAGGTGGTCGTAGGTGTACGCGGTGTGGAAGCCGAGCTGCTCGGCGCGCGTCCAGGCCGCGCGGCCGCCTTCGTGCCAGCGGCGGTACGGCAGGATCACAGTGCTCAGACGCAGACTCATGGCATCGAGCCTAAGGGAGCCGCGACGGTCACCCGTGTTTCACGTGAAACAGTCACCGTGCGCGTCCGGATGGACACGGTTCAGCGGCGTCTGCCGGGCACGGGCGGTCAGCCCGGCTGGGGGAAGCGCAGGTAGCGAGCGGGTACGGCTTCGGTGAGCCACACGCCGTTCGCGCTCAGGTGGAAGACATGGCCGTCACGGTGCATGGCGCCCGCGTCCACGGCCAGGACGACCGGCCTGCCCCGGCGGGCGCCCACGCGGGTCGCCGTCTCCCGGTCGGACGACAGATGCACGGCATGCCGGTTCATCGGCCTGAGCCCCTCGGCCCGGATCGCCTCCAGGGCGCGGGCGACGGTGCCGTGGTAGAGGTACGCGGGCGGAGCGGTCGGCGCCAGTCCCAGGTCGACCTCCACGCTGTGCCCCTGACTGGCGCGGATCCGGCTGCCCTCGACGGCGAAGCGCCGCTTGTCGTTGGTGGCGACGACATGGTCCAGCTCGTCGCGGGTGAAGCGGAAGCCGTGTGCGGCGGCCGCGGCGATCAAGGTGTCGATGTCCACCCACCCGGACTCGTCGAGCGTCAGTCCGATGCGTTCCGGCTGGTGGCGCAGATGCTTCGACAGGTACTTCGACACCTTCACCGTGCGTCTTTCGTCCATCCCCTCAGGGTGCGGCAGAGACGCGCGTCACGCGATCGAGTTTCACTTCAGAGGTTTGATCCACAAGCAAGGGCGGTTATCCACAGCGGAATCGGCGGTTCTGTGGACAACTGGCGGCTCCCACACAGGCTTTGGCCCCCGGCCTCACACGGGAGGCTTCACCCGGGCGATCCTCCGCAGTGCTCCCGGTGCCCACCGGGAAAGCCAACGGGCACCCCGCGCCTCCGGCGTCACCGGCACCACCGCCTCGTTGTCCGCCACCGCGCGCAGGACGGCGCGGGCGACCTTCTCCGGCGGATAGTTGCGCAGCCCGTACAGCCGGGCGGCGCGCCTGCGCAGCCGCTTCTCCTCCCGGGCGTCGACCCCGGCGAAGTGTGCCGTTGATGTGATCGCCGTGTTGACGAACCCGGGGCAGATCGCCGTCACGCCGATCCCCTGCTCGGCGAGCTCCGCCCGCAGGCACTCGCTGAGCATCAGCACGGCCGCCTTGGAGGTGCTGTACGCGGGCAGGGCCCGGGACGGCTGGTACGCCGCCGCGGACGCCACATTGACGATGTGACCGCCCTGCCCGCGCTCGGCCATCCGGCGGCCGAAGAGCCGGCAGCCGTGGATGACGCCCCACAGGTTGACGTCGAGGACCTTCTTCCAGTCCTCCGGCGTGGTGTCGAAGAAGGATCCGGACAGCCCGATCCCGGCGTTGTTCACGAGGACGTCCACCACGCCGTGCTCGGCGGTGACCTTCTCGGCGAGCTTCTCCATGGCCTGCTCGTCACAGACGTCGACCGTCTCCGCCCAGGCCTCATGGGAGCCCAGCGCACGGCAGGACTCGGCGGTGCGGGCCGCGGCCTGCGTGTTCCGGTCGACGGCCACCACCCGCGCGCCGGCCTCGGCGAACGCGAGCGCCGTCGCCCGCCCGATGCCGCTGCCCGCCCCGGTGACCAGCACGAGCTGCCCGCCGAACCGCTCGGCGTGCTCACCGCTCGCCGGCGAAGAGGGGCGCCCGTTCTCGACGGACGTCACGAACGCGTCGATCCAGGTGGCCACCTGGTCCGGTCGGGTGCGCGGGATCCAGTGCCCCGCCCGGACCGTACGGCGGGTCAGCCGCGGCACCCACTGCTCCAGGTCGTCGTCGAGCCGCTCCGACAGGAAGCGGTCCTCCAGGGGGGTGATGACCTGCACGGGTGCGTGGGCGTACGCGTCCGATCGGGGGCCGCGCATCCGTGGCCGGACGTTGTCCCGGTACAGCCAGGCCCCGTGGGCCGCGTCCGACGGCAGGGACGCGGTGGGGTAGCCGCCCCGGGGTACCTTCTCGACGCGCTCCAGGAGCCGGGGCCAGCGCTTGCCGAGCGGCCCGCGCCAGGCCAGTTCGGGCAGCACCGGCGTGTGCAGCAGGTACACGTACCAGGACCGGGCGCCCTGACCGAGGAGCTGGCCGACCCGGCGCGGGGTGGGTTTCTTCACGCGCCGGTCGATCCAGTGCCCGAAGTGGTCCAGCGATGGCCCGGACATCGATGTGAAGGAGGCGATGCGGCCCTCGGTGCGCCGGACGGTGGTGAACTCCCAGGCCTGCACCGAGCCCCAGTCGTGCCCCACCAGGTGCACCGGTTCGTCCGGGCTCACCGCGTCCGCCACGGCCAGGAAGTCGTCCGTCAGCTTCTCCAGCGTGAACCCGCCCCGCAGCGGCCGCGGCGCCGTCGACCGGCCGTGGCCGCGCACGTCGTACGCCACCACGTGGAAGCGCCCGGCGAGCCGTTCGGCGACCAGGGACCACACCTCTTTGCTGTCGGGGTAGCCGTGCACCAGGATCACCGTCGGCCGCCCCGGATCACCCAGCTCGGCCACGCACAGCTCGACCTCGCCGGTCCGCACCCAGCGCTCCCGCGCTCCCGTCAGCAACGTCATCCGGCGAATCTGGCAGTTGTTAGAGAGTTCGTCAATAGAGGCTTCCCGTCCGTGGTAACTCCCGAGAACCAGCTCCCCTAGGGGCCCGTAATACTCAGGGCTGATCCCAAGACAGCTCTGCGGAGTGACGACCGCCACGCACCGGGCCCCTACCTTCGAGGGGTGACTGTGATCGCGACCGAAAGCCTGAGCAAGCGGTTCCCCCGGGTGACCGCGCTTGACCGGCTCTCCGTGGACGTCGGACCCGGTGTGACCGGACTCGTCGGAGCCAACGGAGCCGGCAAGTCCACACTGATCAAGATCCTGCTGGGTCTGTCCCCGGCCACCGAGGGCCGCGCCGAAGTGCTCGGCCTCGACGTCGCCACCAGGGGCGCCGACATCCGTGAGCGGGTCGGTTACATGCCCGAGCACGACTGCCTGCCGCCCGACGTCTCGGCCACCGAGTTCGTCGTCCACATGGCGCGCATGTCCGGCCTGCCGCCCACCGCAGCGCGCGAGCGCACGGCCGACACCCTGCGCCACGTCGGCCTGTACGAGGAGCGCTACCGCCCCATCGGCGGCTACTCGACCGGCATGAAGCAGCGCGTCAAGCTCGCGCAGGCCCTCGTCCACGACCCGCAGCTGGTCTTCCTGGACGAGCCGACCAACGGCCTCGACCCGGTCGGCCGCGACGAGATGCTCGGCCTGATCCGCCGGATCCACACCGACTTCGGCATCTCGGTCCTGGTCACCTCCCACCTGCTGGGCGAGCTGGAGCGCACCTGTGACCACGTCGTGGTCGTCGACGGCGGCAAGCTCCTGCGCTCCAGCTCCACCACGGACTTCACCCAGACCACCACGACCCTCGCGATCGAGGTCACCGACACCGACGAGCACCCGGACGGCACCCGTGCGGTGCGTGAGGCGCTGCACGCGCGCGGGGTGAGCGTCGAGGACGGCAGCGGTCTGCCGGGCGCCGGCCACGTGCTGCTCCTCACCGCGCAGGGCGAGGAGACGTACGACCTGGTGCGGGACGTGATCGCCGACCTCGGACTCGGCCTGGTGCGCATGGAGCAGCGCCGGCACCACATCTCCGAGGTCTTCACCAGCAGCGACGAGCGCGAGCAGCGGAAGGAGGCGGTCGGCCATGGCGGTTGAGCACTCCACGGGGGCACCCGCCCCGGCACCGGGTGACCAGACCCGCATCCACAACATCGGCTACCGCAGCTACGACGGCCCGCGCCTGGGCCGCGCCTACGCCCGCCGCTCGCTGTACTCGCAGTCCCTGCGCGGCTCCTACGGCCTCGGCCGTTCGGTGAAGTCCAAGGTCCTGCCGATGCTGCTCTTCGTGGTGATGTGCGTGCCCGCGGCCATCATGGTCGCCGTCGCGGTCGCCACCAAGGCCAACGCCCTGCCCGTGGACTACACGCGCTACGCGATCATCATGCAGGCGGTCATCAGCCTGTACGTCGCCTCCCAGGCACCCCAGTCGGTCTCGCGCGACCTGCGCTTCAAGACCGTTCCGCTGTACTTCTCGCGGCCCATCGAGACCGCCGACTACGTCCGCGCCAAGTTCGCGGCGCTGGCGTCGGCGCTGTTCGTGCTCACGGCCGCTCCCCTGCTCGTGCTCTACGTGGGCGCGCTGCTGGCCAAGCTCGACTTCGCCGACCAGACCGAGGGATTCGCACAGGGACTGGTCTCCGTGGCACTGCTCTCACTGCTGTTCGCCGGCATCGGCCTGGTCATCGCGTCCTTCACCCCGCGCCGAGGCTTCGGCATCGCGGCCGTGATCGCCGTGCTGACCATCACCTACGGCGCGGTCTCCACCCTCCAGGCCATCGCCGACGCCCAGGGCAGCGGCGACGCCGTCCCGTGGATCGGACTGTTCTCGCCGATCACGATCGTCGACGGTGTGCAGTCCGCGTTCCTGGGCGCGACCTCCGCCTCCCCGAGCGGCGTGGGCCCGAGTACCGCCGAGGGCGTCGTCTACGTCGTCGTCGCCCTGGGTGTGATCGCGGCGAGCTACGGCCTGCTGATGCGCCGCTACAAGAAGGTGGGACTGTGACCACGCTCAACATCGACCATGTCTCCCGCTGGTTCGGCAACGTGGTCGCCGTCAACGACATCACCATGACCATCGGCCCCGGCGTCACGGGCCTGCTGGGTCCGAACGGCGCCGGGAAGTCCACCCTCATCAACATGATGGGCGGCTTCCTGGCCCCCTCCACCGGCACGGTCACCCTCGACGGCCAGGCAGTGTGGCGCAACGAGCAGATCTACAAGCAGATCGGCGTCGTGCCCGAGCGGGAGGCCATGTACGACTTCCTCACCGGGAAGGAGTTCGTCCTGGCCAACGCCGAACTGCACGGTTTGGGCGCCAAGGCGGCCCAGAAGGCGCTCGCCACGGTCGAGATGGAGTACGCCCAGGACCGCAAGATCCAGACGTACTCCAAGGGCATGCGCCAGCGCGTGAAGATGGCCTCCGCCCTGGTCCACGACCCCTCCCTGCTCCTGCTGGACGAGCCGTTCAACGGCATGGACCCGCGCCAGCGCATGCAGCTGATGGACCTGCTGCGCCGCATGGGAGACGAGGGCCGCACGGTGCTGTTCTCGTCCCACATCCTCGAAGAGGTCGAGCAACTCGCCTGGCACATCGAGGTGGTCGTCGCCGGCCGGCACGCCGCCAGTGGCGACTTCCGCAAGATCCGCCGTCTGATGACCGACCGGCCGCACCGCTACCTGGTGCGTTCCAGCGACGACCGTGCCCTCGCGGCCGCGCTGATCGCGGACCCGTCGACGGCCGGCATCGAGGTCGACCTCGCCGAGGGCGCGCTGCGCATCCAGGCCGTCGACTTCGGCCGCTTCACGGCCCTGCTGCCGCGGGTGGCCAGGGACCACGGCATCCGGCTGCTCACGGTCTCGCCGTCCGACGAGTCCCTCGAGTCCGTCTTCTCGTATCTCGTCGCGGCGTAGGAGGCCATGATGTACGACCCCACAGTCGCCCGGCTCACCTACCGGGCCCTGCTCGGCCGGCGCCGGGCCCTCATCCTCGGCGCCCTGCCGATGCTGCTGATCGTCATCGCCGTGGCGGTGCGTGCCCTGGCCGGAGCGGACGACCAGACGGCGTCCGACCTCCTGGGCGGACTCGCCCTCGCCACGATGGTGCCGATCATCGGCGTCATCGCCGGAACCGGCGCCATCGGGCCGGAGATCGACGACGGCTCGGTGGTGTACCTGCTGTCCAAGCCGATCAAGCGGCCCACCATCATCTTCACCAAGCTGATCGTCGCGATCGCGGTGACCATGGTGTTCTCCGCGGTGCCGACGCTCATCGCGGGCTTCATCCTGAACGGCAACGGCCAGCAGGTCGCTGTCGCGTACACGGTGGCCGCGCTGGTCGCGTCCATCGCCTACGCGGCCCTGTTCCTGCTGCTCGGCACGGTCTCGCGGCACGCCGTGGTCTTCGGGCTCGTCTACGCCCTGGTCTGGGAGGCCCTGTTCGGCTCCCTGGTGCCGGGTGCGCGCACCCTGAGCGTCCAGCAGTGGTCGCTGGCCGTGGCCCAGAAGGTGTCCGGCGGGGACCTCGTCTCCTCCGACGTCGGTCTGACCACGGCGACGGTGCTGCTGGTGGCCGTCACGGTGCTGGCCACCTGGTTCGCCGGACAGAAGCTGCGCTCCCTGACGCTCGCCGGCGAGGAGTGACGTGCCCTGTGCCTTGACGGGGGCTTCACCCCTGTCAGGGCACACTGGGCCGACGGGATGCAGGGAAACACAGCGGGAGTCGGACGGCTGGGAGGGCTGCGATGGCGGGCGAGAGGTCTCAGTACGACGACCGCGGGCAATCCGGTTCGGGTGCCGGTGACGGCGCCCGGGACGGCCTCGACGGGTCTGCCCGGGACGACCTCGACGGGGTCGTGCTGGACGAGGCCTTCATACGCTCCGCCGACGCCTCCGAGCCGTCCGCCCGTGCCCGGATGCTCGCCGCCAGGTGGCGCCGCGAGGAACCGGAGCCGCAGCCCTGGCGGTCCGACGAGCCGCCGGCGGGCTGGTTCTTCAGCAAGGCCCGTCGTCGCCTGTGGCGCAGGCGTTAGCTTCGGCCCGCCCGGGCCGTCCGGCCGCCGGTTTATTCGGTGGCGTCCCATCCGTCCGGCGGGCAGAGTGGTTGTCGTCGCGGCAGGGCGTCGAGCCCGGTGCCACCGTCTGGGAGAGGAGCGGGACGATGTCCATGCACGGCAGTACGTCCAGCTCCCTTCAGGGCAGCCCGCGGCGGGATCCGGAGTAGTCACCACCCCTCCGTAGAACCCGCCGCACACGGGGAGCTGCCCGGGGCGGCCGCTTCGAGCACGCGAATCGCACCTCGCGTGGGCCGCCCACCCGGAGGATTGGCCGAGTGGTAAGGCACTGGCTTGCTAAGCCAAGGTCGGGTTGAAAAGCCCGCGCACGTTCGATTCGTGCATCCTCCGCCGAGAACGACCCGGCGACGGGCGCTAGGCCGTGTCCGCAAAGTCCCTCCTGCCCCGCGACGCCTGGCACGCTCCCCCAAGCTCTTCGAGCAGGGGGTACCCCCACTCGCCGCACCGG
>NZ_JBFAIG010000019.1:0-177347 GCF_040654575.1 Streptomyces sp. NPDC050674
GACTTTTGGCACGCTGTTGAGTTCTCAAGGAACGGTCGCTTCCTTTGTACTCACCCTCTCGGGCTTTCCTCCGGGCTTCCCTTCGGTCTTGCGTTCCCGACTCTATCAGATCCTTTTCGATCCGATTCCCTGTCGGCGGGATTTGCCGTTCGGCCCGGGCTTTCGCTCGTCGGCCTTTCGACATTCACTACGTTAGCGGATTCCCCGTCCAACTCATAATCGAGTCTGCCGGCGTCGAATTCAGGCATGCGAGCACGCCGAATTCGCCCCTGCTGAGGGGAGTCGCTAGGTAGTTGGTTTGGCCGCTTCCGGTTGCTGGCGAACGCCATACCCGGCTCAGCGGCTCGGACTACATTACGCACCCCGGCAGGGCACGTCAACTTCGGCGGCGCCTCGGGACATGGGCCCGATACGGGCTCACGGTCGGGTCGTTGGCGACCCAGAAGCGCCAGGGGTGCACGGCCCCGTCACCGCCGACCCCCGTGCGCGGGCCGTTGAGTACCTGGTCGGAGGGCACGGGCGTGCCGGTCAGGATGCGGAGCGGGGTGTCCTCGGTCGTGCACGCGTCCGTACCGTCCAGGGAGCGGTCCACGTTCAGGGCCGTGGCGAGACGGGCCGGTCCTTTGGCCAGTTCCTTGTCGTTGCGGGCCGAGAGCCGACGGGTGCGGGCCAGCTCGGCGCCCTCGATGATCTCGCCGGCGCGGAGCAGGACCGCGCTCGACTTTCCCTCGGGGCCGCAGACCAGGTTCATGCAGAACCACATGCCGTAGGTGAAGTAGACGTACACATGACCGGGCGGGCCGAACATCACGCTGTTGCGGGCCGTGCGGCCGCGGTACGCGTGGGAGCCGGGGTCGTTCTCACCGTCGTATGCCTCGACCTCGGTGAGGCGGAGGGCGATCGGACCGTCCGGGGTGGTGCGGACCAGGATGCGGCCGAGGAGGTCGGGGGCGACCTCGAGGACGGGCCGGTCGAAGAAGTTCCTGGGCAGGGGCGTACGGTCGGGGGTCGCGATCATGCCGTCCGAGGGTACTGGAGACGCGCGGTGCGGCGGGGTGGCCTGCGGGCACCGGCCTTGCCAGGGTGAGGGAAGTGGAACCGGCCACGGCCGGATCGCGTTTACAGGGATCAGGGATCCACCCGTAGTGGGCGAGAGGGAGAGACATGGCGTTCAAGAAGCTGCTCGCGAGCCTGGGGGCCGGCGGGGCTTCGGTCGAGACGGTGCTGCACGAGGTCAACGTCGTCCCGGGCGGCGTCGTCCAGGGTGAGGTGCGGATCCAGGGCGGTTCCGTCAACCAGCAGATCGAGGGGCTCTCGGTCGGGCTGCAGGCCAAGGTCGAGGTGGAGAGCGGCGACCAGGAGTACAAGCAGGACATCGAGTTCACGAAGTCGCGGCTGGGCGGTGCGTTCGAGCTTCAGGCGGGCGCGGTGCACGCGGTGCAGTTCGGGCTCGAGATCCCGTGGGAGACCCCGATCACTACGATCGACGGTCAGGCGTTGCGCGGCATGAACATCGGGGTGTCGACCGAGCTGGAGATCGCGCGTGCGGTGGACTCCGGCGACCTGGACCCGGTCAACGTGCATCCGCTGCCGGCGCAGAAGGCGATCCTCGACGCGTTCATCCAGCTCGGCTTCCGGTTCAAGAACGCGGACATGGAGCGCGGTGTGATCCGCGGTACGCGGCAGCGGCTGCCGTTCTACCAGGAGATCGAGTTCTACCCGCCGCAGCAGTACCGCGGGCTGAACCAGGTCGAGCTGAGCTTCGTGGCCGACCAGAACGCCATGGACGTGGTGCTGGAGATGGACAAGAAGCCCGGACTGTTCAGCGAGAGCAGTGACACCTTCCGGTCCTTCCAGGTGGGTCTGAACGACTACCAGGGCACCGACTGGGCCGCGTACCTCAACCAGTGGCTGTCGGAGGTCGGCAGCAAGCGCAACTGGTTCTAGGCTCGGAGGCGACTGCAAGAAACGATCAGGAGGTACCGAGGTGACCGAGCTCAAGCGGCGGCCGCTCCCCCACGACTTCCATCCGCCCGTCGCGTCGTTCACGGTGACGAGCGAGGACGTCACGGAAGGCGCGACGCTCAAGGACGCTCAGGTCCAAGCGGCCGGCAACACCTCGCCGCAGCTGCGGTGGGAGGGCTTCCCGCCCGAGACCAAGAGCTTCGCCGTGACCTGCTACGACCCCGACGCCCCGACGGGCAGCGGGTTCTGGCACTGGGTGCTGTTCGACATCCCGGCGTCGGTGACCGAGCTGCCGGTGGGTGCGGGCAGCGGCTCGTTCGAGGGTCTGCCGGAAGGCGCGATCCACGCTCGTAACGACTACGGCGACAAGGAGTTCGGCGGGGCCGCCCCGCCGCCCGGGGACGGGCCGCACCGGTATGTGTTCACGGTCTACGCCGTGGACCAGGAGAAGCTCGGTCCGGACGCGGACGCGTCGCCGGCCGTGGTCGGCTTCAACCTGCGGTTCCACACGATCGGGCGGGCCCAGCTGATCGGTGAGTACGAGGTGCCCGCCGAAGGCTGAACCGCCCGCCGGGCGATCCCGGTGTTCACGGGACGTTTGCCCGCTCCTGGTCTTGGAATTGATCAGGAGCGGGCATTTTTGTTGCCGGGGGTCGCGGGGGTTGTCCCCCGTGGGAGCAGCAGATATTGCGTTGTCCATCTCGGCGTGCCCGGCCAGAGTTGATCCCAGCCCGCCAGGGGGTGGGCCGGTGCACACGGGAGGTGGGCTGGTATGCGGGACACGCTGGTACTGAACGCGAGCTTCGAGCCGCTGTCGACGGTGACGCTGAACCGAGCCGTCGTTCTGGTGCTTCAGGACAAGGCCGTCGTCGAGCAGTCCCACCCCGAACTGCGGATGAGGGGAGCCGCGGTCGACATACCGGCGCCGCGCGTGATCAGGCTCTGCCAATACGTGCGGGTGCCGTTCCGAAGACGAGCTCCGTGGTCGCGGCGGGGTGTGCTGGTCCGGGACCGGCACCGGTGCGCGTACTGCGGGAGGCGGGCGACGACCGTGGACCACGTGGTGCCGCGGTCGCAGGGTGGTCAGGACACGTGGCTGAACACGGTGGCCTCGTGTGCGCAGGACAATCACCGCAAGGCGAACCGGACTCCGGAGGAGGCGGGGATGCCGTTGCTGCGGCAGCCGTTCGAGCCGACTCCGGCGGATGCGATGCTGCTGGCGCTGGGTCGTGAGGACTTCGCGGCGCTGCCGGACTGGCTGGCACTGGACGCGGCGTGACCAGTCGCCGTAGGGGCTCAGGTGGTTCCACGGCTTGCGGGTGGTTCGTGGCTTGTCGCGCAGTTCCCCGCGCCCCTTGAGGGGTGCGGGGAAAGTGCGTTGGAGGTGCGGTCAGTCGATGGACGGCTTCTCGCGGCGTTCCTGGGCGGGGACACCGCCGGAGGACGCACCGCCGTTGCCGCCACCGCCGCCCATGCCGCCGAAGTTGCCCATGGCGCCGGACAGGCCCTTGAGGGCGTCGCCGATCTCGCTGGGGACGATCCAGAGCTTGTTGGCGTCTCCCTCGGCGATCTTCGGGAGCATCTGGAGGTACTGGTAGGAGAGGAGCTTCTGGTCCGGGTCGCCGGCGTGGATGGCCTCGAAGACCGTGCGGACGGCCTGGGCCTCGCCCTCGGCGCGCAGGGCGGCGGCCTTGGCCTCACCTTCGGCGCGCAGGATCTGGGACTGCTTCTCACCCTCGGCGCGCAGGATCTCGGACTGCCGGACACCTTCGGCCTGGAGGATCGCGGCGCGCTTGTCACGGTCGGCGCGCATCTGCTTCTCCATCGAGTCCTGGATGGAGGTGGGCGGCTCGATCGCCTTGAGTTCGACGCGGTTGACGCGGATGCCCCACTTGCCGGTGGCCTCGTCGAGGACGCCGCGCAGGGCCGCGTTGATCTCCTCGCGGGAGGTCAGGGTCCGCTCCAGGTCCATGCCGCCGATGATGTTGCGGAGCGTGGTGACGGTGAGCTGCTCGATCGCCTGGATGTAGCTGGCGACTTCGTACGTCGCGGCGCGGGCGTCGGTCACCTGGTAGTAGATGACGGTGTCGATGTTGACGACCAGGTTGTCCTGGGTGATCACCGGCTGCGGCGGGAACGGCACGACCTGTTCGCGCAGGTCGATGCGGTTGCGGATGGTGTCGATGAACGGGACGACGATGTTGAGGCCCGCGTTGAGTGTCCGCGTGTAGCGCCCGAAGCGCTCGACGATGGCCGCGCTGGCCTGTGGGATGACTTGGATCGTCTTGATCAGGGCGATGAAGACCAACACCACCAGAATGATCAGGACGATGATGACCGGTTCCATCGTCGTTCCCCGTGTCCCTTCTCCGCTGCGGCGTCTTCGGCAGATCTTATGGTTGTCGAAGATCTTGCTGGTCGAGTCTGACAGACCGTCGCGTAGCTGGCGAGGAGTTCACTCCAGTTACGTCCTGCGAGGTCACATGACGATCGCGGTGGCTCCTTCGATGTCCACGACGTCGACTTCCTGGCCCACTTCGTAGGCGCGGCCGGTGTCGAGGGCGCGGGCCGACCAGACCTCTCCGGCCAGTTTGATCCGGCCGCCGCCGGCGTCGACGCGTTCCAGGACGACGGCTTGTCTGCCTTTCAACGCGTCCACGCCGGTGGCGAGTTGGGGCCGTTGGGCGCGGTGCCGGTTCGCGATGGGCCGTACCACCGCGATGCCCGCGGTCGAGATGGCGGCGAAGACCACGACCTGCGCGACCGCTCCGCCGCCGAAGACGCCGGTGACCACCGCCGCGGCGACGGCGCCCACCGCCAGCATCGCGAGTTCGGGCATCGCGGTGACCACGAGCGCGATGCCGAGCGCCGCCGCGC
This sequence comes from Streptomyces sp. NPDC050674, assembly GCF_040654575.1. NCBI lineage: Bacteria > Bacillati > Actinomycetota > Actinomycetes > Kitasatosporales > Streptomycetaceae > Streptomyces > Streptomyces sp. NPDC050674. The sequence continues at coordinate 4,843 of NZ_JBFAIG010000019.1, forward strand.
CGATCAGCCACCACAGCCATGCGTCGATTTCCACATGGTCATGGTAGGTCCGCGGGCCCTGTCGCCGACAGGGCGCCCGTGGTGCGAAATCCCGTCCTCGTGCCGGGATTTGCTCGGTGGCGGCGGGTTCAGGAGAGCGGGAGGCCCTGGGCGGTCCAGCGGTCGCCCGACTGTTCGACGACGAGCGGGAGGCCGAAGCAGAGGGAGAGGTTGCGGGAGGTGAGTTCGAGCTCCAGCGGGCCGGCCGCCAGGACCTTGCCCTGGCGGATCATGAGGACGTGGGTGAAGCCCGGGGGGATCTCCTCGACATGGTGGGTGACCATGAGCATCGAGGGGGCGATCGGGTCGAGGGCGAGGCGGCCGAGGCGGCGGACGAGGTCCTCGCGGCCGCCGAGGTCGAGGCCGGCGGCGGGCTCGTCGAGCAGGAGCAGTTCGGGGTCGGTCATCAGGGCGCGGGCGATCAGGGTGCGCTTGCGCTCGCCCTCGGACAGCGTGCCGAACCTGCGGTCCAGGTACTCGCTCATGCCGAGGCGGTCGAGGAAGGCGCGGGCGCGCTGCTCGTCGATGTCCTCGTAGTCCTCGTTCCAGGTGGCCGTCATGCCGTAGGCGGCGGTGAGGACCGTCTGCAGGACCGTCTGGCGCTTGGGGAGCTTCTCGGTCATGGCGATGCCGGCCATACCGATGCGGGGGCGCAGTTCGAAGACGTCGGTGCCGGGCCTGCCGAGGGGCTCACCGAGGATGGTGGCGGTGCCCGAGCTGGGGTAGAGGTAGGTGGAAGCGAGGTTCAGGAGGGTGGTCTTGCCGGCGCCGTTCGGGCCGAGGATGACCCAGCGCTCGCCCTCCTTGACCGACCAGGAGACCTGGTCCACCAGAGCCCGGCCCTCACGGACCACGGATACGTCCTGAAGCTCCAGAACATCGCTCATGAGCGCGTTGTCTCCCCTTGCAGTGTGGCCGGTCTCGGCTGTCGCGTAAGCCTGTGGCTCGGTCCGCCGCGCCGGTGGGCGCAGCCCTCCATGAAATCTACGCCACCGCTCGGTCCGGACATTCCCTCGGTCCGGTCCTTGGAGGGTCCTAGGCTGGGGGCATGCTCTCGGAACCACGTGCTGGACGTCTCGCAGCTTGGGGAAATGCCCTTTTGGCCGGACATGTCTCTCCGGATGACGCGGTGCAGGCCGTCGTCGGCGAGGACGCGGTGCACCGGGTGGAGGGGCTGCCGGGTGAGCCGGGGCAGGTCGGGCTGACCCTCGCGCTGGGTCGGCTGCGGACGCTCGGGGTGTCCGGACTGAGGGTGGCGTTGCCCGCGCCGGGGCATCCGCTGGGGCTGAGCGGGCCGCCGGAGTTCAACGCGCGGGCGCTGGAGGCCGAGGAGGCGGTGGTCTGTCACGGGGCCGCCTACGGGCTGGTGCCCGACGTGTACGAGGCCGGACCTGTGGGCGTGCGGGTCGAGGTGGTGTGGCATGTGCTCCCCGTGCGCGAGGCGCCGCCCGCGGATGTGCCGTCGCTGGGCGAGGCGGAGCGGGAGCTGGCGGAGGCCCTGCGGGATGCCACGGAGGTGCTGACGCGGCTGGACGTGGCCGGATCGGGGCCGGTGGCGGAGGCGGCGGTCGACGCGTACCGGGCGCGGGCCGAGCGGGGGCGCGAGGTGCTGGCACCGGGGTATCCGCCGCGGGCGGTACGGGTGCTGGAGCTGGCGCAGCGGGTGGGGGCGCTCATCGCCGTGGCGACGGAGAGCGGGCACGGGGGCGCGGTGAGCGCGTCGGAGATCTCCGCGCGGCGAGAGGCGTTGCGGCCGGTGGAGCGGACGGCTCGGCGGGCTCAGGTCGCGGCGTACAACTCCGTTGTGGAGGAGCGTGAGCGGGGGGTGCGGTGATCGGCTTCTCGGGATGCCCGGGTAACGCGGGTGGCACGACTGCCCGCAGCTGAGCGGACCGGCCTCCCGGGCAGGACCGGGAGGCCGGGGTCACCTCCGGCTCGGAGACGGAGGTGGTGCGTCAGTGGTTGACGGCGAGGTTGCCGAAGGCCGGGTTCAGGATGCCCACGACGTTCACGCTGTTGCCGGACACGTTGACCGGGACGTGCACCGGGGCCTGGACGACGTTGCCCGAGCCGACACCCGGGGAGCCCACGGCCTGGCCGTCGGCGTGCGCGCTGGTGGCGGAGGCCATGCCCGCGCCGGCGGCCAGCAGGCCACCCGTCACCATCGTCACGGCCGCTGCCTTCTTCAGGTTCTTCACTTCTGAGCCCTCCTAGCGATCGCCGCGGCAGGCGCCGCGGCACGCTCTGGAGAACGGCGGAGATCCACTGAGGTTGCGCCATCCGGGGGACGTTCCCACGACAGTATGAATCTCGGTCCGGAACGCAACCTTCCGCGTTGCCCCGGGGTGAGCGTGTCAGCCGGTCACGCCATGGCGGACGGCCCACAGGGCGGCCTGGGTCCGGTCGGCCAGGTCGAGTTTCATGAGGATGTTCGAGACGTGGGTCTTGACCGTCTTCTCGGAGAGGACGAGCGCCCGGGCGATCTCCCGGTTGGAGCGGCCGTCCGCTATGAGACCGAGGACCTCGCGCTCCCGCTCGGTGAGTGAACCGGCCCGCCCGGTGCCCGAGTTGGTCTCCTCCTGGGCGAGCAGGGCGCCGGCCACCTCCGGCTGGAGGAGGATGTGCCCGGCGTGGACCGAGCGGATGGCTCCGGCGAGGGCGTCGGGGTCGACGTCCTTGTAGACGTATCCGGCGGCACCGGCGCGCAGGGCCGGGACCACCGTGCGCTGTTCGGTGAAGCTGGTGACGACCAGCACGCGCGCGGGGTTGTCGAGCTCGCGGAGTCTGCGCAGGGCGTCGACGCCGTCCATGCCCGGCATCTTGACGTCCATGAGGATGACGTCGGGCCGCAGTTCCTCGGCCCGGTCGACTCCTTCGGCGCCGTCCGCCGCCTCGCCGACGACCTCGATGTCGTCCTGCACTTCGAGGAAGGTGCGCAGGCCCCGGCGGACGACCTGGTGGTCGTCGACGAGCAGTACCTTGATTGCGTCAGCCACCGGGGACCTCCATCTCGATCACGGTGCCCTTGCCGGGCGCCGATTCCACGCTCAGCGTGCCGCCGGCGCCGCTCGCCCGGTCCCGCATCGAGACCAGGCCGAGGTGACGGCCGGCGCGGCGGACGACACTCGGGTCGAAGCCGCCGCCGTCGTCGGTGACCCTCAGGACGGCTCCACCGCCGCGGCGCTCCAGGGTCACGTCGACGTGGTCGGCGCCGGAGTGGCGCAGGGCGTTGTGCAGGGCTTCCTGGGCGACGCGCAGGACGGCCTCCTCCTGGGAGGCGGGCAGGGCCTTCACGCCGTGGCCCGCGAAGGTGACGCGGGCGCTGTGGGCGCGGTCCAGGACCTGGATCTGCGTCCGGAGGGTCGCCACGAGGCCGTCCTCGTCGAGGGCGGCGGGGCGCAACTCGACGACCGCGGCGCGCAGTTCGTCGGCGGCCTCGGCGGCGAGGGCCGCCACCTGCTGGAGTTCGCCCTTGGCGCGGGAGGGATCGCGGTCCACCAGGCGGGCCGCGGCCTGGGCGGTCAGGCGCAGCGAGAACAGCTTCTGGCTGACCGCGTCGTGCAGTTCGTGGGCGAGCCGGGAGCGCTCCTCGGCGATGGTCAGTTCGCGGCTGCGCTCGTAGAGACGGGCGTTGGTGAGGGCGATCGCGGCGTGCTGGGCGAGGATGCCGAGCAGTTCCTCGTCGTCCGCCGTGAAGCCGCAACTGCCGTCCGCCTTCGGGCAGTTCTTGTTGGCGAGGAACAGGGCGCCGATGACCTCGTCGCCGTCGCGGATGGGCAGCCCGAGGAAGTCGACCAGGTCCGGGTGGGCCTTCGGCCAGCCCTCGAAGCGGGGGTCCTTGCGGACGTCCGCGAGGCGCTCGGCCCTGGCCTCGTGCAGCATCGCGGCGAGGATGCCGTGCTGGCGCGGGAGGGGGCCGATGGCCTTCCACTGCTCCTCGCTGACGCCGTCGACGACGAACTGGGCGAAGCCGCCGTGGTCGTCCGGGACGCCGAGCGCGGCGTACTGCGCGTCGAGCAGCTCGCGGGCCGAGGCGACGATCGTCTTGAGGACGTCGCGCACTTCGAGATGTCTGCTCATGGCCAGCAGCGCGGAACTCACCGCGGCGAGGCCGGACCGGGGACCGTGACTCATGACCTCACGGTACCGGCGGGCTGTGACAGGGCGGATCGGGCCGGTGGCCGCCTGGTGCCCGGTCGGTGGGCCTAGGTCCCGGGGCCGAGGCCGCAGGACGGCGGGGTGTAGGTCCGCGGGCGCCGGGCCCCTGGCGTAGGGCGAAGGGACGGGCGGATCGCGGCCCGGGTCGGAGGCGTCGCGGGAGGCCCCGTTCCTACGGTGAGGGCAATTCGATCAGGTGGAGGGAGCCGATCATGCCGGTTGCGATCATCACCGGGGCCTCGAAGGGCCTGGGCCGGGCGCTGGCCGAGGCCCTGGCCGGGCGGGGCTGGGACCTGGTGCTCGACGCCAGGGGTGCCGAGGCCCTGGCACAGACGGCCGAGGCGGTCTCGGCGCACGGCACGCGCGTGAGCGCCCTGCCGGGGGACGTCACGAACGCCTCGCACCGGGCGGAGCTGGTGGCGGCGGCCTGGCGACTGGGCGGTGTGGACCTGCTGGTGCACAACGCGAGCGCGCTGGGCGCCGAGCCGCTGGTACGGCTGGCGGAGCTGCCTCTGGAGGGGTTGCGCCGGGCGCTGGAGGTGAACCTGGTGGCGGGGCTGGGTCTGGTTCAGGAGGCGTTGCCGCTGTTGCGGGCCGCGCGGGCGGGCAGCGTCGTCGCGGTCAGCTCGGACGCGGCCGCCGAGGCGTACGAGACGTGGGGCGGGTACGGGGCGTCCAAGGCGGCGCTGGAGCAGCTGGCGGCGGTGCTCGCCGTGGAGGAGCCGGGGCTGCGGGTGTGGGCGGTGGATCCCGGGGACATGGCGACGGACCTGTACGCGGCGGCGGTGCCGGACGACCGGGAGCCGCGGCCCGGGCCGGCCACGGTGGTGCCGGCGTTCCTGCGGCTGCTGGACGAGCGTCCGGTGAGCGGGCGGTACGGGGCCGCGGCCCTGCTGGACGGGGCCCGATGAGCCTGGCGGTGCGGGTACCGGAGGAGCTGTCGGCGCGGGTGCCGGTCGAGCAGCGGGGCCCTGGGCTGGAGCGGGACGCCGTGCGGATGCTGGTGTCGCGGGGCGCCGAGGTGGCGCATCACACGTTCACGGAGCTGCCGCTGCTGCTGCGGGCCGGGGACCTGCTCGTGATCAACACCTCGCCCACGCTGGCGGCGGCCGTGGACGGACGGACCGGGCACGCGCGCGTGGTGGTGCACTTCTCCACGCGCGGGGACGACGGCCGCTGGGCGGTGGAGCTGCGGGAGCCCGACGGGCGGGGCACCACGCGCGCGCGTGCGGGCGGGCCCGCGGGCAGTCAGGTGTGCCTGCCGGGTGGCGTACGGCTGGTTCTGGAGGAACCGCTGAGCGGGCGGGGCGAGCGGCTGTGGTGGGCGCGGGTGTCGGGGCCGGGGATCCCAAAACTGCTGCGGGAGCACGGGCGGCCCATCCGCTACGCCTATACGGAGCGCGATCAGCCGCTGTCCGCCTATCAGACGGTGTTCGCGCTGCCGTCGGCCGACGGGACGGGCAGTGCGGAGATGCCGAGCGCGGCGCGGCCCTTCACGGCGCGGCTGGTGGCGGAGCTGGTGAGCCGTGGTGTGCAGTTCGCGCCGGTCACGCTGCACACGGGGGTGGCCTCGGCGGAGGCGCACGAGCCGCCGTACCCGGAGCGTTTCGCGGTGCCCGGGGCGTCCGCGCGGCTGATCAACGCCGCGCGGGCCGGTGGGGGCAGGGTCGTGGCGGTCGGGACGACGGCGGTGCGGGCGGTGGAGTCGGCGGCGGGAGCCGACGGGGCCGTGCGCGCGTGTGCGGGGTGGACGGATCTCGTCGTCACGCCGGAGCGCGGGGTGCGGGTGGTGGACGGGCTGCTGACCGGGCTGCACGAGCCGGAGGCCTCGCATCTGCTGATGCTGGAGGCGGTCGCGGGGCGGGTGGCGATCGAGCGGGGATACGAGGCCGCGCTCCAGGGCCGGTATCTGTGGCACGAGTTCGGGGACGTGCACCTCGTACTGCGCTGAAGGCCCCTCACATAGAGCATCGCTCGTGCAACGGGCAGTGAAAACGCAGAGGGTGCGATGTGAGCCCGCGCATAGGGCGCACGTCACGTACGAAAGTGCATAGGAGACAAAGCCGCACCTCTTGAGCGGCCCAGACAGTCCAAACTGCCCCGTTTTGCCCCTCCCTGACCACTATCTTCTTTCGTACGTCACACCTTTGCCACGCCATTTTGCGGCCGCTAAGAATTGCTGACGTCGCTCAGCGCCGTGGGTTCACCTCCGCGGCGTTCGTGTCGGAAACACACCGAGTCCAACGCCGGACGCCGAGCGACTCCCGCGCTATTCGAAGAGGTCCACGCAGCATGCCCAAGAACATCTTCAGCCGTGTTCAGAGTCGTAGCCTGACCCGCCACCACAAGATCGCCATGGCCGGTGTCGCCACCCTCGGTGCCGCCGCCATCGGGTTCTCCGCGGTGCCGAGCGGCGCCTCGACGACGACCACGACCGAGGCCGCTCAGCCGGCTGCGGTGGCGTTCAGCAACCAGCAGATCAAGGACGTCAAGGCGAGCGTCACCGACCAGATGGCCGGCGCCAGCCTGAAGGCCGAGCAGATCGCGGCGAAGAAGAAGGCCGACGCCGCGGCCGCCGCCAAGAAGAAGGCCGCCGCCGAGGCGGCGAAGAAGAAGGCCGAGGCCGCGCGCAAGGCCAAGGAGGCCGCGAGCCGCGCCGCCAAGCGCGCCGAGGTCAAGAAGGCCGCCGTCAAGAGCTACCCGAACAACCTGGACGGCTGGATCCGCGAGTCCCTCGCCATCCTGAAGAAGCACGACATCCCGGCGTCCTACGACGGCATCCACCGCAACATCATGCGGGAGTCCTCGGGCAACCCGAAGGCGATCAACAACTGGGACATCAACGCCATCAACGGCATCCCGTCCAAGGGCCTGCTCCAGGTCATCCCGCCGACCTTCGCGCACTGGCACGTCCCCGGCACCTCCTGGGACATCTACGACCCGGTAGCCAACATCACCGCCGCCTGCAACTACGCGGCCGACAAGTACGGCTCGATGGACAACGTCAACAGCGCGTACTGAGGTCGGCGCGGACCTCTCTGACAGCTGGACGAACGCCGAAGGGCGGCACCCTCCTGACGGGGTGCCGCCCTTCGGGCGTGCTGGCGAGAGGCCGCGACTACTTGCGCATGACCTCGGGCTCGTGGCGGCGCAGGAAGCGTGCCACGAAGAAGCCGCAGATCACGCCGAGGACGAGGAGCGCGCCCATGTCCATGGCCCAGGCCCCGGCCGTGTGCTCCCACAGCGGGTCGGTGTCACCGGCCGTCTCGGGCGGGCTGATCTTGTTGAAGTCCAGCGTGGCGCCGGAAGCGGCGACCGCCCAGCGCGACGGCATCAGGAACGAGAACTGGTTGACGCCGATCGAGCCGTGCAGCGTGAACAGGCAGCCGGTGAAGACGACCTGGATGATGGCGAACATCACCAGCAGCGGCATGGTCTTCTCGGCGGTCTTCACCAGCGAGGAGATGATCAGGCCGAACATCATGGAGGTGAAGCCCAGCGCCATGATCGGCACCGACAGTTCCAGCAGCGTGGCACTGCCGAAGACGAGCCCCTCCTCGGGGATCTCGCGGCTGGAGAAGCCGATGACGCCGACCAGCAGGCCCTGGAGCACGGTGATCATGCCGAGCACGAACACCTTCGACATCAGGTACGCCGAGCGGGACAGGCCGGTGGCGCGCTCCCGCTCGTAGATGACCCGTTCCTTGATCAGCTCGCGGACCGAGTTCGCGGCGCCGGCGAAGCAGGCGCCGACCGCGAGGATCAGCAGGACCGTCGTCGCGGTGCCGTTCGGGATGATCCGGCCGGTCTGCGGGTTGACGGGGTTGGGCAGCAGCCCCTTGTCCGCGTCGATGAGCAGGCTGACCGCGCCGAGCACGGCCGGCAGGATCACCATCAGCGCCAGGAAGCCCTTGTCGGACGCGATCACCGAGACGTAGCGCCGGACCAGCGTGACGAACTGGGACATCCAGCCCTGCGGCTTCGGCGGCTTCATCGCCTGCATGGGCGGAACCTGTACGGACTGCGGCGCGACCGCGTCGATGTCCGCGGCGTACATCTGGTAGTGCTGCGAACCCTTCCAGCGGCCCGCCCAGTCGTAGTCGCGGTAGTTCTCGAAGGCGGAGAAGACATCGGCCCAGGTGTCGTAGCCGAAGAAGTTCAGCGCCTCCTCGGGCGGCCCGAAGTAGGCGACCGAGCCGCCCGGCGCCATCACCAGCAGCTTGTCGCAGATCGCCAGCTCGGCCACCGAGTGGGTCACGACAAGGACCGTACGGCCGTCGTCGGCCAGGCCCCGCAGCAGCTGCATGACGTCACGGTCCATGCCCGGGTCGAGGCCGGAGGTCGGCTCGTCCAGGAAGATCAGCGACGGCTTGGTCAGCAGCTCCAGGGCGACCGAGACGCGCTTGCGCTGGCCGCCGGACAGGGACGTGACCTTCTTGTCCTTGTGGATGTCGAGCTTGAGCTCGCGCAGCACCTCGTCGATGCGGGCCTCGCGCTCGGCGCCCGTGGTGTCGGCCGGGAAGCGCAGCTTGGCCGCGTACTTGAGGGCCTTCTTGACGGTCAGCTCCTTGTGCAGGATGTCGTCCTGCGGGACCAGACCGATGCGCTGGCGCAGCTCGGCGAACTGCTTGTAGAGGTTCCTGTTGTCGTACAGCACCTCGCCCTGGTTGGCGGGGCGGTAGCCCGTGAGCGCCTTGAGCAGGGTCGACTTGCCGGAGCCGGACGGGCCGATGACCGCGATCAGCGACTTCTCGGGGACGCCGAAGGAGACGTCCTTGAGGATCTGCTTGCCGCCGTCGACCGTGACGGTCAGGTGGCGGGCGGAGAAGGACACCTCACCGGTGTCGACGAACTCCTCGAGCCGGTCGCCGACGATGCGGAACGTCGAGTGACCGACGCCGACGACGTCGGCCGGACCGAGCAGCTGCGAGCCGCCCTTGGCGATCGGCTGGCCGTTGACGTACGTGCCGTTGTGGGAGCCGAGGTCGCGGATCTCCATGCGGCCGTCGGGCGTGGCGTGGAACTCGGCGTGGTGCCGGGAGACCTGGAGGTCGGAGACGACCAGCTCGTTCTCCAGCGCACGGCCGATGCGCATCACGCGGCCGAGGGAGAACTGGTGGAACGTGGTCGGACTGCGGTCGCCGTAGACCGGCGGCGCCCCCGCGACACCACCGGGACCCTGCTGCTGCGGAATGTGCGCCGCGGCCTGCTGCGGCTGCTGCCAGCCGGCCTGCGGGGCCTGCTGCTGCGGCTGTTGCTGCGGCGGCTGCTGGGCCGGGGCCTGCTGGGCCCAGCCGGGGTTCGCCCCCTGCGCCGCGTACGGCTGCTGCTGGGGCTGGGCCTGCGGCGTGGCGACGGAGGCCGCGGCGCCGGACCCGGACAGGTTCAGGCGCGGGCCGTCGGTCGCGTTGCCCAGGTTGACGGCCGAGCCGGGACCGAGCTCCAGGTGATGGATGCGCTGTCCCTGCACGAACGTGCCGTTGGTGCTTCCGTGGTCCTCGATGACCCAACCGCGGCCGTTGAAGCTGATGGTGGCGTGACGCCAGGAGACCCTGGCGTCGTCGAAGACGACGTCCCCCTGCGGATCACGTCCGAGGGTGTATGCCCTGGACGGATCGAGCGTCCAGGTACGTCCGTTTGATTCCAGTACGAGTTCCGGCACTCCATGCCCCACTGAGTTGTCCCCCGATTTACCCCCGGCATGGGGAGTCTAGGGATGTCGAACATCGGGGGGAACTATTTCAGGAGCTGGCCTCTGACCGAAAGTCGGGCCTTGTGCGGACCGCGTTCGGACGCGTCGGCCGATTCCGTTGACGGGGTTGAAATCGGGCCGGAGAGTGGTATTTCGACGCGAGGGGGACATGCTCGGTGTTCCCGCCGCGCAGCGGATCGGGGGGTCTGCCATGAGTGCTGCCACAGGGGCCGAGACGGTGAGGGACGGCACGCGGGTGCCGTGGGGGGACGTGCTGATGTCCGCCGTGGCCGCCGTGAGCTGGGCGTTGATCGGGATGGCGGGGACGGCGGCGCTGGGCCTGCGGCTGCTGGAGGCCGATGCGGCCGGATCGCTGGGGCCGATGACGGCGGCGGCGGTGGCTCTGGGGGCGGGTGGGTCGGTGACGCCGTCCGGTGATGTGTCGGCGTTCGGCCTGACGGGCGCGGAGGCGGACACGGCCATCGAGATCACGCCACTGGGGGTGAGCCTGGTCGGGGCGGTGCTGCTGGCGTTCTTCTTCCTGAGGTCCTTGCGGGCGGCGGGAGTTGTGATCTCACCGGCCGAACTCGCCGCGCGGGCGGGGGCGGTGGTGGCGCTGTTCGTGGCGATGCTGGGCGGGCTGGCGTGGGCGGGGCACGATGTCATCACGATCGACGGTGGGTCGCTGGGGCTGGACGACGTGACCGGCGGCAGCGGGGGCGTCGAGGTACCGGGGCTCGGGGACATCGGGGGGCTGTTGCCGGACCGGCTCGGCGACCTGGTCGACGCGCGGGCCGCGGTCGGCTTCACGGTCGATACCGCCCCGACGCTGCTCGGCGGGCTCGGCTGGTCGACCGGCGTCCTCGTCATCGCCCTGCTGGCCTCGCGCCGTACGCCGCTGCCGCCGGGCTGGGAAGCCGTGCACCGGGTCGTGCGGCCGGCCGTGTCGGCGGTGGTGACCGTGCTGTCGGTCGCGGTGGCGGCGGGGCTCGCCGCGGCGGCGTACGCGACGGTCGGCGACGACCATCCCCGGCGCATCGCCGGCGCGGCTCTGCTCGGGGCGCCGAACGGGGTGTGGCTCGGCATCCCGATCGGCCTTCTCGTGCCGTGGGACGGGCATGCGACGGGTGAACTCACCCGCTTCCTGCCGGACCCGCTGGACGACCTGCTCGGCGCCGGGGGCGACCGGCCGGTGACCCTGGGCCGGCTGGCCGAGCTGGACGGCCGGGTATGGCTGCTGGGGGTGGCGGCGGCGTCGATGATGCTGCTCGCGGGGGTGCTGACCGGGGTCCGTACGCCGGTCGTGGAAGAGCCGGGCGGGGTTCGCTTCGCGGGGCGGTGTGCGCTGCGGCTGGGGACCGCCACGGCGTTCACCCTGCCGTTGCTGGCCTGGCTGACGGACGTCTCCGTGACCGCCTCCCTGTCCGTCCTCGGCTTCGACGCGTTCGGCGCGGGCCTCGCCCTGCACGGCCACCTCGGCATGGCCTTCCTGCTGGGCGCGGTGTGGGGCGCGGGGGCCGGAGCGGCGGGGGCAGGCCTCGCACGGGCCTGCGGAGCGGCGGGCCGCCACGCCACGGCGATGGCTCGGGGGGCCGGCGGGGGTGCGGGCGGTGCCGGGCTCGGCACGGGGGCGTGGAGGGGTGGTCCCGGGCAGCCGCACCGAGGCGAGGCCGCCGAGGGGGCCTGGCAGGGTGAGGGCGCCGGGCGGGGACGGCCTGGCCCCGGCGACGCCGTGCAGCGGCCCGGAGACAACGCCGCCTTCGGGCAAGCCCAGGCCTGGAGCGAGGGCTCCGGGACCGCTGGGCACGGCCACGGGGCCGGGCAGGGACGGCCTGGACCTGGCAATGCCATGCAACAGCCCGGAGACAACACGCCCGTCGAGCAGACCCAAGCCTGGAGCGACGGCTCCGGGCCGACTCGACACGGCCAGGGAACCGAGCGGGGATGGCCTGGGCCCGGCAACCTCGTGCAGCCGCCCGGAGACAACACCCCTGGGCAAGCCCAGGCCTGGAGCGACAGCTCCGGACCCGCCGGACACGGCCACGGGACCGGGCAGGGATGGCCGGAACCCGGCAACGCCACGCAGCAGCCCGCAGACAACACGCCCTACGGGCAAGCCCAGGCCCGGAACGACGGCTCCGGACCCGCCGGAGAAGGCCAGGAAGCCGGGCAGGGCTGGCCTGGGCCCCGCGGCGCCACGCACCTGCCCGCAGACGACGCCCCCTACGGCCAGGCTCAGGCCTCGAGCGACGGCTCCGGACCCGCCGGACACGGCCAGGGAGCCGGGTCGAAGCGGCCAGGGCAGGGCGAGGCGGCGGGGGGTGGGTCCGACGCCGGGGCCGGGCGGGCCGGGCGGGCTTCGCGCGGTGAGGAGGTCGGGCCGTACACACCGGGCACGCCGTACCGGCCGCCCGACCCGGGCACCAACCCCTACCTCCGGGTGCCGGAGGACGCAGGCGCGGCGGCCGAGCCCCGGCCCGCCGCACCGCCGGACGACGGGCCCCCCGCCCCCCGCGACCTCTACGCCGCTCCCACCGTCATACGGCCGGTCAAGCCGCCGCCGCGCGGTCCGCGCCAGGGGGCAGGGCCCGGGAACGACAACGGGCCGCCCGCGCGGCCGGACGACGGGCCGCCGCCTCCGCCGCCCCCTCCCCCGCCGCCGCCGCGGAAACCGCGGGGTGGGAGGTGACCGCCGAGGGGGCCGGGACGCGGTACCGGTGCGTCAGGTTCGCGTCACCGGCGCGACATCCAGAGTTCGCTGTCCGCCAGACGGACCTGGAGGGCGGTCCGCCCTGCCCGCCGGATACGGTGGAACCACCATGAGCGCTTCGCAGACCTCGTCCTCCGACCTCCCTGCCGACGTCCCCACCCTCCTGGTGAAGATCTTCGGCAAGGACAGGCCCGGCATCACCGCCGGTCTCTTCGACACCCTCGCCGCCTACTCGGTCGACGTCGTCGACATCGAGCAGGTCGTCACCCGTGGCCGGATGGTGCTGTGCGCGCTCGTGACCGAGCCGCCGCCCGGGCTCGAAGGCGACCTGCGGGCGACCGTCCACAGCTGGGCGGAGTCGATGAAGATGCAGGCGGAGATCATCTCCGGCCGCGGCGACAACCGCCCGCGCGGACTGGGCCGCTCCCTGGTCACCGTGCTCGGGCACCCGCTCACCGCCGAGGCGACGGCCGCGATCGCCGCGCGGATCACGCAGACCGGCGGCAACATCGACCGTATCTTCCGGCTCGCCAAGTACCCCGTGACCGCCGTGGAGTTCGCCGTCTCCGGCGTGGAGACCGAGCCGCTGCGCACCGCCCTGGTGACGGACGCGGCCAGACTCGGCATCGACGTGGCGGTCGTCGCCGCCGGCCTGTACCGGCGCGCGCAGCGCCTGGTCGTCATGGACGTCGACTCGACGCTGATCCAGGACGAGGTCATCGAGCTGTTCGCCGCGCACGCCGGCTGCGAGGACAAGGTCGCCGAGGTGACGGCCGCCGCGATGCGCGGGGAGCTGGACTTCGAGCAGTCCCTGCACGCGCGCGTGGCACTGCTGGAGGGGCTGGACGCCTCGGTCGTGGACAAGGTGCGCAGCGAGGTGCGGCTGACGCCCGGCGCCCGCACCCTGATCCGTACGCTGAAGCGGCTCGGCTACCAGGTCGGTGTCGTCTCGGGCGGTTTCACCCAGGTCACCGACGATCTGAAGGAGCGGCTCGGGCTGGACTTCGCCCATGCCAACACCCTGGAGATCGTCGACGGCCGGCTGACGGGCAGGGTCACCGGCGAGATCGTCGACCGGGCGGGCAAGGCCCGGCTGCTGCGCCGGTTCGCCGCGGAGGCGGGTGTGCCGCTGTCGCAGACCGTGGCGATCGGTGACGGTGCGAACGACCTGGACATGCTGAACGCGGCCGGGCTCGGGGTCGCCTTCAACGCCAAGCCGGTGGTGCGCGAGGCCGCGCACGCCGCCGTGAACTTCCCCTTCCTGGACACCGTCCTGTACCTGCTGGGCATCACGCGCGAAGAGGTCGAGGCGGCGGACATCCTCGACATCGGCTGAAGCGTGCGGCAGGGGCCCGGCGCCATACCGGCGCCGGGCCCCTTGTCAGACGGGGGCCGTCACTCGGCAGGCGCCCAGTAGTCCCGCAGTGTGGCCACACCCGGCTCCAGGCCCTTCCACGCGCCGGTGAACGACAGCACGGCGAAGGCGGCGGCCGGGAAGCCCCGGCGGACCATCCGCTCCCGGGCCTCGTCCTCGCCGGAGCCCGCCAGGACCTCGGCGAGACCCTGGATGCCCGGGTTGTGCCCGATCACGAGGATGTTCCGGGCGTCGTCGGAGGTCTCGTTGAGCAGGGCGATCAGCTCGCCCGGGGAGGCCTCGTAGATCCGCTCCTCGTAGACGGTTTTCGGCCGCTGCGGGAACTCCTGGACGGCGAGCTTCCAGGTCTCCCGGGTGCGGACCGCGGTGGAGCACAGGGCCAGGTCGAAGGCGATGCCGGTGTCGGCCAGCCTGCGTCCGGCCTCCGCCGCGTCCATGCGGCCCCGGTCGGCGAGCGGACGCTCGTGATCGTTCACCTGCGGCCAGTCGGCTTTCGCATGGCGGAAGAGGACAATCCTGCGGGGTTCTGCGACGCTCATGAGATCCAGCTTCGCATGAAACACGCCATCGGGCGCAGGGAGTTGACCGCCGGCGTCGGCCGTGGTCAGCGGGCTGTCAGCTCCTGAAGACGCTCGAAGAGCTGGGTGATCGCGGGGTCGCCGGTGGCCGCGTGGGCGCCGGACGGGTTCAGGATCAGGGCGAGCAGCGCGGTGAAGGCGAGCACGGGCAGGGCGAGAGCCCACCAGGGCAGCCGGCCGGCGGCACCGGCCCGGGTGGCCGGGTGGAGCCGGGTGTGCGTAGGGGCCGACATGGGTGCCTCCGCTCTCCGAGTGGTCGGTGGCCGTCTCGCGGCCACACACTCGACGCTACGGAATCCGCGGCTGCCGACCCATCCGGTGATCCACCCACTTGACCCTGACCCTGGCCCCCTAGGGGACAGGGGGGCTGGCCCCACCCCGGGTCGCGCGCCGGCGGGTCATGGCGAGGCGATGGTCGCGATGACGGCGATGACGAGGAAGATCGCGAAGAAGGCACCGAAGACGAGCAGCATCTTCTTCTGACCGTGCTGGGGATTCGGGTCGAGCACTGGCATGGGGCAAGTGTCCCACTCCTGGTGCGCGCCGCACGCCCCGGGGTGACGCGCGGCCCCTGGGGGCGGCTCAGCGGGCGGCCTCGTCCTCCACCGTGCGGTCGCGGCCGGCGAGGAAGCCGACGGCCATCTGCGGGATCATCAGGGCGCTCATCAGCGCGATCGGCAGGCCCCAGCCGCCGCTGTGCTGGTAGAGGACGCCCACCAGGAGCGGTCCGGGAATGGAGATCAGGTAGCCGGTGCTCTGCGCGAAGGCCGACAGCTGGGCCACGCCGGGGCCCGTCCTGGCCCGCATGCCGACCATGGTCAGGGCGAGCGGGAAGGCGCAGTTGGCGATGCCGAGGAGCAGGGCCCAGGCCCAGGCGCCGGCGGCGGGCGCGAGGTACAGCCCGGCGTAGCCGGCCAGGCCACAGAGGCCCAGGGCGAGCACGATCGGGGCCTGGTGGGGCAGCCGGGTGGCCAGGCGGGGTATGACGAAGGCCAGGGGCACGCCCATGACCATGGTGACCGCGAGCAGCAAACCCGCAGTACCGGCGGGCACACCGGCGTCCCGGAAGATCTGCGCCATCCACCCCATGGTGATGTAGGCGGCGGTGGCCTGGAGCCCGAAGAAGACGGCCAGGGCCCAGGCGGTGCGGCTGCGGGCCATCCGCAGCCGGGGCGCCTCCACGCGCGCGTGCGGCGTCGCGGCGGGAGGCTGTGCCCGGGTCGCCGGGTCCCGGTCCGGGCCGGGTGCGTCGCCGCCGGCCGCCGCTGCCGCGGTCTGCTCCCCCGTCCCGGGGGGCGTCCGGCGTCCGCGGACGAAGGGCAGCCACGGCAGGACCGCCGCCACCGCGAGCCCCGCCCACAGGGCCAGACCCGTCTGCCAGCTGCCGCCCAGGGTGTCGGTCAGGGGCACCGTCACGGCGGCCGCGAGGGCCGTGCCGAGGGCGAGGGCCATCGAGTACAGGCCGGTCATGGAACCCACCCGGTCGGGGAACCAGTGCTTGACGATGACCGGCATCAGGACGTTGCTGACCGCGATGCCCATCAGGGCCAGGGCGCTGCCGGCCAGGAAACCGGCCGTGCCGCCGGCGTAGGGCCGCACGATCAGGCCGGTGGCGATGGCGGCCATGCCCGCGCACACCACGGCGCCCGCTCCGAAGCGGCGGGCGAGCCGCGGGGCCATGACGCCGAAGACGGCGAAGCACAGCGGTGGCACGGAGGTGAGCAGCCCGGCCACGCTGCCGCTCATGCCGAGACCGTCGCGGACCTCCTCCAGGAGGGCGCCGAGGCTGGTGATCGCGGGGCGGAGGTTCAGCGCGGACAGCACGATGCCGAGGACGAGCAGCCGCACGGTCCACGCGCGCGGGGCCGCGCCGCCCTCTTTCGCGGCGCCGGGCGCGGCCGGGTCGCGTACGGGCGGGGGTGTCATCGTCCGGGTTTCCTCATGGGGCATGAACCCCATCATAGAATCATGGGATGATTGACTGTCCAGTGGGCGGCAGCCCTCCGGTGCCCCGGTCGTGGGAAGGTGTGCCATGCCTCTGAGCCATCCCCGTCGTTCGGCCCTGTCCGAGCAGGTCATCGCCGCGCTGCGAGCCCAGATCACCTCGGGCGAGTGGCCGGTCGGCTCCCGGATCCCGACCGAGCCGGAACTGGTCGAGCAGCTGGGTGTCGCCCGCAACACGGTCCGCGAGGCCGTGCGCGCCCTGTCGCACAACGGCCTGCTGGACATCCGCCAGGGATCCGGCACGTACGTCGTGGCCACCAGCGAGCTGGCGGGCGTGATGCAGCGGCGGTTCGCCGAGGCCGATCCCCGGCACATCGCCGAACTGCGCTCCACGCTGGAGTCGGCCGCCGCCCGGCTGGCCGCCGGGCGCCGCACCGAGAAGGACCTCAAACAGCTCGACGCGCTGCTGCTGCGGCGCGAGGAGGCCTGGGAGTCGGGCGACAAGGAGGCGTTCGTGACCGCCGACGCGACCTTCCATCTGGCCGTCGTGTCCGCTTCCCACAACGACGTGATGACGGCCATGTACGCGGACCTGGGCGAGGTGCTGCGGGACTGGCTGCGCGAGGACGTCGGCGAGGAGCTGACTCCGGAGACGTACATGGACCACGGGCGGCTGCTCGACGCCATCCGCGCGGGCGAGGCGGACACGGCCGCGGCGGAGGCCGCCCGTTATCCCTTCCTGTGCCGGCCGGGCGGGATCAGCTCTCCCGCCGGTGACTGATCCACACGTGGCCGACCTCTTTCCAGCACCGCCCCGTCAGCCGCACCGTCTGCGCGGGCCCGGCCTCCACGGGTGAGCTGTCGGTGTCGATGTCCCACCAGCGGGCGCACTCCACGTGCAGACTCACCCGGTCGGTCTCCGGGTAGGGGTTGTGGCAGTACGCGGTCACCTTGGAGCCGGTCACGCGGATCCGGCACGCGGCGCCGAAGGGCCCGGCGGACTCGTGCCCGGCGGCCGGCGCGTGCGTGTGGGGAACCGCCTCGTACGCCAGGGTCAGCACGAGCGCGGCGACGGACAGTGAGGCCGTTCGGCGGGACAAGCGCACAAGGGGACCTCCTCGGCCGTGCTGGGGAGGGGCTCGCGTGGTGAACGCGTACTCCACAGTGCCCAGTTGCCGGCCCTTCCCGCCCGGCCTGCTGAGCCGAACGGGTGACGCCCCGCTCCCCGCGCGCTGCGGGGACGGGGCGTCGGCGAGGTACCGGGAGATCAGGCTCCGATGGCGTGCAGACCGCCGTCGACGTGGACGATCTCGCCCGTGGTCTTCGGGAACCAGTCGCTCAGCAGGGCGACGATGCCGCGGCCGGCCGGCTCGGGGTCCTTCAGGTCCCACTCCAGCGGGGAGCGGCTGTCCCACACGGAGGCCAGCTCGCTGAAGCCCGGGATGGACTTGGCGGCCATGGAACCGATCGGGCCCGCCGAGATCAGGTTGCAGCGGATGTTCTGCTTGCCCAGGTCACGGGCCATGTAGCGGCTGGTGGCCTCCAGCGCGGCCTTGGCCGGGCCCATCCAGTCGTACTGCGGCCAGGCGAACTGCGCGTCGAAGGTCAGACCGACGACCGAGCCGCCGTTCTGCATCAGCGGCAGGCAGGCCATGGTCAGCGACTTCAGGGAGTACGCCGAGACGTGCATGGCGGTGGCGACGGACTCGAACGGCGCGTTGAGGAAGTTGCCGCCGAGGGCGTCCTGCGGGGCGAAGCCGATGGAGTGCACGACACCGTCCAGGCCGCCCAGCTCCTCGCCGACGACGTCGGCCAGGCGGGCCAGGTGCTCGTCGTTGGTGACGTCGAGCTCGATGACCTTGGTGGGCTTCGGGAGCTTCCTGGCGATGCGCTCGGTCAGCGTGGGCCGCGGGAACGCCGTGAGGATGATCTCGGCGCCCTGCTCCTGGGCCAGCTTGGCGGTGTGGAAGGCGATGGAGGACTCCGTCAGCACACCGGTGATCAGGACGCGCTTGCCCTCGAGAATTCCGCTCATGGTGATCAGTGACCCATTCCCAGTCCGCCGTCAACGGGAATGACGGCTCCAGTGATGTACGAGGCGTCGTCCGAAGCGAGGAACCGCACCGTCGCGGCGATCTCCTCCGGCTGCGCGTACCGGCCGAGCGGCACCTGCGACACGATGGCCGAGCGCTGCTCGTCGGTGAGAACCTTGGTCATGTCGGTGTCGACGAAGCCGGGCGCGACGACGTTGAAGGTGATGTTGCGCGAGCCCAGCTCACGGGCGAGGGAGCGCGCGAAGCCGACCAGGGCGGCCTTGGAGGCGGCGTAGTTGGACTGGCCGGGACCGCCGTACAGCCCGACGACCGACGAGATGAGCACGACGCGGCCCTTCTTGGCGCGCAGCATGCCGCGGTTGGAGCGCTTGACCACGCGGAAGGTGCCGGTGAGGTTGGTGTCGATGACCGAGGTGAAGTCCTCCTCGGACATGCGCATCAGGAGCTGGTCCTTGGTGATGCCGGCGTTGGCGACGAGGACCTCGACGGGGCCGTGGGCCTCCTCGATCTCCTTGTAGGCCTGCTCCACCTGCTCGGCGTCGGTGATGTCGCACTTGACGGCCAGGCAGCCCAGTTCCGTCAGGGCGGCCGGCGGCTCGCCCGAGCGGTACGTGATGGCGACCTTGTCGCCGGCATCGGCGAAGGCGCGGGCGATGGCGAGGCCGATGCCCCGGTTGCCTCCGGTGACGAGAACCGAGCGGCTCAACGGATCACCCTTTCGATAGCGGTCTGAATACTCCGCCCCCGCGCCCGGACGACAGGCAGCGATGACAGGCGGCTTCCTCGAAAACCTATCGGTCCGGACAGCCCCTCGGACAATCGGGCACCCACAGTGGCGTACGGGACTCACTGTCGGATCCCTACAGAAAGCCGCGGGTCCGGAGCATGAAACTCATGGCCCGCGCGCGGGATGGGCGACATGATCGGAGCAGCCAGACACACGACGACCACGGTCACCTCGACAGAAAGAGACGGCGGTGCCTCATACCATCGACGAGGCCTTCACGGCCCTCCCCCTACGCGCCCTCGCCGACGCGGCCCTCGCACGCGCGCGTGCGCTGGGCGCCGAGCACGCGGACTTCCGGTTCGAGCGGGTGCGGGGCGCCTCCTGGCGGTTCCGGGACGCCAAGCCCGCCGGGTCGTCGGACACCACCGACCTCGGCTACGCGGTGCGGGTGGTGCACGGCGGTACGTGGGGCTTCGCGTCCGGCGTGGACCTCACCATGGACGCCGCCGCCCGGGTCGCCGGGCAGGCGGTGGCGATGGCCAGGCTGTCCGCCCAGGTGATCAAGGCGGCCGGCTCCGACGAGCGTGTGGAGCTGGCCGACGAGCCGGTGCACGCGGACAAGACGTGGATCTCGTCGTACGAGATCGACCCGTTCTCGGTGCCCGACGAGGAGAAGGCCGGGCTCATCGCCGAGTGGAGCGCACGGCTGCTGGCGGCCGACGGGGTCGACCACGTCGATTCCTCGCTGCTCACGGTCCACGAGAACAAGTTCTACGCCGACACGGCCGGGACCGTGACCACCCAGCAGCGCGTGCGGCTGCACCCGGTGTTCAACGCCGTGTCGGTGGACGAGTCCAGCGGCGAGTTCGACTCGATGCGCACCCTCGCCCCGCCCGCGGGACGCGGCTGGGAGTACCTGAAGGGCACCGGCTGGGACTGGGAGGGCGAGCTGGAGCGGATCCCGGAGATGCTCGCCGAGAAGATGCGGGCGCCGAGCGTCGAGCCGGGCCTGTACGACCTGGTCGTCGACCCGTCCAACCTGTGGCTGACCATCCACGAGTCCATCGGGCACGCCACCGAACTCGACCGCGCGCTCGGCTACGAGGCCGCCTACGCCGGCACCTCCTTCGCCACGTTCGACCAGCTGGGCAGGCTGCGCTACGGCTCGGAGCTGATGAACGTCACCGGCGACCGCACCGCCGAGCACGGCCTGGCCACGATCGGCTATGACGACGAGGGCGTCGCGGCGCAGTCCTGGGACCTGGTCAAGAACGGCACCCTCGTCGGCTACCAGCTGGACCGGCGCATCGCGAAGCTGACCGGCTTCGAACGGTCCAACGGCTGCGCCTACGCCGACTCCCCCGGCCACGTCCCGGTGCAGCGCATGGCCAACGTCTCCCTGCGGCCGGACCCGGCCGGAATGTCCACCGAGGACCTCATCGGGGGCGTGGAGCGCGGCATCTACGTCGTCGGCGACCGGTCCTGGTCGATCGACATGCAGCGCTACAACTTCCAGTTCACCGGTCAGCGGTTCTACCGCATCGAGAACGGGCGGCTCGCCGGGCAGCTGCGCGACGTCGCCTACCAGGCCACGACCACCGACTTCTGGGGCTCGATGTCGGCCGTGGGCGGACCGCAGACCTATGTGCTCGGCGGTGCCTTCAACTGCGGCAAGGCGCAGCCCGGGCAGGTCGCGGCCGTGTCGCACGGCTGCCCGTCGGCCCTGTTCAAGGGCGTCAACATCCTCAACACGACCCAGGAGGCCGGTCGATGAGCGCGCGCACCACCAAGCCCCACGAGGTCGTCGAGCGCGCCCTCGAACTGTCCCGGGCGGACGGCTGTGTCGTCATCGCCGACGAGCAGTCCACCGCCAACCTGCGCTGGGCGGGCAACGCGCTGACCACCAACGGTGTGACGCGCGGGCGCACGCTGACCGTGATCGCCACGGTCGACGGCAAGGAGGGCACGGCCTCCGGCGTGGTGTCACGGTCCGCCGTGACCGCCGACGAGCTGGAGCCGCTGGTGCGGGCCGCCGAGGCCGCCGCGCGCGGCGCCGCGCCCGCCGAGGACGCGCAGCCGCTGGTCACCGGTGTGGAGCGGTCGCCCGGCTTCATGGAGGCGCCCGCCGAGACCTCCTCGGCCGTGTTCGCCGACTTCGCCCCGGCGCTCGGCGAGGCCTTCGCACGCGCGCGTGCGGGTGGCCGTGAGCTGTACGGCTTCGCCAACCACGAGCTGGTGTCGTCGTACGTCGGCACCTCCACCGGTCTGCGGCTGCGGCACGACCAGCCGAACGGGACGCTGGAGATGAACGCCAAGTCCCCGGACCGGACCCGGTCGGCGTGGGCCGGGCGCTCCACGCGGGACTTCGAGGACGTCGACCCGGCGGCGCTGGACGCGGAGCTGGCCGTGCGTCTGGGGTGGGCCGAGCGGCGTGTGGAGCTGCCCGCCGGGCGCTACGAGACACTGCTGCCGCCGACGGCCGTGGCGGACCTGCTGATCTACCAGATGTGGTCGGCCTCGGGCCGGGACGCGGTCGAGGGCCGCACGGTGTTCTCCAAGCCGGGCGGGGGCACGCGGGTCGGCGAGAGGCTGACCGATCTGCCGCTGACCCTGCGCAGCGACCCGGACGAGCCGGGCCTGGAGTCGGCGCCCTTCGTGATCGCGCACTCCTCGGGGGGCGATCAGTCGGTGTTCGACAACGGGCTGCCGCTCGGGGCCACCGAGTGGATGAGCGAGGGCGTGCTGCGGCACCTGACGACCAGCAGGCACAGCGCGGGCCTGACCGGCCTGCCCGTCGCGCCGGGCATCGACAACATCGTGCTGGACGGCGGCGAGGACCGCTCCCTGGACGAGATGGTCGCGAACACCGAGCGCGGGCTGCTGCTGACCTGCCTGTGGTACATCCGCGAGGTCGACCCGGCGACGCTGCTGCTCACCGGTCTGACCCGGGACGGCGTCTACCTCGTCGAGAACGGCGAGGTGACGGGTGAGGTGAACAACTTCCGGTTCAACGAGTCCCCGGTGGGCGTGCTCGGCCGTGCGACGGAGGCGGGCCGGACCGAGAAGACGCTGCCGCGCGAGTGGAGCGACTGGTTCACCAGGGCCGCGATGCCGGCGCTGCGCGTCCCCGATTTCAATATGAGCTCTGTCAGCCAGGGCGTATAACCTCGTACCCGGCTGTCACCCGACTGCCCGGAGAACATCGAGGAGACACGAGAACCGTGACGGACATCGTCGACGAGCTGAAGTGGCGCGGGCTGTTCGCCCTGTCCACCGACGAGGACGCTTTGCGCAAGGCGCTCGCGGACGGTCCCGTCACGTTCTATTGCGGTTTCGACCCGACGGCGCCGTCGCTGCACGTGGGGCACCTGGTGCAGGTGCTCACCGTGCGCCGGCTCCAGCAGGCCGGTCACCGGCCGCTGGCCCTGGTCGGCGGGGCCACGGGTCTGATCGGTGACCCGCGCCCGACCGCGGAGCGCACGCTGAACGACCCGGAGACGGTCGGCGGCTGGGTCGACAGGCTGCGCGCCCAGATCGAGCCGTTCCTGGACTTCCAGGGCGAGAACGCGGCCGTCATGGTCAACAACCTCGACTGGACGCAGAACCTCTCCGCGATCGAGTTCCTGCGCGACATCGGCAAGCACTTCCGCGTCAACAAGATGCTGACGAAGGAGTCCGTGGCCCGCCGCCTGGAGTCCTCCGAGGGCATCAGCTACACGGAGTTCAGCTACCAGCTGCTCCAGGGCATGGACTTCCTCCAGCTCTACCGCCGCTACGGCTGCACCCTCCAGCAGGGCGGCAGCGACCAGTGGGGCAACCTCACCGCGGGCCTGGACCTGATCCACCGCCTGGAGCCCGACGCGACCGTGCACGCGATGGCGACGCCGCTGATGACCAAGGCGGACGGCACCAAGTTCGGCAAGACCGAGGGCGGCGCCGTCTGGCTCGACCCGGAGATGACGACGCCGTACGCGTTCTACCAGTTCTGGCTGAACGTGGACGACCGGGACGTCTCGAAGTACATGCGCATCCTGTCCTTCCGTTCCCGCGAGGAGCTGGAGGAGCTGGAGCGGCAGACGCAGGAGCGTCCGCAGGCCCGGGCCGCTCAGCGGGCCCTCGCCGAGGAGCTGACGACGCTGGTGCACGGCGCCGACCAGACGGCCGCCGTGATCGCCGCGTCGAAGGCCCTCTTCGGGCAGGGCGAGCTGGCGGACCTCGACGAGAGGACGCTGGCCGCGGCCCTCTCGGAGGTGCCGCACGTCCGGGTCGCCGAGCTCGGCCCGGCCGTGGACCTGTTCGCCGAGGTCGGGCTGGTGGCCAGCAAGTCGGCCGCGCGCCGCACGGTCAAGGAGGGCGGCGCCTACGTGAACAACGTGAAGGTCGCCGGTGAGGACGCCGTCCCCGCGCAGGAGGACCTGCTGCACGGCCGCTGGCTGGTGCTGCGCCGGGGCAAGAAGAACCTGGCGGCCGTCGAGGTCACGGGCGGCTGAGTGCACGGCGAAGGGGGCGGTCTCCGGCGGTGCCGGAGACCGCCCCCTTCGGGCGTGTGTCCCGTCATGCCCTGCGTCTGTCTCCCCTGGCCGCCGTCCAGGCCCGGTCGCCCAGACCGACGAGGATGACCGCCATGACCAGCTGGAAGACGTGCCGCCACCAGTCGATTCCCGCGGTGGCGTCGACGCCCGCCGCCCGGGCGATGGCGTTGCCGGCGATGCCGCCGATCATGCCCAGGATGACGGTCAGCCACAGGGGAAGGTGTTGTTTGCCCGGAATGATCGCTTTCGCGATCAGGCCGAGCACCAGTCCTACGATGATCGCCCACAACCAGCCCATCCCTGCCTCCTCGTACGGCTCGACGTGAGCACTACGGCAAGTGTCGGCCCAGGTGCCCTACGCCGCATGCCGACGCGGGCCGTACGCGCTACGGCGCAGGCCGTCCGCCCGGGAGGTGCCCCACCCGCTCTCGTGGCCGGTGCGGCCGCGGCGTACCGTGGGAGCTGTCCCGGTCGGGCTCCCCGACCGGCCGTGGGCGGCTACGGGGCGGGGAGAGTCCGATACGGGCGGATGGTGGAACGCGATGCGGAAGCAGCACGGCGGTGGCAACGTCCAGGTTTTCCGGATCACCGGCGCCCGGACGGGACTCCAGGAAGACGTACGCGGGCGGCAGCGCCGCTACGTGATCTCGATGACGGTCCGCACGATCTCGGTGATCCTCGCGGCCACGCTGTGGAACGTCGAACGGCACGTGGCCATCGTGGCGTTGGTGCTCGGGCTGGTGCTGCCGTACATCGCGGTGGTGATCGCGAACGCCGGGCGCGAGAACGCGCCGTCCCTGCCGTCGACGTTCGTGGCGGCGCCGGTGCGCCCGATGATCGCGCCGCCGGGGCCGGGCGACGGCCCGGCGGAACCCGTTGCGGAAGATGCCGTGTCCGGGCCGGGTGCGGGCGCGCGGAGCGAGTCGCACGAGCGATAGGCCTCCCGGGGCGAGATCACGACCGGGCGGGAAGGGAAGTCACCTTCCCGCCAAGCTCAAGAAAAGCTCAGATCA
This sequence comes from Streptomyces sp. NPDC050674, assembly GCF_040654575.1. Classification (NCBI taxonomy): domain Bacteria; kingdom Bacillati; phylum Actinomycetota; class Actinomycetes; order Kitasatosporales; family Streptomycetaceae; genus Streptomyces; species Streptomyces sp. NPDC050674. Next base: position 29,665 of record NZ_JBFAIG010000019.1, read on the forward strand.
ATCATGTTGTTCCGGTGCCGGGCCCGGGGTTACCCATGACATACTTCGTACGCGCTCCGCATCCCCCGTCGGAGCGACGGACCGACGCCGGGCAGCTCCCCCCGTGGCTGCTCGGCGTCGCCTTTTTCTGCGAGACGAAACCGTGAGTGACGAGACTCCCATCTGTTCCGCGAAGGGCTGCCGTGCCGACGCCGTGTGGGTGCTGGCGTGGAACAACCCGAAGATCCACACGCCGGAGCGGCGCAAGACCTGGCTGGCCTGTGAGGAGCACCGCGAGCACCTGTCGCAGTTCCTCGGGGTGCGGGGATTCCTGAAGGACGTGGTGGTGCTGGAGGAGTGGGAGTCCGAGGACTCCCCGCGTCCGAGCTCCTAGCCTCCGATGGCCGACATCGGCCGGTCGGGCTGCACGAACGACGGGTCGTCCAGGCCCGCTCCGGCCTTCTTGCCCCACATCGCCAGGCGCCAGATGCGGGCGATCTCCTCGTCCGGGGCGCCCGAGCGCAGCGCGGCGCGCAGGTCCGTCTCCTCTTGCGCGAACAGGCAGGTGCGGACCTGCCCGTCGGCGGTGAGGCGGGTGCGGTCGCACGCCGAGCAGAAGGGGCGCGTGACGGAGGCGATGACACCGACCACGTGCGGGCCGCCGTCGACGAGCCAGCGCTCCGCCGGGGCCGAACCGCGCTTCTCCTCGCCCTCGGCGGTCAGCTCGAAGCGGGTGCGCAGGGAGGCCAGGATGTCGCCGGCCGTGATCATGCCGTCACGCTTCCAGCCGTGCTGGGCGTCCAGGGGCATCTGCTCGATGAAGCGCAGCTCGTAGTCGTGTTCCACGGCCCAGGCGAGCAGGTCGGGGGCCTCGTCGTCGTTGAGCCCCGGCATCAGGACCGAGTTGACCTTCACCGGGGTCAGGCCGGCGTCGCGGGCGGCGTGCAGGCCCTCGATGACGTCCTTGTGGCGGTCGCGGCGGGTCAGGGTCTTGAAGACGTCCGGCCGGAGCGTGTCCAGGGAGACGTTGACCCGGTCAAGGCCCGCCTCCTTCAGGGCCGCCGCCGTGCGCTTGAGGCCGATGCCGTTGGTGGTCAACGACATCTGGGGGCGCGGCTCCAGCGCCGCGACGCGCTCGACGATGCCGACCAGGCCCGGACGCAGCAGGGGCTCGCCGCCGGTGAAGCGGACCTCCTCGATGCCGAGGGAGGTGACCGCGATGTCGATGAGGCGGACGATCTCGTCGTCCGTGAGCAGATCCGGCTTCGCCAGCCACTGCAGGCCTTCTTCCGGCATGCAGTACGTACAGCGCAGGTTGCACCGGTCGGTCAGCGAGACCCTCAGGTCGGTGGCCACCCGGCCGTAGGTGTCGATGAGCACGTGGGCCCCCTCCCTCGTCGTGGATCGTGCGTGCGGCACTGTTGCCCGACACCTGCGAGCCTACGCGACCCCACCGACAACACCACAGGCCCGATCCCACGACGCACGGCGCGGCCGGGCCGCAGGGACCTGGAGGTTCCTACGAGCCGGCCGCGCCGGAGGGGTCGTGCTCAGTGCGCTCCGGTGCCGGTCAGGGACCGGACCTCCAGCTCCGCGTACTTCTTGGCGTCGGGCTCCTCCTTGGACAGGATCGTGCCGAGCCAGCCCATCAGGAAGCCGAACGGGATGGAGATGATGCCCGGGTTCTTCAGCGGGAACCAGGCGAAGTCGACCTCGGGGAACATCGCCTTGGGGTCGCCGGAGACGACGGGCGAGAACAGCACCAGGCCGACGGCGACGATCAGGCCGCCGTAGATCGACCACAGCGCGCCCTGGGTGGTGAAGCGCTTCCAGAACAGGCTGTAGAGGATCGTCGGGAGGTTGGCGGAGGCGGCGACCGCGAAGGCGAGGGCGACAAGGCCGGCCACGTTCAGGTCGCGGGCCAGGGCGCCCAGGCCGATGGAGACGACGCCGATGAAGACGGTCGCCCAGCGGGCCGCGCGGACCTCCTCGGCGCCGGAGGCCTTCCCCTTGCGGATGACGTTGGCGTAGATGTCGTGCGCGAAGGAGGACGACGAGGCGAGGGTGAGTCCGGCGACGACGGCGAGGATCGTCGCGAAGGCCACCGCCGAGATCGTGGCGAGGAGGATCGCGCCCCAGGTGGAGTCGACACCGCCCAGGTGCAGGGCGAGCAGGGGCGCGGCCGTGTTGCCGGACGGGTTGGAGGCGAGGATCTCCTCCTGCGAGATGAGCGCGGCGGCGCCGAAGCCGAGCGCGATCGTCATCAGGTAGAAGCCGCCGATGATGCCGATGGCCCAGTTCACGGACTTCCGGGCGGCCTTGGCGTCGGGCACCGTGTAGAAGCGGATCAGGATGTGCGGCAGGCCGGCGGTGCCGAGGACCAGGGCGATGCCGAGGGAGATGAAGTCCAGCTTGGAGGTGCCGGTGGCGCCGTACTGGAGACCGGGCTCCAGGAAGGCGGCGCCCTTGCCGCTGTTCTCGGCGGCCTTGCCGAGCAGGTCGGAGATGTTGAAGTTGAACTTCAGCAGCACGAGGAAGGTGATCAGGATGGTGCCGCCGATGAGGAGCACGGCCTTGACCATCTGGACCCAGGTGGTGCCCTTCATGCCGCCGATGGAGACGTAGACGATCATCAGGAGGCCGACCAGGGCCACGATGAGGATCTTGCCGGCGTCGGAGGTGATGCCGAGCAGCAGGGAGACCAGGACGCCCGCGCCGGCCATCTGGGCCAGCAGGTAGAAGATCGACACCACGATCGTGGAGGTGCCGGCGGCGGTGCGGACCGGGCGCTGGCGCATGCGGTAGGCCAGGACGTCGCCCATGGTGTAGCGGCCGGAGTTGCGCAGCGGCTCGGCGACCAGGAGCAGGGCGACCAGCCAGGCGACCAGGAAGCCGATGGAGTACAGGAAGCCGTCGTAGCCGAAGATGGCGATGGCGCCGGCGATGCCGAGGAACGACGCGGCGGACATGTAGTCGCCGGAGACGGCGAGGCCGTTCTGGAAGGCGCTGAACTGGCGGCCGCCGGCGTAGAAGTCGGCGGCGTCCTTGGTCTGGCGGCCCGCCCAGATGGTGATGCCGAGGGTCGCGAGGACGAACAGCGCGAACAGGGTGATGATCAGCGGGCGGTGCTCGCTGGCCTCGTTCGCGGCGAGGAAGGTGTGCTGTACGGGGCTCATGCGCCGCTCTCCATCCGGGTCTTGATGGCCTCGGCCTTGGGGTCGAGCTTCGCGGCGGCGTGCTTGGAGTACCACCAGGCGATGAGGAACGTGGTGAGGAACTGGGCGACGCCGAAGACGAAGGCGACGTTGATGTTGCCGAACAGCTTGGCGCCCATGAAGCCGCCCGCGTAGTTCGAGAGCAGCACGTACAGCAGGTACCAGGCGATGAAGCCGACGGTCAGCGGAAAGGCGAAGGAGCGGTAGGAGCGGCGCAGTTCACCGAACTCCGCGCTCTCCTGCACCTCGGCGAACTCCTCGGGTGAGGGGAGCTTGTGTTGCTCTTTCGACGGGGGCGGTGCGTCGGTGGCCACGGAGTCTCCTCGCAATGACGGAAGCGGTTGTGAACGGGGACGGGGGCGAGTGTGTCCTCGCGCTCCCTGCTCAACGTCACGGCGGCGCACGAGAACCGGTTCAACGGCCCCGCGTTCTTTCCGAAGTCGTTTCGACAAAGCGTTGCTGGCCAGCGAGAGGCCGGGATAGCTTCGCCCTGCACCACCACGTCATGTACCTGCCCGAGCACCACCTGTGCCTCGGGCCGGTTTCGTTTCCGGAGGATGTGGAGACCCCATGTCTCACTTGCGTTCCAGACGCCGGCTCGCCCTCGCCGTGCCCGTCGTGCTGTCCCTGACGGCCTCGCTGGGCTTCCTGCCGGCCGCCGCGTCGGCGGCCCCGCACGCGGAGTCGGCCACCCGGACGGCGGATGCGCCGAAGCTGGCGTACGTCGTCAACACCAAGCTGGACCGCCACACGATCGCCTCGGTGAAGAAGGCGATCGGCAAGGCCGACGGATCGGTCGTCGCCACGTACGAGCGGATCGGCGTGCTCGTCGTCCACTCCTCGAACCCCGACTTCGCCAAGACGATCCGCGAGGCCCGCGGGGTCAGGTCGGCGGGCGCGACGCGCACGACGCCGCTGACGGCCGCCGGGACGAAGCAGGAGGGCGCGGTCGAGTACCTGACGGGCGCCCAGGCCGAGCGCATCGAGGCCGCCTCGGCGAAGACGCCCGAGAGCGAGCCCCTCGAGGCGGACCAGTGGGACCTGCGCGCGATCGGCGCCGACAAGGCGGCACAGATCAACCCGGGCAGCCGCAAGGTGACCGTCGCCGTGATCGACACCGGCGTGGACGACACCCACCCCGACATCGCCCCGAACTTCTCCGCCTCCCAGTCCGCGAACTGCGCGGGCGGCAAGCCCGACACCAGCGAGGGCGCCTGGCGGCCGTACACGCCCGAGGACTACCACGGCACGCATGTCGCCGGTGAGATAGCCGCCGCCCGCAACGGCATAGGCGTGGCGGGCGTCGCTCCCGGTGTGAAGGTCTCCAGCATCAACGTCACCGACCGGGCGAACGGCCTCTTCTACCCGGAGAGCGTCGTGTGCGCGTTCGTGTTCGCCGCCGACCACGGCGTCGAGATCACGAACAACAGCTACTACGTCGACCCGTGGCTGTACAACTGCATGGACGACCCGGACCAGCGGGCCATCGTCGACGCGGTGAACCGGGCGCAGCTGTACGCGCAGAAGAAGGGCACGCTCAACATCGCCGCGGCCGGCAACTCCAACCACGACCTGGCCTCGGACGCGATCGTCGACGACTCCAGCCCGGACGACTCCACCCCGGTCGAGCGCACCATCGACCCGCACGAGTGCTTCGACGTGCCGAACATGCTCCCGGGTGTCGTCACGGTGAGCTCGACGGGCGTCGACAAGGGCAAGTCGTACTTCTCGACCTACGGCGAGGGCGTCGTCGACGTCGCCGCGCCGGGTGGTGACCGCCGCTACCAGATCCCGGACACCCCCTCGAAGGACGGCCGCATCCTGTCCACCCTGCCGAACGGCGCGTGGGGCTTCCTCCAGGGCACCTCGATGGCCTCGCCGCACGCCTCGGGCGTCGCCGCGCTGCTGAAGTCCGAGCACCCCTCGGCGTCCCCGGCCCGGCTCCAGGCGCTGCTGAAGGCACAGGCCGACGAGACCGCCTGCCCGGCCTCCTACGACCAGGACGGCGACGGCGACCAGGACGCGGTCTGCGAGGGCGGCAAGCGCCTCAACGGCTTCTACGGCCACGGCATCGTCAACGCGCTGCGCGCGGTCAAGTGATCCGGCCCGCCTCCGAGACCTTCCGCAGGATCAGCTCACCGTGAACGAACTGGAGACACCATGACTGCGCCGTACGCGCGCTATCGCCGCGCCGCAGCGATACCGGCCGGGATGGCCATGGCCACGGCCCTGGCGTTCCTTCCGAACACCGCGGCCACGGCCGCCGAGGACGCCCCCGCCCCCGCCGCGGCGGCCCAGACCGACGCGAGTGCGCTCAGCTACGTCGTCAACGTCAAGCCGGGGCACGGCACTTCGGCGCATGTGAAGAAGGCCGTCGCGAAGGCCGGCGGCACGATCGTGATGTCGTACGACCAGATCGGCGTCATCGTCGTCCACTCCTCGAACGCCGACTTCGCCGAGAAGATCCGCACCGTGCGGGGCGTGCAGTCCGCCGGTGCCACCCGCACCGCGCCGCTGCCCTCGGCCTCCACGGGCGACCTGGGCGCGCCGAAGGTGCTGAGCGCGGCGGAGGTCGCCGCGGCCGAGGCCCCCGCCGGGCAGGACCCGCTGGAGCCGCAGCAGTGGGACCTGCCGGCCATCAAGGCGGACAAGGCGCACGAGAAGACGCTGGGCAGCAAGAAGGTCACGGTCGCCGTGATCGACACCGGTGTCGACGACACCCACCCCGACATCGCGCCCAACTTCGACCGGGGCGCGTCGGTCAACTGCGTGTCGGGCAAGCCGGACACGACCGACGGGGCCTGGCGGCCGAGCGCCGAGGAGAGCCCGCACGGCACCCACGTCGCCGGTGAGATCGCCGCCGCCAAGAACGGCGTCGGCATGACCGGTGTGGCGCCCGGGGTGAAGGTCTCCGGCATCAAGGTGTCCACCACGGCGGGCTTCTTCTACACCGAGGCCGTGGTGTGCGGCTTCGTGTGGGCGGCCGAGCACGGGGTCGACGTGACGAACAACAGCTATTACACCGACCCCTGGTACTTCAACTGCAAGAACGACCCGGACCAGAAGGCCCTCGTCGAGGCCGTCACCCGGGCCTCGCGGTACGCGGAGAAGAAGGGCGCGGTCAACGTCGCCGCGGCCGGCAACGAGAACTACGACCTCGCCTCCGACGAGATCACCGACTCGTCGTCCCCGAACGACAGCACGCCGGGCGACCGGGTCGTCGACCCCTCGGAGTGCCTCGACATCCCGACCCAGCTGCCGGGTGTCGTCACGGTCGCCTCGACGGGCGCGAAGGGCATCAAGTCGTCCTTCTCCAACCACGGTCTCGGCGTCGTCGACATAGCCGCTCCGGGCGGTGACTCGACCGCCTACCAGAAGCCGGACGCCCCGGCCACGAGCGGCCTCATCCTGGGCACGCTGCCGGGCGGCAAGTGGGGCTACATGGCCGGTACGTCGATGGCGTCCCCGCACGTCGCGGGCGTCGCCGCCCTCATCAAGTCGACGCACCCGTACGCCTCTCCGGCCCTGGTGAAGGCCCTGCTGTACGCCGAGGCCGACGCCAAGGCGTGCACGGACCCGTACGACATCAACGCCGACGGCAAGATCGACGCGGTGTGCGAAGGCTCGAAGAACCGCAACGGTTTCTACGGCTGGGGCATCGCGGACGCGCTGGACGCGGTGACCAAGTAGAGCTCGTGTGAAGGCGATCCGGGCCGGACGGGGACACCCGTCCGGCCCGGATCGTGTCCGCGGCCGAGGTCCGTCGAGTTGCCCGGCCGTGTGGAGGTTGGTGAAGATCCTGGGGTGACCTCGACAAGACCCGCCCCGGGGGCGGCGGGACGGCGTGCCGGTGCGGGCCGGGCCCTCGCCGTCCTGGCACTGGTGGCGTCGGCCGCGCTGATCCCGCTGCTCGGTCCGGCCGCCGCGCTGCACGGCACCGGGGAGGCCGAGGCGCCCGGCGCGGGTGGCGTGGGCCTGCTGCGCACGGTGCTGTTCGCGGCGCTGTGCATACCCGTCGGCGAACTGTTCGTGGACCGGCTGGCGCGTTCGCTGCCCGGCTCGAAGTCCCTTTCCCCGCGCACGCCCCGCAGCTGGTCCCCGCCCGCGGCCGTCGCCGGTTTCCTCGCCGCCCTGGGACTCGCCTCGATCGTGGCCACCGGCAATCTGATGCCGGGTGAGGTGGCGGACGTGGACCTCGGCGGGCTCTACGCGTCCCGGGACGGCAAGCTCGCCCTGCTGGAGGTCAACGCGTTCCTGGTCGCGTGGCTGTGCGCGGTCTCCCGCCGGCCGGTCACGCAGGTGTGGCCGCTGGCCGCCGTGGTCGTGGCGGAGGCCCTGCGTGCCCACCCCACGACCGAGCACAGCCCCCTCGTCGGCTCCGGGCTGACGCTCGTCCACCTGCTCTGCGCGGCACTGTGGACGGGCGGCCTGCTGCACGCGCTGCGCCTGCTGCGGCTGTGGCACGGCCGCGGCGGTACGTCGGCGGGCGTGAGTCTGCTGGGGCTCTACGCGCGCGTGGCGGCCGTGCTGCTCGCCGCCATCACCGCGACGGGCGTGTGCAGTTCGCTGCGCCGGATGCCGCCGGAGACGATCCTGGACCAGCTGACGGGGACGGCGTACGGGCGGGTGCTGCTCGCCAAGGTGCTCCTCGTGGCCGCCGTCGCCGTCCTCGCCCTGTGGGCCCGGCATCGGCTGCGCCGGGCGGCCGACCCGCTGACCGCCTGCGCCCCGGCCCGTGCGGAGGTCGTCGCGCTGGGCCTGGTGGTGGCGGCGTCCGGACTGCTGACGGTGGTTCCGGTGCCCATCCGCTGGTGACACCGGCGGACAGGACGCCGGCTGATCGACTGAGTACCGATCAGACGTACGACCCACGAACGGACAGACCGGACAACCCGTCTGAGGGGGCATCGGAGGAGCGGCCGGGCGCACCTGGCGGGCGGTGGTGTCAGTCGTGGCCCGTATCCTCAGGAACCATGCTGGAAGACCTGACGACCGCAGTGTTCTCTGCCACGCCGTGGCCGGCCGCGTATCCCAAGGGGTACGCGGTCGTCGACGTGGAGACCACGGGCCTGGCCCGGGACGACCGCATCATCTCCGCGGCGGTCTACCGGCTGGACGAGCGCGGCGAGGTCGAGGACCACTGGTACACGACGGTCAACCCCGAGCGTGACCCGGGCCCGGTGTGGATCCACGGGCTGACGAGCGAGGCGCTCGAGGGCGCCCCCCTCTTCCCGGACATCGCCGAGGAGTTCACGGCCCGGCTGGCGGGACGCGTGCTCGTGGCGCACAACGCCGTCTTCGACTGGCAGATGATCGCCCGGGAGTACGCGCGCGCCGAGCGCGAGGCGCCGGTGCGGCAGCGGCTGTGCACCATCGCGCTGTCCAAGGAGCTCGGGCTGCCGCTGCCCAACCACAAGCTGGAGTCCCTCGCCGCGCACTTCGGCGTCGTCCAGCAGCGGGCGCACCACGCGCTGGACGACGCGCGCGTGCTGGCGGAGGCGTTCCGGCCGAGCCTGCGGGCCGCGGCGGCGAACAACGTACGGCTGCCGCTGCACGAGTGCCGGCCGCTCACCGAGTGGAGCGACCGCCCCGCCGCGCCCCGCATCGGGCAGCAGGCGGGCCCCGGGGGCTACGGCGCCTACCGGCCCAGCAGCTGGCGGCCGTCCCGCAAGCGCCCCGCCTGCCCCTACCCCAACCCCGGGCGCTACGAGGTGGGCGGGCGGCTCAAGCAGGGCATGCGGGTCGCCTTCTCGGGCGACACCTCGATCGAGCGGGACCTGCTGGAGGACCGCGCGACCGAGGCGGGGCTGCATGTGGCCACGAGCCTGTCCCGGCTGACCAGCCTGCTCGTCACGAACGACCCGGACTCGGGCACCTCGAAGGTGGTCAAGGCGCGGCAGTTCGGGACGCCGGTCGTGGACGAGGCGGCGTTCGGGCAACTCCTCGCGGATGTGGAGCCGGCGTCCGGGGGGTGACCGTACGGACGGGTGATTGCCGGGCGACTCGCCCGGTGGCCGCTCGCCCGCGCGGGTGCGACGGCTCACCCTGTGGCGCATGGCGACCTGTGAGGTATGTGGCAATCAGTACGGCATGACCTTCGAGGTGCACGCGCAGGGCGCGGTGCACGTCTTCGACTGCTTCGCCTGCGCGATCCACCGCATGGCCCCCATCTGCGAGCACTGCCGGGTGCAGATCATCGGCCAGGGCGTCGAGGTCGAGGGCCACTGGTACTGCGGCGCCCACTGCGCCCGCGCGGAGGGAAAGGTGGGAATTGTCGACAAGGTGTGAACCCGTACCCGCCTGAATGCACCCCACGACCGAGTTGTACGGTCGTGGGGTGTACCGCTTCCTGATGTCCCGGCAGTGGGTGATCCTCACGCTGATCGCCCTGCTCCTCATCCCCACGATGATCAGGCTGGGCATCTGGCAGATGCACCGCTACGAGGAGCGCACCGCCCGGAACCAGCTGGTCACCGACGCGCTGGCGGCCGAGCCCGTACCCGTGGAGAAGCTGACCTCGCCCGGGCACACCGTCACCAGTGCCGAGCGCTACCGCACCGTCACGGCGAAGGGCCGCTTCGACGCCCGGGACGAGGTCGTCGTCCGGCGCCGCACCAACTCCGACGACGAGGTCGGCTACCACGTCCTGACCCCGTTCGTCCTCGACGACGGCAAGGTGCTGCTGGTCAACCGGGGCTGGATCCCCTCCGACGGCCCGAGTCAGACCACGTTCCCGAAGGTCCCCGCGCCGCCCGGCGGCGAGGTCACCGTCGAGGGGCGGCTGATGCCCGACGAGACGACCGCCGGCAGCGGCATCAAGAACCTCAAGGGCCTGCCGGACCGGCAGATCATGCTGATCAACAGCGAGCAGCAGGCCCGTCGCCTGGACGCCAGGGTGCTCGGCGGCTACCTCGCCCAGACGTCTCCCGAGCCCAAGGGCGACGTCCCCGAGCTGCTGGGCGACCCGGGCAAGGAGGACGCCGCGCTGAACTACGCGTACGCCGTCCAGTGGTGGCTGTTCTCCGCGGCCGTACCGGTCGGCTGGGTGGTCCTCGCCCGCCGCGAGGCCAGGGAGCGGGCCCAGGAGGCGGCGGCCGCGTCCGGCGCGACGGAGAACGAACCGGCGGCGGTCTAGCCACCCGCCCGTCCAGGCGCGTGCGGGGGGGCGCGCGGCACCGCGCCCTTGCCGGCACGGACACGTCACTCCCCCGGCCCCCGCCCTGATTGCCGCGGCGAGTTGCCGGGAACCCGCACTCCGTGCACCCCCGCATCGAGGACTACGCGCTCATCGGCGACGAACAGACCGCGGCCCTGGTCGGCACGGACGGGTCCGTCGACTGGTTGTGTCTGCCCCGCTTCGACTCGGCCGCCTGCTTCGCCAGAATGCTCGGCGACGAGGACAACGGCCACTGGCGCATCGCCCCCGTGGGGGCGGACCGCTGCACCCGGCGCGCCTATCGCCGCGACACCCTCGTCCTGGACACCGAGTGGGAGACCGAACACGGAGCGGTCCGGGTCACCGACCTGATGCCGCAGCGTGACCGCGCCCCCGACCTCGTCCGCGTCGTCGAGGGCCTCGACGGCGAGGTGACCCTGCACAGCGTCCTCAAGCTGCGCTTCGACTACGGCTCGATCGTCCCCTGGATGCGCCGCTCCGACGGGCACCGCGTCGCCGTGGCCGGTCCGGACTCGACCTGGCTGCGCAGTGAGCCGGAGGTGCACAGCTGGGGCGAGGACTTCGCCACGCACGCCGAGTTCACCGTCAAGAAGGGGGAAAAGGTCGCTTTCGTCCTGACCTGGCACCCCTCCCACGAGGAGCGCCCCCCGCTCGTCGACCCGTACGACGCGCTGCGCCACAGCGTGGAGGACTGGCGGGCCTGGGTGTCGCACTGCCGCTACGACGGCCCCTACCGGGACGCCGTCGTCCGCTCCCTGATCACGCTCAAGGCGCTCACCTACGCCCCGACCGGCGGCATCGTCGCCGCTCCCACCACCTCGCTGCCGGAGGAGCCGGGCGGGGTGCGCAACTGGGACTACCGCTACTGCTGGCTGCGCGACGCCACCCTCACCCTGAACGCGCTGCTCGCGGCGGGCTACCAGGAGGAGGCCGAGGCCTGGCGGAACTGGCTGCTGCGCGCGGTCGCGGGCGACCCGGCCGACCTGCAGATCATGTACGGGCTGGCGGGTGAACGGCGGCTGCCCGAGTTCGAGCTGCCCTGGCTCTCCGGCTTCGACGGCTCCGCCCCGGTACGCGTCGGCAACGACGCGGTCAACCAGCTCCAGCTGGACGTCTACGGCGAGGTCATGGACTCCCTGTCCCTGGCCCGCGAGTCGGGCCTGTCCCCCCAGCCCGACGTGTGGGCGCTGCAGTCGGCCCTGCTGGACTTCCTGCGGACCCACTGGCAGCAGCCGGACGAGGGGCTGTGGGAGGTGCGCGGCGGCCGGCGCCAGTTCGTGCACTCGAAGGTGATGGTGTGGGTGGCCGCCGACCGTGCCGTACGCACCCTGGAACGCCATCCGGAGCTGGACGGCGACCTGGACGGCTGGCGGGAGCTGCGCGACGAGGTGCACCGGGAGGTGTGCGAGAAGGGCTACGACCGGGACCGCAACACCTTCACGCAGTCCTACGGCTCACGCGAACTGGACGCCGCGCTGCTGCTCATCCCGCGTGTCGGATTCCTGCCGCCGGACGACCCGCGGGTGATCGGCACGATCGACGCGGTCCGCGAGGAGCTGTCCCACAACGGCTTCCTGCGCCGCTACAGCACGGACGACGCGCAGGTCGACGGGCTGCCCGGCGACGAGGGCGCCTTCCTGGTGTGCTCGTTCTGGCTCGCGGACGCCCTGCACATGACGGGCCGCACGAAGGAGGCCCGCGAACTGTTCGAGCGGCTGGTGGGACACGCCAACGACGTGGGGCTGCTGTCCGAGGAGTTCGACCCGGTGACCGGCCGGCAGCTGGGCAACTTCCCGCAGGCGTTCAGCCACATCGGTCTGGTGAACACCGCCCTCGCCCTGTTCGGCGAGGACGGGGCAGGATAGGGACCATGGATCTTGGACTGAAGGACCGGGTGTACGTCGTCACCGGGGCCACGCGCGGCCTCGGCAACGCCACCGCGCGCGAGCTCGTGGCGGACGGGGCGAAGGTGGTCGTCTCGGGGCGGGACGAGAAGAGCGTGGCCGAGGCGGCGGCCGAGCTGGGACCGAACGCGGTCGGCGTCGCCGTCGACAACGCCGACCCGGACGCGGCGGCCCGGCTGATCGGGGCCGCGCGGGAGCACTTCGGCCGTTTCAACGGTGTCCTCGTCAGCGTGGGCGGGCCGCCGGCCGGGTTCGTCGCGGACAACACCGACGAGCAGTGGCAGACGGCGTTCGAGTCGGTGTTCCTCGGCGCGGTGCGGCTCGCCCGTGCCGCCGCGGCCGAGATGGAGGCCGGGGGTGTCATCGGGTTCGTGCTGTCCGGGTCGGTGTACGAGCCGATTCCGGGGCTGACCATCTCCAACGGACTGCGGCCGGGGCTCGCGGGCTTCGCCAAGTCGCTCTCCGACGAGCTGGGGCCGCGCGGCATCCGGGTCGTCGGTGTGCTGCCCGGGCGCATCGACACCGACCGGGTGCGGCAGCTGGACGCGCTGTCGGCGGACCCGGAGGCGACCCGGGCGGCTTCGGAGTCGCGGATCCCGCTGCGGCGGTACGGGAAGCCGGAGGAGTTCGGGCGGGTGGCGGCGTTCGTGATGTCGCCGGCGGCTTCCTATCTGACCGGCGTCATGGTGCCGGTCGACGGCGGAGCGCGGCACGGGTTCTGAGCGGCCGTACGCCGTCGGGCCGGGGTGGAGCGGGGGCTCAACTCACCCGTTCCGCGCCGTGTTTGACGCCCCTCAGCCGTACCTCCGCCGGCAGTGAGGCCAGGCCCGCCGATGCCCTGGCATGGGTCAGGGCTCCGGTCGTGAACTCGTGCAGGGCCGTCCCCGGGTCCACGTGCGGCTCCAGCGCGAGGCGTACGTGGGCCTCGGGGGTGCTGCGGCGGCCCCTCAGATGGGCGCGGGCCCCGTCCACGCCGTCGACGTGGCCCGCCTCCTCGGTGAGGGCCTTCTCCAGGGCCCTGCCCCGCAGCAACGCGCCCTCGCCGTCACCGGTGTCGACCAGCACCTCGGCGAGGCGGCGCCGGCGCAGTACGGCGACGAGCCACCACAGGGCGAGCAGCAGCAGGACCGCGAGGGCGGCGATGACGACCGGCCACCACCAGCCTTCGTCGCGCCAGCGGGTGCGTTCGGCATCGCTCAGCAGCACGTCGTGCTTGCTGTCGTGGATCCACCACGAGGGCACCGGGGCGCCCAGGCCGACGGCGAGGACGGAGCCGCCCAGCACCAGCAGCACCAGGCCCACCAGGCCGAGGAACACGCGGTTGACGGTCCTGAGCACCGCTCTCACCCCTTCCGGCCGGGCCGCCGCACGCGCACCGACAGCGAGGGCGGCTTGGCCAGCCCCAGCCCGTGGACCGCGTCGGCGAGCACGGCGTCCAGATCGGTTCGTACCTCGTCCAGGTCCCGGAAGTGCGCCGCGGCGCGGACGTCCGCCCGCCTCCGGCGCACCCGGACCCGTGCCGACTGCACGCCGGCCACCTCCATGGCCCGGTCCCGCAGCGCGGTCGCGGCGGCGTCCCGGTGCAGTCCGGCGCGCACGTCGCCGTGCGTGCGCCGCATCGGGAGGACGTCCCGCAGGCCGGGTGTGAGAGCCAGGCTCAGCAGCCACAGGCCCAGTACCGCGGTGACCGCGGCGCCGACGAGCACCCACGTGTCGTCGAGGGGGCGTTCGGCGAGCTGCCGGGCCAGTTCCCGGCGCCAGTACATGCCGGGCCGGCCCGCCCGCACGGAGACGATGTCGTAGAGGAACAGGCCGGTGAGGCCCAGGAGCAGCAGGGCGACGATGCCAGCGGGGACGCGGCGCGCCGACCAGAAGCGGCCCGCACGGCCGCCGCCCCCGGCCTCGGACGCGGGCGGCGGTGCGTCACCGGCCGGTGTCCCGGACCCGTCGAGGCCGTCCCCGTGCCCGGCATCCCGCGGTTCGAGCACGGGCAGGCGCTGTGTGGCGCCCTCGGGGGGTTCCGTGCCGCGGGGTTCGCTCATCGCGTCCTCCCCTGTACGGCGCCGGGCGCCGCGACCAGATGCAGCCGCTCCACCTGGACGACGACCTCCGGCACCTGCATGCCGGCCAGGGTGCGCACCCGCTCGACCACGCGGTGACGCACCTCGCGGCAGCGGGCGCCGATGTCACACGGGTAGTCGAGTTCGATGTGCACCCGGACGTGGGCCACCTCGTGGTGGACGACGACCGACGCGGACGGCCGGTCGGCGTCGGGCGGCAGCGTGCCGACGGCCTCCCGGGCCGCCTGCGAGGCGATCTTCGCGACGACCCGGTCGGCGATCCGGGTCGCGCCGCGCTCACCCGCCGGGACGACGGTCCGTGGTCGGTCGAGCTCACCGGCCGCAGTGCTCACGGGCGTCACCGCCGCCGTTCACGGGGACGGAAGAAGTCGCCGAGTTCCATGTCCCCGTCCAGGAACCGCCCGACGACGAAGCCGACGGCGCCCAGTGCCGCCACCAGCAGGAAGGCGCCGAATCCGCCGAAATATCCAGCGAAGGCCAGCGCCATGCCGGCCATCATGCCGACCACGGCCATGCTCATGCGCGTCTCAGCTCCTCAGCCGCTGTGGTGTCCGATGCCCCTGCCTCACTGGATCCGGCGCTCCGGTTCCTCTTCCTCCTCGTCCGGCAGCTTCACGTCGCTCACCGCGATGTTGACCTCGACGACCTCGAGACCGGTCATCCGCTCGACGGCGGTGATGACGTTCTCCCGTACGCCGCGGGCCACATCGGCGATCGACACGCCGTACTCGACGACGATTTCCAGGTCGAGGGCGGCCTGCACCTCACCGACCTCGGCCTTCACCCCGCGCGTCACCGACTTGGCGCCGCCGGGCACCCGGTCGCGCACGGCGCCGAAGGTGCGGGACAGACCGCTGCCCATGGCGTGCACGCCGTCGACGTCGCGCGCGGCGAGTCCGGCGATCTTCTCCACGACGCCGTCCGCGATGGTCGTCCGGCCCCGGGAACCCGGGTCTCCCCCACCGCGCTTGACCAGCGGGCTCCTGCGCGCCGCCGCCGTCTCGGACTCCCCGCCCCGGTTCTCGGTCATGTCAGTCATCGCCGCACGTCCTTCTCGGTTGTCGTCCTTGGACCACCGTAAGCACGGTTACGTGGGAGCGCGCCTCTGATGCGGCAGGCTGGAGGAATGACGGCCGATCGATGGACGCAGGCAGTGAGACATCAACTGGGAATCGGCAGGCTCCTGCCGCTGGGTGACGCGCGGGACGGCGCGTGGATCGCGGAGCGGGCAGTCGAGGCGGTGCTGCGCGGCGCGGCGGGGGACGCGCCGGGCGTACGCCTCGCGACGCTGCGGGTCGCGCTGTGCGAGACGGAGGACACCGCGGAGCCGGCCGTACCGGCTCCGCCGAGTGCCCTGCCGCCGGGGCCGCTGAAGGTGACGGCGGAGATCGCGGCGACGGCCTCGCAGCCCCTGCCGGCGACGGCGTCCCTGCTGCGGGCGACGCTGGCGACCGCAGCCACCCAGCGGCTGGGTCTGACGGTGACGGAGGTGGATCTGCGAGTGACGGGGCTGCTGGACGATCAGGAGCGGGCCGGCGCCGGGCCCGCAGCGCCCCTTCCCGAACTGCCGGGCGCCGCGCGGGCCGAGGAGGGCGACGAGGCCCGGGTGGCCGCCGCCGCGCTGGGGGTCCCGGGCGTGCTGCGTCTGACCGGCACGCTGGGCCACCCGGTGCACATCGAGGAACTCCCGGGGGAGGACGCCGCGCTGTCGCACCGCCATGTCCGGCTGGAGCTGGCCGTGGGCGCGGACCGGCGGGCCCGGGACGTGGCCCGGGAGGTCCGGACGGCGGTCAGGAGGGTGCTGCCGGATCACCCGACGGTGGCAGTCGTGGTGAGCGCGATCGGCTGACCGCGCTCCCGGCCGGCCCGGCGGCCCTCAGTCCCCGATGCCCGCGAGGTCCCGCAGGCGGCGGGCCTGGGCCTGGCGCTCCGCCGTGCGCTGCTCCTCGTACGTGCGGTCCTGGGCGCCGCGCAGCAGGGCCTTGGTCTCGACGACCGCGTCACGGGGCGCGGCGAGCACGGCCGAGGCGAGGTCGCGCACGGTGTCGTCGAGCTGGCCGGCCGGCACGGCGAGGTTCGCGAGACCGGTGTTCACGGCCTCCTCGGCCGTGACGAAGCGCCCGGTCACGCAGATCTCCAGCGCGCGGGCGTAGCCGACGAGTCCCACCAGCGGATGCGTGCCCGTCAGGTCGGGCACGAGTCCGAGGCTGGTCTCGCGCATGGCGAACTGCACGTCGTCGGCGACGACGCGCAGGTCGCAGGCGAGGGCGAGCTGGAAGCCCGCCCCGATGGCATGCCCCTGGACAGCGGCGACGGAGACGATGTCGCTGCGCCGCCACCAGGTGAACGCCTCCTGGTATTCGGCGATGGTCGCGTCCAGCTCGGTGTCGGCGCCGCGCGCGAGGTCGATGAACGACGGTTCGCCGTCGAAGCCCTCGGGCGTGAACGCCTGCCGGTCGAGCCCGGCCGAGAAGGACTTGCCCTCGGCCCGCAGCACGACGACACGGACGGTGCCCGGCAACTGCCGGCCGGCCTCGGTCAGCGCCCGCCACAGAGCGGGGCTCTGCGCGTTGCGCTTGGCGGGGTTGGTCAGCGTCACCGTGGCGATCGCGTCGTCGACGGTGAGCCGTACGCCGTCCTTGTCGAGTACGGGAACGAGGTCCTGGTCGGGCGAAGCCATGGGACGCCTCCGATGTGTGCGGTCGTCTGCGTGCCGCACGACGGCTTCACCGCCGTGGCAGGACACACCTAAGTGACTGCACAGTAACCACCCGGCCGATCAGTCGACCGACCGGGTGGCCACCATCGAAGCCGAGGGGCCACCCGGGGTCAGGCCGTGGCCTTCTTGCCCCGGGTCGCCCCGCCACGCCCTCGCAGCGTGACACCCGACTCACTGAGCATGCGGTGCACAAAGCCATACGAGCGGCCGGTCTCCTCGGCCAACGCCCGGATGCTCGCACCGGCGTCGTACTTCTTCTTCAGGTCTGCCGCGAGCTTGTCGCGCGCGGCGCCGGTCACCCGGCTGCCCTTCTTCAGAGTCTCGGCCACCCGTGCCTCCTCATGGGAAGTGCGCTCTGGTCTCCTCATGATCACCCCTCCGGGCCGTCATGGCCACCCATTCGGCAAGGTCCGTGAGACAAGGTTGTGACGACGGGAGCGCGTCCCCACATCCGGAATCTGGAATTCCGAAGGGTGATGGCGGTTCGGCCGAACGGACGGCGCGTGAAAAGGCCAGGTCAGCAAGGCGGCGCGGCCGAGCCCCGCAGAATCGGGGGGTCGGCCGCGAAATCGATGTAGGACACACCTCGGTACGAGGAGATCTCACACAGATGATGGATCACCGCTAGGCCGAATGATCCATACGCCGTTGATCACGCATTCGATCAAGCGGAGGCGACGGGCGGTCAGGCGAGGGCGACGAGATCCGCGTAGTCGGCGCCCCACAGGTCCTCCACGCCGTCCGGCAGCAGGATGATCCGCTCCGGCTGGAGCGCCTCGACCGCGCCCTCGTCGTGGGTGACGAGGACGACCGCGCCCTTGTAGGTGCGCAGCGCGCCGAGGATCTCCTCGCGGCTGGCCGGGTCGAGGTTGTTGGTCGGCTCGTCCAGGAGCAGCACGTTCGCCGAGGACACCACCAGGGTGGCCAGGGCGAGGCGGGTCTTCTCGCCGCCGGAGAGGACCCCGGCCGGCTTGTCGACGTCGTCGCCGGAGAACAGGAACGATCCGAGCACCTTGCGGACCTCGACCAGGTCCAGGTCGGGAGCGGCCGAGCGCATGTTCTCCAGGACCGTGCGCTCCGGGTCGAGGGTCTCGTGCTCCTGCGCGTAGTAGCCGAGCTTGAGGCCGTGGCCCTCGATGACCCTGCCGGTGTCGGGCTTCTCGGCCCCGCCGAGCAGGCGCAGCAGGGTGGTCTTGCCCGCGCCGTTGAGGCCGAGGATGACCACGCGCGAGCCCTTGTCGATGGCCAGGTCGACGTCGGTGAAGATCTCCAGCGAGCCGTAGGACTTCGACAGGCCCTCGGCCATGAGCGGGGTCTTGCCGCACGGGGAGGGCTCGGGGAAGCGGAGCTTGGCGACCTTGTCGGACTTGCGCTCGGCCTCCAGGCCGGCCAGCAGCTTGTCCGCCCGGCGGGCCATGTTCTGCGCGGCGACGGTCTTGGTGGCCTTGGCCCGCATCTTGTCGGCCTGCGAATGCAGCGCGGAGGCCTTCTTCTCGGCGTTCTGCCGCTCGCGCTTGCGGCGCTTCTCGTCGGCCTCGCGCTGCTGTTGGTAGAGCTTCCAGCCCATGTTGTAGACGTCGATCTGGGCGCGGTTGGCGTCGAGGTAGAACACCTTGTTGACGACCGTCTCGACCAGGTCGACGTCGTGGGAGATCACGATGAAGCCGCCGCGGTAGGTCTTGAGGTAGTCGCGCAGCCAGACGATCGAGTCGGCGTCGAGGTGGTTGGTGGGCTCGTCGAGCAGCAGGGTGTCCGCGTCGGAGAAGAGGATCCGCGCCAGCTCGATACGGCGGCGCTGACCGCCGGAGAGGGTGTGCAGCGGCTGGCCGAGCACCCGGTCGGGCAGATTGAGCGCGGCGGCGATGGTGGCGGCCTCGGCCTCGGCGGCGTACCCGCCCTTGGTCAGGAACTCCGTCTCCTGGCGCTCGTACTGCTTGAGCGCCTTCTCGCGGGTGGCGCCCTGGCCGTTGGCGATGCGCTGCTCGTTGTCGCGCATCTTGCGGATCAGGACGTCCAGGCCGCGGGCGGACAGGATGCGGTCGCGGGCCAGGACGTCGAGGTCGCCGGTGCGGGGGTCCTGTGGGAGGTAACCGACCTCGCCGGAGCGGGTGATGGTGCCGCCGGCCGGGATGCCCTCGCCCGCCAGGCACTTGGTGAGGGTGGTCTTCCCGGCGCCGTTGCGGCCGACCAGTCCGATGCGGTCACCCTTGGCGATGCGGAACGAGGCGTTTTCGATGAGGACGCGGGCACCGGCGCGCAGCTCGATACCGGAAGCGGAGATCACGGACAGACTCCAGGCGGATACGGGGGCGGGATGGACGAATCGGGGGGGTGCCGCACGTAGCGCGCCGTTGGAAGGGCGGTGGCGGGCGACGGGCGGGCGTTCCCGCCGTCTAATGCGCGAGGAGAATGGCCATGGGGGACAGTCTAACGGGGGCGTGCAACCACTTTTTCTGTGTGCGGGTGTTCGATCACCGGTGGCCGGAGGCGGGGCCGTCGCCGGTGGCCGGTGGAACACTGAGGGGGACACGCGCCGCGAGACCCGGGGAAGTGATCGTCATGACAGGCACGTCCGGCGGGCGTCCGAGCATCTACCCGACGCTGCTGTACGCCGACGCGAAGGCGGCGATCCGGCAGCTCACGGAGGCCTTCGGCTTCACGGAGCTGTCGGTGTACGAGGGCGAGGACGGCGCGGTGATGCACGCCGAGCTGACGCAGGGCAACGGGGCGGTGATGGTCGGCAGCAAGGGCCGGGGCGGCCTGTTCGACACGGCCATGAAGAACGCGGGCACCACCGGCGTCTACGTCGTCGTGGACGACGTGGACGGGCATCACCGCCACGCCGTGGACCACGGCGTGGAGATCCTGATGCCCCCGACGGACCAGGACTACGGCTCGCGGGACTACATGGCCCGGGACCTCGAGGGCAACGTGTGGAGCTTCGGGACGTACGCGCCGGACCTGCCGGGCTGACGGCCCGCAGGGCGGGCCGCGCCTCGCCCCGGGTGTCAGCTGCCGCCGGTGTGCACCTGGAAGGCGGCCCGGCGCACCGCCTTGGCCAGGGCCGGGTCGGGATGTGCGGCGGCCAGGGCGACCAGGACCTGCACGGTGCGCGGGTGCCCCACGGCGCGTACCTCGTCCAGGAGCATCGGCACGGTGGGCTGCACCGCGGACTCCAGGTGGCGCACCAGCAGCGGCGCCTCACCGTGGTCGGCGACGGCGGCGGCGGTGTCCACCCACAGCCAGGTCGCCTCCTCACGGGTGAGGACCTCGTGGGCGTCCTCCGGGTCGGCCCCGTCGTGCTCGGCCAGCCACAGCAGCGCGTACGGCCTGAGCGTCGGCTCGTTCAGCACGGCGCGGACGTCCGGCTCGGCCGGGGCGCCGACCACGCGCAGGGCCTCGAAGGCGAGGCCGCGCAGCAGGGCGTCCTCGCCCCGGGCGGCGTCGAGGAGCTCGGTGACGGCGCTGCCGACGGGGCGGGCGGCGAGCCAGGCGCGGTACTCGGCCCGGGCCGCGTTCGGGCGCAGCTGGGCGCAGCCGCGGAGCATGTCGTCGGCGGCCTGCTCGATGTTCCCGGCGGGGCTCTGCGCGGCGACGCAGATCTGCTCCAGCTTGACCCAGACGGCCCAGTTGCCGAGCGGGGTGAGCGTGGCCTGGCCGTCGCCGTAGGTGAGGGCGCCGACGGAGGCGAGGGCGCGCAGGGCCCAGTCGAGCAGGGGGGCGAGCGGGGCGTCGGTGGGCTCCGGTTCGGCCGGCGGCTCGGGCTGCGGTCCGTAGGGGATCTCGCAGCGGGCGGTGCGCAGCTCGGTGACGCGCTGCTCCAGGAGGTCGAGGAGCTGCTCCACGGGGACGGGCCCGGCGGACAGCTGGAGGAAGGAGAGCACCTGCGGCATGGCCGAGACGACCTCGGCGACGGCCGCGGGCTCGTGGTCGGCGGGCTCCGGGTGGGCGAGGGACCAGGCGTCGAAGAGCGCGACCCAGCCGCGCAGCACGGCGCTGTCGTCACGGTCCCAGGCGCGCAGCCGCCATCCGGGGCGGGCGCTGTCGCCGTGCACCTCGACGAGACCGGCGAGGCGGGCGGTGTCCCAGTCGGCCCGGACCTGAGCGGGGGTCAGGCCCAGCTCTCGTGCGGCGCGTTCCGCGGTCGGGTCGGAGAGGGTGGCCTTGCCGTCGTCGGTGGCGCTGTCCCGGCCGGGACCGAGCGCGGCGTCGGCCCAGCGGGCGACACGGGCCGCGGCGGCGAGACCTGAGCGTGCCATTCTGGCCAGCTCCGC
Source organism: Streptomyces sp. NPDC050674 (assembly GCF_040654575.1). Taxonomy (NCBI): domain Bacteria; kingdom Bacillati; phylum Actinomycetota; class Actinomycetes; order Kitasatosporales; family Streptomycetaceae; genus Streptomyces; species Streptomyces sp. NPDC050674. The sequence continues at coordinate 51,014 of NZ_JBFAIG010000019.1, forward strand.
CGGGGCCGGGGTGCCCTCCGGGGGGCGCGGGGCGGGTCGGCGCGAGCGCCGCTGGTTCATCGCTGGAGGGGCGGCGGCCAGGGGTCGCGGGCGGACGAGTCGGAGCCTGGAGTCGCGCGGGATACGGGACGTCACGGGTGCAGTCTTCCGGTTGACGGTCCGAAAACCCAAACGGAATGTCACGGCGGGCGACGAGGATGGCCAACGCACCGGGTGCCGGGAGTGGTCGAAGGCCGGGAACCGGCCAGTGGTACGACGCTAAACGGAATCATCGCGACCGGTCGGCGGAGGACGGCACGAGAGCCGGTTGCGACGGGGCGAAGGGGGCGTGAACGGGGGGTGTGCGGGAGATCACCTCGAGGGGGCCGGTCCGCGGGCGGCTGTGGACGTCGGTCACATCAGGGGCGTCAGGAAACGCCGGAGAGCCTCCTCGTAGGCCTCGGGGTCGGCGTTCCACATCGCTCCGTGGGGGGCGGCGCGGACCGTGTGGAGGGTGACCATGTCGGGGCGGGCGCCGGCCAGCCGGCGGGAGAGTGCCCAGGGAGCCACGGTGTCGTCCGGCCCGTGGAGCAGGAGGGCCGGGACGCGCAGGCCGTCGCCGGGGACGGCCCGCGCGACGCGGTCGGCGGACAGGCCGGTACGGCCCTGGGCGGCGCGGACGGCCAGGGGCAGCAGCGCGCCCGGGGTGTGGCGGGCCGAGGCGAGGGCGCGCAGGGTGGTCTCCCAGCCGAGCACCGGGGAGTCCAGGACGAGCCCGGAGATCCGCTCGCGCAGCCCGGACCGCGCGGCGGCGCGCAGGGCCATCGTGGCGCCGGTGGACCAGCCGTGCAGGACGACCTGGCGGGCGCCGTGGCGCACGGCGTGGCGGATGGCCGCGTCGAGGTCGCGCCACTCGGTCTCGCCGAGGTGGTTCAGGCCGTCGGGCGGGCGGGGCGCGCCCAGGTCCCCGCGGTAGGCGAGGGCGAGCACGGGGAACTGGCTGCGGTGCAGGAACCCCATGACGTTCATGGCCAGTTCGCGGGTGGTGCCCAGGCCGTGCACGGCGATCACCCAGGTGTCCCGCTTGCCCGGTACGAACCACGCGGGCAGGGCGCCGAGTTCGCCCGGGACGTCGACGTCGGCGTGTTCGAGCCCGAGCGCGGCGCCGGGGTTGCCGACGTGCACGTTCGGCGTGAGCCAGACCTTGTCGCCGCGGTTCAGGGTGCCGTGCGTGACGCTCTCCAGGCGGCGCACGACGGTGTCGGCGGTGTGCGGGGCGTCGGCCAGGACCTCTCCGACGACCGCGTGGCAGCCGTCGCCGGAGAGGCCGTAGCGGCCGGGGCGCAGGGCGGCGAGGTCCCGGGTGAGTGTGATGTGCCCGGCGGCGGTGCCGTGCACGGTGAGCCGGGGTTCGGTGGGCAGGGGCCTGCCCGGGGGCGCCTTGAGCGCGGCGTCGCTGGCGAGCCGGCCGGCGGCCACCGCGGCGGCACCGGCTCCGAGCAGGGCGGTGACGGCAGCGGCCGTCGCTTTGACAGTGCGCACGGCTCCAGTGTCCCGGCCCGGGTCGCGGCCGACCAGTGGGGGGACGGCGGCGGGGTGACGCCGTCGGGGGGCGTGCGGAGGGCTCAGCCGCGCTGGCCGTAGCCGCGCAGGCGTTCCTCCACCTCGGCGAGCTGGCCCCGGGACAGCAGGCTGGGGGTCAGGCCCGGCACCGAGGAGGCGGTCAGCCACAGGCGGCACATCCACTCCAGCTGGGCGGTGCGGTCGTAGGCCTGGGCGAGGGTGGTGCCGTGGGTGACGGTGCCGTGGTTGCGCAGCAGGCAGCCGGAGCGGCCGGCGAGGGCGCGGAGCATGTGCTCGGCCAGCTCGTCGGTGCCGTACGTGGCGTACGGGGCGACCCGGACGGGGCCGCCGAGCGCGGCGGCCATGTAGTGGATCAGCGGGAGCTCGTCGACGAGGGTCGAGACGGCCGTCGCGTGCACGGCGTGGGTGTGGACGACGGCCGTAGCGGTGGTGGTGCGGTAGACCGTGAGATGCATGGGCAGTTCGCTGGTCGGGACGAGCGTGCCGAGGACCTGCCGGCCGTCGAGGTCGACGCCGGTCACGTCGCCCGGCGCCAGCCGGTCGTAGGGCACGCCCGAGGGCGTGACCAGGACCGTGTCGCCGACGCGCACCGAGACGTTGCCGGACGTGCCGACGACGAGGCCGTCCGCGACCGTCCGGCGGGCCGTCGCGACGAGGTCCTCCCAGGCCCGCGCCTCCTCGGGGCGCGCGCTCCTGCGCCGCGGCTCCCCCGCCCCCGCTCCGCCGTCCCGCTCGCCCCCGGCCTGTCCGTCGCTCCGCTGCTCAGCCATGCCGCGATCCTGCCAGCCGGAGGCGCGGCGCGGTGCCCGGCGGGGCGACTTCCGGCCGCTCCGCGGACCCGGCCGGCGGGCCCCCGCGGCGGCGACGGCGGCGCCCGGCCGGGAGAGCGCGACGGGCGGAACGGCAACCCTCCTTCACGGTCACCCCTGCGCCCCTCTCAGTTCATCTTCCGTTCACTCAGGTTGCCTACGTTCGTCTCGCCAATGACCTCGAACGATTGCCTGGGTAAATGGAAAGCTTCTCGCTGATCCTCGCGATTGTGGTGGTAACCGCACTCGCGTTCGATTTCACGAACGGTTTCCACGACACCGCGAACGCGATGGCCACGACCATTTCCACGGGCGCCATGAAGCCCAAGGTTGCGGTGGCCATGTCCGCGGTCCTCAACCTGGTCGGCGCCTTCCTGTCCGTCGAAGTCGCCAACACGATCTCCAAAGGCCTCGTCGACGAGGCCGGCATCCGTCCCGAGGTCATCTTCGCCGCCCTGGTCGGCGCGATCCTCTGGAACCTGCTGACCTGGCTGGTCGGACTGCCGTCCAGCTCCTCGCACGCCCTCATGGGCGGTCTGATCGGCGCCACGATCGCCTCGGCGGGCGTCGGCGCGGTGCACGGTGACGTGCTGGTCACCAAGGTGCTGATCCCGGCGATCGCCGCCCCGCTGGTCGCGGGCATCGCGGCCATGATCGCCACCCGGCTGACCTACTCCCTCGGCAGCAAGGCCGACAGCCAGGCGTCCAAGAAGGGCTACCGGGCCGGTCAGATCGCCTCCGCGGGCCTGGTCTCCCTGGCCCACGGCACCAACGACGCACAGAAGACGATGGGTGTCATCACCCTCGCCCTGGTCGCCGGCGGCGCCGTCGCCCCCGACTCGGACCCGCCCATGTGGGTCATCCTCTCGGCGGGTCTCGCCATCGCGCTCGGCACGTACCTGGGCGGCTGGCGCATCATCCGCACCATGGGCAAGGGACTGACCGACCTCCAGCCGCAGCAGGGCTTCGCCGCCCAGACCTCCGCGGCCACGGTCATCCTGGCCTCCTCGCACCTGGGCTTCTCCCTCTCCACCACGCACTCCGTGTCCGGCTCGGTGATGGGCGCGGGGCTCGGCCGCAAGGGCGGCGTGGTCCGCTGGTCCACCGCCACGCGGATGTTCGTCGCGTGGGGCCTGACGCTGCCGGCGGCCGCTCTGGTGGGCGCGCTCGCCGAGTACGTCACCGGCTTCGGCAGCTGGGGCACCGCCGTGGTGGCCGTCTTCCTCATCGCCTCCAGCGCGGCGATCTGGAAGCTCTCGCGGCGTGAGGTCGTCGACCATACCAACGTCAACGACACCGAGGACACCGTGGAGGCCGAGCCGGCCGGTGTGGTGACCACGGCGATCGCCGCGGTGACGCCGCCGCCGACGGGTGGCACCGCGTCCGAGGAGCCGGTCCCCGCGTTCCCGGCGCAGGCCACCGCCGAACGGACGCCGACCACGACCACCACGCTCTGACCCCGTCCACCGGTTACAAGGAAGAGTCTCCGATATGAAGATCGACTGGGCGGCCCTCGGCTCCGTCTTCGGTGTCAGCCTCGTGGTCACCGTGGCACTCGTCGGCCTGTTCACCCTCGGCATCACCGGTCTGTCGCGCCGCGAGCGCGCGGTGGCGCAGGGCGGGTCCGCCGGGCTCGCGGTCACCGGAGCGTACGCCTGCTTCGCGGCGTGCGCGGCGGCCGTGGGTTACGGGATCTATCTGATCGTGGCCTGAGGGCCCGATCGCACACCGTGCCGCCGGGCGGTGCGGGACCTCGGTCCCGCGCCGCCCGGTCGTCGTGTGCGGGCAGGGGCTGGTGTGGGGTTCTGCACACTCTCCCCTCGCAGGTCAGCGGCAAGTTGACGGCGCTTCCCGGCCGTGGTGGACTGCCGGGGCCATTACGGCGGCAGGAGAGGAAGCCGGTGCGAGTCCGGCGCGGTCCCGCCACTGTCACCGGGGTAGTGATCCCCGGGAGCCAGGAACTCTCACCGCCGGTCTCGTCGAACCAGGGCGTGGACACCCTGAGTGAGGACACATATCGCCATGCGCGGCTGCCGATCGAGGTTCACCACCCCACCCCTGCCCGCTTTCCTGGCCGGCTGAGCCCATGGGTGCCGGTCGCGTCTTCGCGTACGGCGCCGCCGCCGGTCTGATCGGTGACCTGCTGCTCGGCGATCCTCGCCGGGGGCATCCGGTCGCCGCGTTCGGACGGGCCGCGGGCGCCGTGGAACGGGTGTTGTGGCGGGACCACCGCGGGTGGGGCGCGCTGCACACCGCCGTGTGTGCCGGAGGGGCCGTCGCCCTCGGGTCCGTCGCCGCGCGTGCGGTGCGGACGTCCACCGTCGCCTCCGTCGCGCTGACCGGCGCCGCCACCTGGGCCGTCGTCGGGGGGACGTCGCTCGCCCGGGAGGCGCGGACCATCGGGCGTGCCCTGGAGGCCGGGGACGTCGAGGCGGCCCGGGCCCGGCTGCCGCATCTGTGCGGACGGGACCCGCAGTCCCTCGACGCCGACGGGATCGCCCGGGCCGTGGTCGAGTCCGTCGCCGAGAACACCTCCGACGCCGTGGTGGGGGCCCTGGTGTGGGGCGCCGTCGGCGGGGTGCCGGGGCTGCTCGGGTTCCGGGCCGTCAACACCCTGGACGCCATGGTCGGGCACAAGTCGGCCCGGTACCGGCGCTACGGATGGGCGTCCGCGCGGCTCGACGACCTCGCGGGGTGGCCGGGAGCACGGCTGACCGCGGTCCTCGCGACCGTGTCCGGGCCGGATCCGCGGGGGGCCGTGCGGGCCTGGCGGGCCGACGCGGCGAAGCATCCGAGCCCCAACGCCGGTCCCGTGGAGGCCTCCTTCGCGGGGGCGCTCGGAGTGCGGCTGGGCGGGACGCTGTCGTACGGCGGGCGGGTGGAGCACCGGCCCGTGCTGAACACCGAAGGGCGTGCCGTCGGCACGCGCGACGTCGAACGGGCCGTGCGGCTGTCGAAGCGCGTCACCTGGCTCGCGCTCGGAGTGTGCGCGGGCGCGCGGTTGCTGACGCGTGCGCGGTCGCCGAAGAGGGGGACATGACATGAGCGGTGGACTTCTCGTCGCCGGTACCACCTCCGACGCGGGCAAAAGCGTCGTGACCGCCGGTATCTGCCGGTGGCTGGTGCGACAGGGCGTCAAGGTCGCGCCCTTCAAGGCGCAGAACATGTCCCTGAACTCCTTCGTGACGAAGGAGGGGGCCGAGATCGGGCGGGCGCAGGCCATGCAGGCGCAGGCCTGCCGTGTCGAGCCCACCGCGCTGATGAACCCCGTGCTGCTCAAGCCCGGTGGCGAGCAGAGCAGTCAGGTCGTGCTGCTGGGCAAGCCGGTCGGGGAGATGAGTGCGCGCGGGTACCACGGCGGCCGGCAGCAGAGGCTGCTCGGGACGGTGCTGGACTGTCTGGAGCAGTTGCGGGGCACGTATGACGCGGTGATCTGTGAGGGGGCCGGCTCTCCCGCCGAGATCAACCTGCGGCGGACGGACATCGTGAACATGGGGATCGCCCGGAACGCCGGGCTGCCCGTGCTCGTCGTCGGCGACATCGACCGGGGCGGGGTGTTCGCCTCGTTCTTCGGGACGGTGGCGCTGCTGTCGCCCGAGGACCAGGCCTGTGTCGCCGGATTCCTCGTCAACAAGTTCCGCGGGGACGTCTCCCTGCTGGAGCCGGGTCTTGAGATGCTCCAGGGCCTCACGGGGCGGCGCACGTACGGCGTGCTGCCCTACCGGCACGGGCTCGGGATCGACGAGGAGGACGGGCTGCGGGTGTCGATGCGCGGAGCCGTCCGGGAGTCCGTCGTCGCCCCGCCCGTCGGCGAGGACGTGCTGCGGGTCGCGGTGTGCGCCGTGCCGCTGATGTCCAACTTCACCGACGTGGACGCGCTGGCCGCCGAACCGGGTGTGGTGGTGCGGTTCGTGGACCGGCCGGAGGAGCTGGCCGACGCCGACCTCGTCATCGTGCCCGGCACCCGGGGAACGGTCCGGGCGCTGGAGTGGCTGCGCGAGCGCGGCCTCGCCGACGCCCTGGTCCGCAGGGCCGCCGAGCAGCGGCCCGTGCTCGGCATCTGCGGCGGCTTCCAGATCCTCGGCGCACACATCGAGGACGACGTCGAGAGCCGCCGGGGCCACGTCGACGGCCTCGGCGTCCTGCCCGTGCGGGTGCGGTTCGCCCGCGAGAAGACCCTCACCCGGCCGTCCGGCGAGGCCCTCGGCGAACCCGTCGAGGGCTACGAGATCCACCACGGCGTCGCCGACGTCACGGGAGGAACGCCCTTCCTCGACGGCTGCCGGGTCGGCCAGACCTGGGGCACGCACTGGCACGGCTCACTGGAGTCGGACGGCTTCCGGCGGGCCTTTCTGCGCGAGGTGGCGGCCGCCGCGGGCCGCCGCTTCGTGCCCGCGCCGGACACCTCGTTCGCCGCGCTGCGCGAGGAACAGCTCGACCGGCTCGGCGACCTGATCGAACAGCACGCGGACACGGACGCGCTGTGGCGGCTCATCGAGTCCGGCGCGCCGCAAGGACTGCCCTTCATTCCACCGGGAGCGCCCGCATGAGCACTGTGTTGTTGTTGTCGACCGCCGACACGGACCTGTTGGCGGCCCGGGCCGCCACCGGGGCCGACTACCGGATCGGCAACCCCACCCGCGTGGACGTGCGGGAGGAGCTCCCGGCCCTGCTGGACGGGGCGTCCGTCGCCGTCGTCCGGCTGCTCGGCGGCAAGCGGGCCTGGGAGGACGGGCTCGCCGCGCTGAAGGCCTCCGGCGTCCCCACCGTCCTGCTGGGCGGCGAGGCCGTGCCGGACGCGGAGCTGATGGCCGAGTCGTCCGTCCCGGCCGGTGTCGTGGCCGAGGCGCTGAAGTACCTCGTGGAGGGCGGGCCGGACAACCTCACCGAACTGGCCCGGTTCCTGTCCGACACGGTGCTGCTGACCGGCGAGGGGTTCGTCGAGCCGCGCAAGATGCCGGAGTACGGCGTCCACGGCGAGCGTGCGCACACCGAGGGCCGGCCGACCGTCGGCGTGCTCTTCTACCGGGCCCACCACCTGAGCGGCAACACCGCCTTCGTCGACACCCTGTGCGACGCGATCGAGGCGCGGGGCGCCAACGCGCTGCCGATGTACTGCGGTTCGCTGCGCGGGGCGGACGCGGGCCTGTACGAGATCCTCGGCCGGGCGGACGCCCTGGTCGCCACCGTGCTCGCCGCCGGCGGCACCCACGCCTCGCAGGCCTCGGCGGGCGGCGACGAGGAGGCCTGGGACATCGGCGCCCTCGCCGAGCTGAACATCCCGGTGCTTCAGGGCCTCTGCCTCACGTCCTCGCGGCAGGCCTGGGCGGACTCGGACGCCGCCCTCTCCCCCATGGACGCCGCGATGCAGGTGGCGATCCCGGAGTTCGACGGGCGGCTGATCACCGTGCCGTTCTCCTTCAAGGAACAGGGCCCCGACGACGTGCCCGTGTACGTCGCCGACCCGGAGCGGGCCGCGCGGGTCGCCGGGATCGCCGTGCGGCACGCGCAGTTGCGGCACAAGGAGAACGCCGAGAAGAAGCTCGCGCTGGTCTTCACCGCGTACCCGACCAAGCACTCCCGGGTCGGCAACGCGGTCGGGCTCGACACCCCGGCCTCGGCGGTGCGGGTGCTGGACGCGCTGCGGGACGCCGGGTACGTCGTCGAGGGGCACCCCGACAACGGCGACGAGCTGATCCACCGGCTCATCAACGCCGGCGGGCACGACGTGGAGTGGCTGACGGAGGAGCAGCTGGCCGCCGCCCCCGCGCGGGTGCCGCTGGCCGACTACCGGGCCTGGTTCGAGACACTCGACCCGGAGCTGAGGGACGCCATGACCGAGGCGTGGGGCGAGCCGCCCGGCAGCCTCTACGTCGACGGCGACGACATCGTGCTGGCCTCGCTCCAGTTCGGGAACGTCGTCGTGATGATCCAGCCGCCGCGCGGTTTCGGCGAGAACCCGATCGCGATCTACCACGACCCGGACATGCCGCCGTCCCACCACTACATGGCGGCCTACCGGTGGCTGGAGAACAGTTTCGGCGCCGACGCGATCGTGCACATGGGCAAGCACGGCACGATGGAGTGGCTGCCGGGCAAGGGGCTGGGGCTGAGCGGCGGCTGCGCGCCGGACGCCGTCCTCGGGGACCTGCCCCTGGTCTACCCGTTCATCGTCAACGACCCGGGCGAGGGCACCCAGGCCAAGCGGCGCGGCCACGCCACGGTCGTCGACCACCTGGTGCCGCCGATGGCCCGCGCCGACACCTACGGCGACCTGGCCAAGCTGGAGCAGCTCCTCGACGAGTACGCGCTCGTCTCGGACCTGGACCCGGCGAAGGCCCCGACCGTGCGTGCCCAGATCTGGACGCTGGTCAAGGCCGCCGAGCTCCACCACGACCTGCACGTCGACGAGCAGCCGGACGACGAGGCGTTCGACGAGTTCGTCATGCACATCGACGGTTATCTGTGCGAGATCAAGGACGTGCAGATCCGCGACGGACTGCACATCCTGGGTGGCGGACCGGTCGGCGAGCCGCGCGTCAACCTCGTCCTGGCCGTGCTGCGCGCCTCGCAGGTGTGGGGCGGGCAGGCGAACGCGCTGCCGGGCCTGCGGGCGTCCCTGGCCCAGCACTTCGGGCTGGTGGAGAAGGAGCTGCTGGCCGAGCCGGGCGCCCCGGTGAAGGTGCCCGTCGAACTGACCGACCTGGTGGACGGCCCCTGCCGCAGCGCCGCCGACGCGATCGACCTGCTGGAGCAGCTGTGCCGGCGGCTCGCGGAGGGCATGGAGGAGCGCGGCTGGGCGGTCGCCGAGAGCGCGCCGCTGATCCGGGAGGTCCTCGGCACCGAACTGCCCGACGCCGTCGCCGTGCTGGAGTTCGCCTGCGCCGAGGTCGTGCCGCGGCTGGAGAGGACCACCGACGAGATCGGGCACATCCTGCGGGCCCTGGACGGCGGTTACGTCCCGGCCGGTCCCTCCGGTTCGCCGACCCGCGGACTGGTCAACGTGCTGCCGACGGGCCGCAACTTCTACTCCGTCGACCCCAAGGCCATTCCGTCCCGGCTGAGCTGGGAGGTCGGGCAGTCGCTGGCGGACTCGCTGGTGCAGCGGTATCTCCAGGACACCGGCGCCTACCCCACGTCCGTCGGCCTGACGGTGTGGGGCACCTCCGCCATGCGCACCCAGGGCGACGACATCGCCGAGATCCTGGCGCTGCTGGGCTGCCGGCCGGTGTGGGACGACGCCTCGCGGCGCGTGACCGGGTTCGAGGTGATTCCCCTCGCGGAGCTCGGCCGGCCGCGCATCGACGTCACCGTCCGTATCTCGGGCTTCTTCCGGGACGCCTTCCCGCACGTGGTGGGCCTGATCGACGACGCGGTGCGCACGGTCGCCGACCTGGACGAGCCGGCGGAGTCCAACTACGTCCGGGCGCACGCCGACGAGGACACCGCCGAGCACGGCGACCGGCGCCGCGCCACCGCCCGTATCTTCGGCTCGAAGCCGGGGGCGTACGGAGCCGGTCTGCTGCCGCTGATCGACGCCCGCAACTGGCGCTCGGACGCGGACCTCGCCGAGGTGTACGCGGTGTGGGGCGGCTACGCCTACGGCCGGGGGCTCGACGGGCGGGCCGCGCGCGGGGACATGGAGACGGCGTTCAAGCGGATCGCCGTCGCCGCGAAGAACGTCGACACCCGTGAGCACGACCTCGTCGACGCCGACGACTACTTCCAGTACCACGGCGGCATGGTCGCCATGGTGCGGCACCTGACGGGCGCCAGCCCCGAGGCGTACGTCGGTGACTCGGCCACCCCGGACCAGGTGAAGACCCGCACGCTCGGCGAGGAGACGCACCGCGTCTTCCGGGCCCGCGTGGTCAACCCGCGCTGGATGGCGGCCATGCGGCGGCACGGCTACAAGGGCGCCTTCGAGATGGCGGCGACCGTGGACTACCTGTTCGGGTACGACGCCACGGCCGGGGTCGTCGACGACTGGATGTACGAGAAGCTCAGCGCCGAGTACGTCTTCGACCCGGAGAACCGGGACTTCATGAAGAAGTCCAACCCCTGGGCGCTGCGCGGCATCACCGAGCGACTGCTGGAGGCAGCCGAGCGCGGACTGTGGGCCGAGCCGGACGCCGAGACGCTGGAACGGCTGCGGGCCACCTACCTGGAACTCGAAGGCGACCTGGAGGGCGACGAGAAGTGAGCACCCCCTTTCCGTTCACGGCCGTCGTGGGCCAGGACGACCTGCGCCTCGCGCTGCTGCTGAACGCGGTGTCACCGGCGGTCGGCGGTGTGCTGGTGCGCGGTGAGAAGGGCACGGCCAAGTCGACGGCGGTGCGCGCCCTGTCGGCGCTGCTGCCGGAGGTGGCGGTCGTCCCCGGCTGCCGCTTCTCCTGCGACCCCGCCTCCCCCGACCCGGCGTGCCCGGACGGGCCGCACGAGCCCGGCACCGGCGCCGAGCGGCCCGCCCGCATGGTCGAACTGCCCGTCGGCGCCTCCGAGGACCGCCTCGTCGGCGCGCTGGACATCGAGCGGGCCCTGTCGGAGGGCGTGAAGGCCTTCGAGCCGGGCCTGCTGGCCGACGCACACCGCGGCATCCTCTACGTGGACGAGGTCAACCTCCTCCACGACCACCTGGTCGACCTGCTGCTGGACGCGGCCGCGATGGGCGCCTCGTACGTGGAGCGCGAGGGCGTCTCCGTGCGGCACGCCGCCCGCTTCCTGCTCGTCGGCACCATGAACCCCGAGGAGGGCGAACTGCGGCCGCAGTTGCTCGACCGGTTCGGGCTGACCGTCGAGGTCGCGGCCTCGCGGGAGCCGGACCAGCGGGTGGAGGTCGTGCGGCGACGGCTGGCCTACGACGACGACCCGGCCGGCTTCGCCGCGCGGTGGGCCGAGGAGGAGGCCGCCGTACGGGCGCGGATCGTCGCCGCGCGGGAGCTGCTGCCGTCCGTGCGGCTGGGCGACGGGGCGCTGCGGCAGATCGCGGCGACCTGCGCGGCCTTCGAGGTGGACGGCATGCGCGCGGACATCGTGATGGCGCGGACCGCCACGGCGCTGGCGGCCTGGGCCGGGCGCACGGAGGTGCTCGCCGAGGACGTCCGGCAGGCGGCGCTGCTCGCGCTGCCGCACCGGCGGCGGCGCAACCCCTTCGACGCGCCGGGGCTCGACGAGGACAAGCTGGACGAGACGCTGGAGGAGTTCGGCGGCTCGGACGACGACGACCCGGACCCGGACCCCGGTCCTGACGGGCCCGGCGGGGGCGGCGGACGGCCGGAACCCGACGACGCGCCCCAGGGCGACGGCGAGACGGCGGCCCGGCCCGAGGCCGGGGAGGACGGGCAGCCGCAGCCGTCGGGGGCCGGCGAGCAGTCGGCCGTACGGGCCTCCGAGCCGTTCCGGACGAAGGTGCTGAGCGTGCCCGGGGTCGGCGAGGGTGCCGCCGGGCGGCGTTCGCGGGCGCGGACCGAGCAGGGGCGCACGACCGGGGCCCGACGGCCCCGGGGCGCGCTCACCAAGCTGCACCTGGCGGCGACCGTGCAGGCCGCGGCGCCACACCAGCGGGCGCGCGGACGGTCCGGGCCGGGCCTGGTCGTGCGCCGGGACGATCTGCGGCAGGCCACCCGCGAGGGGCGCGAGGGCAATCTCGTGCTGTTCGTCGTGGACGCCTCCGGTTCGATGGCGGCCCGGCAGCGGATGAGCGCCGTGAAGGGCGCCGTGCTGTCGCTGCTGTTGGACGCCTACCAGCGGCGCGACAAGGTGGGCCTGGTGACCTTCCGCGGCACGGGCGCGGACGTGGCGCTGCCGCCGACCTCGTCGGTGGACGCGGCGGCGGCCCGGCTGGAGACCCTGCCGACCGGCGGGCGCACCCCGCTGGCCGCCGGGCTGCTGCGCGCGCACGACGTGTTGCGCGTGGAGCGGCTGCGCGATCCCGCGCGGCGGCCGCTGGTCGTGGTCGTGACGGACGGGCGGGCCACCGGTGGTCCGGAGCCGGTCGCCCTGGCCGGGCGGGCGGCACGGCTGTTCGCGGCCGACGGGGTCGCGTCGGTGGTCGTGGACTGTGAGTCGGGGCCGGTGCGGCTGGGGCTCGCCGGGCAGCTCGCCGGTGATCTGGGCGGTACGGCCGTGACATTGGACGAGCTGCGGGCGGACAGCATCGCCGGGCTCGTGAAGGACGTGCAGAGGAGGGCCGCGTAATGCCGCAGGGACAGCCGAGTGTGGTGCCGGACGACGGACTGACGACCCGACAGCGCCGGAACCGGCCGCTGGTGGTCGTGCACACGGGCGTCGGCAAGGGCAAGTCCACCGCCGCCTTCGGGCTCGCGCTGCGGGCCTGGAACCAGGGGTGGCCGATCGGGGTGTTCCAGTTCGTCAAGTCGGCGAAGTGGAAGGTCGGCGAGGAGAACGCGCTGCGGGTGCTGGGCGCCTCCGGCGAGGGCGGCTCCGTCGACTGGCACAAGATGGGCGAGGGCTGGTCGTGGGTGCAGCGCGATCAGCAGATGGACAACGAGGAGAAGGCCCGGGAGGGCTGGGAGCAGGTCAAACGGGACCTGGCGGCCGAGACGTACAAGCTGTACGTGCTCGACGAGTTCGCGTACCCGATGCACTGGGGCTGGGTGGACACCGACGAGGTGATCTCGGTGCTGCGCGACCGGCCCGGGACGCAGCACGTCGTCATCACCGGGCGGAACGCGCCGGAGAAGCTCGTGGACTTCGCCGACCTCGTGACCGACATGTCCAAGGTCAAGCATCCGATGGACGTGGGCCAGAAGGGCCAGAGGGGCATCGAGTGGTGAGTGTTTCCGTCCCTCGGCTGGTCATCGCCGCGCCCTCCTCGGGCAGCGGCAAGACCACCGTCGCCACGGGGCTGATGGCCGCGTTCGCCGCGCGGGGGCTCACCGTGTCCCCGCACAAGGTCGGGCCGGACTACATCGACCCCGGGTACCACGCGCTCGCGACCGGGCGGGTGGGACGGAACCTCGACGCGTACCTGTGCGGGCCCGAGCTGGTCGGGCCGCTGTTCCTGCACGGGGCACAGGGGTGTGACATCGCCGTCGTCGAGGGCGTGATGGGGCTGTACGACGGGGCCGCGGGCGAGGGTGAGCTCGCGTCCACGGCCCATGTCGCGAAGCTGCTCGGGGCGCCGGTGGTGCTGGTCGTGGACGCGTCGTCGCAGTCCCGGTCGGTGGCCGCGCTGGTGCACGGGTTCGCCTCCTGGGACCCGGAGGTGCGGGTCGGGGGCGTGATCCTGAACAAGGTCGCCTCGGACCGGCACGAGGAGTTGCTGCGGGAGGCGTTGGAGCAGGCGGGGGTTCCGGTGCTGGGGGTGTTGCGGCGGGCCCCGCAGGTGGACACGCCGTCGCGGCATCTGGGGCTGGTGCCGGTCGCCGAGCGGCACGCCGCCGCGGTGGAGGCGGTTGCGGCGATGGCGGCACAGGTGCTGGACGGGTGTGACCTGGGGGCCCTGGAAGCTCTGGCGCGTGCTGCCGGAGCCGTACCAGGGGGCTCCGCCCCCTGGACCCCCGCCTCGCCCGCCCACCACCCGACGCGGTCGGATGAGAGACGAGAGGCCCCCGCAGGCCCGGCGGGTGAGAAGCAAGCGCCCGTCGTCGCCGTCGCCGGCGGGCCAGCCTTCACCTTCTCCTACGCCGAACACACCGAGCTGCTCACCGCCGCCGGTGCCGAGGTCGTGGCCTTCGATCCGCTGCGGGACGAGGAACTGCCCGAGGGGACCGCCGGGTTGGTGATCGGGGGCGGGTTCCCCGAGGTGTACGCCTCGGAGCTGTCCGCCAACGAACCCCTGCGGGGGGCCGTCGCCGCGCTCGCGGAAAGGGGCGCTCCCGTCGCCGCCGAGTGCGCCGGGCTGCTGTACCTGTGCCGGGAGCTGGACGGGCTGCCGATGTGCGGGGTGCTGGACGCCGGGGCGCGGATGACCGAGCGGCTCACTCTGGGCTACCGGGACGCCGTGGCCGTGGGCGACAGTGTCCTCGCGGCGGCCGGGACCCGGATGCGGGGGCACGAGTTCCACCGGACCGTCGTGGAGCCCGGCTCGGGGACGGCGCCCGCCTGGGGGGTCCGCGCCCCCCGGCCGCGGGTCGAAGGTTTCGTACAGCGCGGTGTGCACGCGAGCTATCTGCACACGCACTGGGCGTCCGAGCCCGGTGTCGCCCGTCGGTTCGTCGAGAGGTGCCGGACGTCATGAGCAGCAGGCTGATCGGAGTCGGGGTGGGGCCCGGGGACCCGGAGCTGGTCACCGTCAAGGGCGTGAACGCCCTGCGGGAGGCCGATGTGGTGGTGGTCCCCGTGATGGACAGCGGGGAGCGCGGCCGCGCCGAGGCGACGGTGCTGCACTACGTGCCCGAGGAGAAGGTCGTCCGGGTCGTGTTCGCGCTGAACGAGCGCAGCGACCGGGGGCGGCGCGAGGCGGCGTGGGACGCGGCCGGGGACCGGGTCGCCGAGTTGCTGCGCCGTCATGCCGTCGTGGCCTTCGCGACCATCGGGGACCCCAACGTGTACTCGACGTTCACGTACCTCGCGCAGACCATCGTCGAGCTGGTGCCGGGCGTGGCCGTGGCGACCGTGCCCGGGATCACCGCCATGCAGGACCTCGCCGCCCGGTCGGGCGCCGTACTGACCGAGGGCACCGAGCCGCTGACGCTCGTGCCCGTCACGGCCGGGGCCGCCGTGCTGAAGGACGCCCTGGCCGGGCCCGGGACCGTGGTCGCCTACAAGTTCGGGCGGCAGGCGCCCGAGGTGGCCGAGGCGCTGCGGGAGACCGGGCGGCTCGGCGACGCCGTGTGGGGCTCGGCGCTCGGGCTGCCGGAGGAGTCCATCCACCCGGCGGCCGAGCTGGACGGCGCTCCCCTGCCGTACCTGTCGACGCTCATCGCGCCGGCGCCGCGCGACGGCGGACGCGGCGGCAAGTTGTGACACCCGTGAACCACGAGAGGACCCGACCCATGGCCGACGCCCCCACCGGCAAAGTGACCTTCGTCGGCGCCGGCCCCGGTGCCGCCGACCTGCTGACGTTCCGCGCCGCGCGCGCCATCGCCGAGGCCGACGTCGTGATCTGGGCGGCCAGCCTGGTCCAGGAGGAGGTCCTCGAACACGCCCGCGAGGACGCGGAGATCCTGGATTCGGCGACCATGTCCCTGGAGGACGTCGTCGCGGTGTACAAGCGGGCCCGCGCCGAGGGGCTGAAGGTCGCCCGCATCCACTCCGGCGACCCGGCCCTGTGGGGCGGCACGCAGGAGCAGGTCGACCGCTGTGCCGAGATCGGCATCACGACCGAGATCGTGCCCGGGGTGTCCTCCTTCTCGGCCGTCGCGGCGCTCGCCCAGCGCGAGTTGACCATCCCGGAGGTCGCCCAGTCGGTCGTGCTGACCCGGCTCGGCGGCGGCAAGACGCCCATGCCGCCCGGCGAGGAGGTCCGCGAGTTCGCCAAACACGGCACCACCATGGCGGTGTTCCTCTCCGCCGCCCGCAGCGGCCAGCTGGTGCGGGAGCTGCTGGAGGGCGGCTACCCGACGACGACCCCGGTCGTGGTGGCGTACCAGGCGACCTGGCCGGAGGAGCTGATCGTGAAGTGCACGATCGGCACATTGGAGGAGACGGTCAAGGAGCACAAGCTCTGGAAGCACACCCTGTTCCTGGTCGGCCCGGCGCTCGACGCGCACGGCACGCGCTCGCACCTGTACCACCCGGGGCACTTCCACGGCTACCGCAAGGCCGACCCGCAGGCCCGCCGGGCGCTGCGCGAGCGGGGGGCGAGTACGTGATCACGGTGGTCGGCACAGGGACGGGGGCGGCGCCGTCCGGCGATGTCCTCGACGGTGCCGAGCTGGTGGTGGGCGGGCGGCGGCACCTCGATGCCGTACCGCTGCCCGGGGCGGCCGAGCGGGTCGTGCTCGGGCCTCTCGCGCCGGCCCTCGACACGATCGGCGAGTACGTCGCGAAGGACCGTCCCGTGGTGGTGCTGGCCTCCGGCGACCCCGGGTTCTTCGGGATCGTGCGGGTGCTGGCCGAGCGGTTCGGGCCGGAGCGGCTGGACGTGCGGCCCGGGGTGTCCTCCGTGGCCGCCGCGTTCGCGCGGATCGGGCTGCCCTGGGACGACGCCGTGGTGGTCAGCGCCCATGGGCGGGAGCTGCGGACGGCCGTCAACGTGTGCCGGGCGCAGCCGAAGACGGCCGTGCTGACGGGACCGGGCGCGGGCCCGGCGGAGCTGGGCGCCGCGCTGCGGGATGCGCCGCGGGTGCTGGTCGTCGCGTCCGGTCTCGGGTCGCGGGCGGAGCGCGTGGAGCGGGTGACGCCCGCCGAGGCCGCCGGCCGGGACTGGGGCACCGCGGTGAACGTGGTGCTGTGCCTGGACCAGACGCGGGCCCCCGGACCCGTGCGGACCGTCGCCGGCCTGGGGCAGCGGCCCGCCAGCTGGGCCCTGGAGGAGGCGGAGTTCGCCCACCGGGACTCGATGATCACCAAGTTCGAGGTGCGGGCACTGGCCCTGGCCCGGCTGGGGCCGCGCCCGGGCGACCTGGTGTGGGACGTGGGCGCGGGCTCGGGCTCCGTGGCCGTGGAGTGCGCCCGGCTCGGTGCGGCCGTGACGGCCGTGGAGAAGACCGCGGACGGCGTGGAGCGGGTGCACGCCAACGCCGCCGCGCACGGTGTGGACGTCCGGGTGGTGCGGGGCGCGGCACCGGACGCGCTGGCGGAGCTCGCCGAGACGCCCGACGCCGTGTTCGTGGGGGGCGGCGGGAGCGAACTGCCCGCCATCGTCGCCGCGTGTGCGCGGCGTGCCCGGCGTACGGTCGTCGTCGCGATGGCCGCGCTGGACCGGGTGCCGGCCGCGCGCGAGGCCCTGACCGGTGCCGGTTTCCGCTGCGACGGCGTGCTGTTGCAGTCGTCGCGGCTCGCGCCGCTGCCCGGGGACGTGTCCCGGCTGGCGGCGACCAACCCCGTTTTCCTGCTGTGGGGCGTCCGGCCCCCGGCAGCTGTCGAAGAAGGAGTCGCTCAGTGATCGGCCTCATTTCCGCCACCGCGGCGGGAGCGGCTGCGCGGGACCGGCTGGCCGCGGCGTGGCCGGACCGCACGCGTGTGTACGAGGGTCCCGTCGGGGACGCCGTACGGACCGCGTTCGCGCAGTGCGAGCAGCTCGTGTGCTTCCTGGCGACGGGGGCGGTGGTGCGGCTGGTGGCACCGCTGCTGTCCGGCAAGACCGAGGACCCGGGCGTGGTGTGCGTCGACGAGGGCGGGCGGTTCGCCGTGTCCCTGCTGGGCGGGCACGCGGGCGGCGCCAACGAACTGGCCCGCGAGGTGGGCGAGGTGCTGGGTGCCGAGCCGGTCGTGACGACGGCCACCGACGCCGTGGACCTGCCGGGCCTGGACACCCTCGGCCTGCCCGTGGAGGGCGACGTCGCCGCGGTGTCCCGGGCGCTGCTGGACGGTGAGGCGGTGGCGCTGCGGGCCGAGGTGGCCTGGCCGCTGCCGCCGCTGCCGGTGGCGGACGAGGGGTCGTACACGATCCGGCTCACCGACCGGCTCGTGGAGCCGGCCGGGCGCGAGGTGGTGCTGCGTCCGCCGACGCTGGTCGTCGGGGTCGGGGCGTCGAAGGGCGCGCCGGTCGAGGAGGTTCTCGGACTGGTCGAGGACGCGCTGCGGGAGGCCGGGCTGTCGGTGGCGTCCGTCGCCGGGCTGGCCACGGTCGACGCCAAGGCCGGGGAGCCCGGCATCGTCGAGGCCGCGCGGCGGCTCGGGGTGCCGCTGGTGACGTACTCCGCCGGGGAGCTGGCCGGGGTGGAGGTGCCCAACCCCTCCGACGCGCCGCTCGCCGCCGTCGGGACCCCGTCCGTGGCGGAGGCCGCCGCGCTCGTCGGCGGGGGTGAACTCCTCGTCCCCAAGCGGAAGTCGGCCGCGAGCCCGGCGATGGCGACCTGTGCCGTCGTACGGCGGCCGGGGCGCGGGCGGCTCGCGGTGGTCGGGCTCGGGCCGGGCGCCCGGGACCTGCTGACGCCCCGCGCGAAGGCCGAGCTGCGGCGCGCCCGCGTGCTCGTGGGCCTCGACCAGTACGTCGACCAGATCCGCGACCTGCTGCGGCCGGGCACCCTGATCCTGGAGTCGGGGCTCGGCGCCGAGGAGGAACGGGCGCGCACGGCGGTCGAGGAGGCCCGCAAGGGGCAGGCCGTCGCGCTGATCGGCAGCGGGGACGCGGGCGTCTACGCCATGGCCTCCCCCGCGCTGGCCGAGGCCTCCGACGACATCGACGTGGTCGGGGTGCCCGGTGTGACGGCGGCGCTCGCGGCCGGTGCCATCCTGGGCGCGCCGCTGGGCCACGACCACGTGTCGATCAGCCTGTCGGACCTGCACACGCCGTGGGAGGTCATCGAGCGGCGGGTGCGCGCGGCGGCCGAGGCCGACCTCGTGGTCACCTTCTACAACCCGCGTTCACGGGGCCGCGACTGGCAGCTCCCCAAGGCGCTGGGCATCCTCGCCGAGCACCGGACGCCGCTCACGCCGGTCGGTGTGGTGCGCAACGCCTCGCGCCCGGACGAGTCCAGCCGGCTCACCACGCTGGGCGCCCTCGACCCGGCGACGGTCGACATGATGACGGTCGTGACCGTGGGCAACACCGCGACCCGGGACATCGCCGGGCGCATGGTGACCCCGCGCGGCTACCGCTGGCAGTCGGCACAGGAGGGCGCCGAGTGAACCGTGTCGTGCATCCGATCGAGGTGGAGTCCTACCGGCGGCTGCGTGCCCGGCTGGACACCTCGCACTTCCCGCCGCTGACCCGGGCGGTGGTGGAGCGGGTCATCCACTCCGCCGCCGACCTCGACTACGCCACCGACCTCGTCATGGACGAGGCCGCCCTGGAGAAGGCGCACGCGGCGCTGCACGCGGGGGCGCCCGTGGTCGTGGACGTGGAGATGGTCGGCGCCGGCATCACCCGGCGGGAGACCGTCTGCCGTCTGAAGGACGCCGAGCCCGGGCCGGGACTGACCCGGTCCGCGCACGCGATCCGGCTCGCCCACGAGCAGGTCGGCCCCGGCGCCCTCTGGGTGATCGGCAACGCGCCGACCGCGCTGGAGGAGCTGCTGACGCTCGACGCCGACCCCGCGCTCGTCATCGGCCTGCCGGTCGGCTTCGTCGGAGCCGTCGAATCGAAGGCCGCGCTGCGCGAGAGCGGGCTGCCCGCCGTGAGCAACGTGTCCGAGAAGGGCGGGTCGGCGGTCGCCGCCGCCGCGCTCAACGCCCTGCTGTACCACCCCACTTCCGCCGAGGAGAAACTGTGACCACCCCGCCCGCTCTGCTCATCGCCGGCCACGGCACCCGGGACGACGCCGGAGCCGAGGCGTTCCGCGACTTCGTACGGCGGCTGGGAGCCCGGCACCCCGAGCTGCCCGTCGCCGGCGGTTTCATCGAACTGTCCCCGCCGCCGCTGGGCGAGGCCGTCACCGAGCTGGTCGAGCAGGGCGTGCGCCGGTTCGCCGCCGTCCCGCTGATGCTGGTGTCCGCCGGGCACGCCAAGGGCGACATCCCGGCGGCCCTGGCCCGCGAGAAGGAGCGGCACCCGGGCATCTCGTACACCTACGGCCGTCCGCTCGGGCCGCACCCGGCGCTGCTGAACGTGCTGGAGCGGCGCCTGGACGAGGCGCTGGGGGCGGCGGGCCGCACGCCCGGGGACCGGGCCGACGTGACGGTGCTGCTGGTGGGGCGCGGGTCCACGGACCCGGACGCCAACGCCGAGGTGCACAAGGCCGCACGGCTGCTGTGGGAGGGGCGCGGGTACGCGGGGGTCGAGACGGCGTTCGTGTCGCTGGCGGCGCCGGACGTGCCGAGCGGCCTGGACCGCTGTGCGCGGCTGGGCGCCCGCCGGATCGTGGTCCTGCCCTACTTCCTGTTCACGGGCATCCTGCCGGACCGGGTGCGGCACCAGACGGAGGACTGGGCGGCCGCCCACCCGGAGGTCGAGGTGCTCTCCGCCGACGTCATCGGGCCGGAGCCGGAGCTGCTGGACCTGGTGTGGGAGCGGTACGAGGAGGCCGTCAAGGGTGACCTGCGGATGAACTGCGACTCCTGCGTCTACCGGATCGCGCTGCCCGGTTTCGAGGACAAGGTGGGCATGCCGCAGCAGCCGCACTTCCACCCGGACGACGACGACCACCACCACGGGCACGGTCACGGGCACCACCACGGCGCGCACTCGCATGCGCACTGACGACGGGCACGATCTGCGCCACCACGGGGACGCGGAGGTCCGCGGCGACGGCGGCTCGCTCGTCGACCTGGCCGTGAACGTCCGCGCGGACACGCCACCGCTCTGGCTGCGGGAGCACATCGCCGCGTCGCTCGGCGGGCTCGCGGCCTACCCGGACGGGCGTGCCGCGCGGGCGGCGGTGGCCGCGCGGCACGGGCTGCCGGTGGAGCGGGTGCTGCTGACGGCGGGCGCGGCGGAGGCGTTCGTGCTGCTGGCCCGGGCGCTGAAGGTGCGTCGGCCGGTCGTGGTCCACCCCCAGTTCACGGAGCCGGAGGCGGCACTGCGGGACGCGGGGCACACGGTCGGGCGGGTGCTGCTGCGGGAGGAGGACGGTTTCCGGCTGGACCCGGCGGCCGTCCCCGAGGACGCGGATCTGGTGGTCGTCGGCAACCCGACGAACCCCACGTCGGTGCTGCACCCGGCGGGCGCGATCGCCTCCCTGGCCCGGCCCGGGCGGACGCTGGTGGTGGACGAGGCGTTCATGGACGCCGTGCCGGGTGAGCGCGAGGCCGTGGCGGGCCGTGTCGACGTGCCGGGCCTGGTGGTGCTGCGCAGTCTGACCAAGACGTGGGGTCTGGCCGGGCTGCGGATCGGCTATGTGCTGGCGGCGCCGGAGACCGTCGAGGAGCTGGAGCGCGCGCAGCCGCTGTGGCCGGTGTCGACCCCGGCGCTGGCCGCGGCCGAGGCGTGTGTGGGGCCCCGGGCGGTGGCGGAGGCGGCCCACGCGGCCCACCGCGTCGCCGCGGACCGGGCCCATCTGCTCGCCGGCCTCGCCCGCTTCGCCCCGGCCGGGCTGCGGGTGGCCGGTCCCGCCGAGGGCCCGTTCGTCCTGCTCCGCCTGCCCCGGGCGGCCACCGTCCGCCGGCACCTGCGCGACCTCGGCTACGCCGTGCGGCGCGGGGACACGTTCCCCGGCCTGGACGAGGAGTGGCTCCGCCTGGCGGTACGCGACCGCAGGACGACCGACGGCTTCCTCAGGGCACTGGAGCAGGCGCTGCGGCTCTGAGCCCCGGTCAGCCCCGGCGGCGGGCCAGGGCCACCGCTCCCCCGCCCGCCGTCAGGAGGGCGATCGCGCCGGCCACGAGGTACGGCGCGGTCGAGCCGCCGCCCGTTTCGGCCAGGTCCTCCTCCGGTTCTGCGTCGAATGTCCCGGCACAGGCGTTCTCCGCCGTCACCCGGTCGGCTACCCGACCACGCGCCCGTTCAGCACCACCCGGCGCGGTGACGCCAGCACCCGGACGTCCGCGCGCGGGTCCTCGTCGTAGACGACGAGGTCGGCGGGTGCGCCCTCGTCCAGGCCGGGGCGGCCGAGCCAGCGGCGGGCCGTCCAGGTGCCCGCGGCGAGGGCCTCGACGGGAGGGATGCCGGCGGTGACCAGTTCGGCGACCTCCGCCGCGGCCAGACCGTGGGCGAGGCCGCCGCCGGCGTCGGTGCCGACGAAGACCGGGATCCCGGCGTCGTAGGCGTTCCGGACGGTGTCGTAACGGCGTTCGTGGAGCCGGCGCATATGAGCCGACCAGCGGGGGAACCTGCTCTCGCCGCCGTCCGCGAGCTGCGGGAACGTCGCGATGTTGACCAGGGTCGGCACGATGGCGACACCCCGCTCGGCGAACAGCGGGACGAGGTCCTCGGTCAGGCCCGTGGCGTGCTCGATGCAGTCGATGCCCGCCTCGACGAGGTCCCGCAGGGAGTCCTCGGCGAAGCAGTGCGCGGTCACACGGGCGCCCAGGCGGTGGGCCTCTGCGATCGCCGCCTCGACCGCCTCGCGGGGCCAGCACGCCGACAGGTCGCCGAGGTCGCGGTCGATCCAGTCGCCGACCAGCTTGACCCAGCCGTCACCGCGCCGGGCCTCCTGGGCGACGTAGGCGACCAAATCCTCCGGCTCGATCTCCCAGGCGTAGTTGCGGATGTAGCGGCGCGTGCGGGCGATGTGCCGCCCGGCGCGGATGATCTTCGGCAGGTCCTCGCGGCCGTCGATCCAGCGGGTGTCGGAGGGGGACCCGGCGTCACGGATCAGCAGCGTGCCCGCTTCCCGGTCGGCCAGGGCCTGCTTCTCGGCGACGTCCTCGGGGACCGGTCCGTGCCGGTCGAGTCCCACGTGGCAGTGCGCGTCGACGAGGCCGGGCAGGACCCAGCCCACGGCGGTGCGCACGTCGCGGGCACCGGCGGGACGGTCGTAGGAGACGCGGCCGTCGACCACCCACAGCTCGTCCCGGACGTCCTCGGGCCCGACGAGCACCCGACCCTTCACGTGCAGCACCGCGCGATCGCTCATGCACCGCACCTTAGTGAGCCCGCAGCCATGCCTCGACGGGGGCCGGTGGCCGCGGGACTCGGCGCGCGGGGGCGCGGGGGCCGCCCGTTACCCTCGTTGCGATCGAACCCTGCTGTGAGTGAAGAGAGCTTTGCCGTGACGCATCCGTTTCTGGACCTGGCCCCGCTCGGCGCGGACCGCTTCGCCGCGATCGAGGACCGTGTCGCGCGGCTGATGGACACCCGGCAGGACGTCGTGATCATGCAGGGCGAGGCACTGCTGCCGCTGGAAGGCGCGATCCGCTCCGCGGCCGGGCCGGGCACGACGGCGCTGAACGTCATCACGGGGCCCTACGGGCAGACCTTCGGCGACTGGCTGCGGGACTGCGGGGCCACGGTGATCGACCTGGCGGTGCCCTTCCACACGGCGGTGACGGCCGAGGAGGTCCGGCAGGCCTTCGCCGAGCATCCGGAGATCGACTTCGTGTCGCTGGTGCACGCGGAGGCGGCGACCGGCAACACCAACCCGGTCGCACGGATCGGCGAGGTCGTGCGGGCGCACGGGGCGCTGTTCTACCTGGACGCCGTGGCGTCGATCGGCGCCGAGCCGGTGCTGCCGGACGCGTGGGGCGTGGACCTGTGCGTGATCGGCGCGCAGAAGGCGATGGGCGGTCCGGCCGGGGTGTCGGCGGTGTCGGTGAGCGAGCGGGCGTGGGCGCGGATGGCGGCCAACCCGAACGCGCCGCGCCGCTCGTACCTGTCGCTGCTCGACTGGAAGGAGCGGTGGATCGACGGCGGCCGCACGGCGCTGCTGCACGCGCCGGCGCAGCTGGAGATGCTGGCGCTCGAGGCATGCGTGGAGCGGATCGAGGCGGCGGGCCTGGAGGCCGTGATGGCCCGGCACGCGTCCGCCGCGGCGGCGACCCGGGCCGGTGCGACCGCGCTCGGCGGCGGGCTGGAGCCGTACGTGTACGAGGCCCGGGACGCGGCGCCCGTCGCCACGACGCTGCGGGCGCCGTCCGGGCTGGTGGCGTCGGAGCTGGTGCGGCGGGCGCTGGCGGCCGATCCTGCGGTGCCGCTGGCCGCGGGCGGGGGCGCGCTGGCCAAGGAGATGATCCGGGTCAACCACTACGGCGCGGACGCGACACCGGGGGCCGTGCGCGCGAGCCTGGCGGCCCTGGGGGCGGCGCTGTCCGAGCAGGGGCTGCCGGTGGACGTGGAGGCCGCGCTGCGGGCCGCCGAGGGGGCGTGGCGGTAGTCCTCGCCCGAGCGCTGCCGGGGCACCGTTGTCGGTGCCCCGTGCCATGCTCCCCGCATGACCACCGACACTTCCACCGACGGCCCGGCCCTCCCCGACGGCCGCCCCGTGCCCCGCCTCACCGGTGACGAGCGGGCCATGCTGGAGAGCTGGCTGGACTTCCACCGGGCCACGCTGGCGCTGAAGTGCGCCGGGCTGGACGACGCCCAGGTACGCACGGCGGCGGCCGAGCCCTCGTCGCTGACGCTGCTCGGGCTGGTGCAGCACCTCGCCGAGGTCGAGCGGAACTGGTTCCAGCGGGTGGCCGGCGGTCTCGCCGTGCCGCCCCTGTTCGAGGACGGGACCGGCTACGCGCTGGATCCGGCGCGGGGGCTCGACGAGGCGCTCGGGATCTGGCGGCGGGAGATCGCGCGCGGGCGGGAGCTGTGCGCCGCGCTGCCGCTGGACCACATCGGGCGGGTCGCCGAGGGGCCGGTGCCCGGCATGGAGGTGAGTCTGCGCTGGGTGCTCATCCACATGATCGAGGAGTACGCGCGGCACAACGGTCACGCCGATCTCCTGCGGGAACGCATCGACGGAGTGACCGGGGCTTGAATTCCACGTGTTATCCGAGACATCCCGCGTGTAAGCTGGCACACAATTAAGAATTCTTTCAAGAATAGCTTCCCGTATTCTTCTGCCCGCTTTTCTCGTTCCTAAACGCGCAGATTCTGAGGACACTCGGCGGGGGAATTCTGGTCGCTTCCACAGGACTGACACACCTGTGACGCGTTACACACTCTGACCATTTTGCCCGGTAATTCCCGGGCAAAATCGGGCATCTCCTCACTCGGGGGCGCGGGGCCTCGCGCTCGCGCGATAACACAGACAGGGTCCATACGTAACCCCGATCGGCGATGCAATTTTGAATTTCGCTGGGTAAGTTCAATTTGCATGACCGCCGTACAAGCAGACCTGCAAATCGACCGCCCCACGGTGGCTGACGGAGCCGCACTCTGGCGGATGGCGAAGGACTCCAAGGTTCTCGACGTGAACTCGTCCTACAGCTATCTGCTGTGGTGCCGCGACTTCGCCGCCACCTCGGCCGTGGCCCGTGACGAGCACGGCGAGCCGATGGGTTTCATCACCGGGTACGTGCGGCCGGACAACCCGCACACCCTGCTGGTGTGGCAGGTGGCGGTGGACGAGGCCCACCGCGGGCGCGGACTGGCCGCCGCGCTGCTCGACGGTCTGGTCGCGCGGACCGTGACCGAGCGGGGGGTGACCACGGTGGAGACCACCATCACTCCCGGCAACACCGCCTCGGAGCGCCTGTTCACGTCGTTCGCCGAACGTCACGACGCGCGGCTGGAGCGCGAGGTGCTGTTCGACACCGGCCTGTTCCCCGACGGGCCGCACGACGCAGAGGTGCTGTACCGCATCGGCCCCCTGCCCCACTGACTTCTTCCCGCCCCCACCCCGCAGACTTCCCCCACGCACCGAGGAGCGATTCGTCGTGACCATCACCCAGCCCGACCTGAGCGTCTTCGAGACCGTCGAGTCCGAGGTACGCAGCTACTGCCGCGGCTGGCCCACCGTCTTCGACCGTGCGGTGGGCAGCCGCATGTACGACGAGGACGGCCATGAGTACCTCGACTTCTTCGCCGGAGCGGGGTCACTGAACTACGGGCACAACAACCCGGTCCTGAAACGCGCGCTGATCGACTACCTGGAGCGGGACGGCGTCACGCACGGGCTCGACATGTCGACCACCGCCAAGCGCACGTTCCTCGAGGCCTTCCAGAACCTGCTGCTGCGCCCGCGCGACCTGCCGTACAAGGTCATGTTCCCCGGCCCCACCGGCACCAACGCCGTCGAGGCCGCGCTGAAGCTGGCGCGCAAGGTGAAGGGGCGCGAGTCGATCGTGTCGTTCACCAACGCCTTCCACGGCATGTCGCTGGGCTCGCTGGCCGTCACCGGCAACGCCTTCAAGCGCGCCGGCGCCGGCATCCCGCTGGTGCACGGCACCCCGATGCCGTTCGACAACTACTTCGACGGCCAGGTCCCGGACTTCCTGTGGTTCGAGCGGCTCCTGGAGGACCAGGGCTCGGGCCTGAACAAGCCCGCCGCCGTGATCGTCGAGACCGTGCAGGGCGAGGGCGGCATCAACGTGGCCCGGCCCGAGTGGCTGCGCGCCCTGTCGGAGCTGTGCGAGCGGCAGGACATGCTGCTGATCGTCGACGACATCCAGATGGGCTGCGGCCGCACCGGCGCGTTCTTCTCCTTCGAGGAGGCGGGCATCACGCCGGACATCGTCACCGTCTCCAAGTCGATCAGCGGCTACGGCCTGCCCATGTCGCTGTGCCTGTTCAAGCCCGAGCTCGACGTCTGGGAGCCCGGCGAGCACAACGGCACCTTCCGCGGCAACAACCCCGCGTTCGTCACGGCCACCGCCGCCCTGGAGACGTACTGGACCGACGGTTCCGCGATGGAGAAGCAGACCCGCAAGCGCGGCGAGCAGGTCGAGCAGGCGCTGATCTCCATCACCGAGGAGAACCTGGCCGACGTGAAGGAGTACCGCGGCCGCGGTCTGGTGTGGGGCATGGAGTTCCACGACAAGGCCCGCGCGGGCAAGGTCGCCAAGCGCGCCTTCGAGCTGGGACTGCTCATCGAGACGTCCGGCCCGGAGAGCGAGGTCGTGAAGCTGCTCCCGGCCCTCACCATCACGCCGGAGGAGCTGGACGAGGGCCTGAGCATGCTGGCCCGCGCCGTCCGAGAGACCGCCTGACCAACCGAGCATCACCCATCTAGGAGGCATCGCAGCACCGTGATTGTCCGTTCGTTCAAGGAGATCGAAGGCACCGACCGGCACGTGAAGGCCGCGTCCGGTACGTGGGAGAGCAAGCGCATCGTCCTCGCCAAGGAGAAGGTCGGCTTCTCCCTGCACGAGACGATCCTGTACGCGGGTACGGAGACGTCGATGTGGTACGCGAACCACATCGAGGCCGTCGTCTGCGTGGAGGGCGAGGCCGAGCTGACCGACCACGAGACCGGGCAGACGCACACCATCACGCCCGGCACCATGTACCTCCTGGACGGGCACGAGAGGCACACGCTGCGGGTCAAGCAGGACTTCCGCTGCCTCTGCGTGTTCAACCCGCCCGTGACCGGACGGGAGGACCACGACGAGAACGGCGTCTACCCGCTGCTCACCGAGGAGGTGTGACGTTTCCATGACCGCCATCACCGAGACCACCACCACCGGCATCACCGACCTCTACCCCAGTCGTGGCGCCACCGAGGTGCTCACGCCGCGTCAGGACCCGGTCGTCTGGGGCGCCCCCGACGCCCCGGGCCCGGTCGCGCCGGCCGACCTGCTGTCCTTCGAGCGTGACGGCTTCCTCGCCATCGACGAGCTCATCGGCGCGGACGAGGTCGCCGTCTACCGCGACGAGCTGAACCGCCTGGTGAACGACCCGGACATCCGCGCGGACGAGCGGTCCATCGTGGAGCCGAAGTCCAAGGAGATCCGCTCGGTCTTCGAGGTGCACAAGATCAGCGAGGTGTTCGCCCGGCTGGTCCGCGACGAGCGGGTCGTCGGACGGGCACGGCAGATCCTCGGCTCGGACGTGTACGTCCACCAGTCGCGGATCAACGTCAAGCCGGGGTTCGGCGCCAGTGGCTTCTACTGGCACTCGGACTTCGAGACGTGGCACGCCGAGGACGGTCTGCCGCGGATGCGCACGGTGTCGGTCTCGATCGCCCTGACCGAGAACTACGACACCAACGGCGGGCTCATGATCATGCCGGGGTCGCACAAGACGTTCCTCGGGTGCGCGGGCGAAACGCCGAAGGACAACTACAAGAAGTCGCTGCAGATGCAGGACGCGGGCACGCCCTCGGACGAGGCGCTGACCCGGTTCGCCGCCGAGCACGGCATCAAGCTGTTCACGGGCAAGGCCGGTTCGGCGACCTGGTTCGACTGCAACTGCATGCACGGCTCCGGCGACAACATCACGCCGTTCCCGCGCAGCAACGTGTTCATCGTGTTCAACAGCGTGGAGAACACGGCGGTGGAACCGTTCGCGGCGCCGGTGCGGCGGCCGGAGTTCATCGGCGCGCGGGACTTCACACCGGTGAAGTGACCGCGTGACAGAGCTGCCGGGCGGGGCCTCCTCGTGTGGGACGGGAGGCCCCGCCCGGTTTTTGTCATGCCGCGAGGACCTCCAGCAGCCGGTCCACGTCGGCGGGCGTGTTGTACAGGTGGAACGCGGCCCGCAGGTTCCCGGCCCGGTCGGAGACCTCGATGCCCGCCCGGCTCAGTTCGCCCTGCCGGTGGCCGAGCCCCGGCACCGAAACGATCGCCGAGCCCGGCGCGGGCACCGGCCGGTGTCCCAGCCCGGCGAGCCCGGCGCGGAAGCGGTCCGCGAGGCCGACGTCGTGGGCGTGGACGGTGTCGACGCCGATCTCTTCCAGCAGTTCAAGTGAGGCGCGCAGACCGGCGTAGGTGAACAGGGCCGGGCTGACGTCGAACCGCCGTGCGGAGCGCGCGAGTTCCTCGACCGGGCCGTAGCAGCTGTCCCAGGGGTGTTCCCCGGCGACCCAGCCGGCGAGCAGCGGTGTGAGCCCGCCGAAGTCCCGCGGGGCGACGAAGAACGAGGCGCCGTGCGGGCCCAGGAGCCACTTGAAGCCGACGGCGGCGAGGAAGTCGTCGGCGTCGGCCTCCATCGGCAGCCAGCCGGCCGACTGGGAGGCGTCGACATAGGTGCGGGCGCCGTGTGCCCGGGCCGCCTCCCGCACGGCGGGCAGGTCGGCGAGGCGGCCGTCGGCGGACTGGGCGGCGCTGACCGCGACGAGCGCGGTTCCGGGGCGCACGGACTCGGCGAGCCGCTCCAGCGGCACGGCACGCACCTTGAGGTCGCCGCGCGCGTGGAAGGGGTTCACCAGCGAGGAGAAGTCACCCTCGGCCGTGAGGACTTCGGCCCCGGCGGGCAGCGACGCGGCGATCAGCCCGCCGTACTCGGCGACCGAGGCCCCGGTCGCGACCCGCTCGGCCGGGACGCCGGCCAGCCGGGCGAAGGACGCGCGGGCGGCCTCCACGTCTTCGTACAGGGGACCCAGGGGCGTGCCCTCGGCGCGCATCCGCACCGCCTGCTGCACGGCTTCCACGGTGCGCGCGGGCAGGAGCCCGTTGCTGGCGGTGTTGAGGTAGGTCTGCTTCGGGGTGAACTCGGCACGGACGAGGTTCTCGAAGGTCTCCATGGGACCACTCTGCGTCCCCGGGATCTCCCCGTCCATTGCCGATTTCTGCGCAATGCCGCCAAGGAGCGCTTATGCATGCGCTCCGAGCTGGGCGTTTCAGAGCTGGGGCACGGCACAGCCGTCCGGGCCGCAGGCGTCCGCGTCGGCGTCGCCGCTCCCGACGGCCTTCAGCGGCGCGGGCTCGCCGTACGCCTGGGCCAGGGCCTGGGCGAAGACCTCGGCGGGCTGGGCGCCGGAGACGCCGTACCTGCGGTCGAGGACGAAGAAGGGCACACCGTTCGCGCCGAGCTGCGCGGCCTCGCGCTCGTCGGCGCGGACCTCGTCGGCGTACGCGCCCGGGTCGGCGAGCACCGCGCGCACGGCTTCGGCGTCCAGCCCGGCGGCGGTGGCGAGCTCCACGAGCCGCTCGTCGTCGTTGAAGACGGTGCGCTCCTCGGCGAAGTTGGCCCGGTAGAGCAGGTCGAGGAGCTGCTCCTGGCGGCCGTGCTCCTTGGCGAAGTGCAGCAGACGGTGCATGTCGAAGGTGCTGCCGTGGTCGCGGCCCCGGGTGCGGTAGTCGAGGCCCTCGGCGGCGGCCTGGGCACCCAGGTTGTCCTCCCCGGCCTCGGCCTGCGCGGGGCTCATCCCGTACTTCTTGGTGAGCATCGTGATCACGGGCTGGATGTCGTCCTTGGCGCGGCCGGGGTCCAGCTCGAAGGAGCGGTGCACCACCTCGACCTCGTCGCGGTACGGAAAGTCCCGCAGCGCCTTCTCGAAGCGGGCTTTGCCCACGTAGCACCAGGGGCAGGCGATGTCGCTCCAGATCTCGACGCGCATGTCTCGGCTCTCTCCAGGTCGTACGGTACGGAGACTCCCTCCGCCGGATGGATGAACGTTCAAGCAGCGTGGTTCATTCCCCGGGCAGGGCGAGGCGCATCCGCAGGTGGTGGTCCCCCGGCCCGGCCGGTTCCGGGAGCCATCCCAGCCGCCGGTAGAACCCCTGGGCCCGCAGGTTGTCCACGTGCACTTCGAGAAGGGCATCCCGACGGCCGTCGGCCCGCCACTCCTCGACGCAGGCCGCGTGCAGCGCGGCGCCGACGCCGCGACGCCAGTGACCGGGGTCGACGTGGAACTGGAACAGCTTCACCGTGTCCGCCGGTGCGCCCTCGGGGACGCGGAAGGAGGCCAGGCCGACGATGCGGGCCGCCTCCACGGCGCACAGCACCCGGCCGTCCGGCCGGGTGAGGGCGCCGCGCCAGGCGGCGGTCCAGTCGGTGCCGTCCTGCGGGAGCCCGCCGGGGTAGTACGTCGCCCGGGCCCGCGCGTGCAGCGCGACGACGTCCGCCACCTCGGCGGGCAGGACGGTACGGATCACACGGTCCGGGGTCGCTCGGTTGCCGGTCATGGAAACGGCGACGCGCGGGCGCCGGGACGCGGTTCCCCCGGCGCGGCCTCAGCTGCCGTCGCGCAGATCGTCCGGCCAGGAGGGCCTGAACTCGATGTGGTCGTACGTCACCACACAGCCCTCGCCCATCGGGGACTGGGCCATGAAGCCCACCAGCGCCGCTCCCGTCTCCTTCTCGTCGCCGAGGGTGAAGAGGCGGACGAAGGTCCAGCGCCGTCCGTCGCGTGAGGCGTGGAAGGCGAAGGCGCGGCCGGTGCGGCTGACCCGGAGCCATGCGGAACTGCCGTCCACCGTGAAGGAGTTGGCGTCATCGGAGTGGCCCCGGGTCACCACCGTGCAGACGGTGGGGACGTCCGGGGAGTACTCCAGGCAGAGCTTGGCCCAGGCCCGCTCCCCCACGTGGACGTAGAGCACCCCGGCGTCGAAGGCCGCGCCGAACCCGACGGTGACCTTGGCGATCAGCTGGAAGTCCCCTTCGGGCGCCCCGAGCAGCCGGGGCGCGTCGGAGGCGGGGTCCAGCCCCTCACCGGTGGGCGGCACGAACCGGTCCTGCCGCGCCCCGGCCCACCCGGTGAGCACGCCGTCCTCATAGGACCAATGGGCTTCGGGCCCATATGTGCGCAAGCCGAAGGGAAGTTCGGGAAGTTCCAGATCCATTCGGCCAAGTCTTCCAGTTCCGGCCTCAAGGGGCGCGGGGAACTGCGCGATCAACCACCACGAACCGGCAGCCCGCAATCCACCGCACCCCTACGGCGCTAACGCTCCAGACGTCCGTTGAACCGCCGCGGCAGCCCCAGGGGATTCTCGTCCCGCAGCTCCTGCGGCAGCAGCGCCTCGGGGGCGTTCTGGTAGGCAACAGGCCGCATCCACCGCTCGATCGCCGTGCCGCCCACCGACGTGGAGGTCGACGTCGTCGCCGGGTACGGACCACCGTGGTGCTGGGCCGGTGCGACGGCGACACCCGTCGGCCAGCCGTTCACCAGCACGCGCCCGGCCAGCGGCGTGAGTTCCGCGAGGATCTCGGCGCCGCGGCCCTGCCCGGCGGCCTCCTCCTCGGACAGCTGCACCGTCGCCGTGAGGTTGCCCGGCAGTCGCGACAGCACCGCCTTCACCTCGGTCTCGTCCTCGTAGCGGGCCACCACGGTGACCGGCCCGAAGCACTCCTCCAGCAGCAGGTCGTGCTCGCCCTCGGCGGCCAGCCGGCTCGCCGGGACCGTGAGGAATCCCGCGCTGACGGTGTGCTCGCCGCCCGCGCCCGGGGTGACCGGGGACTCGACGTCCGGCAGCCCGGCCCGCTCGGCGACGCCCGCGACGAAGTTGTCGCGCATGCGGTGGTCGAGCAGGACCCCGGCGTCGGTGTCGCTGACGGCGTCGGTCAGGGACTTCAGCAGGGCGTCACCGGCGGCGCCGGACGGCGCGAGGACGAGGCCCGGCTTCACGCAGAACTGGCCGACGCCCAGCGTCATCGAACCGGCGAGACCGGCGCCGATCGCCTCGGCCCGCTCGGCGGCCGCGGCCTCGGTGACGACGACCGGGTTGAGGGAGCCCAGCTCGCCGTGGAAGGGGATCGGGACCGGGCGGGCCGCGGCGGCGTCGAAGAGCGCCCGGCCACCGCGTACGGAACCGGTGAAGCCGGCCGCCGCGACCAGCGGGTGCTTGATCAGCTCCACGCCCGCCTCGAAGCCGTGGACCAGGCCCACGACACCGTCGGGGATGTCGTGCCGGGCGGCGGCGCGGCGCAGCACCTTGGCGACGTACTCGGACAGGGCCGGGTGGTCCGGGTGGGACTTGACGACGACCGGGCAGCCGGCCGCGAGGGCGCTCGCGGTGTCGCCGCCCGCGACCGAGAAGGCGAAGGGGAAGTTCGACGCCGAGTAGACGGCGACGACCCCCAGCGGCACCTTGTAGCGGCGCAGGTCCGGGATGGGCGGGGTCGCGGTGTCGTCGGGGTGGTTGATGACGACGTCGAGGAAGGCGCCCTCGTCGACGATGTCCGCGAAGGCCCGCAGCTGGTAGCAGGTGCGGGCGAGCTCGCCGGTCAGCCGGACCGGGCCGAGCGCGGTCTCGGCGTCGGCGGTCTCCACGAGACTGTCCTTGGCCGCCTGAAGCTCCTCGGCGGCGGTGCGCAGGAAGGCCGCGCGGACCGTGCGGTCGGCGAGGGCCCCGCGTGCCTCGTGCGCGGCGCGGACGGCGGTGTCCACCTCCTGGGCTGTGGCCTCCACCGCAACCTGTTCACGCTGCTTCCCGGTTCGGGGGTCGACACTCCAGACTGGTGCTGCTGCCACCGCGGGTCCCTCCACACATGTATTGCCGCAGTACTGGGTCATCCACCAGGGGCGTTCGATATACTGAACGCTGTCTCCCATGATGAATATGCTGTGGAGACTATTTCCCGTCCAACGAAGGGGTCAAGGGCGATGTCGGCTGGCGAGACGGGCGGCGGGGCGCAGGTCAAGTCCGCGGTGCGAACGGTTGAACTGCTCGAATACTTCGCCGGACGCCCCGGCATGCACTCCCTCGCGGCGGTCCAGGAGGCCGTCGGGTACCCCAAGTCGAGCCTCTACATGCTGCTGCGCACCCTGGTCGAACTGGGCTGGGTGGAGACGGACGCGACGGGCACGCGGTACGGCATCGGGGTGCGCGCCCTGCTGGTCGGCACCTCGTACATCGACGGCGACGAGGTCGTCGCGGCGGCCCGCCCGACGCTGGACCGGCTCTCGGACGACACGACCGAGACGATCCACCTCGCCCGCCTCGACGGCACCAACGTCGTCTACCTCGCCACCCGCCAGTCCCAGCACTACCTGCGCCCCTTCACCCGGGTCGGCCGCCGGCTGCCCGCGCACTCCACCTCCCTCGGCAAGGCGCTGCTCAGCACCTACTCGGACGAACAGGTCCGCAAGATGCTCCCGGAGACGCTGCCCGCGCTGACCGAGCACACGATCACCGACCGGGAGAAGCTCATCGAGGAGCTGCGCCAGGTGCGGGAGCAGGGCTTCGCCGTGGACCGCGAGGAGAACACGCTGGGGCTGCGCTGCTTCGGCGTGGCGATCCCCTACCGCACCCCGGCGCGGGACGCGATCAGCTGCTCGGTTCCGGTGGCGCGGCTGACCCCGGCGCACGAACAGCTGGTGAAGGACGCGCTCTTCGACGCGAGGGACCGGCTGACACTGGCCACCCGTAGGCTCTGAGCCATGAACGTCGAGCTGCGCCAGGTCCACGACAGCGATCTGCCGGTCTTCTTCCGGCAGATGAACGACCCCGAGTCCCTGAGCATGGCGGCCTTCACCCCGGAGGATCCCGCCGACCGGGCCGCCTTCGACACCCGCTGGTCCCGGATGCGCTCCTCGCCCGACGTCGTCGTCCGTACGGTCCTGGCCGACGGGGACGTGGTCGGCAGCGCGGGCGTGTACGGGGTGCCGGGCGAGCGCGAGGTGACCTACTGGATCGACCGCGCCTACTGGGGCAAGGACATCGCCACCCAGGCGCTGCGGGCGCTGCTCGCCGAGGTGCCCGAGCGGCCGCTGTACGCGCGGGCGGCGTCCGACAACGCCGGGTCGCTGCGCGTGCTGGAGAAGTGCGGGTTCCGTGCGGTGGCGACGGCCCGGGGGTACGCCCCGGCCCGGGGTGCCGAGATCGACGAGACGGTGCTGATCCTGGAGGGCTGACCCGCGTCGGGGCTCTCCCCCGTCCGGCGGAGGCGGATCGTCACCGGGCAGGAGGCGCCGGCCGTCCTTCCCACGGGAGCCTGGTCGCATGACGCAGCCGATCGCTCCCGCCCCCGCCGTCCGGACCGGCCGCCCCCGGCGGATCCTCGGCGCCCTCGCCGTCGTCTCCTGCGTGCCCTACCTCGCGCTCAAGGCCGCCTGGACGGCGGGGAGTCACCTCGGGATTCCCGACGGGAGCCCGCTGCTGGACGACCGGGTGACCATGGCGGTCGTCAACGGGCTGTCGATGCTGCTGGACAGCGCGGTGATCGTGCTGGCACTGGTGCTGACCCGGCCCTGGGGGCTGCGGGTGGCCGCCTGGCTGCTCGCGTTCCCCGTCTGGGTCGCCACCGGGCTGCTGGCGCCGATCATGGCCGGGTTCCCGGCGCAGCTGGTGGCGCGGGCGTTCGGTGCGGGCGGCTCCCCGTCCGCGGGCCGGGAGGCCTTCCTGGACGCGTGGGTGTTCGCCGTCGTCTACACGGGTTTCATCGCGCAAGGCCTCGCCCTCGGTGGCCTGTTCGTGCTCTACGCGCGGGACCGCTGGGGGCATCTGTGGCACGGGCGGGTGGGGGACCTGCCCGTCGGTGTCCTCGGTCCGGCCCACCGCGCCCTCGCCGTGGCCGCCGCCCTGCTCGCCCTGCCGCCGATCACGCTCCACGCCCTCTGGGCCTGCGGTGTCTCGCTTGGGCTCAGGGAGGGCCAGGGCGGTGACTTCCGCGTCCTGGAGGCGCTGCTGTACGTCGTGTTCCTCCTCGCGGCGGTCGCCGGCTCCGTGCTGACGGCCTTCCGGCGCGGCCGGGCGCTGCCCGTGTCGGTGCCGCTCGGTCTCGCCTGGGTGGGCTCGAGTGCCGTGGCCTGCTGGGGCGGATGGCTGTCGCTGGCCTCCGCCGGGGGCGTGGCGGACCTCGCCGACCGCCCCACGCCGCTGATGAACCTCGCCTACGCTGGCCAGATGCTCGTGGGCCTCCTCGTCGCCGCCGCCGGCGCCTACCACTTCGCGGAGCGCTCGGCCGGGGCCTCACGGCGGGCGGTGTGAAGGCGGCCGCCCGGTCGCTGTTCGGCCGGCGGGCGCGCCTTCGCTGGATCCACCTGATCCTCGGCGGTGCGCTGGCCATGCCGTACGTCCTGGTGGGCTCGGTGGTCATCAGCCCGGCCGTGGGCTCCGCGGACGTCTTCGGCTCGTTTCCCCTTCAACTCGCCTCGTTCGGCGTGGGTCTGCCGCTCGCGGCCGTCACCTCGCTGTTCCCGCTCACCCGGCCGCTGGAGTCCGCCGCCGTGCGCTGGCTGTGCGGGGTGGACCCGGACCGGCTCGCCTTCGGACCCGCCGCGACGCGGGGCGAGAAGGGCCGTACGGCGGCCTGGTTCACGCTGCACCTCGGGTTCGGCGGGATCATCGCGGGGATGTCGCTGGCGCTGCCGCCGTTCGCCACCGCCCTGATCGTGCTGCCGGTGCTCGCCGGACTCGACCGCGACCTGCTCGACCTGCCCGAAGTCCTCGACCACGGCTGGGCCTTGGCGCTCGCCCCGGCCGCGGGCGTGGCCTCGCTGGCCGCCCTCGCCGGCTGCGCGGCGGGCTGCGGCGCGCTGCTGGCCCGCTGGGCCGTCCCGCTGCTCGGCCCCACGCCCCGGGAGCGGCTCGCCGCCGCGGAGGCCCGCGCCGCCGACCTCGCGGTGCGCAACCGGCTGGCGCGGGAACTGCACGACAGTGTGGGCCACGCCCTGAGCGCGGTCACCCTCCAGGCGAGCGCGGCCCGCCGGGTCCTCGACTCCGACCCGGCCTTCGTCCGCGAGGCCCTCGCCGCGATCGAGGACACGACCCGCCGTACGGTCGGCGAACTCGACGCGGTCCTGGGCGTGTTGCGCGACGGAGACGCCCCCGGGACGGCCCCTGCGCCCACCCTCGCCGCGGACCTCGACGGGCTGCTGCGCCGTACCCGGGCGGGTGGACAGCACGTGACCGCGACCGTGGACACCGACCCGCGGACGCTGCCCCCGCTGCTGTCCCGCGAGGCCTACCGCATCGTGCAGGAGGGGCTGAGCAACGCCCTCAAGCACGCCGGTGAGCAGGCCTCGGTGGCGGTGCGCGTCGCGCTGACGGGCGGGGAGCTGGAGATCACCGTGGAGAACCCGGTGACCGGCCCGGCCCCCTCCCGCACCGGCGGCGGCCACGGGCTGCGCGGTATCGCGGACCGGGCCAGGTTGCTGGGCGGCACCGCGACGGCCGGGCCGACCACGGCACACACCTGGCGGCTGCACGCACGCCTGCCGATGAAAGGACCCGTATGACCCGCCCGGACACCGTCCGTGTCGTCCTCGCCGACGACGAGCGCATGGTGCGCACCGCGCTGCGCGCCATCCTCTCCGCCGAGCCGGACCTGGAGGTGGTGGGCGAGGCGGCCACCGGCGCGGAGGCGGTGTCGGTCGTCCGGGCACTGCGCCCGGACGTCGTCCTCATGGACGTCCGGATGCCGGAAACGGACGGGATCCGCGCCACCGAGCAGATCCTCGCCACCCTGGACGAGCCGCCCCGGATCGTCGTCGTGACGACCTTCGAGAACGACTCCTACGTCTACGACGCGCTGCGTGCCGGGGCCGCCGGGTTCCTGCTGAAACGGGCGGACGCCGACACGCTCGTGCAGGCGGTCCGGCTCGTCGCGCGCACCGACAGCCTGCTGTTCCCGGCGGCCGTGCGCGCCCTGGCGAGCGAGCACGCCCGTACGCACCCGGCACCGCCCACCTGGGCGGCGAAGCTCACCGGACGCGAGCGGGAGGTGCTGGGGCACCTGGCGCAGGGGCTGACCAACGCGGAGATCGCCCGCCGGATGGAGGTCGGCCCGGCCACGGTGAAGTCGCACGTCGCGGCGGTGCTGGCGAAGACCGGCACCCGCGACCGCACGCAGGCGGTGATCGCGGCGTACGAGGCGGGTTTTCTGAACGGCGGATGAGAAACCGGCCCCGCCGGATGAGAAACCAGGACGGACGGGAACGTTCCGCCCGGTGTGACTCGTCCTCCTGTTCGGAATGAACAAGACGATCAGGCGCGCGTCGGCCTTCGCGCTGCTCCTGGTGTTGGCTCTGCTGGTCAGGGCGACCTGGGTGCAGTTCTACGAGGGCCGGGCGCTGGCAGACGACAAGGACAACCGGCGGAACGCGATCGAGACGTACTCGGCGCCGCTCGGGAACATCATCGTGGGCGGCCGGTCGATCACCGGCTCGGCGCCGACGAAGACGGGCGACCTGAAGTACAAGCGGACGTACACGGACGGCCCGCTGTACGCGGCGGTGACCGGATACGCGTCGCAGGCGTACGCCCCGACCCAGCTGGAGGGCATCTACACCGACCTGCTCAACGGCACGGACAGCCGGCTGAAGTCCGTGATGGACACGCTCACCAACCAGCGCGCGGAGCCGGGCAACGTGGTCACGAC
The DNA here is from genome assembly GCF_040654575.1 of Streptomyces sp. NPDC050674. NCBI lineage: Bacteria > Bacillati > Actinomycetota > Actinomycetes > Kitasatosporales > Streptomycetaceae > Streptomyces > Streptomyces sp. NPDC050674. The sequence continues at coordinate 88,907 of NZ_JBFAIG010000019.1, forward strand.
CATCGACCCGGATGTGCAGAAGGCGGCCTACGAGGCGCTCGGCGACAAGAAGGGCGGCGCCGTCGCCATCGACCCGAAGACCGGGAAGATCCTCGCGGTGGTGTCGACGCCGTCGTACGACCCGTCGTCACTGACCGACGCCAACACGGCGGGACCGGCCTGGAAGAAGCTCACCACGGACCCCGACAAGCCCCTGACCAACCGTGCGCTGCGCCAGCCGCTGCCCCCGGGCTCGACGTTCAAGCTGGTCGTGGCGGCGGCGGCGCTGGAGGACGGGCTGTACTCGTCGGTGGACCAGAAGACCGACAGCCCGAACCCGTACCCGCTGCCGGGCACGTCCAAGGTGCTGGACAACGAGAACCCGAGCGCGCCCTGCGCGAACGCCTCGATCCGGGTGGCGCTCCAGTACTCCTGCAACAACGTCTTCGGGAAGATGGCCGTCGACCTGGGCCAGGACAAGGTGAAGGCGATGGCCGACAGGTTCGGCTTCGACGACGACAAGCAGGACGTGCCGGTCCGGGCCTACACGAGCGTGTACCCGTCGGACATGGACCCCTCGGAGACCGCGCTGACGGGCATCGGCCAGTTCGACGTCACCGCCACGCCTTTGCAGATGGCCATGGTGTCGGCGGCCATCGCCAACGGCGGCAAGCTGGTCTCGCCGCACATGGTCGCGCAGATCACCGACAGCGGCGGTGATGTGCTCCAGGACTACGACGACGACGCGGGCACGAAGGAGATCGTCAGCTCCTCGACCGCCGAGCAGTTGCAGTCGGCGATGCAGACGGTCGTGAACAAGGGCACGGGTACGAACGCCCAGGTTCCTGGTGCGACCGTGGGCGGCAAGACGGGGACGGCCCAGCACGGCGAGAACAACAGCCAGGTGCCGTACGCCTGGTTCACCTCGTACGGCAAGTCCGACTCCTCGGGCAAGGAGGTCGCCGTGGCGGTCGTCGTCGAGCAGTCGAACGCGGCCCGCTCGGAGGTCAGCGGCAACGGCCTGGCGGCTCCGGTCGCCAAGGCGATGATGCAAGCCGCGCTCAAGGACTGAACCTCGGCCGCCGACAATCCGTCTGTAGAGACGAGACGGGCCGCCCCCTTCCCCCCGGGTGCGGCCCGTCCTCGTGTCACCGCCCGCCCGGCGTCACTTCGCTCCCAGGAGCTGCTCGATGGGGTCGATCGCGAAGTACACCAGGAACAGCGCCGAGGTCCCCCACAGCAGCCAGTGGACCTCCTTGGCCCTGCCGAGCACGGTCTTGATGACGACGTAGGCGAGGAAACCGGCGCCGATGCCGTTGGTGATGGAGTACGTGAACGGCATCACGGCGATGGTGAGGAACGCCGGGATGGCGATGTCGTAGCGGTCCCAGTCGATGTGCTTGACCTGGGTCATCATCAGGAAGCCGACGGCGACCAGGGCCGGGGCCGCGGCCTGGAGCGGGACGATGGTGAGCAGCGGGGTCAGGAACAGCGCCAGACCGAACAGGCCGCCGGTGACGAGGTTGGAGAAGCCGGTGCGCGAGCCCTCGCCGACGCCGGCCGCCGACTCGATGTAGGAGGTCGCGGAGGAGGCGGAGGCCGCGCCGCCGGCGACCGCCGCGGCACCGTCGATGAGCAGCACCCGGCCGAGGTTCGGGACCTTGCCGTCCTCGTCGAGCAGACCCGCCTCGGCGCTGATGCCGACGACCGTGCCCATGGTGTCGAAGAAGTCGGACAGGATCAGCGTGAAGATCAGCAGGACGACGGTGACGACGCCGACACCGGGAGCGCCGAAGGCGCCGAACAGGTCGAAGTGGCCGATGAGTCCGAAGTCGGGGGCGTCGACGAGCTTGTCCGGCCAGGACGGTGTGGTCAGGCCCCAGGACTTGATGTCCGCCAGCGAGTTGATCAGGATCGCCAGCGCGGTCATGGTGACGATGCTGATGAGGATGGCGCCCTTGACCTTGCGGGCGAGCAGTCCGATGGTCAGCAGCACGCCGAGGCAGAAGACGAGCATCGGCCAGCCGGCCAGGGTGCCGGTGCCGCCCAGCTGAACGGGCACGGTGGTGTTCGCGGCGTCGGGGATGCGGCTGACGAACCCGGCGTCGACGAAGCCGATGAAGGCGATGAACAGGCCGATGCCGACGCTGATCGCCTGCTTGAGCGGCTGGGGTATCGCGTGCATGACGGCCTCGCGCAGGCCGGTCACCACCAGCACGCAGATCAGCAGGCCTTCGAGGACGATCAGGCCCATCGCGTCGTCCCAGCTCATCAGCGGGGCGATCTGGAAGGCGACCACGGCGTTCAGGCCGAGTCCGGCGGCCAGCGCCAGGGGCAGGTTGCCGCCGACGCCCATGATGATCGTCATGACCGCGGCCACCAGGGCGGTGGCGGTGGTGAGTTGCACGGCGTCCAGCTGGTGCCCGGACTTGTCCTTCGCGCTGCCCAGGATGATGGGATTCAGGACAAGGATGTAGGCCATCGTGAAGAAGGTGGCGAAGCCGCCGCGGATCTCCCGGCCGAAGGTGGAACCTCGCTCGGAGATCCGGAAGAACCGGTCCACGCTGTTCGCCCCGGCTTCCTTGACGGGTGGCCGGTCGGTGACCTGCTGCGGTTCGGACATGTCGCGTGCTCCTCGGTGCCTGGGTGATCGGTGTGCGGATGCTGGCCGGATTGTGCCCGTCCTGAACCCCGTTCAGGTTTTCTCCGTGTTACGGAATCGAGGTCCGGCCCGCCATACACCGTTCGAAGCTCCGTACGAACCGTTCAACGATCGCTGCTACGCTTCCCGATCTCGTCCGGGTCTCCCCCGGATGATCACATGTCATCTGCATGACAGCCACAGGGTGCCCCGGCCGGGAGCGCCCGCAGCCGCTGCGAGGAGAGGTCGCCCGTGGGCACAGTCGTCGACGACGCCGCCTCCGTGGAGTTCCACGCCTTCTTCGAGCGCCACTACGCCGAACTGTCGCGTCTGGCCCATCTGCTGACGGGAGAGTCGGACACCGCCGACGATCTGGCGGCGGACGCGTTGCTGGCGCTGTGGCACCGCTGGGACCGGGTGCGCGCCGCCGACCATCCGGTGGCGTACGCGCGCGGGGTGGTGGCCAACCTGGCCCGGAGCCGCATCCGCAGTGCGGTGCGCGAGCGGCGGCGCATCGCCCTGTTCTGGTCGCAGCGCGAGGAGAACACCGAGAACCCGGACGTCGCGGGCGTGGTCGACGTGCGGGAGGCGTTGCGCAGGCTGCCGTTCCGCAAGCGGGCGTGTGTCGTCCTGCGGCACGCGTTCGACCTGTCGGAGAAGGACACCGCGCTGGCGCTCGGGGTGTCGGTGGGTACCGTGAAGAGCCAGACCTCGAAGGGGATGGCCGAACTTCAGCGGTTGCTGGGGACACGGGGCGTGCCGCAGCGGATGCAGGTGGCGGTGGGGGCGCCCCGCTGCTCCCCCGCCGTGGAGGGCGTGCGCACCGGTGAGGGCGGAGGGAGGGACCGATGACCATGCGGCGCGACGTACACGAGGAGCTGCATACCCGGCTGCACGAGGCGGCCGGGACGCATGAGCCCGACCGGGAGCGCATGCTGGCCCGGATCGAGCGCGGCATGGCCGCTCCGTCCGGTTCCGGCCATCGGGCGACGCGTCCGCCGGTGGTCGGCTGGATGCGGGTGGCCGGTGCGACGGCCGCGGTCGCCGGAGTCCTCGCGGTGGGCGGTTACGCGGTGGCGTCCGCGGTGAAGGAGGAGACCGCCCCGCGGCAGCGGGAGGTGGCGACCTCCGCGACGCCCACGCCGTCCCCGGAGGCGACGAGCCGGGCGCCCGTATCCCCGGCTCCCGAGGAGCCGGCGCCGAGCACCCCGCAGGAGCGCCGCGAGACCGGCCGGCCGCCGTCCGGGACGCCGAGCGCCCCGCCCCCCGAGCGGTCGCCCGCCGTCCGCGCCGAGGACGGTCCGCTGTGGTCGGACGGGTCGGTCGACCCGCACAGCAACGACTTCTGGGCGCAGAGCAACATCACCCTCAAGACCCGTGAGCCACTGACCGCGCTGACGGTGCGGCTGAAGGTCGCGCAGACCGGCGGGGTCTCCGACGCCGGCGCCTGGCGTTCCCTGCCCGAGGGGGACTTCACCCTCTCGGTCGCCGAGCGGGACGGCTTCCTCGTCTACACCTGGACCCTCAGGGAAGGCCGTACGGTCCCGGCGGGCGAGTGGGTGTTCGCGGGTCAGTTCGCTCACGCGCGCGGCGGCCGTGACGCGGGTGAGGACACCTACGCGGTGACGGCCGCCGCCGGTGCGCGGCAGCTGTCGGTGGGCGGTGGTTTCGCCGCCGTGGACGACGAATGACGGGGGCTCGTAAAGAATTCCGAACCGGCGGCAACCCTTTCCTGACCGGTGACGACCACCAGGCGCAAGAGTCACCCCCCAGCTGAGGAATCCGTACATGACTGCACCAGCGCAACAGCGCGTCCGCCACCGCCGCGGGGTCACCCTGCGGCGGGCGATGATCGCCGGGGTGTCCGCGTTCGGGATCACCGGTGCGGCGATCGTCACCACGTCGATGCTGTCGACGGCGGGCGCCGCGTCCTCCTGGCCCGCGGACACGGGCAAGACCCCCGTCTCGAAGACCATCCCGGTCTCCGGTGTGCGCGACGGCGGCATGAAGATGTTCTACGGCACCGGCGCGCTCAGCGGCGGCAGCCAGGACGAGGGCCAGGACCCGCTCTTCGAGCTGGCCGACGGCGCGGTCCTCAAGAACGTCGTCATCGGCACCCCGGCCGCGGACGGCGTGCACTGCAAGGGCAGTTGCACGCTCCAGAACGTGTGGTGGACGGACGTCGGCGAGGACGCGGCCAGCTTCAAGGGCAAGTCCCCGTCCGCGGTGTACAAGGTGATCGGGGGCGGCGCGAAGAACGCCGACGACAAGGTGCTCCAGTTCAACGGCGCCGGCACGCTGAACGTGTCGGGCTTCCAGGTGCAGAACGCCGGCAAGCTGGTCCGCTCCTGCGGCAACTGCAAGACGCAGTACAAGCGCACGATCGTGCTCAGCGACATCGACGTGACGGCACCGATGAACTCGATCGTCGGTGTGAACGCCAACTACGGCGACACGGCGACGCTGTCGAAGATCCGCATCCACGGCGACAGCAAGAAGAAGATCAAGACGTGTGTCCGCTTCGAGGGCAACAACACGGGCAAGGAGCCCAAGGAGCTGACGCCGCCCGGTCCGGACGGCAAGACCTGCAAGTTCCAGGCGTCGGACATCAGTTACCAGTAAGCCCCCAGTGACTCCGGCCGGCCCTCGTCCCCCCTTGGGCCCGGCCGGATGCCGGGTGTCCGGCCCCCCAGTCGGACGTCCCGGCGCCTCGGCCTTCCGGAGCCCCCCTCCGGTCGGCCGGTCGGTACCGGTCGAGCCCCCCTCGACCGGTCGGCAGGACGCCCCCGCCGTTTCGCACCGGCGGGGGCGTCGCCGTGTCCGCGGTTCCCCGCGGCGCGCCCTCAGTCCATCGTCGTGCCGAGGGTTGTGGATCCGGTCGTCAGGAACGTCGTCGCGGGCAGGGACCCGTCCGCCCGGCGCGCCGCGTACGCGCCGGCCGCGTCCGTCGACCTGAAGGGCGGGGTGGCGACGCCCCTGTCCCAGGAGTTGCCGGTGGAGAGCGCGACGGAGCCGAGCGTCACGGCCCCGTCCCTGTCACCGGCGGCGAGGTTCCCGGCCAGACGGGCCCGGCCGGCCGGGAAGGAGAAGCCCTTCCCGGCGTTGCCGTAGGCGGTGTTGCGGCGCAGGGCGACGGCTCCTGTGTTGGCGTTCCCGGTGAAGCCGTGCAGCCGGTTGCCCCAGGCGGCGTTGCGGGTGACGACATGGGCGACGGACGCCCCACCGCCGCCGAGTGCGAAGCCGTTGCCGTCGCCCTGCAGGGTCGCGTCGCTCCGGCGGTTCCCACCGTTGCCGAAGGCCCAGGAGTGGTCGACGGTGACCGGTGAGGAGAACTGCCACAGGTCCAGGCCGTCGCCGGAATTGCCGTGGAGCCGGGCTCCGGTGATCCGGTTGCCGGTCCCGGAGCCGAACGTGACGGTGATGCCGTCGGCGTTGCGGCCGTGACCGGCCGGGTCGTGGTTGCCGTGGCTGTCCAGGTTCCGCACGAGGTTGCCGGTGGTGCCGTCGCCGCGCAGGGTGAAGCCGGAGCCGCCGTTGTCCGCGGTGACCAGGTTCTCGAACACCCCGCCCACCGAGGACGTGGCGACGAAACCCTGGGCCGGGGAGTTGACGAAGGCGAGGTCCCGCACGATCCAGTGGTCGCCGTGTATCCCGGCCAGCCAGGAGCCGGCGGGCAGCCTGGAGCCGTCGATCCGCACCTTCTCACCGTCGTGTGCCCGCAGCGTGATGGGTGCGGACCGTGTGCCGTTCGCCGTGGACTCGAGGGTGGCGGCCGGACGGTAGGTGCCGCCGCGGACCTCGATCACCGTACCGGCGCCGGCGTTCCTCACGGCCTCGGTGAGCTGGGCCGTGGTGGAGACGGTGACCGTCGTCGAGGCGGCCTGCGCGCCGCCGCTCGACAGCCCGAGATACACGCCGCCGGCCCCCGCGGCACAGGCCACGGCGGCGGCGACGGAGAACGTGCGGGTCCTGCGGCGGCGTCCGGTGCTCGGCAGCACGGAGCGTTCCTTTCCTGGGGGATCGGGGACGGAAACGGTTCGAAGGGGCCCGCTCCGGCCCGTTCCCGTCCACCAGTCGCCGCCGCACCGGGAAGGGTTGCCGCCGCCGGGTGTGAGCACCCCGGGGTTCCGAAAGTTTCGGTGACTCCGGCCTCACGCGCACCCGTTGACGCCTCGCGTCCCTCCGGTGAAACTCCGAGGGCCGCCATCCAACAGAATCCCCCACACTCCGACAGGAAGTGTCATGCGCCCCCGCATCGCCCGCACGCTCCTGCTTCCCCTTCTGGCCCTGACCGGCCTTTTCCTGACCCTCCTCACGGCACCGCCCAGCACCGCAGACCCCGGAGCCCCACCCGTGAAGCACAGCAAGTACGCCGGCTATCTCTTCGCCTACTTCACCGGCGAGGGCACCGCCGACGGCGAGCAGATCCGCTATGCCCTCAGCCGCGGCAACGACCCGCTGCACTGGCGGGAGCTGAACGCCGGCAAGCCCGTGCTGACGTCCACGACCGGCGAGAAGGGCCTGCGCGACCCGTTCGTCATCCGCTCCCCCGAGGGCGACAAGTTCTACCTGATCGCCACCGACCTGCGGATGTACAAGAACTCCAGCGGCAGCTGGGACCAGGTGCAGCGGCACGGCAGCAAGTCGATCATGGTCTGGGAGTCCACCGACCTGGTCCACTGGACCGACCAGCGCCTGGTGAAGGTCTCCCCGGACAGCGCCGGCAACACCTGGGCTCCGGAGGCCTACTGGGACGACGAGCTCGACGCGTACGTCGTCTTCTGGGCGTCGAAGCTGTACGCCGACGACGACCCGGACCACAAGGGCAACACGTACAACAAGATGCTGTACGCCACGACGAAGGACTTCCGCACCTTCAGCGAGCCGAAGGTCTGGAACGACCCGGGTTATTCGGTGATCGACTCGACGGTGGTGAAGTACAAGGACGAGTACTACCGCTACACCAAGGACGAGCGCGACCCCGGCTCCTCCAGCCCCTGCTCGAAGTTCATCACCGGGGAGAAGTCCACCTCCCTGACCTCGACGAAGTACGACTTCGTGGCCGACTGCATCGGCAAGGGCGCGATGGACCGCGGTGAGGGCCCGACGGTGTTCAAGTCGAACACCGAGAAGAAGTGGTACCTGTTCATCGACGAGTACGGCGGCCGGGGCTACGTCCCGTTCGAGACCACCGACCTCGCCTCCGGCAAGTGGACCCCCTCCACGGACTACCAGCTCCCGGCGAGCCCCCGGCACGGCACGGTGCTTCCGGTGACGCAGAAGGAGTACGACCGCCTGCTGGCCGCCTACCCGTCGACTCCCACCTCGGTCGTGGACGCGACGGCGAAGCACCAGAAGGGCTACGCGATCGTCACGGACAGCGCCTCGAAGGTCGTCCTGCCGATGAAGCCGGACGCCGATCTGCGGGGCCTCGCCCCGAAGCTGTGGGTGGGTGAGGGCGCCACGCTGAGCCCGAAGTCCGGCACCCGCCGCGACTTCCGCACGCCGCAGACGTACACCGTGACGGCCGCCGACGGCACGAAGCGCGCCTGGACGGTCGAGGCGGTCCGCACCCGCAGCCCGCTCCTGCCGGGCCTGAACGCCGACCCCGACGTGCACTACCTGAACGGCCGTTACTGGATCTACCCGACGACGGACGGCTTCCAGGGCTGGAGCGGCACGAAGTTCACGGCGTACTCCTCGAAGGACCTGGTCCACTGGAAGGGCCACGGTGTCATCCTCGACCTCGGGCCGGACGTGACCTGGGCCGACAAGAACGCCTGGGCTCCCGCGATCGCCGAACGGAACGGCAGGTACTACTTCTACTTCTGCGCCGAGCAGCAGATCGGCGTGGCGGTCGCCGACTCCCCCGCGGGCCCGTTCAAGGACGCGCTCGGCAAGCCCCTGGTCGCCAAGGGCGGATCGCTGCCGGGCCAGATGATCGACCCGGCGGTCTTCACGGACGACGACGGCCAGGCCTACCTGTACTGGGGCAACGGCCGCGGGTACGTGGTGCCGCTCAACGACGACATGGTGTCGTACGACGCCTCGAAGGTGCGGGACATCACCCCGGCGAACTTCCGCGAGGGCTCCTTCGTGATCAAGCGGAAGGGCACGTACTACTTCATGTGGTCGGAGGACGACACCCGCAGCGAGAACTACCACGTGGCCTACGCGACGGGACCGTCCCCGCTCGGCCCGTGGACCAAGCGCGGGACGATCCTTCAGAAGCGGCCCGAGTACGGCATCCTCGGCACCGGTCACCACTCGGTGGTCAACGCCCCCGGCACCGACGACTGGTACATGGTCTACCACCGGTTCGCCCTCAACGGACCCGGCCTGCCGGGCGGTGACGGCATGCACCGCGAAACGACCATCGACCGCATGGAGTTCGCGGCCGACGGAACGATCAAGCCGGTGGTACCGACCCTGGAGGGCATCAAGCCGGTGCGGCGGTGAGTCTCACAGGACGTCGTCGAGCCAGCTGACGACCTCGTCCTGCATCGCGTCGTTGAAGACGTGGCCGAACTCCGGCCACGTCTTCGTCGTGATCCGCTCCTCCGCGTGGTGCGCGCGCCAGACGGCACGCAGCCTGTCGTACGCGACCCGCACGCCCTCGGCCGGGAAGAGCGTGTCGAGGCCGCCGTGGAAGAACAGCATCGGCTTGGGTGCGGCGATGCTCGCCACATCGGGGATGTCGAGGTGCCGGGCGAGCCCGGGGTGGAGCATGCAGTACGCCGACTGCCCGCGCAGCGTGTTGTTCCCGGGCACCATCATCTCCTTCAGCCCGGTCATCCAGCAGACGCTCGCGGCGGCCGCGACGTGGTCGCTGAGGGCGGCGGTCTGCCAGGCGCGGTAGGCGCCCATGGAGAAGCCGACGGCCGCGACCCGCCGGGCGTCCACCCGGTCCAGTCCGGCCAGGAAGGCGGCGGCCCGCTGGTCCTCCCTCGTCATGAGCCCGGCGAGCGAGGAGCCCAGGTGGAAGAGGTTGGACGCCAGGGCCTGCTGCTGGTCGTAGGCGAGCGGGCCCCGGTCGCCCCAGCCCAGGGCGTCCAGGCACAGCACCACATGGCCGCGCCGGGCCAGCTCGTCCCCGACGAACCGCCCGCTGAAGTACGTGTCCGCCCAGGACCTGGCGGACGCGAGCCGCGTTTCGTCGTACCAGGGCCGGACGAGCTTCTCCTTGCCGATGTCGAACCGGGCGCCGTGGTCGTGCAGGAGCAGCACCGCGGGGAAGGGCCCGCGGCCGTGCGGGGTGAGCAGGGCGCCGCGGACCCGTTCGTAGCGGGTGAGGGAGACGGTCACGAGTTCGCGCGTGTAGTCGCGCGTACGGGATCGGCCGGTGAACTGCGGCGCGTACGGCGTCCCGTCCTGCCGTTCGACGAGGAGGTGCTCCTCGACGGTGGCCCGGGCGGCCCGCCGCCAGGCACGGACGTCGCGGATCGGGGACCGGCCCCAGGCGAGCGGGAAGGTGAGGGCGTCCTTCAGGGCGGGGTGGAAGCCGGGCAGTGGTCCGTCCACCACGGCCGCCTCCGCCCCGCCCGCCGCTCCCCCGGCCGGCAGCGCGGTCCCCGCGCCGACCACGAACGCCCGTCGTCGCACGGCTTCATGGGCGTCCATACGGCCTCCCGGCTCCGGCGTGCCGCAGTACGTACCGCTCGACCGCCGCCGGGGAGGCCAGGGCACGGTAGGCGTACCGGTCGGCGGGGTGCCAGCCGACGTCGTCACCGAGGCCGAGGAGGAGCACGGCGGTCCTACGCATACGGCCGCCAGTCGCCGAGGTAGGTCTGCCGGGTGTGCGACCGGGCCTGGGCGGGGGTGAGTTGGGGCCGGTTGGCGGGGACCGTGACGGCCGCGCCCGGCCCGGTGTTCCGGTACTCCGCGAAGCGCTGGGCCTGCCACGGGTACGCGTCCGACATGCTGGCGTAGGGTGCGACCGCGTCGATGCCCGGGCCGAGCCGGGTGTCGCGGACGGTGAGCATGGGGCGGGCGGTGGGATCGGAGCTGGGCACCCAGGGCCGGGCCAGCTTGTAGTAGCCGTCGGGCGCCTCGCTGCTGACGGTGCTCCGGGTCACCAGGTAGCCGAGCGGATTGGCACCGGCGGTCGACGGTGCGAAGACGAAGCCGTACGGGGGGCCGGCCAGGTCGGTCCGGGACAGCGTGCGGAAGTGGCACCGGTCGAAGACGGCGGTCGCCCGGCCGAAGACGAAGTCGACGTCGCCCTCGGCGTAGCAGTGGCCGAAGTACTGGCGGGCGAAGGTGCCCAGGGCCGTCGAGTCGGCGTACAGGGTGTCCTGGTGGCCGAGGAACCGGCAGTGGTGGAAGGCGGACCGGTCGCCCTGGACCTTGAGGGCGACGGCCTGGGTGCCGGTGGTCCCGGGATGGTCGGCGCGCAGCCAGTCGTTGGCGAACGTGATCCAGCGGGCGGTGAAGCCGTCGGCCTGGACGGTGGTGGTGGCGGAGCCGGTGGTGCCGTAGGTGCCGCCGCCGGGCTTGGGGGTCCCGGCCGCGTTGTCGTACACGACGACGACGTCCCGGGGGTCCCGGCTCGCCCCGATCCACGTCATCCGCGTGCGGTCGCGGTCGACGGCGACCGTCTCGCGGTAGGTGCCGGGGGCGAGGACGAGCGTCCAGCCGCTGCCGGTGGCGGCCGCGACGGCGGCACGCACGGAGGTGTGGTCGCCCCGGCCGCGCGCATCGACGTACAGCGTCTTCGCGCCGAGACGGGCGGCCGGTGAACCGTACCGGCCGAACGGGCGGGGCCGCCCGGCGGCCCGAGCGGGGGCCGGCGCGAGGGCGAGAGCGGGGGCCGCCCCGGCACTCGCGACGAGGAATCCCCTGCGGGAGAGGGAACGGTGGACGTGCGCGGACATGCGGCTGTCCCTTCGCTTCACGGTGCGGCTCGGGCGGGCAGGGGTGGTCGGTCGGGAGGCCGGGACGGGCGCACCTCGTGGCGGGCGCCCGTCCCGGCCGGTCTCGGGGACGTCAGCAGATACGGCCGGCGCCCGCGCGGTGGTCGACGATCGCGGGGACGGCCTTCCCCGGGTCCACCTTGGTGCGCAGGGCGGGCGTCCAGCCGGCGCCCGACTGGAGGGTCTCCTCGGGGATCTCCGCGTTGTGCACGGCGATCAGGTCGGTCTTCTTGCCGTTGACGTAGTTGTCGGTGGCGGTGACCGGGGCCTCCATCCACTTCTTGAGGATCTTCGCCGGGCTGATCCCCTTCGGCAGCGTGAAGGCGTTGTGCTCGGCGACGAGCCGGGACTCCTTGCCGATGCCGAAGCTGTAGACGTAGTCCTGGCCGGCCACGAAGTGGTTGTTGTAGGCGTCGACCTGCCCGAAGCGGACACGCGGGGCGCGCTCGACCACCTTCCGGAACAGGTTGTGGTGGAGCGTCACCTTGAGCTTGCCGCGGTCGCCAGCGGCCGTCGACTCGCTGTCGCTGTTGCCGATCATGAGCGTCTTGTCGTGGTCGGCGAACACGTTCCACGAGGCGGTGACGTAGTCGGATCCCCGGACGATGTCCAGCTCACCGTCGTGCTGCTGGTACAGCGCGCCGAAGTACGTCGGTGCCTCGCTGTCGGGGTGGCTGCCGTCGGTGAAGGTGTTGTGGTCCATCCAGACGTGGGTGGAGCCGTAGACGACGGCGGTGTCGTACTCGGAGTTCCAGGCTCCGTTGGAGGTGTCGGTCGGGTCCCACTGCGGGAAGCAGTCGAGGGGGCTCTCGAAGGTGAGGTTGCGGACGATGACGTTGTCGACGCCCTTGATCTGGAGGCTGGCGCCCTTGAAGCCCGCGTTCTTCCCGACTCCGATGATGGTGGTGTCGGCGGGCACGGCGGCCTTGATGGCCCGGTCCTGGTTGTCGGCGGAGGCGCGGCGCAGTCCCTCGGGGCTGTCGGCGGGCTCCTGGCTCAGGTCCTTGTCGAGCCCCCACGTCTCGGGCGCGTACTTCTTCAGGTAGGCGTCGAAGTCGTAGCCGGGAACGGCGAAGGCGTCGCACCCTTCGGAGACCGCGTCGATGGTCCCCTTCACCTTGATGATCCTCGGCGCGCTGCCTTCCGCGGCGAGGGCGGCCTTGAACTGGGCCCAGGTGGTCACGGTGTACACGCGTGCGGCGTCGGCGGCGGCACCGCCGGTGGTCCCGGTGCCGTGGGCCCCCCAGCCGTCTCCGGCGCCGAGTGTCTGCCGGGCGGGATCACGGGAGTCGGCCCCGGCGGCGGTGGCGGTCGCGGTCGCGGTGAGGGACAGCACCAGCGCGGTGCAGCCGGCGAGGGCGGCGGCTCTCTTCACTATGGCATGCTCATGCCATCCAGATGCGTTCATGATGCGGATCTCCTTTTCGAGGACGGGGGGTGCTACGCGGTGGCCTTCGGCCAGGTGATCCAGGACTCGGGAATGGTGTCGTCCAGCCGGCGCACCTCGCCCGGCGCGAGCACCCGGGTGCGCAGCAGTTCCCGCGCGACGAGCCGCGCGACGGCGATCGCGCCGGGCGGGTTGAAGTGCGTGTTGTCCTGCTCGGTCGCGGTCCAGTTGAAGTACTTCTTCGTCTCCTCGACCCCCAGCCGCTGCCACAGCGCGATCGACAGCGCCTGGATGTCGAGCAGCGTCACCTGCTCCTCCTTGGCGAGCGCCCGCATCGCCGCCGGGTAGTCGCGGTGCGTCGGCAACGCCTTGCCCGCGGCGTCGAACTTGCGCCGCTCGACGGACGTGGCGAGCACGGGCCGCGCCCCGCGTGCCCGGGCCCCGTCGATGTACTGCCGCAGGTAGTCCTGGTAGGTCGACCAGGGCTCGGTGTACCGCGTGGGGTCCTCCGTCTTCTCGTCGTTGTGACCGAACTGGATGAGCAGGACGTCACCCGGCTGGATCTGCCGCAGGACGACACCGAGTCGTCCCTCGTCGATGAAGCTCTTGGAACTGCGGCCGTTGACGGCGTGGTTGGCGACCGGCCGGTCCTTGTGGAGGAAGAACGCGAGCGCCATCCCCCACCCGGTCTCGGGCGCCGCGTCGGCGTACTTCTGGGCGGCGGTGGAGTCACCGGCGATGTACAGGGTCCGGGCGCGGCGGCCGGTGGCCTGGGCGGTACCGGTCGTGGCGAAGGCGAGAGGAACGGCGGCGGCAGCGGCCGCGGTGACTTGTCTACGGCTCAGTGACACGACAAACCCTTCTGTCCATGGGCTTTCAGGGGCGCGGGGGTGTGTCCCGCAGGTGCGCGGCCTGCGGTGACGGGGTGCCGCCGGGGTGCGGCCCGTCCGGGACGGCCTGCTGCCCACAGGCCGTCCCGGACCTGACCGGCCGGCTCAGCCCTTCTGCTGGTCCCACTCCGCCTGGGCCTCGTTCAGCTGGTCGGCCATCTTGTCCAGGAACTCCTTGGCGCTCATGTCACCGAGCAGGACCTTCTGGAAAGCGGGCTCGTTGTCGGCCTTGGAGATGGTGTTCCAGTCCGGCAGGTAGTACGGGAGCTGGACGATGGTGGTGGAGCCGTCGTTGAGGGCCTCGGCGGCGAGCTTGGTCGGCTCGGCCTTGGAGATCCAGGCGTCCTTGGCCGCGTCGGTGTTGGACGGGATGGCGCCGGCCGACTCGTTCCACTTGGAGTTGGACTCGTGCGAGGCGGCGAACTCGATGAACTTCCAGGCGGCCTCCTTGTTCTTGGAGCTCTTGAACAGGCCGAGGCCGTCGACCGGGTTGGAGACCTGCACGCGCTTGCCGCGGGGGCCGGTGGGCTGCGGTATGCCGCGGAACTTGTCGGGGCCGAGCGCCTTCACGTGGTCCTGGTAGGAGCCCAGGTTGTGGTTGAGCATCCCGATGGTGCCGGAGTCCCACTGCGCGACCATCTTGGTGAAGTCGTTGTTGAGGTCGGCGGCCGGCGTGTACTTCTTGTACAGGGCGGCGTACTTCTCCAGTGCCTCGACGTTCTTCGGGTTGTTCAGCGTGGTCTTCTTGCCGCCGGCGTCCCAGAAGGACGTGATGCCGGACTGCCCGTACATCGCGTCCAGTGCCTGTGCGATGGAGCCGGCGCCGCCGCGGATGGTGTAGCCGAACTCGTTCTTCTTGGCGTCGGTGAGCTTCTCGGCGGCGGCGTAGAACGTGTCCCAGGTGGTGGGCGCGTCCAGGCCGGCCTTCTGGAACAGGTCGGTGCGGTAGTAGAGGGTGCCGTTGTTCGCGGAGGTCGGGATCGAGTACAGCGCGTCGCCGCCGCCGGCGGACTTCAGCGACTCGACCATGCCCTTGTTGAGCTTGTCCTTGAGCGCGGACTTGCCGAGCCGGCCGTCCAGCGGGTCCAGCGCGTTCTGGGCGGCGAACCCGGCGGCCATCGCCGCGCCGACACCGCCGACGTCCGGCAGGCCGCCGCCCTGGATCGCGGTGTCGACCTTGGACTGGTACTCGGTGGCGGAGATACCGACGTACTCGACCTTGACGGACGGGTTCGCCTTCTCGAAGTCGGCGATGATCTGCTTCCAGATGTCCGTGCGGACACCGCCGTTGTTGTCCCAGAAGACGATCTTGCCCTTGCCGCTGCCCTCGGCGCCCTTGTCGCCCCCGGCGCCGCTGCCGTCGTCGCCACAGGCGGTCGCGGTCAGGGCGAGGACGGAGCCCAGGGCGACGGCCGTGGCCGCACGCCTGCTTCTGCGGATGCTGCTCTTCATGGGTCGGTTCTCTCTTCTGGATCAGACGGAGATATGAAGTCGTGGGGGGTCAGTGGCGTGCGTGGGGCGCCCAGTTGTCGCTGCCCTTGAGGTAGGCGGTGACGGTGTGCGTCTTCGCGTCCTCGTCGCTCATCTGCGGCCGGTCCTGGGTGACAGCGGATCCCGGACCGTGGTTGCGGTACTCCGTGAAGCGCGCGTCCTTCCAGGAGAAGCCACTCATGTCGGTCCACGGCGTGGCCTTGATCGCGGCGGGCAGCTCGGTGTCGCGGATCAGTACCTGGCCCACCGCGTTCGGCTCGCCGCCCGGGTGCCAGGGCCTGCCGAGGTGGAAGCTCGCCTCCGGCGCGTCGCTCACGATCTTCGAGCGGGTGATCAGGAACCCGTAGGGGTTGCCCGTCCACGTCGAAGCGGCGGTGATCCACCCGTTGTTGGTCGTCGACCCGCGGCTCAGTGCCTTGATCACGGACCGCTCGATCACGGTCGTCGCCCGCCCGTAGACGAAGTCGACGTCGCCCTCGATGTAGGAGTCGCGGACGTACACCCGGCTGATCACGTTCAGCTTGGGGCTGTCGGTCATCAGGGTGTCCTGGTTTCCCAGGAAGGCGGTGTTCTCGAAGACGATCCGGTCGCCGGTCGTCTTCATGGCGAGGGCCTGCTCGCCCTTCAGCTCGACCGCGGCCTCGTCGAAGTCGTTGCTGAAGGTGAGGTTGCGTGCGGTGACGTCGTTCGCGGCGATCCGCACGGTGGCGCTGCCCGTGGAACCGCCGTACTCGGCCGGGGTGTTGTGGACGACGACGGTGTCGGAGCGGTCGCGTCCGGTCCCCTGGAGCACGATCTTCGGCTTGGCCGCCGGGATGAACACCTTCTCCCGGTAGGTGCCCGGCGCGACCGCGATCGTCACCGGCACGTCGTTGCCGTCGGGCACGGCGTCCACGGCGGCCTGCACGGTCGGGTAGGCGCCCGGGACGTCGAGGGTCACGCCGATCCGGCGCTGCGGACCGGAGTACTTCTTCACCAGGGCGGGCACGGCCCGGGCGGGGTCGAGCCGGTAGTCGTAGAAGTCCCGCGGGTCGAAGGCGGCACCCCACTCGTCGGTCCGCCCGCTCGTCCGCCTCAGGATCGATCCCCGCTCCACCAGCTCGGCGGTGGCGTCGGCCTGGTAGGGGTGCTGGACCCGGTCGTAGTAACCGTTCTCGATGACCATTTTGGTGCGGCCCCGGGACCAGTTCCCGTACGTCCACACGGGGTCGCCGTCGGCCACCTGCGCCGAGACGTAGTTGTTGTAGAGGTGTGCGTAGGCGCAGTTGTCCGCCGAGGGATTGCGCTGCTTCGTGCCGGTGAACCAGTTGTGGTCGATGGTGATCTGCGTCTGGACGTTGGACGTCCAGCCGATGCCGAACGCCTTGTTGTGGTTGCTGAACCGGTTGTAGGAGACGGTCACGTACTGACTGTCCTTGCGGATGTCGAGCAGGCCGTCGCCCATGTGGGTGAAGCGGTTGTGGTCGATCCAGACGTGGTGGACGGCGTCCATCTGAATGGCGTCGAAGTCGGAGGTCTTGCCGTCCCAGTCGCCTTCGACGTAGGAGTCGCGGATCGTCAGGTTGCGGATGATGACGTTGTGCGTGCCGGGTTCGAGGTGCAGTTCGCCGTGGACGATCTCGCCGGTGTCGCCGACGCCGATGATCGTCTTGTCGGAGGCGACGACGATGTCCGAGCCGAAGGGCTCGACGGCGACCGACCCCGCCACCCGGATGACGTACGGCTCCTCGGCGGCCGCGTACTTCGCCAGCGAGGCCTGGTCGGTGACCGTGACGACCTTGCCGCCGGCACCGCCCGTGGTGCCTCCGGCCAGCGAGGCGAAGCCGTGGGCCTGGTCCGTCCAGCGGGCGGCCGCCGCCGCGGAGGTTGTGGCACGGGCGGGTTCGGCTGCCCCCGCCTCCCCGGTCGCGCCCAGTCCCAGGGCGGCGACCAGGCCCGCCACGGCGGCCAGGGCGGCACCCGGTCTGGGTAAGCGCTTGCTACGGAAGTGCGTCATTGCGGCTCCCAACAGGCGTGATGGGCGTACGGATGCGGTGGTTACAGGTCGGTGATCCGGAAGTGCGTGAACGTGGCGGCACCCGCGTGTCCCGACCCGACGGGCGCGAGGGCGAACAGGCCGAGCAGGGCGCCGACCCAGCGCCAGGGGGTGGCGGCGAACACGGGACCCGAGGGGCCCGGCCCGTCGCCGAGGTCGTAGGAGAAGCGGCAGCGGGCCCCGGCGCCCAGCTCGACGCGGAGCCTGACCCGCCCCTCGGGCGCCGGGCGCGGGTGCGCCGCGTCACGCTCCCGCTCGGCGACCCCCTCGGCGAACCGGTGCACGAGGTGGACCGTGCCGTCCGCCCCGCGCTGGAGGCCGATCCAGCCGAACGCGTCCCCGAGCACGGCGAGTCCGGCCCGCGCCCCCGGCTCCTCACTGTGCAGGCGCAGCTCCACCTCGACGGCGGACGGGACACCGGGCAGCCGCTGGGTGAGGAGGTTCGGGAGTTTGCGCAGGTCGTGCGTGTCGGCCGAGCGGACGCAGGTCAGCCGCAGTCCGTCACCGGAGTGCTGGGTGGCCCAGCCGGGCCGCGGGTTGGCCGTCCACTGCCACTGGCGGCCGTACCGTCCACCGGGGAAGTCGTCGTCGGTGGCGGGCGCGGCGGGCGGCTGGGGCGGCAGGTCCGGCCGCCGGTGCACGGCCACGGGGGCGCCGTCGTCCCCGAGCACCGGCCAGTCGTCCGGGTCCCAGCTCATGGGCTGGAGGTGCACGACCCGGCCGTAGGGGCCGCGCTGCTGGAAGTGCAGGAACCAGTCCTCGCCGGACGGAGTGCGCACCCAGCCGCCCTGGTGGGGCCCGTTGACGTCGGTGTCCTTCTGCTCCAGGACGATCCGCTCCTCGTACGGCCCGAAGAAGCCGCGTGAGCGGAAGACGCCCTGCCAGCCGGTCTCCACGCCCCCGGCCGGGGCGAAGATCCAGAACCAGCCGTCGTGCCGGTAGAGCTTGGGGCCCTCCAGGGTGAACCAGCCGGGTATGCGGTCGGCGTCGACGATCACCTTGCCCTCGTCGAGGACCTCGGTGCCGTCTGGGCTCATCCGGTGCCCGGTGAGGCGGTTCTTGACGCCGGAGCGGGACTTGGCCCACGCGTGGACCAGGTAGGCCTCCCCGGTCTCCTCGTCCCACAGGGGGCAGGGGTCGATCAGGCCCTGGCCCGCCTTCAGCAGGTGCGGACGGGTCCAGGGACCCCGGATCCGCGGGGCGTTGACCTGGAAGACGCCCTGGTCGGGATCGCCCCAGAAGATCCAGAAGCGTTCGTCGTGATACCGCAGCGAGGGAGCCCACACCCCGCAGTCGTGCCGGGGCCTGTCGAACTCGGCGGCCGGTTCGAGGCGTTCGAGGGCGTGTCCGACCAGGGTCCAGTTGACCAGGTCCCGGGAGTGCAGCAGCGGCAGGCCGGGGACGCGGCCGAAGCTGGAGGCGGTCAGGTAGAAGTCGTCGCCGACGCGGACGACGTCCGGGTCGGACCAGTCGGCGTCGAGGACCGGGTTGCGGTAGGTCTCACTGGACTCGGGGGTCACGGGCTCACCGCCTTGCGGACGAGGGCCGCCGCGGCGTCCCGGTCGAGACGGCCGTCGGCGACGACGGTGACCACCCGGCGCACCACGGTCCCGCCCGGCGGGATCGGCACCCGCTCGTCGTGTGCCAGGGAGGACCCGACGCCCGGGTACTCCCGCGTGCGCACGAACCACGGGTCGCGCCGGGTCTGTTCGGTGGCGCCGGCGAAGACCAGCGTCCAGGTGCCGCCCCGCAGCGCGAGCCAGTCGGCGGGGCGGCCGTGGACCTTCTCCTCGCCGTCGGCCCGGGCCGTGAAGACCTCCGGCGCGGCGGACTCCTTGCGGGCCCGCCAGAAGAACCCGCCGTAGGCCGCGCCCGGGCGCCCGTTGGTCGCGGGGCTGCCGATCGACAGCGGGTCCCCGGTGACGTTGGTGAGGGAGAAGGTCAGGTCCAGGGCCCAGGCCTGGTCGGTGAGTTCGGTGGCGGCGACCGTGCGGCGCTCGCGCAGCAGCTCGCCGCCCGCGGCCATCCAGCGCAGTTCCTCGACGAAGCCGTCGGGGTCGCGCAGCTGGAAGGCGACGTGCCGCTGCGCGCCGTGGTTGTCGAGCTCGGTCGGGCCCTGGTCGCGGACGTAGGTGCGTCCGCCCCAGAAGTTGAACCCCTCGACGTCGGGAACGGCGACACCGACGCCGAGGTGGTGTGCGTGGTCGGCCGGGGCGAGCTCGGTGACGGCCGTGCCGGCCAGGGTGGTGACGGGGTGCAGGTAGGGGCGCGGACAGAGCCGGGCCGGCAGTTCGGGCCGGGTGACGTACCGGCCGACCGGCCGGCCCGCGACGCGCAGGACCGCGGTGTCGTTGCTGGTCATCGGGTGCTCACCTCGTTCGACAGGTGCGCCCAGGGGGCGCCGAGCTCGGAGTAGAGGGAGAGGGTGTCGGCGGACGCGGCGACGAGTCCGTCGATGCCGGGCACGACCCGGCGGTTCTCGCCGGGGACGCGGTGCCAGGCGGTGTCCGGCAGCGGTGCCGGGTCGGGAGCGGTGCGGACGGCCTCGACGACCTTCATGAAGGCGCCGGTCTCGTCCGGCGGGACCAGCAGGTCCGCCCCGGTGGTGAGGTGGTCGACGAGGTTCTCGAGCAGGTCGGTGCGGCCGTGCTCGGATTCCTGCGGGCCGTGTCCCGCGCGCTGGAGCAGCACGCGGTCCTGCTTGTACCAGAAGGTGATCCGGCCGCTGCTGCCGTGCACCAGCACGTACGGCTCGTCCGCCTGCTCGGCGCACAGGGTCGCGGCGACGGTGACCGGGTGGCCCTGCGCGGTGGTGACACGGACGCAGGAGGTGTCGTCGGACTCGATGGCGTTGGCGCGCAGCAGCTCGGTCTCGATGCCGGTGACGTCCTCGGCGCGGGTCGTGCCGCCCAGGGCGAGGGCGGTGGCGACGGCGTGGGCGAGGGGGTTGGTCAGGGCCCCGTCGATCACGTCGACGCCGTTCAGCCGCCGCCTGCCCGCCCAGGGCGCCCGGCGGAAGTAGTCCTCGTCGCGTACCCAGGCACCGGCGCCGCCGAGTCCGACCAGGTGTCCGATCGCACCTTCCCGCACCAGTTCGCGGATGGCGGGCAGGGCGTGCGAGCCCAGTGACTGGAAGCCGATCTGGCAGACCACACCGGCCGCGGCGACCCCGTCGGCCATCCGGCGGAACTCGGCGTAGGAGGGGGCGGGCGGCTTCTCCAGCAGGAGGTGCACGCCGCGTTCGGCCGCCGTGAGCGCCAGGTCGGTGTGGGTGGGAATCGGTGTGCAGATCACCGCGACCCGGGCGCCGGTGGCGTCCAGCAGGGCGCCGAAGTCGGCGGACTGCTCGGGAGCGCCGAGGCCGCCCAGTTCCTCCTCGGTCAGCGGTGTCAGCTCGCAGATCCCGGCGAGCTTGACGAGGCCGTCCTTCTGGAGACGGCGGATGTTGTCCAGGTGCCAGCGGCCGTGGCCGCGGGCGCCGGCGAGGACGACGGGCAGGGGCGTGGTCGGGGATGCGTTCATGGCGTCGATCATGCGTCCGGTCACGGAATCCTCCCGGCCCCCGCGCCGCGGGCCACCGCCCGGTCGGCCTCCCGGGCGCTGTCGATCGGCCCGTGCAGGGTGGGCGTCCAGCCGACGTCGGCCGTCAGATCGCGCTCGCTGCCCGAGTTGTAGGCGTTGTGGATCGCGAGCAGGTCGACGGGGAAGCCGTTGAAGAGCGTGCCGCTCTGGTGCAGGGCGCTGCCGTTCCAGCTCTTGACCAGGTCGGCGACCTCCACGTGGCCGGGCGCGTGGAAGGCGTTGTTCTGCGCGTACATCCTCGACTCGGTGGAGACGCCGAGGGAGTAGCGGTAGTCGTCGCCGGGGATGTCGTACCGGTTGTTGTAGACGTGCACCTGGCCGAAGCGGACGCGCGGGGCGCGCTGGACGACGGATTCGAAGGCGTTGTGGTGCAGGGTGACGCGGAGCTTGCCGCGGTCGCCGGTGGCGGTGTCGCCGCTGCCGATGAGCATCGCCTTGTCGTGGCCGGTGAACCGGCTCCAGGAGACGGTGACCAGGTCGGAGCCGTTCGTGATGTCCAGCAGACCGTCGTGGCGCAGGTAGTTGCGGGCGAAGTGGGTGGGTTCCTTCGCGTCCGGGTGGCCCTTGTCGCTCAGGGTCACGTGGTCCACCCACACATGGGTGGCGCCGGTCAGCCAGATGTTGTCGTACGCGGTCTTCCAGTCGCCGAGGCCGCCCGTGTTCGGCTGCCAGACGGGGAAGCAGTCGTAGGCGTCGCGCAGGTCGAGGTTGCGGACGATGACGTTGTCCGCGTCTTGGATCCGGAGGCTCGCGCCCTTCAGGACGGCCGAGTCGCCGAGGCCGACGATGGTGGTGTTCGAGCCGACCGGCAGCACGATCCGCTCGGCCTGCCGCGCGGCGGAGGCCTGACGGGCCTCCTCCTGAGGGCCGCTGGGTTTGGCGGAGCCCCAGGTGCGGGGGTCGTAGGCGGCGAGGTACTTCTTCAGGCCGTAGCCGCCGGTGGCGTAGTCGGCGCAGTCCAGCCGGTCGCCGTCGTCGTCGGTGTTGGCGTCGATCGTCCCGGCGATCTTGATGATCTTCGGGGTGTCGCTGCCGCCGTCGAGGGCGCGGACGAGTTCGGCCCGGTCGGTGACCGTGTACACGTGGCCGGCGTCTGCGGCCGCGCCTCCGGTGGTGCCCGCTCCCTCGGCGGCCCAGCCGTCGTGTGCGGGAAGGGTGTCGCGGCCGATGTCCCGGGCCTCGGCGTGCGCGGGCACGCACAGCACGCCCAGCAGCCCTGCGGTGACGGCCAGTTGTCTGCCCCTCATCCCTTCACCGCCCCCGCGCTGAACCCGGTGATCAGCCACTTCTGGATGAAGGCGAACACGATCACGACCGGGACGGCCGCGATGATGCCGCCCGCGGCGAGCGCGCCCAGGTCGACGCTGTCGGCGCTCATCAGGGAGTTGAGGCCGACGGGGATCGTCTGCTTGTCCGGGTTGTTGAGGAACATCAGGGCGAACAGGAAGTGGTTCCAGGAGTGGACGAAGGCGAACGAACCCACAGCGATCAGACCGGGCCGCAGCAGCGGCAGCACGACGATGCGAAAGGCCGTCAGGCGGTTGCAGCCGTCGACCCAGGCCGCCTCCTCCAGGGAAGGCGGCACGTTCTTGATGAAGTTGCTGATGAGGATCATCGACAGCGGCAGCTGGAAGACCGTCTCGGCGAGGATGACGCTGCCGAGCGAGTTGATCATCTTCAGCTCGGCGAAGATCTCGAACAGCGGGACCAGCAGCAGCGCGCCCGGCACGAACTGGGAACACAGCATGCCCAGCATGAACAGCCGCTTGACCTTGAAGTCGAACCGGGCGAGGGCGTAACCGCCGGCCAGCGCGACGAGCGTCGTCATGATCAGGGTGGCGACGCCGACGAGCACGCTGTTGGTGAAGTAGGTGCCGAAGCTGCGCTCCGTCCAGACCTTCTCGAAGTGGTCGAAGGTCATGGGCCAGGGCACGAGCGAGGTCGAGCCGGCCGGGCGCAGCGAGAACAGCAGGATCCAGTAGAAGGGGACGAGGGTGAAGAGCAGGTAGATGCCCAGGGGCAGGTAGATCTGCCAGCGGGGTGCCTCGTCCCAGGTGCGGTGGCCCTTGGCGGGGCGCGGCGGTTCGGGGGTGTCGCGCACCGGGACGGGCGCGGTCTTGGTGGCTTCCTTGACGCTCACTTGCCCTCCCCTCCGAACTTGCTCAGCCGCAGGTAGACCATCGAGCAGAACAGCAGGATCACGAACGCCACCGTGGTCAGGGCCGACGCGTAGCCGAAGTTGTGGGCGTCGACGGATGTGTTGGCGATGTACAGCGGCAGCGTGGTCGTCTCGCCCGCGGGTCCGCCGCCGGTCAGGGTGTAGAGCAGGTCGACGTTGTTGAACTCCCACACCGCGCGCAGCAGCGTCGACAGGATGATGGCGTCCTTCAGGTGGGGCAGCGTGATGTGCCAGAACTGCTTGAGGCGGCTGGCGCCGTCGACCTCGGCTGCCTCGTAGAGGTCCTTGGAGACGGACTGGAGGTCGGCGAGGATGAGGATCGCGAAGAAGGGCACACCGCGCCACAGGTCGGCCACGATCGCCGCCGGGAACACCGTCGAGGTGTCCGACAGCCAGCTCGTGCCGTAGGAGCCGATGCCCATGTCGGCGAGGTAACGGGTGATGCCGGTCTGGGAGTTGTAGAGCAGCACCCAGATCGCGGAGGTCAGCACGCCGGAGACGGCCCACGGGGAGAAGACCAGGGCGCGGCCCAGCCCCCGGCCCACGAAGGTCTGGTTGACGATCAGGGCGAGCGCGAGGCCGAACAGCAGCTGGAGACCGACCTCGACGACGACCCACTTGGCGCTGAAGACCAGCGTGTCCCAGAAGACGGGGTCCTCGGTGAAGGCGTGGACGAAGTTGTCGAAGCCCGCGTAGCCGTTGCGCCACGGCTTGGTGGGGTTGTAGTGCTGCAGGCTGTAGTAGAAGACGCTGATGACCGGGTAGGCGATGAAGCCCAGCATCAGCAGGGCGGCCGGCGCGATCAGCAGGTACGGGAGCCTGCGCGGCGTGGCGGAGGCCCGGCGCCGCCGGGGTGGCGCGGGCGGTTTCGCCACGGCTGCGGCTTGGGCCATGACTGTTCTCCGTTCTCAGTACGTCGTGGTACGTCGTGCGTGGGTGCGTGCGCGGGAAGCGCTTTCTCCCCGGGCAGGGTCGTGCCGGGTCGTGCTGCGGAGCGAAGGCGGTGCGGTGGGGCGTGGGGCGTGCTGTCAGCTCGCGTACGGGTCCTGCACCGAGCCGGGCCGGGCCAGGAACTCGAAGTCGCAGCCGGTGTCGGCCTGCGTGATCTGCTCGTTGTAGAGCGCGCCGTAGCCGCGCTCGTAGCGGGTGGGCGGCGGGGTCCACTGAGCCCTGCGCCGCTCCAGTTCCGCGTCGTCGACGTGGAGGTGGAGGGTGCGCGCCTCGACGTCGAGGGTGATGCCGTCGCCGGTCCGTACGAGGGCGAGCGGTCCGCCGACGTACGACTCGGGCGCGACGTGCAGCACGCACGCGCCGTAACTCGTGCCGCTCATGCGGGCGTCGGAGATCCGGACCATGTCCCGTACGCCCTGCTTGAGCAGGCGGTCGGGGATCGGCAGCATGCCGTACTCGGGCATGCCCGGTCCGCCCTTGGGCCCGGCGCCGCGCAGCACCAGCACGCTGTCGGCGCTGATGTCCAGCCCGGGGTCGTCGATCGTGCGCTGCATGCTCTTGTAGTCGTCGAAGACGACGGCGGGGCCGGTGTGCTTGAGAAGGTGCGGCTCGGCGGCGATGTGCTTGATGACCGCGCCGTCCGGGCAGAGGTTGCCGCGCAGGACGGCCACCCCGCCCTCGGCGGCCACCGGGTTCTCGCGGGTGCGGATCACGTCGTCGTTGTGGACGACGGCGCCCGCGAGCTGCTCCCGCAGCGTGCCGTTGACGGTCGGCCGGTCCAGGTGCAGCAGGTCGGTGATGCGGGAGAGGAACGCGGGCAGGCCACCGGCGAAGTGGAAGTCCTCCATGAGGTAGGTCCGGCCGCCGGGCCGGACATTGGCGAGGACCGGCACCGTGCGGGCGATGCGGTCGAAGTCGTCGAGGGTGAGCTCGACCCGGCAGCGCCCCGCCATCGCGATCAGGTGGATGACGGCGTTGGTGGAGCCGCCGAGTCCGAGCACCGTGGTGACGGCGTCCTCGAAGGCCTCGCGGGTGAGGATCCGGGACGGCCGGAGCGCGGTCCAGGCGAGCTCCACGGCACGGCGCCCGGAGGCGGCGGCCATCCGCTCGTGCCCGGAGTCGACGGCCGGGATCGAGGAGGCGCCCGGCAGCGTCATGCCGAGGGCCTCCGCCGCCGCGGTCATGGTCGACGCGGTCCCCATGGTCATGCAGTGACCGGGGGAACGCGCCAGTCCGCCCTGGAGTTCTCGCAGTTCGCAGTCGGTCAGGTTGCCCGCGCGGTGCTCGTCCCAGTACTTCCACATGTCCGTGCCGGAGCCGAGGGTCTCACCGCGCCAGTGGCCCGGCAGCATCGGCCCCGCGGGCACGAAGAGCGCCGGCACGTCGGCCGAGGCCGCGCCCATGAGCAGCGCGGGCGTCGACTTGTCGCAGCCGCCGAGCAGCACCGCCGCGTCGACCGGGTACGACCGCAGCAGCTCCTCCGTCTCCATGGACAGGAGGTTGCGGTAGAGCATCGGGGTCGGCTTCTGGTACGTCTCGGAGAGCGTGGCGACCGGGAACTCCAGCGGGAAGCCGCCGGCCTGCCAGACCCCCCGCTTGACCGCCTCGGCCCGCTCGCGCAGATGCACGTGGCAGGGGTTGATGTCGGACCAGGTGTTCAGGACGGCGATCACCGGGCGGCCCCGGTACTCCTCCGCCTCGTAACCGAGCTGACGCATCCGGGCGTTGTGCGACCAGGTGCGCAGCCGGCCCTCGACGCCGTACCACTGGTGGCTCCTGAGCTCCTCGGGGGCGAGCCGGCCGGTCATATCGACCACCCCGCGGCGATCGCGGCGACCTCGGCCCGCTGCTCCTCCCGGAGGGTCCGGCTCGGCGGACGGACCTCGCGGCGGCACAGCCCGAGGGAGGCGAGGGCCTCCTTGACGACGGTGACGTTGTCGGCGGAACCGCCTGCGGCGCGCAGCTCCTCGAAGCGGCGGATCTGCTCCCAGACCTTCATCGCGGCCGGGTAGTCGCCGGAACGCAGCGCCTCGATCATGTTCAGGGAGACCGCCGGGGCGACGTTCACCAGCCCCGAGGTGAAGCCGGTGGCGCCCGCGGAGAAGTAGGAGGGGGCGTACGGCTCGGCGAGCCCCGCGACCCACACGAACCGTTCGAGGCCGGCGTCCCTGGCGAACGCGGCGAACCTGGCCGCGTCCGGGACGGCGTACTTCACGCCGATGACGTTCGGGCAGCTGTCGGCGAGTTCGGCGAGCCGGGCCCCGGTGAGCTGCGCGTTGCGGATGTACGGCACGACGCCCAGCTCGGGCACGGCCTCGGCGACGGCGCGGTGGTAGTCGACCCAGCCGGCCTGGGAGACGTACGGGTGGACGGGCTGGTGGACCATCACCATCTGCGCGCCGAGCTCCCGGGCGTGCCGGGCGGAGGCGACGGCGGTCGGGATGTCGTGTCCCACGCCGACCAGGATCACGGCCCGCTCCCCGGCCTCGTCGATCGTCAGTTCCGTGACCAGACGGCGCTCTTGGGGGGTCAGGGCGTAGAACTCGCCGGTGTTGCCGTTGGGGGTGAGGGTGGTGATGCCGCCGTCGAGCAGGCGGCGCAGCAGGGCCCGGTGGGTGTCCTCGGCGACGGAGCCGTCCTCGGCGAACGGGGTCACCGGGATCGCCACCACGTCGGCCAAGGCCGCCCGCTGGGTCTCGAACGCCACACTGCTCATTCCTGACCTTCCTGTTCCAGTCCTGCCTCGGGAAAGGCGCGCCGCACGAAGGACGCGATGTGGGCGTGCAGGGCACGGGCCGCGCCGTCGGCGTCGCCGTCGAGGGCGAGCCGCAGGATCTCCCGGTGCTCACCGGCCTCCCGCTCCCAGGACGGCGAGGCGGCCCAGGCGACGGCGGAGACGAGGGCGGCCTGGTCGCGGACCTCGTCGAGCATCCGGCCGAGCAGCGGGTTGCCGCACGGCAGGTACAGGGAGCGGTGGAACTCCCGGTTGGCGAGGGAGCGTTCGGCGGTGTCGGTGGCGACGTCGGCGCGGGTCAGCGCGTCACGGGCGGCGTCCAGGGACGCCCCGCGCTGCACGGCCCGGCGCAGCGCCTCGGGCTCCAGCAGCAGCCGTACGTCGTAGACCTCGCGCGCCATGTCCGCGTCCACCAGGCGCACGGTGACGCCCTTGTACTGGCTCATCACGACCAGCCCGGTGCCGGCGAGGGTCTTGAGCGCCTCGCGCACCGGGGTCTTGGACACCCCGAACTGCGCGGCGAGCTCGGTCTCGACCAGCGCCTGTCCGGGGGTCAACTGCCCGGTGAGGATGCGGTGTTTGATCCCTTCCAGCACGTACTGCGTGCGGGAGGGGATCGGCGTGGGCACAGAGGTCATGCGCGCCTCTCGGATCTCGCGTCCCGGGGGATCGCGTATCGGATCTCGCGTATCGCGTCTCATATATGACGTACGAAGTACGACGCGATGACGGTAGGAGGGCGCGCGGGGTTCGTCAATGCTTTCGACAGAGGAGGGTGAAATCGCTTTCTACGAAGTGCCTTCTGGGGTGTTGCGTTCGGAGGTGCCGCGTTCTGGCGTGGTGCGTCCCGGCTTGGTGCGTCCCGGCTTGGTGCTCCCCGGCTTGGTGCTCCTGTTCGGTGCTCCCTGCTCGGTGGGTCCTAGAGGGCGCGCGTCCAGCCCGGATCCCGCCCGCTCAGCCCGATCGCGCGGTCGAGCAGGGAGGCGTCCGCGTCGACGGCGACCACGGGGCCGAAGATGGCTCCGCGCTGGGGGTCGTCGACGGACGCGGCGAGGAAGTCGTGGCAGGCCCGGAGCGCGGCCGGGTCCGGGTCATAGGCCTGGCCGGTCGCGCGGGCCACATCCCATCCGTGCACGACCAGTTCGTCGACGGCGACGAGGCCCGCGACCTCGCCGGGCAGGTCGACGCCCCCCGCCCTGGTCATACCGGTCCAGGCGGCCGGGTCGCGCCAGGCTTCGCCCAGGTCGGCGAGGACCTCGGGCAGCTCCTCGCGCCAGCCGGGCGCGAGGTCGGGGAGCGCGGAGTCCGGGCTGGTGTCGGTCGTGGCGCCGAGGTCCTTGCGGGCGGCGTCCCGGAAGGCGGCGGCCAGCCCCGCCAGGTGGCCGAGGAGATGACGCACCTCGTACTTGGGGCAGGGCGTCGGATCGGCGAGCTGCGCGTCGGCGACGCCGGCGACGAGCCGCGCCAGGGCCTGCGTCTGGGGCCGGAGGTCGAGGGGCGCACCGGCCGTCTTGGTGGGGTCCGTCATGGGGCTGCTCCTTGGAGTGTCGTCTCGGGAGGTAGACCGACACCGGCCCCGGAACTCATCGCCCGCCCGGGCCCGGACCGAGGAACCTGCCCGATCCGCCGCCCGGGGCCTTAGCCGCACGATGACCGGGCATGACGACCAAGACGACCCAGCCCCTGTCGCGCGTCCTGCGCGACCGCGACTGCGGGCTCTGCCTCTCCGGCGTGGTGGTGTCCGGCTTCGGCACCTCGGCGCTGTGGCTGGCGTCCGGCGTGTGGGTGAAGGACCTGACCGGCTCGGACGGACTGGCCGCGCTGTGCGTGCTCGCCCTGTGGCTGCCGGCCCTGGCCGGACCGCTGCTGGGCACGCTCGCCGACCGGGTGCGCCGCAAGCCCCTGCTGATCGGCGTGAACCTGCTCCTGGCCACGCTGCTGCTCGTCCTCGTGAGCGTGGACACCCCGGGCGACCTGTGGCTGCTGTACGCGGTGCTGGTCGTGTACGGCGTGGCGGGCGTCGTCCACGACGCGGCCGAGTCGGCGCTCGTGGCCGGCGCGGTCGACCCGTCCCTGCTGGGCGACTTCAACGGCCTGCGCACGACCGCCGCCGAGGGCATGAAGCTCCTGGCCCCCCTGGCGGGCGCGGGCCTGTACGCGGCGTACGGCGGCGCCGGTGTCGTGGTCCTGGACGCGGTCACGTTCGTGCTGGCCACGGGCCTGTACGCGGCGCTGCGTGTACGGGAGGACACGCCCGGGCCGCCCACCGGAACCGGTCGCCGGCGGACCGTCGAGGGCGTCCGGCACCTGTGGGCGCACCCCGTGCTGCGTCCCCTGGTCCTGGCGGGCGGCGCGACCATGCTGTGCGCCGGTGTGAACGGGGCGATGGTGTACGCCGTCGTCGAGGACATCGGGCACTCCCCCGCGTACGCCGGTGTGCTGTACGCCGTGCAGGGCGCCGGTTCCGTCGCGGTCGGCCTGCTCTCCGGCGCCGCCCTGCGCCGCCTGGGCGCACGGCGCTGCGTCCGGCATCGCCCTGCTGGCCGTCGCGGTGGCCCTGCGGGCGGTGCCGTCGGATGCGGTGGCGCTGGTGTGCGGCGCGGCGATCGGCATGGGGCTGCCCGCGGTGCTGATCGCCGCGCTGACGTCCGTGCAGCGCGAGACGCCGGGCGCGCTGCTGGGCCGTGTCACGGCCACCGCGCACACCCTGGTGTACGCGCCGAACGTGGTCGGACTGGCCGCCGGGGCGGCCCTGGTCACGCCGGTGGGCCACCGGCCGGTGCTGGTGGCCCTGGGCGTCGTCCTGCTGGTGACGGCGGCCGTGCTGCGGTCGCCGTCCGCCGGCGGGTCATCGGCTGCGGCGGGGGTCAGCCCGTCTTCTCGCCCTTGACCCATGTCCCCTTCCGCAGGGCCGGGACGCTCAGCGCGAGGGCCAGCGCGGGGACGAGTGCGTACCAGGCGAGGCCGTGGTTCGGCCCCGCCCGGTCGACCAGCCATCCCAGGGCGAGGTACCCGCAGCCGATCATCAGGGACTCCACGAACGTGATGATGGACAGCAGACTCGCCCGGTACCGGGAGGGGACCCCCTCGTTGAAGACGTTGTCCACGACCACGGCGGTGATGTCCGGGGCGCCGACGGCGAGCAGGAACACGGCGACCGTGAGCCAGGCCAGGCCGAGGCTGGTGAATCCGAGTGCGGCGACGAGCACCAGCAGGGTCAGCGGCACGAGCAGGTGCACGCCCAGCCGTTTGTCCGCCCGGTCCGCCAGCAGCGGGGCGAAGCCGCCGATCAGGTAGCCGGCCGACATCACGACGCTGACCAGTGAGGTGGCGACGCCCTGATGGCTGAGTGTCTCCTGGGTGAAGATGAAGTACGGGGTCGTGGTGGCGTGCATCAGAGCGGACACCACGACCAGCGAGGCCAGCCGGGGGGTCAGCCGGCGGATCACGGCCCCCTTGCCCAGCCGGGCGTCCGGCCGTGCGGACGAAGCGGCGGGGTCCGCGGAGGGCTGTTCCGGCGTGTCGTCCCCCGGCTCGGCGGCTTCATCGAGATCCGCGGCGTCCTGTCCGCGGATCTCGGGGACCCGGGTCAGCAGCACCGCCGCCGCGAGCAGCAGGGCGCCCGCCGAGGCCAGGTAGACGAGTTCCCAGGAGAGCTGCTGAAGGCTGCCTCCCAGCGCGATGGCCAGGGCCATGGTGGTGGCGCCGAACGCGGCGTACCGGGACTTGACCTTCACGTAGTGCGTCTCGGCCCCGCGACGTCTGAGGAGGTCGTAGAGCAGGGCGGTCTCCGCGCCGGAGACGCAGGCCATGCCGATGCCCTGGAGCGCGAAGAGCACGACGAACGCGGCGTACCCCGAGAGCGTCACCTGGCCGATGAGGCAGGCGCCGATCAGCGCCTGCCCGATGACGATGCTCGCCCTGCGGCCCACCCGGTCCGCGATGAACCCGGTCGGTACCTCCGCCAGTGCGCTGACGATGTACAGCAGCGTCTGGAGCACGGCGATCTGGGCGGCGGAGAAACCCTGGTGGACCAGGTAGAGGACGAACACCCCGCGCTGGAAGAGGGAGTTCGCGAGCACCGCGTACAGGTAGAAGGGGCGCGACACGCTCTTCGCCACGCGCAGGGACGACCGGGGGTCGCCCGGCTCCCCGGTGTGGTCCTGCGCGAGCTCGGCCGAATCCGTCGTCAACGCACCGTCTCCAGTCCCGATGAGGCCCCCCGATCGGCGAGCAGCGACTTCACCCGCAGATACGCGTCCCGGTCCGGGCCGTCCTCGCTGAACGCGCCCGCGACCAGGAACGGAACGATATCGGGAGACAGTCCGTCGGACGAGCCGAGATCCTCGTACATGCGGACGGCGCCGGCGGCGAACAGCGCGGGGACCGCGTCGTGCCGCCAGAGCCGGGGCAGGACGAGGGAGGCCTCGAACCCGGTGCACGCTCCCTGGTACGCCGTCTCCCCCGCGCTCTCGGCCGCCGTGAGCACGCTGATGGGGCGGCGTCCGGGGCGGAAGGGGTGGTCGTAGGGCGAGGTGCCGCCGAGTATGCCGTCGGCCATGATGCGGGCGATCAGCGGGCTGTTGTGGAATCCGTCGCGATAGGTGCCGGTCGCGATGTGCAGCCCGTCCAGGGGACCCGGGCCGATCAGGGGGAAGGTGTCGAGGGCGACCGGGCGGTTGCCGACGCGCCACTGCTCGATCTGCGCGAAGGCGAAGTCGTTGTTCAACTGGTCGATGGCGCATTGCAGGAGGAAGTGGCTGAGGCCGGCGGAGGGGCGGGTGCGCGGGGTCGCGAAGACCACGTTGGTCGCACCGACGTAGTCACGTCCACCGGGGAACGGGACGGCGTGCAGTCCGCAGGAACCGGCCCGGTTCACGGTGCGCACGACATGGCCGAACTGCTCGGCGCCGAGCCGCTGGGTGACGGTGGCGATGCCGGTGCCGGAGAAGACGGGCTGTACGTCGTGCGGGCCGAGCACGGTGTCGAGCAGGGGGGTCGTGAACGCTCCGGCGGCCACCATGGTCGTGCCCGCCGAGATCTGTGTGCCGTCCAGCAGGGTCGCGCCGGTCACCCGGTCGCCGTCGCGGGTGAGCGCGGCGACGGGCTGGTCGACGAAGCGCACACCCCGCGCGACCAGGGCCGCCCGCAGTGCCTCGTACACCGCGCCGCTGTCGACCGCGTTCTCCGCGGGGAGGAACAGGGCTCTCAGGGGCCGGGCGGTCGGTGTGGGGTCCAGGCCCGCGATACCGCGCGGGCTGACGAGCTCGTGCGCCTCCCCGTACTTGGCGACCGCGTCCAGCATCGCGTCGAAGTTCTCGGAGTCCAGGTCACCGGAGACGGCGTTCTCGATGACGACGGTGCCGGAAACGGTGTGCGGCCGGTCGTGTCCCGACACCTCGCAGACCAGGTCGAGCCAGCCGGGCCAGAGTGCCAGGGAGTCCCGGCACATCTCGAACTTGGCCCGCGAGGCGTCCGAGGCCAGCGTGTACTTGGTGATCTCGGCGAAGCAGTTGAGCATCGCGCCGGATGCCGGGGTGGCCGCGCCCTCCCGGTCACGCGGCCCGATGACGGTGACCGAGAGGGAGGCGTCCCTGCGCATCAGCTCCAGGGCGGTGGAAAGGGCGAGGACCCCGTTGCCCACGATGGCTGTGTCTGGCGTGGTCATGTGCCTGGTCGTCTCCTCGACTGGGTGGTGCGGTGGGTGGGCGTTCGACGGCCGCAGCCGTGCGGGGTCGTCAGGACGCGGGCCCGGCGGGCTCGATGTCGACGCCGGTCACGAGCAGCGTGGGTCCGCCGTCTCCCACGGGGACCTCCTGGCCGTACTTGACGCAGGCGGCCGGGCTCCCCATGGCGAAGTCGTCGCCGATACCGCGGATCGCGGCCAGCGCGTCCGTGACGTGTCCGGTGACGACGACGTCGGACACCGGCTCTGCGACCACACCGCGCCGGATACGGCGGACGTCCACCGCGCCGAACGCGAACGTGCCGTCCGGGTGCACGCGTCCGCCGCCCAGCCGGGCGACGTGGAAGCCGTGGTCGACGGACGCCGTCAGAGCGGCCGGGTCGTCCGGGCCCGCTGCGACGTACACATTGCTCATGCGCGTCGCAGGCGGGTGCCGGAACGACTGCCTGCGCCGGCGTCCGGCGGCGTCGAGGAAGGCCGTCACCGTGCCGTCCCGGACCAGGTGCTGCGGCCGGGCGGGGGTGCCTTCGTCGTCGTGGGTGAAACCGCCCCAGCCATCGGCCAGCCCCGGGTCGTCGGTCAGGTGCAGCCCGGCCGGGCCGATCCGCTCGCCCTCGCGCCAGGCCACCCCGGCCAGCCGGCCGGCGGCGACGTCGCCCTCCAGCGGGTGCCCGAGGAGTTCGTGGACGAGGACGCCGCTGGCCCCGGCGGCGATGACGAGCGTGACGTTCCGCTCGGCGACGGGCCGGGCGGTCGTCTTGGCCGCGGCGGCGCGGCCCGCGTCCCGCCCGACCCGGACGATGTCGAGACCGGACTCCCAGACGGCGAGGTCGCGGACTCCGGCCTTGCGGTATCCGACCACCGGGCCGCCCGTGCCGTCGGTGACGGCCCGGCAGGACACCAGGTGCCGTCGCTGGGCCGGCTCCAGGTGGGCGAGCCCCGGTCCGAGCCGGAGGAAGGCCCGGTCGGCTCCCGCGTACGAGACGGACACCGAGGCGGTGGCGTGTGCGGCGCGCACAGCCGCCGAGCGGGCGGCGCGCAGCAGCCGCGCCGACGGCGCGGGGGCCGCCCCGGCGCCGTGTGACCGAAGCAGGCCGGTGGCCCGCAGCACCGTGGCGGCCAGGTCGTCGGTGCCGGACCACGTGGCCCCGGCACGGTCGGCGGCGGTGCGCAGCCCGAGCCGGAGCGCTTCGCCGGACAGGCTGTTGAGGCCGACGTACCCCTCGCCGTCACGGTGGCGGACCCGCACGGCGAAGCCGGCCTGCTCGTACGGCTCGCCGGTGACGGTCTCGCCGTCCGGGACGAAATACTCGGCGCCGCGCACCCGCTCGGCGAAGAGGTCGATCCGGACCCCGGCCCTGTCCTCCGTCTCCCTCAGCCGCTCGGCCAGCTCCGCCAGGCCGGGAGGGGCGCCGGGCGCACCGGCACCGCCTCGATCAGCGGTGGGCGGCCGCGAGGGCACCGGTGTGATCATCGCTTCCATGGGCTGCCACGCGCCATCCGTGCTCGGGGGACCATTCACGGACGAAGCCCGCCATCCGGTAGGGGGTCGCCGTTTCCACCATCACTGCCAGGGATTCCGGATCCGCCGCACGCGCCGCGTCGGCGGAGGCCCGGCTCACGAAGGCGAGGTCCTCCTCCCGTACCTCGGCGCCGGCCAGGTCCGCCAGGAAGACGATCTGCCGCCGGGTGGCGAGGTCGAAGGCAGCGGCGGCCGCGGCCCGGATCTCCGCCAGCGCGCCGGCCGGGACGGTGCGCAGCAGGGCGGCGATGGCCTTCGTGGAGTTGGGGTTGATGCCGGGGTCGTGGCGGCGCAGCACGTCGGCGAGGCCGAGCTGTTCCGGGGCCGGTGTCTCGGAGGGGTGCCCGACCCGCCGGTAGCCGGCGCGGAGGTGGAACGGGAAGAGCCGGCCCAGCGCCGACTGCGCGAACAGGATGCGCTGTCGCGGTACGGAGCCCGGTTCCGTCCCCGGCCACATGCGCCCGTTCAGGGAGAGCCCGCGGAAGGCGGGGTGGACGATGACGCGCTCCTGGCACAGTACGGACTCGTTGATCCGGCGCAGCGTGGGCAGGGCCTCGAACTCGTGGGGGAAGGGCCGGCAGAAGACCTTGACGGCGACGAGCAGGCCGCGCACGCGGACGGTGCGCACCTCGGTGACGAGGTTCTCCCAGTCGATCCACCGTTCGTCCTCGGCGCGGTAGTGGTAGTCGGCCAGCCGTTCGTAGTCGGCGCGGTCTCCCGCGCTTTCGGTGAACTCCTCCTCGATCCACCGCTCGACGCGCTCGCCGGGCGTGTGGGCGCCCGTGGTCCTGCCGACCGTGCCGTCGAAGTCGAGGCGGATGTGGTCGTCCGGGCAGAGGAAGTCGTGGAGATCCTCGTGGGCGGTGGCGACCACGGCGTCGATGTCCAGGAAGCGGCAGGCCCGCTGGAAGTTGTGGGCGATGACCTTGGCCGTGGTCCGGTCGAGGTTGGAGCAGAACTCGTCGACCGCGATGAGTCCTCGTCCGCCGTGGGCGAGGCGGGCCAGGGTGAGCCGGTGGAACTGCCCGTCGGACAGGTGCTCGGGCCGGGACATCATCAGGCGGGGTTCGCCGAGGCCGAACCTGCCGAGCCAGGAGACCGTCTCCTCGACGTCGCTGTCGAAGAGGTCGACGACCCGGTCCGTGGGACCGATCGGCGGCAGGTCCGCGACGGTGCGCACCTCGGTGTGGCGGCACAGTTCGCGCAGCAGGCTCGATTTGCCGGTGCCGCTGAATCCGGTGATCAGGGTGATGCCGCGGGGCGC
The DNA here is from genome assembly GCF_040654575.1 of Streptomyces sp. NPDC050674. Classification (NCBI taxonomy): domain Bacteria; kingdom Bacillati; phylum Actinomycetota; class Actinomycetes; order Kitasatosporales; family Streptomycetaceae; genus Streptomyces; species Streptomyces sp. NPDC050674. The sequence goes on from NZ_JBFAIG010000019.1 coordinate 124,160, forward strand.
GACGGTGACCGGCTGGAGGGCCACCGTCTCCTCGGCGGTCTCCACGCCGAAGACCTCACGCAGGTGCCATGCCCGCTCGGACAGCGGGCCGTCCTCCCGCCGGTGCCGGACGTGAAGGGTCAGGCCCTGCGCGGGCGGGGAGCTGTTCAACGCCACGTTGTCTCCTCATACGTCGACGAGTTCCCCAGGTCCACGACGAACCGGGCGTTCAGGGAGCGCGTGGGCCGTTCCAGGATCACGCCGTTCAGCCACTCGCCGGCCATCCAGGCCGCGGTGACGGTGTTCACCGGGGCGACCGAGGCGCTCATGATCGGATCGGCGATCGCGCTGCGGGCGACAGCGGCCACGGCTTCCATCTCCTGGGCGAAGGCACGGTGCGCGGCGGTGTCCCGCGGCCTCAGCAGCGGTCCCACGGCGGCCTCGTCGAGCCCCGCCGCCGCGAAGAGCACCGAGCCGCCCCGGTCCCGGGCGAATGCGGCGAGAAGGGCGGCCAGGGTGCCGACCGGCCGGTCCGCGCAGCAGAACAGGGTCCACTCGCCGGGGCCGGACGGCGCGAGGCCGTCGATCGTGTCCCGGTCGACGAAGACCGGCGCGGTGGTGATGTCCGCCTCCGGGTGACGCTCCAGCAGGAAGTCCCGCAGGGCCTGTGCCTTGGGCCGGCCGAGGTCGGCCCGCCGGTAGGTGAACTGCCGGTTGAAGTTGGTCACTTCGACCACGTCGTGATCGACCAGCAGCAGCCTGCGCACCCCCATGGCGCACAGGTGGGTGGCGACGATCGCCCCGGTGCCGCCGCAGCCCACGACGACGGCCTGGTGCCGGCCGATCCGTTCCTGGGCCGCGTCGGGGTCCGTACCGGTGTGCGCGAGCCAGCGGCGCTGTTTGGTGTGCGCGTCGACGGTGTCGGCACGCGGGAGCGGCACGAGCAGGTCGCGGGCGGCGAATGCCGCCAGCAGGGTCTCCTGCCCCGGGGTGAGCGCCGCGCCGGATGCGGGCCAGCGCAGCCCCTCGGTGAGCTGTGCGGCCCACTCGCGCAGCGTGCGGTCCGCCCCTTCGACGCTGAAGCCCCGCTCGCCGATCACCAGCAGCTCCCCGGCGTCTCCGGCGGCGAGGGTCGTGCCCGCGCGCAGCATGACACCGGCGGGGAACCGCAGGCGCAGCGCGGACGGTGTGGTGTGCCGAGGTGAGCGGGCCGGTGTCCGGCCGGTCCCTGGTCCGCCGGCCACCGGCCCGCCGGTCACCGGCTGGTTCGTCATGACCACTCCCAGGGGGCCTTCGGCTGCCGGGCGAGGAAGACGCCCGGGACTTCGGCGAGGGGCACGCAGAGACTGTGGCGGGCGAGGATGCCGTCCAGTTCCGCCACGGCCGCGTCCAGGGAGCCGGGTGTCTGCGGGGCGCTGTCGTAGGCCCGCAGCACGTCCAGATAGCCCGGGAGCGCGTCATGGGTCCGCAGCGCTTCGAGGAAGACCAGGCCCCGGTGGACGCCGAGCGGGTCGGAGCGCAGGCCCCGGAAGAGGTTGAGGCGCAGGTCGGCGGGACGGGAACGGTTCTCGTACCGGTCGGGTACGAGCTCGGCCCTGATGCCCGCGGCCGCCAGCATCCGCGCTGCGGCGCGGGCGAGTTCGCGGTTGGGGTAGTACGTGTCGTAGGCCAGCCGGTAGCGGGCGCGGGCCGGGGTTCGTGAGGGGTGTGCGGGAGCGGTTGCGGTTGCGGTTGCGGTTGCGGTTGCGGTTGCGGTTGCGGTTGCGGGGATCGTGCCTCGCACGGCATCGCGGAACGCCCGGTCGAAGTCCCCTACGGGCAGGAACCCCTGCCGCGGGAGCAGCGGGGCGGGCAGCAGGGCGCCGGTGCCGGGGGCGGTGAGCGCGTCGCGGATGGCGTGGCGGTCCTGCTCGGCCTCCGGTCGCAGCAGTTCGCCCTCGAAGCACAGCGCCACGACGATGCCGGTCCGGCGCACCCGCAGCGACGGGTGACCGTCGAACTCGGCGACCCGGTGCAGTGGGAAGGCGGTGTCGGAGGTGACGTCGAGGCGCCCGGCCGTGAACCCCTCCAGGTTGCGCTCAGGGCTCTTCACCCGGCGCAGCACCACCCGGGAGGGACCGCTGTCGGTGTGCGGGGTCCTGTCGAGGACGATCGTGCGCGGCGCGGTGCGCACGATCCGGTACCGGCCGACTCCGTCGTTCCGCCCCCGGTAGGGGGCGAGTGCCGGCAGTGAGGTCAGCTGAGGGAAGCCGTGGTCGGGTTCCCTCAGCCGCACGTGCAGGTGGTCCCCTCTGCCGCCGACCTGTTCGACGTGGCGCAGCCAGTAGCCGGTGACGGTGGCCGAGGCGGCCGCGCGGTCCAGGGCCCGCACGTAGTCGTCGGCCGTGACCGGGCTTCCGTCGGACCAGTGGGCACCGGGGCGCAGGGCGAAGTCGTGGCGGCGTCCGTCCGCGGAGCTGTCGTAGGACCGGGCTCCCATGGGCTCGGGCCCGTGCGGCCCGGGGGCGACGAGGGGGCGCGTGGTCAGCGCGGCGAGTTGCAGCCCGCTGTGGTCGCACCAGCCGGGCTGGTCCAAGGTGCCCGGCATGGAGTCGAACGCCGTCACGCACGGGGCGGGTTCAGCGCTCACCGCTCGGCGCCTCCGTCGCACCGGTGTCCTTGGTGTCCCAGTCCAGCAGGGCCCGCTCGTATTCGCGCAGTTCGCCGGTGATGCCGCGCACCCATTCCAGCTGCCGGGCGCGGAACTCCGCCTGCGCCAGTTCGTCGTGGCGGCCCGCGCCGTCGGCCCAGGCGCGGACCTGGGCGTTGCGTGCCTGCCTCAGGATGGAGAGCGGCTCGGTCAGGCGCGTCTCGAACTGCGCCAGGAACGAAAGGAGTTTGCGCTCCTCGACGAAGTTGGCGGTGAGCATGAGGTTGCGTTCGGGGTTGCGGACCTCGTGGTACCAGTCACCGGGGATGTAGAGCGTGTCGCCCGCGCGCAGGGTCACCTCGTACAGCGGGTCGGCGGTCTTGCGCAGCACCTCGTCATGGGTGCGCTCGGACCACAGGCTGTCGTCGGCGCGCAGTGCCCGTCCCGCCTCGGGGGTCACCAGCCGCAGTTCCTTGCTGCCGTCGAGGACGGCCAGCCAGGCACTGGTGGAGAAGGTGTCGCGGTGCAGTCCGGTCGAGCAGCCGGGCTCACCGAAGAAGATCCACATTCTTCCGAAGCGGACCTGTTCCGGGAGCCGGTCGATCCAGTCGTCGGAGAAGAGTTCGGGAATGCTGAAGTCGTCGAGGAGCCCGGGGCAGTCGCGAACGAAATTCCATTCGGCCAGATACCGCCGGTCCCGAGCGAGTGAGCCGTCCTCCGGGGTTTTTTCCCAGTACTCCAGGAATTCGGCCAGCCCGTCGCCGGAAACAGTGTACTCGTATTCGGATCCGGCCGGGTACTCGCGCACCGGGACTCGAATTCCGCCGTACTGGCGGCGGAAATGGTCCGCGGTCCAGAGTTTGCGTGCCGGCCATTCGTCCTGGAGGCCGCGGATGACCACCGGCCCGTCGATGTCCTCCAGCGTGGTGACGGCCGAACCGTCCAGCACACGCAGGGGTGTGGGCGTAATGGGTGCCACGCGCGACGCTCCTCGGATAGCTGAACCGGTTACCGGGCGACGTCCGCACATCCGCTGCGGGAAGTGGAACTCCCCGCAGCGGACGCACGGTCCCGAAATCAGCAGCGGCGGGCGAGACCCGCCACCATCGCCGGGCTGCTCAGGTCGGTGATGCGCAGCTCGATGCTCTCCCGCGCGCTCACCCGGTCCTGCTCCTGAACCGGCTTCGGGGTCAGTTCGGCATTCTTGGCGCTTTCGACCTTCCGCGTCTTCTCCATGGGTTCCCCATTTCTCGTCGCACGAATGTCACTGGACGCCGGGTCAGTACCAGACCCCGGTGTGAAGGAACTTAGACGACGACTGGATTCCATGTCTGCGACACCTAATGCCATGGCGACGGAATGGCCGATTCTCCCACTGCCGGTGACCAAAAAAGACGACATGACTCGCCGATCCGGTTGAAGTTGCCACGACCGGGGAAAGATCGCGAGAATGCCCTTTCACCTATCCAGCACCGCGAACGGATGACTCCGTTCGGTGACGTCACCCTTTTTCGTCACGGCGGGTTCGGCCGTGGCGTTGAACGATCCCAACAGGCGGTAAAAAAGGCCCTGTTGCATTTTACGGCCGGTGAACTCCCCGCACAGCAGGGCGTGTTGACGGCCTGGACACCACCTGGACCGCGATGAACTGGAGCCGAGCGGGCGGCACGGAACGAGCGGGCCCGGTGCAGGACGAACGGCGTGTCACGCCCACGCACCGGCCGGACCGCCCGGCCCGGCCGTTGCGGAGCCCGGCCGTCAGGCCTTCAGGGTGCGCAGCGCCTGTGCCGCGACCGTCAGGTCCTCGTCGGACGCCAGCCCGGCGTGGTAGAGCCGCAGTTCGGTGGCGCCGAGCTCCCGTGCCCGGGTCGCGTCGGCGGCGAGGGTGCCGGGGCTGCCGCCCATCCCGGCGACGACGGTGAAGTTGGCCGCGATGACGGCGTCCCGGCGGTCCTGCCGTGCGAACGGCGTCAGCGTGCCGGTGCCGCCCGCGCAGGGCACGACCACACCGTCCGCGACGGACAGGATGTGCGCCGGGTCGACTCCGGGGTTGGCGCCGACGTGGTAGGAGACCGGGTCGGCGTGCAGCAGCACCTGGAAGCCCTCCGGTGCCGCCGCCCGGACCGCGGCGACGGCCCGCTCCTGGAGGGTGCGGGCGGTTTCGTCGCGGTAGGCGCGCGTGGTGTGCGCGAGGGTCTCGCCGAGGAGTTTCTCGATGCCGGGCCAGCCCCCGTCGGAGGGGGCTCCCTGCCACACCGGCTCCAGCGCGGCCCGTACGGCGACCGCCAGCTCGTCGGCGTCCAGGCCGTGCCGCCCGTAGCCGTCCCGGCAGGACCGGCAGAAGCACAGCGCCATCAGGTACTGCCCGGCGTCCCCGAGGCCGACGCCGCCGGTCTTGTCGTGGGCGTGCAGATGCTGGAGGCCGTACCAGCCGAGGGACTCCAGCTCGGTGCCGCGCGCCCCGGGCCTGACGGCCGCCTCGGCCGCCAGGTCGGTCAGGTACGTGCGCGTGGCGGGCTGCGCGATACACGGCGCCCAGGGGTAGCGGTCGCCGTAGGCGTTGACGACGGAGGTGTCCGGGTGCTCGGCGCCGAGGCGGGAGTTGTGCGCCAGGACGACCCAGGTGTGCACCTCGAGACCGGCCTCGCCGAGCGCGCCGGCGGCCTCGCCGAAGGCGTCGCCGGGGGCCCAGGCACCGGCCGCGTAGGGGCGCAGCTCGCGGCCGGCCCAGCGGTCGTCCGCCGGGTACAGCACGGCGGCGTGTTCGGCGGTGACGACGCGGTGCCGGGGGTGGCGGGGCGTGAGGGCGCGCGTGGAGTGGTAGGCGGCGGCGAGTGTCACCTGTTCCACGCCGAGCGCCGCGATCCGCTCGGGTGCCCGGGGGTCCCCGTTGACGTCCCAGGGGTAGACGAATGCCGATGCCTTCACTTGGCCTCCTCCAGCAGCGCGTAGCCCCGCTCGATCACTTCGGCGAGCTGCTTGACATGATCCCCGGCCGGCTCGTGCAGCGGGGGCCGCACCTCCCCGACGTCGAGGCCGCGCAGCCTCACCCCGGCCTTGACCAGCGCGACGGCGTACCCGCGGCCCTGCGCGCGCAGGTCGACGAACGGGCGGTAGAAGCCGTCCAGCAGTTTGCCGGCGGTGGCGTCGTCGCCGGTCCGCAGGGCCTCGTGGAAGGCGAGGGCGATCTCCGGCGCGAAGCAGAACACGGCGGACGAGTAGAGCGTGACGCCGAGGGCGCGGTAGGCGAGCTGGGTCTGCTCGGCGGTCGGCAGGCCGTTGAAGTAGAGGAAGTCACCCGCGGCCTCGGTGCGGACGGCGCTGATGACGCGCTGCATGAGGTCGAGGTCGCCGAGCCCGTCCTTCAGGCCGATGATGCCTTCCGTGCGGGCCAGTGCGACGACCGTCTCCGGGGTGAACACGGCGTTGTCACGCTGGTAGACGATGACCGGCAGCGCCGTCGCGGCGGCCACCTCCCGGTAGTGCCGCAGCAGCCCCCCCTGCCCGGCGACGACGAGGTACGGGGGCATGGCCAGCAGGCCGTCCGCCCCGGCGGCCTCGGCGAGGCGGGCGTAGCGCATGGCGAGCGCGGTGCCGTAGCCGGCGCCCGCGACGACCGGCACGCGCCCTTCCGTCGCCTCGACGGCGGCCCGTACGCAGGCCTCGAACTCCTCGGGCGTCAGCGCGTGGAACTCGCCGGTGCCGCAGCAGGCGAACACGGCGGCGGCTCCGGCCTCCACGCCGCGGCGGACGTGGGTGCGGTAGGTGTCGAGGTCGACGAAGCCGTCGGGTCCGTAGGCGGTGACCGGGAAGAACAGCGGCCCGCTGGGGACGGTGAGTCGAGCGGCGAGAGGGGCTGACGTCACAAGCTCTCCCGGTTCCATATTCATGATTGGCGTCTATATTTCTGAACAGTTCCACGCTAAGGCGCCGCCTCGGGGCCGGTCAAGCGCGCCCACCCGCGACGCACCTGCGGATTCACCTATTACGCGCCCCACTTGACGGGGTCCGCCCCTGATCCATAGCGTGTCCACATTCATGAATGCCGTGCGCTCATGTGCACGCAGTCGGCGATCAAGGAGACCCCGGGATGTCCGCTCCCCGCACCGTCCTGCTCACCGGCGCCGCCGGCGGCCTCGGCACCCTGATGCGGGACCTGCTCCCCGACTACGGCTACGACCTGCGCCTGATGGACCTGCGCCCCATCGAGGGCGCGCCCGAGGCGATCACCGCCGACCTCGCCGACCGGGACGCCGTGCGGGAGGCGGTCCGGGGCGTCGACGCGATCATCCACCTCGCGGGCATCTCCCTGGAAGCCTCTTTCGAGAAGATCCTCAAGGCGAACATCGAGGGCACCTACCACCTGTACGAGGCCGCCCGCGAGGAGGGCGTGAGCCGGATCGTCTTCGCCTCCTCCAACCACGCCGTCGGCTACACCCCGCGCCCCCGGGGCGACGACCCCCTCATCCCGGTCGACACCCCGCGCCGCCCGGACACCTTCTACGGCCTGTCCAAGTGCTTCGGCGAGGACCTCGCGCAGCTCTACTGGGACAAGTACGGCCTGGAGACGGTCTCGGTGCGCATCGGCTCCTGCTTCCCCGAGCCGACCAGCGTGCGCATGCTCTCGGTGTGGATGAGCCCCGCCGACGGCGCCCGCCTCTTCCACGCGGCGCTGACCGCCGAGCGGGTCGGCCACACCGTCGTCCACGGCTCCTCCGCCAACACCCGGCTGTGGTGGGACCTCACCAGCGCCCGGGCGCTCGGCTACGAGCCGCAGGACGACTCCGAGCCGTTCGCCGAGAAGCTCATCGCCGAGCAGGGCGAGCTCCAGGAGGGCAACGAGGCCCACGCCTACCTGGGCGGCCAGTTCGTGACGGACCCGCCGATCTGGCCGTACTGAACGGACACAGTCGTCACCAGAGCGGGCGGGCAGCGAACGGGCCCGCCCGCTCGGGCATCCGGGCACGGCCCGGAAGCAGTCGGTCCGCGCCGCCAGGGGCGCGGACAACCACGCGACCAGGCACGACGCACCCACAGACGGTCACGGCCACCCCGTACCGCTCCGCGTCTGCGCACGACCGAACGGGCACACCCGGGCAGGATCACGCCCGCGACAGACCTGGCCACCGCGGAACGCCCCCTGTAGAACTTCCCCCAAGGCCGGATGGAGGACCCGAACGGGCAGTGCGGCAGGAAGGAAGGCGGGTGACGGCCATGACCAGGACCGGGGAGGAACGTCGGCGCGAGATCGTGCTGGCCGCACGGCGTGACGGCTCGGTCGACGTCACCGCCCTCGCCGCCGAGCTGAACGTGGCCAAGGAGACCGTCCGGCGGGATCTGCGCCTCCTGGAGGACCACGGCCTGCTCCGCCGCACCCACGGCGGCGCCTACCCCGTGGAGAGCGCCGGCTTCGAGACGACACTCGCCTTCCGGGCCACCAGTCACGTCCCCGAGAAGCGCCGGATCGCGTCCGCGGCGGCCGAACTGCTCGGCGACGCCGAGACCGTCTTCGTCGACGAGGGCTACACCCCCCAACTCATCGCCGAGGCACTCCCCCGGGACCGGCCGCTGACCGTGGTCACCGCGTCCCTGCCGGTCGCGGGCGCCCTCGCCGAGGCCGAGCACATCAGCGTGCTGCTGCTCGGCGGCCGGGTGCGGCGCGGCACCCTCGCCACCGTCGACCACTGGACGACGAAGATGCTGGCCGGCTTCGTCGTCGACCTGGCGTACATCGGCGCCAACGGCATCTCCCGGGAACACGGCCTCACCACCCCCGACCCGGCCGTCGGCGAGGTCAAGGCCCAGGCGATCCGGGCCGCCCGGCGCGTGGTCTTCGCGGGCGTGCACACCAAGTTCGGAGCCGTCAGCTTCTGCCGCTTCGCCGAGGTCGGCGTGCTGGAGACGATCGTGACCAGCACCCTGCTGCCGGCCTCCGAGGCCCACCGCCACTCCCTCCTCGGACCGCAGGTCATCCGCGTCTGAGCACACCCGGCTCCCCTTCCCAGGGCACCCCTGTGCCCTGCTGCGCCCCTTGTCTCCCCATACCTCCAGGAGCGATCCATGCGAACCCAGAGCCGACGACGGCCACCGCGAGCCCCGCTCGCCCTGGCCGCCGCAGGGACGCTGCTCGCCCCGCTGCTCTCCGGCTGCTGGGCCGGCGCGGGCGGGGCCGGATCCGGCGGCGACGCCATCAACGTCCTGATGGTCAACAACCCGCAGATGGTCCAGCTGCGCAAACTGACCCGCGCCCACTTCACCGAGGAGACGGGCATCGAGGTCAACTTCACGGTCCTGCCCGAGAACGACGTCCGCGACAAGATCAGCCAGGACTTCGCCAACCAGGCCGGCCAGTACGACGTCGCCACGCTGTCCAACTACGAGATACCGATCTACGCCCGCAACGGCTGGCTGCGCGAGATGAACGGCTACCTCGCCGAGGACCCGGCCTACGACGAGCGGGACGTCCTGAAGCCGATGCGCCAGTCCCTCACCGCGGACGACGGCAAGCTCTACGGCCAGCCCTTCTACGGCGAGTCGTCGTTCCTGATGTACCGCAAGGACGTGTTCGACAAGAAGGGCCTGACGATGCCCGCGCACCCCACCTGGCAGCAGGTGGCGGACCTCGCGGCGAAGGCGGACGGCGCCGAACCCGGTATGAAGGGCATCTGCCTGCGCGGCCTGCCCGGCTGGGGCGAGGTGATGGCCCCGCTCACCACGGTCGTCAACACCTTCGGCGGCACCTGGTTCGACAAGGACTGGAAGGCACGGCTCGACTCCCCCGCCTTCGAAAAGGCGACGAAGTTCTATGTCGACCTGGTACGTCGGCACGGCGAATCCGGCGCCGCCCAGGCCGGCTTCGCCGAGTGCCTCAACAACATGACCCAGGGCAAGGTCGCCATGTGGTACGACGCCACCTCCGCGGCCGGATCCCTGGAGGCGGCGAACTCCCCGGTCAAGGGCAAGGTGGGCTACGCCCCCGCGCCCGTCGAGAAGACCGAGTCCTCCGGCTGGCTCTACACCTGGGCCTGGGGCATCCAGAAGGCCTCCCGCAACCCGGACAACGCCTGGAAGTTCGTCTCCTGGGCGTCCGGCAAGGGCTACGAGGAACTGGTCGGCGACCAGGTCGGCTGGTCGAACGTCCCGGCCGGCAAACGGGCGTCGACCTACGCCAACGCCGACTACCGCAAGGAGGCCGGGGCCTTCCAGGAGATGACCAGGCAGGCCATCGAACAGGCCCGCCCGACCGATCCCGGCGTGCAGCCGCGGCCCGCGCCCGGCATCCAGTTCGTCGGCATCCCCGAGTTCACCGACCTCGGCACCAAGGTCTCCCAGGAGATCAGCGCGGCCATCGCCGGACGCCAGTCCGTCGAATCGGCCCTGAAGAAGTCCCAGGCGCTCGCCGAGAAGATCTCCGAGGAGTACGAGGGACGATGACCGCCACGACGACGGCCCCCCTGGCCGAGCCCGACACCCGCGCCCCGCTCCGGCGCCCCTCCGCCCGGCTGCGCGCCTGGGCCACCCGGGCCCCGCTGCTGCCCGCCCTGATCTTCATGATCGTCGTCACCCAGCTGCCCTTCGTGGCCACGCTGGTGATCTCGTTCTTCGACTGGAACTCCCTGTATCCCGACGCCCGTCGTTTCACCGGCGTCGACAACTACCAGGAGGTCCTCACCGACCCGGACCTGCGCCACTCGGTGTGGACGACCGTGCTGCTGACGGTGGCGGTGGTGCTGGCCGGTCTGGTGCTGGGACTGGCCCTCGCCCTGCTGCTGGACCGGAGGTTCCGGGGCCGGGGCATCGTGCGCACCCTGCTGATCGCGCCCTTCCTGGTGGTGCCGGTCGCGGCCGCCCTGCTCTGGAAACATGTGCTCTACAACCCTGAATACGGTTTGTTGAATGGGCTGTTGCACTATGTGGGCGGCCCACAGCCCGACTGGATCTCCACCACCCCGCTGCTCGCCGTCGAGGCGGCGCTGATCTGGCAGTGGACCCCGTTCATGATGCTGATCCTGCTCGCCGGGCTGCAGAGCCGCGACCACGAGCAGATCGAGGCGGCCCGGGTCGACGGCGCGAGCGACTGGCAGATCTTCGTCCATCTGACGCTCCCGCACCTGCGCCGCTACCTCGAACTGGGCGCCCTGCTGGGCTCGATCCACATCGTGCAGAACTTCGACGCGGTCTTCACGATCACGTCCGGCGGCCTGGGCACCGCCAACCTCCCCTACACCGTCTACCAGAGCTTCTACCAGGCCCACGAGAACGGCCTCGCCTCGGCCGCGGGCGTGCTGGTGGTCATCGGTTCCCTCGTCATCGCGACCTTCGCTCTGCGCGTGGTGTCGTCCCTGTTCCGCGAGGAGGTGTCCCGCGCATGAACCTCGTACGCCGCAACGGCACGGGCCTGCTGGCCTGGCTGGCCGGGATCGTGTTCTTCCTGCCCATCGCGTGGATGGCGCTGACGTCCTTCCACTCGGAGACGGACGCGGCGACCAACCCGCCGTCCTTCGCGGCCTCCTTGACCCTGGACGGCTACCGCGAGTTCTTCGGCGCGGGCGGCGGCGCGAGCCCCTGGCCGGCCCTGATCAACTCCACCGTCGCGTCCGTGGCGTCGACCCTGCTGGTCCTGCTGCTGGCCTTCCCGGCGGCCTACGCCCTGTCGATCAACCGCGTCCGCAAGTGGACGGACGTGCTGTTCTTCTTCCTGTCCACGAAGATGCTGCCGGCCGTGGCGGGACTGCTGCAGATCTACCTGTTCGCCAAGAACGCCGGCCTGCTCGACAACATCTGGCTGCTGGTCGTCCTCTACACCTCCATGAACCTGCCGATCGCGGTGTGGATGATGCAGTCGTTCCTCGCCGAGATCCCGGTCGCGGTGATCGAGGCGGCGCGGGTGGACGGGGCGCGACTCCCCACCGTCCTCGCGCGCGTGGTCGCCCCGATCTCCCTCCCCGGTATCGCCGCCACCGCCCTGATCTGCTTCATCTTCAGCTGGAACGAGCTGCTGTTCGCCCGGGTGCTCACGGGTGTGGTCGCCGAGACCGCCCCCGTCTTCCTGACCGGCTTCATCACCAGCCAGGGCCTGTTCCTGGCGAAGGTGTGCGCCGCGTCGCTCGTCATCTCCCTGCCGGTGCTCGCCGCGGGGTTCGCCGCCCAGGACAAGCTGGTCCAGGGCCTGTCGTTGGGAGCAGTGAAATGAAGGCCGCCGTCATCGAGTCCGTGGGCAGGGCCGTCGTCACCGAGGTCCCGGACCCGACGCCGGGGCCGCGCGAGGTCGTCGTGGAGGTCGCCGCCTGCGGGCTGTGCGGCACGGATCTGCACATCCTGCAGGGCGAGTTCGCCCCGAAGCTGCCGATCGTGCCCGGGCACGAGTTCGCGGGCGAGGTGGCCGGAGTCGGCTCCCAGGTCACCGAGGTGGCGGTGGGCGACCGGGTCGCCGTCGACCCGTCCCTGTACTGCCACGAGTGCCGCTACTGCCGTACCGGCCACAACAACCTCTGCGAACGCTGGGCGGCGATCGGCGTGACGACGGCCGGCGGGGCCGCGCAGTACGCCCTCGCCCCGGTGGCGAACTGCGTGAAGCTCCCCGAGCACGTCCGCACCGAGGACGCGGCCCTCGTGGAGCCGCTGTCCTGCGCGGTGCGCGGCTACGACGTCCTGCGGTCCCGCCTCGGCGCGCACGTGCTGATCTACGGCTCCGGCACCATGGGCCTGATGATGCTGGAGCTGGCCAAGCGCACCGGCGCGGCGAGCGTGGACGTCGTCGACGTGAACCCGGCCCGCCTGGAGACCGCCCGCGGTCTCGGCGTCTCGGCGTCGGCGGCGAACCCCGACGAACTGGACCGTCCGCAGGGCTGGGACCTGGTCATCGACGCCACCGGCAACGCGGCGGCGATCCAGGACGGCCTGGACCGGGTGGCGAAGGCGGGCACGTTCCTACAGTTCGGCGTGGCCGACTACGCGACCCTCGTGACGATCGACCCGTACCGCGTCTACAACCAGGAGATCACCATCACCGGCTCGATGGCGGTGCTGCACAGCTTCGAGCGCGCGGCGGAGCTGTTCGCGAACGGGGTCCTCGACCCGGAGGTCTTCATCAGCGACCGCGTCCCGCTGGAGCGCTACCCGCAGGCGCTGGAGCAGTTCGCGGCGGGAGTCGGCAGGAAGATCGTGGTCGTGCCGTAGGGCGGGGCCGGTGCGGGCGGGGCGCGGGGAAATCCGGTGGGCGCCCGCTCCCCCGCCCCCTACCCTCGCTGCATGCCGAGACCCCACGGATTCACTTACGAGCAGCACGCGGGCGGAACCGTCCGCATCAGCCACCACGGCCGCCCCGCCACCACCCTGAACGGACCGCGCGCGGCGCGGTTCCTCACCGAGGTCGAGGCCTTCGACCCCCAGCTCGTCATGGCCCGCTGGACCGGCGACTACAAGCGGGGCAACGAACGCGCCGCCCGCGACCACCCCCGCAATCGCCGGTGACCCGATTGGCCGCTTGGTAAGGGAACGGCAAAACCGCCTCGCTCGTTCACCCGGCATGACAGCTATGACCCCCGGCTCGAACATCCCCCTGTCCGCCGCCCGCGTGACGGTGGACGTCGCCGCTCCGGTGCGGCTCGACGTATCGGGCCTGCTGCTCACCGCCGACGGCAAGGTGCGCTCCGACGACGACTTCATCTTCTACAACCAGCCGTCGGGCCCGGGCGTGACGTACCGCTCGGGCGGCGGCAGCGCGCCCGACGCGATCGTGGTCGACACCTCGGCCCTCCCCCCGGGCATCGAGAAGATCGTCGTCACCGCGAGCCCCGACGCCGCGGGCCAGACCTTCCAGGGCATCGAGCCGACGGCCACGATCCGTAACGCCGACGACGGCTCCGTCCTGGCCTCCTTCACGCCCCCGCAGCTCGGCGGCGAGACGGCCCTGGTCATCGTGGAGGTCTACCGGCGCAACGGGCAGTGGAAGGCCCGGGCCGTCGGCCAGGGATACGCCGACGGCCTCGCGGGCATCGCCACGGACTTCGGAGTCACGGTGGAGGAACCGGCCGCCGCCGCGCCCCAGCCGGTGACCCCGCCGCCCGCCCCCGTGCAGCCGCCCGCCCCGCCCGTCTCCACCCCCGCCGCGCCCCCGGTCGCCCCGGCGACACCGCCCCCGCCCGCGCCCGGCGCCGGGAAGATCAACCTCGACAAGGGCCGCGTCAGCCTCCAGAAGAACCAGACGGTCTCCCTGATCAAGGGCGGCCGCCCCCTGCTCTCGCAGGTCAGGATGGGCCTCGGCTGGGAGCCGGCGTACCGCGGCAAGGACATCGACCTGGACGCCTCGGTCATCGCCTACGGACCGCAGCGCAACCACATCGACAGCTGCTACTTCGGCAAGCTCCAGATCGTGGGCGGCGCGATCCGGCACTCCGGCGACAACCTCACGGGTGAGGGCGGCGGGGACGACGAGACCATCATGGTCGACCTGGGCCGTCTGCCCCAGGAGGTCACCGGCCTGGTCTTCACGGTCAACTCCTTCTCCGGCCAGAAGTTCACCGAGGTCGCCAAGGCCTACTGCCGCCTCCTGGACGGCGCGACGGGCGAGGAGCTGGTCCGCTTCGACCTCACCGGTGCCGAGCCGCAGACCGGCGTCCTGATGGCCAAGCTGATCCGCCAGTTCTCCGGCGAGTGGGAGATGACGGCGATGGGCGACTTCGTGAAGTCCCGCACGGTGCGGGGGATGGTGAAGCCGGCGGCCCAGGCCCTGTGACCCACCGGCCGGCCTCCCGGGACGCCCCCTCACCAGGGGGCGTCCGGGCTCACCGTCTCAGCGGCCCTGCGCCCCCAGCCCCTCCGCCAGCAGCGTCAGATAGCGCCGGAGGTGCCGGTCCTGCCCGTCCGCCAGTTCCGACGCCGTCGCCACGCCGTGCGCCAGCCGCAGCACATCGATCGGCTCGACGTCCCGCCGCAGCGCGCCCTCCTGCTGCGCCGCCCGGACCAGCCGTCCCGCCGCCGCCTTGACCGAGTCGCCGCAGCCCGTGCTCACCAGGGAGCCGGAGTCCGTGACCGCCGGGCCCAGCAGCGCCTTCAGCCCCCGCATCCGGATCATTCCGGCGCCCAGTTCGTACAGCCACTCCACCAGCGCCTGGTGCGGCGGCACTTCGGCCGCGAGCGCATCGGCCCGGGCCGCGATCGCCTCGACCCGGTCGAGATAGGCGGCCTCCAGCAGCGCCTGCCGGGTGGGGAAGTGCCGGTACAGCGTGCCGGATCCGACCCCGGCCCGCTTGGCGATGTCGTCGAGCGAGGCGCCCTCCCCGTGCTCGGCGAACGCCTCCACGGCCACCCTCAGCAACCGCTCGTGGTTGCGCCGGGCGTCCGCCCGCATGGGCCTGACCTGCACCACGCGACCACTCCTCACGAACCGGGGACTTGCTTCGCACCTTACCGGGACCGGCCCCATGGCCCGGGTGGTGCCGAAGGCCGTCGGCTCCGGAGGGACCCGCTCGCCGGATCCGGTCACCGGCGCCGCGTCTGCGGTCCGGCGGCCCGGCGGGCCTTGCGCGGCGCGGCAGTCCGGTGACGCCGGGCCTGCGGTCGGACCGTCAGGCGGAGTCGCGCACCACCAGTTCGGGTGTCACCCACGCGTCCGCGCCCCGCAGCGGCTCCTCGCCCGCGCGCAGCCGGGCCACCTGCTCCACGGCCAGCCGCCCCAGCTGCCGCTTGTCGATGTGCAGAGTGGTCAGGGCGGGTTCGACGAGCTCGCCCAGGGACAGGCCGTCGAAGCCGAGCACGGCGAGGTCGTCCGGGACCCTCCGGCCACGGCGCCGGGCGCTTCGCATCGCCCCGATCGCGATCAGGTCGTTGAAGCCGAGGACCGCGGTGACCTCGGGCCGCTGGGCCAGCAGTCGTTCCATGCCGGCCTCGCCGCCCGCCACGCTGTGTTCGGGACACACCACGACCCAGTGCTCGTCGACGGACAGACCGAGCCGCCGCGCCTGCTCGAGGAAGGCCTGCCGGCGAGGCCCGGGGCCGTGCATGCCGTCCAGCATGCCGATCCGGCGGTGCCCGGCCTGGAACAGATGGCGCATGCCCCGCTCGACGCCGGTGGCGGCGTCAATGCCCACGGCCGCGAACCGGGTTTGCTGGGGGCCGCGCTCCAGCAGCACCAGCGGCACGCCCCCGAGGTGCCGGGCGAGCACGTCGTCCGGGTCCTTGAAGTAGCCCACGACCGCGTCGGCCTGGTGGGACAGCACGTCGAGCGCCTCCCGTTCCCGGGCCTGGTCGATGCGGGAGTCCCACACGACGACCTGCCAGCCACGCTGTTCGGCCGCCTCCAGCACCCCGGCGGCCACCTCGGGGAAGAACGGGTTGCGCAGGTCAGGGATGACCAGGCCGGCCGTCACGGCGCCCTTCCGGACCAGTCCACGGGCGAACCGGCTCGGCCGGTAGTCCAGGAGCCGCGCCGCCTGAAGGACACGCTCCTTGGTGCCGGGGTCGATCTCGCCCTTGTCGTTGACCGCCCGGGAGACCGTCTGGCGCGACACTCCGGCCAGGCGCGCGACGTCGTGGATGGTGGCCCGGCGCCGGGCACCGTCGGGCCGCTCCGCACTCGGCTCCGCACGCTGATCGTCCGTCCACACGGTCAGCACTGTATCCGGCGCCGCACCACCCCGGCAGGGGCGGCCGGACGACCGCCTCCGGCACACACGAGCCCACTGGCCCGCGCCCGCGGACGCCCCCGGCCCGGTATCGGCGTCAGCCCTTCAGTCGCCGAGCTCGGTGAACAGCGTCAGCTGGAGGGCGCCCGGTGCTTCGAGGCGGGAGTTCAGGGAGTTCCAGGGGGTGCGCGTCGGCCCGGCCACGACCTCCGCTCCCGCGGCGGCCAGTTTCGCCGTCGTGGCGGCGGAGTCGTCCACCTGGAAGGCGACCCGGATGTGTCCGGCCACCCGCCGCCCCACCTCGACCTCGTCGATGAACGCGGCGTGGTTCGGGTCGGTCAGCTCCAGGGTGGCCCGCCCGGCGTCGAGGATCGTCACCCGCCCGTCCTCCGAGGCGAACGCGGCCTGGCCGGTCAGACCGAGCACGTCCCGGTAGAAGTGCAGCGCGGCGTCGTAGTCGTCGGCGGTCACGACCAGGCGGAGTTGGCGGACGGCGGGTTCGTCGGACATCACGGCTCCTCCGGGGGGCATCGTCTGACCGGCACAACCCGACGCCCCGCCGGATGATTCCCCTGTGCGCCCGTACGGCGGGCGGTCAGAACAGCGCGCTGTACGCGTTCAGCGCCGGCTGCCCGCCCAGATGGGCGTAGAGAACCGTGGAGTCCCGGCCGATCTCGCCCCTGGAGACCAGGTCGATCATCCCCGCCATGGACTTGCCCTCGTAGACGGGGTCGGTGACCATCCCCTCCGTCCGGGCCGCGAGCCGCATCGCCGCGAGCGTCGTCTCGTCGGGGACGCCGTAGACGCCCGCGTGGTAGCGCTCGTCGAGTGCGACGTCGGACTCGGTCAGCTCGCGCTCCACACCGATGAGCTGCCCGGTGCGATGGGCGATGCGGGCGATCTGCCGCCGGGTCTCGGCGGGTTTCGCCGAGGCGTCGATGCCGAGCACCCGCCGGGGCCGCCCGCCCGCCGCCTCCAGCGCGGCGAACCCGGCCACCATGCCGGCCTGGGTCGAGCCGGTCACCGAGCACACCACGACGGTGTCGAAGAAGACACCAAGCTCGCGCTCCTGCTCGGCGACCTCGTAGGCCCACCCGGCGAAGCCGAGACCGCCGAGCGGATGGTCGGAGGCACCGGCCGGGATGGCGTACGGCTTGCCGCCCGACTCCTCGACCTCGCGCAGCGCCTGCTCCCAGCTCTCCTTGAAGCCGATGCCGAACCCGGCCTTCACCAGACGCACATCGGCCCCGGCGAGCCGGCTGATCAGGATGTTGCCGACCTTGTCGTACACGGCGTCGGGCCAGTCCACCCAGCTCTCCTGCACCAGCACGCACCCGAGCCCGGCCCGGGCTGCCACGGCCGCGACCTGGCGGGTGTGGTTGGACTGCACCCCGCCGATCGACACCAGGGTGTCGCAGCCCTGGGCGAGGGCGTCGGCGACGAGGTACTCCAGCTTGCGGGTCTTGTTCCCGCCGTAGGCCACACCGGAGTTGCAGTCCTCGCGCTTGGCCCAGAGCGCGGCGCCCCCGAGGTGTGCGGTCAGCCGCTCCAGGCGGTGGACGGGCGAGGGGCCGAAGAGCAGCGGGTAACGCGCGTACGCGGATAGGGACATGGGTCCTCCCTGGGTGGGGGTCGGTCTCAGTCGGCGAGCTCTTCGAGCCCCCGCCAGATCTCCGCCGTGACGTGGACCGCCGCGGCCACGTCACCGGCCGCGCAGGCGTCGATCAGCCGCTCGTGCAGCCCGGCCGAGCGGCAGCTGCCGCCCTCGCCGAAGCGCCGTCGCTCCAGGCGCCGGATGAGCGGGGTGTAGCGGGCGACGGTCGCACCGGCCGCGCGGTTGCCGCTCGCCCGGACGAGGACGTCGTGCAGGGCGTCGTCGGCGCGCAGGGCCGTGTCCACGTCCCCGGTGTCCACGGCCGCGGCGAACCGCTCGTTGGCGGCGCGCATCGCGGCGATGCCGGCGGCGTCCAGCCGGGGCACGGCGGCCCGTGTGACGAGTTCGTGCATGGCCCCGACGACGGCGGCGGCGTCCCGCACGTCGGCGGTCACCAGAGGGGTCACCCGGGTGTAGCTCTGCGGCTTGCTCTCCAGCAGCCCCTCGTCCACCAGCCGGGAGAACGCCTCCCGCACCGGTGCCCGGGACAGCCCGAGCCGCTGCGCCAGCTCGGCGTCCCGCACGACCGCTCCCGGTTCGATCTCCCCGGACACGATGGCGTCCCTGATCGCCGCGTACGCCCGGTCCCTGAGCAGGGTGCGGGGCACGGGCCGGATGGCCTCCATGAACTGAAATGTTAGATGTCAGTAGTTGGGCCCCACAAGGGTCGCGCATCGAACCGTGGCCCGCACTCCCCACGCGGTGCGGGCCACGGTCCTCAGGCCGCCCAGGGCCAGTCGGCGTTCCGGGAGGCCTCGATCAGCGGGACCATCCGGAAGGCGGCGTCCGAGAGCCCCCCGAACGTGTGCCGGTTACCCCTCCCCGACGGGCCGTGGCCCGCCTGGTATCCGGCGAGGTTCCAGGTGTAGACCGGCACGTCGGCCGGGACCTGCTCGGTCGGGTCGCCCCGGTGGTGGTGCGTGTACTGCTCGTCGGTGACGATCAGCACCCGGTCGTGCTTCCTGTAGTGCCGGCGCACCGCCTCCGTGGTGTCGGTGCCGCCCAGGTCGCCGAAGCGGTCGAGGATCCTCAGCACGGACTCGCCCGCGCGGAACGTCACGCGGTCGCTCGTCGAGCCGAACTGGACCAGGTCCGCGTGCTCCGCCCGCAGCGCCAGCGCCGTACCGAAGATCGCCGCCGCGTCGGCGCGGTTGAGCTCCGAGCGGTCGGACATCCGCGACCAGAACATCGACCCCGAGCGGTCCACGAGCACCAGCGTCCGGCCGGGCAGCGCGGGCACGTTGGCCAGCGAGTGGCCGAGCGCCCGCTCCAGGGCGTACGACCAGCGCAGCGACGGCGCGTTCCGGTACGCGGCGAGGTACCGGAAGGGGAACTGCCGTGAGCGCGCGACCTCCGCCGGGTCGCTGATCCGCGCGGCGACCCGCTCGGCCACCTCGTCCGAGACACCGGCCTCGTCGAAGTTGCGCAGGTTGCGCACCAGCGCCATGGTGCCCATGGAGGGGATCACGGCCTCCCAGGCCGCCTGGTCCATGGGTCCCTGGAGCCAGCCCGCCAGGGCCTCCCAGGTCATCCCGGCCGCGGCCAGCCGCTCGGCACCGCCCTCGGCGGTCACGACCGCACGCCGCTCCTCGACGGGCAGTGCCATCAGCGCGCGGTGCGCGGTGAGGACGGGGGCCGACGCGGGCGGTACGGCGGTGTCCGGGTGGTGACGGCGGTCGAGGGCGTAGCGGAACAGCTCGCCCTGCCACGGCTTGTCCGGGTCCGGGGCCGCGTGCACGAGGTTGAGGATGTCACCGAAGCGGTAGCCCTTGGAGGCGGTGTCGTACTTCAGCAGCGCCTTGCCGTGGTAGAGCCGGCGCACGGCGTCGGCGATGCCGCGCTTGACCGGCTTGGGCACGTTCCGGCCGTACAGCGCGGTCCAGTACGCGAGCAGTTCGCCGGGCTCGTCGGGCCGCTGGAGGACGGAGGCGACGACCTGCCGGTTGGACGGGCCGTCGGTCGCACCGGCGTCCAGGCGGGCCTTGACGTATTCGGCGGCGCCGACGACGGAGGCGGTGCGCAGGTTGCCCGCGCCGCGCAGCCAGCCGAGCAGCCCGGCCGTCCACTCCGGGTCGGTGACGGCGAGTTCGCGCACGAGCCGCTGGAACCGGTCGTCGCGGTCGGCGCCGGTCTCGTAGAAGGTCTGCTGGGAGACGAAGGTGGAGACGGCGAGCAGGAAGAGCTCGGAGCGGGCGTCCCGCTCACGGCCCCGGCCGCCCTCGTAGGTGCGCAGCACCCGCCCGGTGGACGTCACGCGCGAGACGGGACGCGCGCGGGCTGCTCTGGAATTGAATCGCGCCATGGTGAATTCCCCCGAATTCATTCGTGTTCCGGGGGAGACGCTGCATGTGGGAAAAGAGGTGGGTGCCCGAGGACAGAAGTCGGCGACGGACCAATTCAGATGCTCTGCCCATTGAGCTACAGCGACCCGAAGTCGCTGACGGGACTCGAACCCGCAACCGTCCGATCCAGGAAGTAACCGTTGCCTTCGCACCGGGCACCCACCACATGCCGCGCCTCCCGAGATCAAGTCGGCGGCGGCGTCGGATTCTTTGGAAGAGAAGTAGCCGCTGCCATCGCACCGGGAGGTGCGTGACGTTGTGATCTCACTGTAGGAGGCGCGATTCGGGAAGGGCGACCGAATTTACGAGCGCTTCTGGCGCTTCCAGGGGCCGGTGATGGCCAGCATGATGCCGGGCGTCTGGATGTTGGCGTAGAGGGTCCGGCCGTCGGGCGAGAAGGTGACGCCGGTGAACTCGCTGTACTCCGGCTCCTCTTCGGTGCCGATGTTCAGCTCGTTGCGGGCGATCGGGTAGGTGCGCCCGCTGTCGGTGGCGCCGAACAGGTGCTGCACGCCCTCGCCGTCCTCGGCGATGACCAGGCCGCCGTACGGGGAGACGGTGATGTTGTCGGGGCCGTCGAACGCGCCGTCCTTCGACGGGTCGGGGTTCACTCCGAGCAGGACCTTCAGGGTCAGCGTGCGGCGCTTGGGGTCGTAGAACCAGACCTGGCCGTCGTGCTGGACGGGGCTCTCCGCACGGGCGTAGGAGGAGACGATGTAGGCGCCGCCGTCGCCCCACCACATGCCCTCCAGCTTGCGGGCGCGGGTGACCTGGTCGTCCGGGAACTGCTTGCGCACGGGGGTGGTGCGGGCGTCGCGGTCCGGGACGTCCACCCAGTCGACGCCGTAGACGGTGCCGATCCTCGTGGCGCGGGACAGGTCGTCGACGAACTGGCCGCCGGAGTCGAAGCACTTGGGCGCCTGGAGGACACCGGCGTCGTCGGCGAGCCCCCGGAACTTCCCGGGGCCGTACTCGAAGCCGCGGGGCGGGGTCCAGCGGAAGAAGAGGCCGTTGGGGCCTGCCGCGTCCTCGGTGAGGTAGGCGTGGCCGCGCTTGGGGTCGATGACGACGGCCTCGTGGTCGTAACGGCCGAAGAACTTCAGCGGCTTGGGGGCCCGGTTGGCGCGCCGGTCGCAGGGGTCGACCTCGAAGACGTAGCCGTGGTCCTTGGTCATGCCGTTGACGCCGGCCTTGTCGGAGTTCTCCTCGCAGGTGAGCCAGGTGCCCCACGGGGTGACGCCGCCCGCGCAGTTGGTGGAGGTGCCGGCGATGCCGACCCACTCGGCGACGCGTCCGTCGGGGCGCACCTCGACGACGGTGCAGCCGCCGGCGGCCGCCGGGTCGTAGACGAGGCCCTCCGTGAGCGGCACCGGGTGTTCCCACTTGGCGCGCGGGCCCTTCAGCTCGTGGTTGTTGACGAGCAGGGTGGTGCCGCGGGGGCCGTCGAAGGCGGCGGTGCCGTCGTGGTTGGACGGCGTGGACTCACCGGACTCCAGCTTGGTCCTGCCGCTGTAGGTGATGACCCGGTACGAGAAGCCGGCGGGCAGGGCGAGGATGCCCTTCGGGTCGGGGACGAGCGGCCCGTAGCCGACGCCGTGCCGGGCGTGAGCCGCCCCGTCCGCCGCACTGTCGGTGTCGGTGTCGGTGGACGCGAGGGCGTTCGGCGCGGTGGCGAGGGCGCCGACGCTGCCCGCCAGCGCGACACCGGCGCCGGTGATCGCGGTGTTTCTGGCGAAGTCCCTGCGGGTGAGCGACATGGAGTCTCCTGAGACGGTGAGGATGCCGTGGGAGGTGGCGGACCTCGTTCGGCGAAACCGTCCCGCTCATCCATGAACGCCGGTTGAACAACACCTCAGGGGCGCGGGGAACTGCGCGACAAGCCGAGACGACGCCGCACCCGCGAACCGGGATCAGCCCCCCTGTTGCGATCGCGCCTTGAACGCCGCCTTCCGTGCTTCCTTCGCCACCTTCTTGTCGGGATGCAGCCGCCCCATCGCCTCCAACACATCGGCCGTGGCCGGATGATCAACCCGCCACACCGCCTCGAAGAACCCGCCGTGCTGCCGGGCGAGCCCCTCCACCAGCGCCCGCAGCTCCTCGGAGTTCCCCTCCGCGGCCAGCTGCGCGGCCACCGTGTCGATGGTCAGCCAGTACACCATCGCCTCGGACGGCGCGGGCACGTCCGCCGCGCCGTGCTCGGTCAGCCACACCCGCGCGAGCCCGCCCAGCTCGGCGTCGTCGAGCACCTCCCGCAGCGCGGGCTCGGCCGAGGCCCCCACCAGCGACAGAGCCTGCTGACAACGCAGCCGCCGCAACGGCGCCCCGGCGTCCGAACCGCGGGCCGCCGCCAGCAACTCCCGTGCGGCGGCGAGCGATTCGCGGCGCTCCAGCCACTGCTCGGTCTCGGCCTGCGCGGCCCCCGGCGGGAACTCGGCCGTGCCGTCGAGCAGCGCGTCGGCCCCCTTGTCGGCGAGGTCCCCGACGGCCGGCGCGGCGAACCCGGCCTCCAGCAGCCGGGCGCGCATGCCGTACACACCGAGCGGGGTGAGCCGGACCATGCCGTAGCGGGAGACGTCGGTGTCGTCGACGGGTGGCGCGGGCTCCTCGTCGGCGTCGGCCAGGAGCGCCTCGTCGACCGGCTGGTATGCGACGAATCCGACCGGCTCCAGCATCCGGAACTGGTCGTCCAGCCGCATCATCGCGTCGGACACCTGCTCCAGGACGTCGTTGGTGGGCTCGCCCATGTCGCTGGGCACGATCACCGAGGCGGCCAGCGCCGGCAGCGGTACGGGGGCGCCACCGGTGGCGTCCTCGCCGGCGGTCAGCAGGTAGAGGTTGCCGAGCACGCCGTCGAGGAACTCGGCCTCGGCCTCGGGGTCCCAGTCGAGGGCGGAGAGGTCGACCTCGCCGTCCTCGCCCACGAGCCCGTCCAGATCGGGCACGCTCGCGTCGGCGAGCACGGTCTCCAGCGCGGCGAGCCACACGGCCAGCACGTCCTGCGGTGAGCCTCCGGTGAGCAGGGCCAGGTCCTCCCCGGCCGTCACGGTGCCCTCTTCCTCGTCGACGACCTCGACGAGCCCCGCGTCCACGGCGACCCGCCACGCCTCGCCGGCGTCGGCGGCCGCGTCGTCCCCGCTCAGCCCGAGCGCCTCGGCGGCCGCGGGCAGCTGCTCGTCGACGAGCCCTCCCCCGGCGTCGACGCGGGTGTGCGGTCCGGCCCAGCGGGCGAGCCGGGCGGCCCGGGACAGCAACGGCGTGGACAGCGCGTCGCGCGCCAGCTCCGCTTCGGGGTGCAGCCGCACCGGCGGCAGGGGGGAGCTGTCTGACATCGGCTGGTTCTCCTAGCGCGCCTCATGTGACTCAACCGCTCAGCCTAGACGGATTTCCACCCATGCCGCCCACTTCATCTCCTCGTCGGCCGCCGTACATGGCCGAAACCTTGACAAGTGACATGCACAGGCTGGAGATTGACGCGCGTAGAAGTGGGCGGACAGTTGTTCACCGGGCCGGCCCCACCAGGCCCACCGCCCTCTTCCCGCATGCGCGTCACACGCCGCCCCACAGGCAGCGCAGCCAGCCGTTCCACACGTGTCCGCCCTCGTCCCGGCGCCCTGTCACGTCCCCGGAGGGAATCCCGTTGCCGAGCAAGTCGTCCGCGCGTCTCGCCGCGCTCACCGTCGCCGCCGCGTGCTCCGCGGCATCCACGATCGTCCTCACCGGCCCCGCGCACGCGGAATCGGTCCGCATCCACGACATCCAGGGCAGCACCCGGATATCCCCGTACGCCGGCAAGCAGGTCACGGACGTGGCCGGAATCGTCACCGGCATCCGGACCTACGGCTCCTCCCGCGGCTTCTGGATCCAGGACCCGAACCCGGACGCCGACCCGGCCACCAGTGAGGGCGTCTTCGTCTTCACCAGCTCGGCGCCGAAGGGTGTCGCCGTCGGTGACGCCGTCACGGTCAGCGGCACGGTGTCGGAATTCGTTCCCGGCGGCGCGGCCTCCGGCAACCAGTCGGTGACGGAGATCACCAAGCCGACGACCACCGTCGTCTCCGGCGGCAACGCGCTGCCCACCGCCACGGCGATCACCTCGCGCTCGGTCCCGGCCGCCTACGCCCCGGCCGGTGACACCGCCGCCGGCGGCTCGATCAACGCGCTCCCCCTGCGGCCCGCGCAGTACGCCCTGGACCACTACGAGGCGCTGGAGGGCATGTCCGTCCGGGTCACCGACACCCGTGTCGTCGGCGCCACCGACCCGTACACCGAGCTCTGGGTGACGGTGAAGCCGCACGAGAACCGCAACCGCCACGGCGGCACGGTCTACGGCTCCTACGACGAGCAGAACACCGGCCGCCTCCAGATCCAGTCCCTCGGTGCGACGGCGGACTTCCCCAAGGCGAACGTGGGCGACACCCTCGCGGGCAGCACCGCGGGCCCCCTGGACTACAACCAGTTCGGCGGCTACACCCTGGTCGCGAGCGAGCTGGGCACGCTGAAGAGCGCGGGCTTGGAGCGCGAGACGACCCGCGAGCAGCGCTCGTCCGAACTCGCGGTCGCCACCTACAACGTCGAGAACCTCGACCCGACCGACGACACGTTCGCCGCGCACGCGTCCGCGATCGTGAACAACCTGAAGTCGCCCGACATCGTGTCCCTGGAGGAGATCCAGGACAACAACGGCGCGAAGAACGACGGCACGGTCGCGGCCGACCAGACCCTGACGAAGCTGATCGACGCGATCGTCGCGGCCGGCGGCCCGACGTACGACTGGCGCTCGATCGACCCGGCCGACGGCACCGACGGCGGTGAGCCCGGCGGCAACATCCGCCAGGCGTTCCTGTTCAACCCGGAGCGGGTGTCCTTCGCGGACCGCGCGGGCGGTGACGCCACGACGGCCACCGGCGTGCAGAGGATCCGCGGCAAGGCCCACCTCACCCTCAGCCCCGGCCGCGTCGCACCCGCCGACGAGGCCTGGAAGAACAGCCGCAAGCCGCTGGCCGGCGAGTTCGTCTTCCGCGGCCGCACGGTCTTCGTGATCGCCAACCACTTCAACTCCAAGGGCGGCGACCAGGGCTTCACCTCCCAGTACCAGCCCCCGGCGCGCAGCTCCGAGACCCAGCGCCACCGGCAGGCCACCGTGGTGAACGCCTTCGTCAAGGACATCCTCGACACGCAGAAGAACGCGGACGTCATCACGCTGGGCGACATCAACGACTTCGAGTTCTCGAAGACCGCGCAGCTCCTGGAGGGCCGCGGCGAACTCTGGTCGGCGATCAAGTCGCTTCCGCGCAGCGAGCGTTACTCGTACGTCTACCAGGGCAACAGCCAGGTCCTCGACCAGATCCTGATCAGCCCGTCGATCCGGCGCGGCTGCGACTTCGAGTACGACAGCGTGCACGTCAACGCGGAGTTCAACGACCAGATCAGCGACCACGACCCGCAGGTCCTGCGCTTCCGCCCGTGACATCGGACGGGGCCGGCCGGGCCTTGCGCCCGGCCGGCCCCGCACCCGCTCGATCAGTCCGGCACCAGCCCCAGAGCGTGCCGGTACCGGCTGCCGGTCCTCCCCTGCACTCCCGGGTAGGCGCGCACCCGCTCCCACCCCTCGCTCGTCGGGGCGGCCAGCGCACGGTCGTAGGCGTCGGCGCTGTCCCACTCCGCGTAGTTCAGCACATGCCCGCCGTCGGTGCTCAGGTGGAAATGCGCTGAGACCAGCCCGGCATGCCCCTCCGGGTCGTCGTCCAGGGCCTTCACCACGAGATCGACCCACTCCTCGCGCCGCTGCTGCGCCCCGGCCGCGAAGTCGACCCGGACGGTGACGATCAGCCCCGGCACCCTCGCGTCTCCCACGGCGCGTTCCCGGCTCCGGTACCGCCGGTACCGGCCGAGCCCGACCCGCTCGATCCCCGGCACCGCGGTGTCGATCTCGTCGACCCGTTCCTGACGGTGAGCCTTCACGAACGACTCATAGGCCTGTTCGCCGGTCCACTGCGAGTAGTGCATCAGCGTGGACCCGTCGTCCCCCGCGTACACGTGATACGCCAGCAGATCCGCGGCGGGCCAGGGCCGCCGCTCCCAGGTGCGCCCGATGGCCTCCACGGTCTGCCGCTGCCGCTCGGGGGTGCCCACCCGCCAGGTGCTGAAGAACGGAGCAGCGGCACGGGGGGCGGTGGGGTCGGGGTGCTGGTCGGTTCGACGGCTCATGAACACTCCAGTCGTAGCGCCGGTCGTGAACACACCCCACCTTTCAACCTCGACCGAACTTGAGGTCAAGCGGCAGCGGGAGAGAGACGGGCGGGCCGAAGCCGCGGGAGGGGGCGGGCCGAAGCCGCTCCCCTGACCGGGGAGCGAGACCCACCCGCGCGCGGACACGGCCCAGGGCTGGGACCCGGCCCTCACCTGTGCCCGTGCGCGTGCCTCCACCGCATCACCCCGACCGCCACCACGGCCCCCGCCGCCGAGGCCACCAGCACCGGCCCGGGATGCCGCATGCCCGCCTGGACCACGTTGCGCACCGGACGAGGCCCGGCATGCGTCGCCTTGTCGTGCACTGTGTGCCCCGCCTGCGCGGCGGTGCTGCGCAACTGCACGGTCATCGCCCCGGCCTTGTCCCGCAGATCGGCCGCCCGCGCCAGCGCACGCCCCTTCACATCCGCCTTGCCGGCCAACTCCTGCACCGTGTTGCCGAGTTCGCTGCGGGTCCGCTCGATCTGCCGCCGCAGCTCATCGGGCCCCTTCGCCCCACCCGTCGCGTCCGTCATCGATGCGCCCTCTCCTTGATCTCCTCCACGTCCGCCCTGACACTGCCCAGGGTCCGCTCAGGCGTGGGCGGCGCGGCCTTCCTCAGCTGGCCCCGCCCGGTAGCCGCCAGCACGGCCGCGATCACGAACAGCACACCCGTCACGATCAGCGCCGCGGCCCAGACGGGCAGCACCAGCGAGAGCGCGGCGACACCCGCACCGGCCAGCACCAGCAGCCCGGCGTACGCGACGGCGCCCGCCGCCCCGAGCAGCCCGCCACCGCGCCCGGCACGCCGCCCCTTCTCGGCCAGCTCCTGCTTGGCCAGAGCCACTTCCTGCCGTACGAGCGTGGAGAGCTGCTCCGCGGCCTGCCCGACGAGCTCGCCCACGGAGTGACGCTCCTCGTGCACGGCCCGATGATCCATGATCCCGGTCACGTGTTCCGCCTCCTCTCGAAGTCAGGAACACCCGGGTACCCGGACGGCCGGGCCACACACAATAAAGCAACACTTAACAGTACAGCGAAGCGGAATTAAGTGGAGCTACACGGTGAACGGGCCGACACTACCCCCATGACCACACCGCCCGCACCCTTCTTCGGCCGCGCCCTCTGCGCCATGATCACCCCCTTCACCCCGTCCGGCACCCTGGACCTCGACGGCGCCCGGCACCTCGCCGCCCACCTGGTGGCGAACGGCTGCGACGGCCTGGTCCTCTCCGGCACGACGGGCGAGTCACCCACCACCACGGACGCGGAGAAGTCGGCTCTCGTCACCGCCGTCCGAGAGGCGGTGGGCGACCGCGCGAAGGTCATCACGGGCATCGGCACCCCCGACACCCGGCACACCGCCGAACTGGCCCGGGAGGCGCACAAGGCGGGCGCGGACGGCCTGCTGGTGGTCTCGCCCTACTACAGCAGGCCCCCGCAGGACGCGATCGAGGCCCACTTCCGAGAGATCGCGGACACCTCGGAACTCCCGATCATGCTCTACGACATCCCGGCGCGCACCGGCACCCGCATCGATCCGGAGACGATCCTCCGCCTCGCCGGGCACCCCAGGATCGTCGCGGTCAAGGACTGCTCCTACGACTTCCTGGGCGCCCAGAAGGTGATGGCCCGCACGGACCTGGCGTACTACGCGGGCTGCGACGAACACAACCTCGCGCTGTACGCCGTGGGCGGCGCGGGATACGTCAGCACCGTCGCCAACGTCGTCCCGGCCCGCCTGCGCGCCGTCCTGGACGCGTTCGACGCGGGCGAGACAACCCGGGCGGCCCGCCTCCAGCACCAGGCGACACCCCTCATCGAGGCGATCATGTCGGCCGGCCTGCCGGGCACCGTCACGGCCAAGGCGCTCCTGAACGCCCTGGCCCTGCCCGCCGGCCCGGTCCGCGCCCCGCTGCGGGCCGCCGACGCGGCGACTACCGACACCCTGCTGTCGCTCCACGCGGCCCTCACCGAGGCCTGATCACCGCACGGCGAACACCGGCTCCCATCGCCCCTCGGTGTTGTCCTTGGGCGACCGGAAGCCACTGAGCGGGACGGTCTTCGCACGGCCGAGGGTCACCAGGACCAGCCGCTGGTGGTACTCGTTCCCGTCCGGCCCGATGTCCCAGGCGACGAGCGAGTTCCCGTCCGCCCACGCCAGCAGCTGCTGACCGCGCACCTCGCGCTTCTCGCCGGTGCGGCCGTCGAGGACGTAGGACGACGTCTTCCACTTGCGCCCCGCGAACTGACCGGCGACGAGCCGCCCGTCCGGCGAGACCCCCGCGTCGACGAACCAGTCCCGGTACCGCTCCACCGCCGGAGCGGGGACCTCCTTGCCGCTGAGGTCGTAGAACTTCTCACCGGGATCGGTGGGCATCCCGGACCAGACGAGGCGGCCGTCGTGGGTGAAGGCGAAGTCCTGGCGGGAGTTGAGGAACGCGGTGGGATCGTTCGCGTCACCGCCGACCTTGACCCCGGCCCAGGAACTGCTCCCGGAGGCCACGTCGATGACGTGGAAACCGGTCCGGTCCGACTCCGTGAACGGCGCGTCCCAGTCCTCCGACCCCTCGATCTTCACCCGCCGGTCGGGATTCTCGCTGTACGACGTCGCGATGAGCTTCCTGCCGTCGGGGGAGAACTCCACCCCCGCCACCGGCCGGTCGACCGGGATCCACCGCTTGACCTGGCCGCTCTCCAGGTCGAGCAGCCCGATGCGCGGTACCGGCAGGTTCCGCTCCAGGACGGCTGCGGTCCTCAGTCCGGGGGCGATCGCGACGTAGGACCAGCGGTCGTCCTTCGCGTACTTCTTCGTGCCGGGGTCGAGCAGCCAGTACGTGCGCTCCGAAACGGCACGGTCGGCGGACTGCTCGACCGTCCTGGTGGTGTAGTACGCGGCGAGCGCGACCCGCCCCGCCGCGATGATGTCGCGCGGCGGCGACTGATCCGGGCGGGGGGTGATGGCGGTCTGTTCGATACCGCCCGAGGGGCGTGCGTCCCGCTCGCCGGAGTCCAGGCCGGGCACAGCCACGGCCACGGCGATCACGGCGGCGGCCGCGGCCGCCACGGAGGCGATCCGCCGACTGCGGCGGCGCCGGCGGACGGCCAGCACCCGCTCGGCGAAGCCGGGGGCCGCGGGCGGCTGCCCTTCGGCCTGGTCGCGCAGCGCGTCACGCACGAGCTCGTCGACGTTCACTGCCGCACCTCCACGGGCGAGTAGTCAGGGGAGCGCCGCTGTTCGGCGGCGGCCGGGCCGAGGGCGGCCAGCTCGGGTGCGAGGGCGCGCAGCCGGGCGAGGGAACGGTGGGTGGCGGACCGTACGGTGCCGACGGAGCAGCCCAGGATGCGGGCCACCTCGCCCTCGGGCAGGTCCTCGAAATAGCGCAGCACGAGCACGGTGCGCTGCCGTGCGGTCAGCCGGGCGAGCGCGCCGCGCATCACCAGACGCAGCTCGGCGGCGCCTGAGGCGTCCGGGTCGGTGCCGGTCTCCGGCAGTTCGGCGACGCTCACTTCACGCCGCGGCCACTTCAGCCGCCAGCGGCTGACCTGCTGGCGGTAGAGGATCTGCCGGACGTAGGCCTCGGGTTCGTCGATGCGGTGCCAGCGGCCCGCCGCCTTGATCAGCGCGTTCTGGAGCAGGTCCTCGCCCGCGTGCCGGTCGCCGCCGCTCAGCAGGACGGCGGTCTTCAGCAGCGCGGACGACCGGTTCGCCACGAATTCCCGGAAACTCTCCTGCGCTTCGGCATCCATCGTCACCTTCACTCTCCCCCGGAGCGGGCCATGTGCTCGCCCCCGTACTTGCTGTGACGCGTACGGACGTGCCGCGCTATGCCACCGGCCAGGAGAAAAGACGGGGACGGCCCGCGCGCAGTCACCTGCGATACGGACCGTCCCCGTCTGCTCCCTCTGTTCAGTTCCAGGCGTACCCGTCCCCGAACAGCAGCGTGTGCTCCAGCACGTCCTCCGCCGGGTCGTCGATCTGCCCCACGTTGACGTTGATCAGACCCACCCGATGCCCGTTGTGCGAGCCCGTGTTGGTCTCGTCGGCGTGCGCGGCCCCCGCCGGCAGCCAGCAGACCACCAGCGCCGCGGCCACCCCGGCCAGCCGGTGTACCCCGGCCCGCCCCCGCTCGTTCCTCATGCCCCGGTCCTCGTTTCGTCGGTTCGACGTCTGATCGGACACTGCGTCCACCCGTTCATCTGCCAAGCCCACCAGGAGGTCACGCCGGGTCATCCGTACGGGAACGGGGCCTTCCTCTCAGGGATGGCGGTCAGGCGAGCCGGGGTGTTTCTCAGCGCGCAGGGTCTCGTCGCTAGGCTCGGCCCCGTGAGCGAAGACGCCCGTCTCATAGCCAACCACCGAGTCCACGTCGTACCCGTTGTACTGGCTCTGGCCAACCCGCCATGGCAGCGGGACGTCTGGCTCGATCCTTCGGTCTTCGAGAACCTGGACCACGTCTTCCACACGCTCTTCGATGACTTCTGCGACGCCGACGAGCCCGAGCGCCCGACCCATGAAGGCGGGGGCTTCGTCCTCTCCAAGGAGGACGATGGCCGGCGCGCCTGCCGGTCGCTCTAGGGGTGCGCCGGTCGGCATGTTTGTCCGCTTACCTTCGCCGGGTTGGGCGGGTGTGAGGCCATTGATGCCAACCACCTGGCTGAGGCATCCATCTATGCTCGGCCTGTGCAGCCGCTTTCGGACCGCAGCCATCCGTTGATCACGGCGTTCCCGGCCGAGCTTGCAAACGATGCCGAGGCAGTCTCGTTTTCGGTCGCTGTCGAGGGCCAGCAGGTTTTGATCCCCGGGCGCCTCTACAACGACGAGCCGCCAACTGACGCGGTGGCGTCGCTTTCGTCGCGCCAACAACAGCTTTTGCACTGCCTGTACTCAAGGCACTGCGACGGCATGGTCAGGCAGCGCCACCTGGAAAAGATGGTTGGGTTCCACAGACCCATGGGTCGTCCCCTTCAGGGCTACCCCGGGTGCACTCTCCTTGACCTCCTACGGTCCGCCGCCTCCGACAGAGCAGGACATCCCTGGCCCAACCTCGCCCCAGCCGGCGCCCGGGTGGACGACATCGCGGCGCAGGACGGTCACGAGCTTACGGAAGCAGCGCGGGCTCAGCCCGGTGAACGAGCCTATCCAGGACGGCTGCGACGCCGTGATCACACCAGCCACATCGTGATCATTCCAACCGGTCGGCCAGGCCGGAACAGTCCCAGGGCTCTGGGATGAAGGCGGGGTCGATGCCCATCCCGGCGATGCCCTCGCGCACGGCACCGTCGAACCGCTTGATCTCTGCTACGAGAACGTCCCAAGCAAGGGGTGGGGTCCAGAAGTCCTGCGTGAAGATGGAACCGACCCGCCAGCCCTCATCGGAGTGGACGATGCGGATCATCCCCTCCCCGGCCTGCATCGAATCAAGCTCGAAGTCCTCGTGACCGGCAGCCGGGCTCTGGAACCAGAGCGCCAGGTGGTACGCCAGCTCAGCCACCGGGAACGCCTCCTCGGACCACACCTCCCGCCCCTGCTCCCAGATCGACAGTTCTGCCTCGATGTCGAGGAGCAGCACCTCCAGGGGCGCCTCCTGCGGAGTGAGGCCGCGCCGGGGCAGGTCCGACAGTCCAAAGTTCCGGCAGACGAACTGCACCGCCCGGCCTCCATGAGATCTGAGGCCAGCTGAATGCCCAGGCCACCCGAATACGGACAACCGTACCAACTGATGCCGGGCATCCCACCGGGCCCCTGTTTTACGGGACGCCCCTTAGTCAACCCCTGATGTGGAACTATTCGTCAGCCTGAGGCTCCCGAAAGTGGGCGCAGGGATGTCGCCGCTGACCACGCCGAGATCCAAGCGGGCGCGACCGTAAAATTCATTCCGCAGTCGAACGCACGCTTTATACGCCTCAACGAAATCGTCAGCCTCTGTGTCATCTGCACGGACAAGCAGCTCCAATTTCCAGACTGCCTCGTGCCATGTTCGGGCCGCCGATATCGTGGCCGGTTCCCCCACCAGCAGTACGGTCTCCCACCTGGCTGCGCGCTCGTTCTCTGCCTCTGCCAGCGCGTTCAGGCCGACTTGTACATCAATCGGCTGACTCGTAGGAACAAAGCTCCTTGTCGCAGCAACCCGGTAGCACAAGCGCACACTCGACTTGACGGCGTTGCCGTATTCACCGTAAGCCGTGAGGCGCCTTTCGTCCCATCGGGTTGATTGCGCTCTTTTCCACCTGGAGCGTTCAGTCAGACTCGTCGCCACAAAAGAAGCAAGTACGCCTACGACGACGCCAGCGATGGTCAGGACCTGTTGTGCAAGGGAACTCATCCCGGCAACCTCCCCCTCTGCTCCGGGGAGTCTTCCCGGCCCAGGGCAGGCCGTATGCGCAACGCGAGCGCCCTCCCGGGCCGTTCTCGGGCCGTGGAAGGGCGCTCAGTGGTGACCGACTTCGACAAACCGCCGACAGCTCAGCAGCAGGTCAGGGCGTCGATCCATAACGCGGCCGCAAGTCACGGCCGCCGGTGGTCAGTTGTGGCTGTGCAGGATCTCGTTCAGACCGCCCCACACCGCGTTGTTCGGACGCGCCTCCACCGTGCCGGTGACGGAGTTGCGGCGGAAGAGGATGTTGGACGCGCCGGACAGCTCGCGGGCCTTGATGATCTGCCCGTCGGGCATGGTGACGCGGGTGCCGGCGGTGACGTACAGGCCCGCCTCCACGACGCACTCGTCGCCGAGGGCGATGCCCACGCCCGCCTCGGCTCCGATCAGGCAGCGCTCGCCGATGGAGATGATGACGTTGCCGCCGCCGGAGAGGGTGCCCATCGTCGAGGCGCCGCCGCCGATGTCCGAGCCGTCGCCGATGACGACACCGGCGGAGATGCGGCCCTCGACCATCGACGTGCCGAGCGTGCCGGCGTTGAAGTTGACGAAGCCCTCATGCATGACGGTGGTGCCCTCGGCGAGGTGGGCGCCGAGGCGGACCCGGTCGGCGTCGGCAATCCGGACGCCCTTGGGGGCCACGTAGTCCGTCATCCGCGGGAACTTGTCGACGGAGGTCACCTGGAGGTGCAGGCCCTCGGCACGGGCGTTCAGGCGGACCTTCTCCAGGTCGTCGACGGCGACCGGGCCGAGCGAGGTCCAGGCGACGTTGGCCAGGAAGCCGAAGATGCCGTCCAGGCTCTGGCCGTGCGGCTTGACCAGGCGGTGGGAGAGCAGGTGCAGACGCAGGTAGGCGTCGTGCGCGTCGATCGGCTTCTCGTCGAGCGAGGCGATGACCGTGCGGACCGCGACCACCTCGACGCCCCGGCGGGCGTCCGGGCCGATCGCCGCGGTGGCCCCACCGCCGAGCAGTTCCGCGGCACGCTCGGCGGACAGCCGCTCGGTGCCGGACGGGCCGGGCGCCTCGGCCAGCTCGGGCGCGGGGAACCAGGTGTCGAGAACGGTGCCGTCGGCGGCGATCGTGGCGAGGCCGGCGGCCACGGCGCCGGTGGTGCGAGGAGCAGTCGTGTCGGTCATGAGGGCAACCTAACCGGCGGACACCGGTGGATGCGAACCGGTGCGGGGGCGTCTCACGGGACGGGCGGTATCCACCTCGTATTCACCCCGCCAGAACACCCCCCAGCAGCACGGACACCCCGTTCACCGGCCCTGTCCACGCGCCCCCGCGAGCACCCGCCCCAGCACCTCGCGCGCGTACTGCTCGTCATACGGCACCCCCGTCAGCAGCACGTGCAGGCAGATGCCGTCGACGACCGCCACCAGGGCCCCGCGCCGTCACCGGATCCGTACGCCGGGACAGCAGCTCGGCGACGCCCTCGGCCCACTCGGCGGCGACGGGCCGCAGGGCGACCACCTTGGCGAAGCCCTCGTCGGCCTGCCGCAGCGCGGCGACCAGCAGTTCGTCGAGGGTCTTGAATTGGTAGTCGTCCGACGCGCGCCGCGGGCCGGGGGGTCTCCAGCGTACGACGCTGCGCGGCCGGGCGCCGGGGTACACAACGCCGGTGCGGCCGTAGGCGGCGAGCCCTTGATCTCGAAGTGAGATCGGAGAGAAACCGCTCTCATAAACGCGTCACAGCCGCCCCACGCGTCCACTACGGTGTCACCGATCACACACCGGGTCACCACAACTGCGCCGCCGTCAAGGGTGCCCCGCCGGAGGAACAGCGCATGGCAGAACAGAAGTCCCGGCCGCCGCAGGACCGCCCCTGGGAAAGCGACTGGGCCCCGGACACCACCCGGGCACCGGGAACGCGACGGCTCTGGCTGGCGGGCGCGCTGGCCCTGGCGACGGTCACCGCGTGCGCCACCGCCATCACCGTGATGAACAGGGAGTCGGGCGAGCCGGAACGCCGGGCGGCGGCGGAGCCGAGCACCCTCAGCAGTTCGGCCCCGGGGGGCCTGATCTCCTTCGCGACACCGTCCGCCGCCGCGGCCGGGAAGCCCGGCGCGGGCCGCGCGCATCCGTCCCCCATCCCCACCACCAGCGCCCCGAGCGCCTCGGCGAGCCCGCAGCCCGCCACGAAGGCCCCGAAGCCGCCCAAGGCGTCCCCGGAACCGTCCAAGCCCCCGAAGGCGCCCGCCTCGCACGGCATCTCCATACGCTCGGTCAACTACCCCGACCGCTACTGGCGGGTGCGCGACGGCTCCGTGCGCCTGGACCAGATCGGCTCGGGCTCCGAGCAGCGCGAGGACGCCACCTTCCGGCGCGTCGCCGGCCTCGCCGACTCCTCCTGCTACTCCTTCGCCACCGCCGACGGCCGCTATCTGCGCCACCGCAGCTTCGTGCTGGTCGCCGACGCGCACGACGGCTCGTCACTGTTCGGCAAGGACGCCACGTTCTGCCCGCACGTCTGGTCCGCGTCGGGCACGATCACGCTGGAGTCGGCGAACTACCCGGGCCGCTTCCTGCGCCACCGCAACTTCCAGCTCCGCCTGGACCCCTACGAGAACAGCCACCTGTTCCACTCGGACTCAGCGTTCCAGCTGGTGGACGGGCTGGGCTGAGCACACGGAAGGGCGGCACCCGCAACGGGTGCCGCCCTTGCGTGCGTCAGTGGATCTCAGACGTTGAACCCGAGAGCCCGCAGCTGCTCGCGCCCGTCGTCCGTGATCTTGTCCGGGCCCCACGGCGGCATCCAGACCCAGTTGATGCGCAGCTCGCTCACAATGCCGTCCGTGGCGGACTTCGCCTGGTCCTCGATGACGTCCGTCAGCGGGCAGGCCGCCGAGGTCAGGGTCATGTCGAGCGTCGCGATGTTCGCGTCGTCGATGTGGATGCCGTAGATCAGGCCGAGGTTGACGACGTCGATGCCCAGCTCGGGGTCGACGACGTCGTACAGCGCCTCACGGACCTCTTCCTCCGAGGCGGGCTTCATCTCAACGGTTTCA
Source organism: Streptomyces sp. NPDC050674 (assembly GCF_040654575.1). Classification (NCBI taxonomy): domain Bacteria; kingdom Bacillati; phylum Actinomycetota; class Actinomycetes; order Kitasatosporales; family Streptomycetaceae; genus Streptomyces; species Streptomyces sp. NPDC050674. The sequence continues at coordinate 160,003 of NZ_JBFAIG010000019.1, forward strand.
CTCATGCCGTCGTCTCCTTCTCGGCGTCGGCTCCGCCCAGCACCTGGGCCGTAGCGTCCTTCCAGGCCATCCAGCTCAGCAGGGCGCACTTCACCCGGGCCGGGTACTTGGACACCCCGGCGAACGCGACCGCGTCCTCCAGGATGTCCTCCATCGCGTCGTCGGGTTCGAGCTTCCCCTTGGACTGCATCAGCTCCAGGAAGGTCTCCTGGATCTTCCGCGCGTCGGAGAGGTCCTTGCCGACGAGGAGGTCGTTCAGGACGGACGCGCTCGCCTGGCTGATCGAACAGCCCTGGCCCTCGTACGAGACGTCCTCGATCGTGGTGCCGTCGTACTTCACGCGCAGGGTGATCTCGTCACCGCACGTCGGGTTGACGTGGTGCACCTCGGCGTCGCCATCCCGCAAGCCCCGCCCGTGCGGGTTCTTGTAGTGGTCCAGGATGACTTCCTGGTACATGGAGTCCAGTTTCACCGTTCAGCACGCCCCTCAGCCGAAGAAGTTCCGTACGTGCTCCAGGCCGTCGACCAGCGCGTCGATCTCGGCCGGCGTGGAGTACAGATAGAACGACGCTCGCGTGGTCGCAGGAATTCCGTACCGCAGGCAGACCGGCCGCGCGCAGTGGTGGCCGACCCGGACCGCGATGCCCTGCTCGTCGAGGACCTGGCCCACGTCGTGCGGGTGGATGTCCCCGAGGGTGAAGCTGATCGCCGCGCCGCGCTCCTCGGCCGTGGTGGGGCCGATGATCCGCAGGCCGGGGACCTCCAGCAGCCGCTTGACCGCGTACTCGGTGAGCGCGTGCTCGTGGGCGAGGATCTTGTCCATGCCGATCGAGTCGAGGTAGTCGATCGCCGCGCCGAGGCCGACCGCCTGGGCGATCGGGGGCGTGCCCGCCTCGAACTTGTGGGGCGCGGGGGCGTAGGTCGAGGAGTGCATCGACACCGTCTCGATCATCTCGCCGCCGCCGAGGAACGGAGGCAGGTCCTCCAGCAGCTCCTGGCGGCCCCACAGCACACCGATGCCGGTCGGCGCGCACATCTTGTGGCCGGTGAAGGCCACGAAGTCGGCCTGGAGGGCCTGCACGTCCAGCGGCATGTGCGGGGCGGCCTGGGAGGCGTCGACGCAGACCAGGGCGCCGACCTCCTGGGCGCGGCGCACGATCGCCTCGACCGGGTTCTGGGTGCCGAGGATGTTGGAGACCAGCACGAAGGAGACGATCTTCGTCTTCTCGGTGATGATCTCGTCGATGTTCGACAGGTCCAGGCGGCCGTCGTCGGTGAGGCCGAACCACTTCAGCTTCGCGCCCGTGCGCTGCGCGAGCAGCTGCCACGGCACGATGTTGGAGTGGTGCTCCATCTCCGTGATGACGATCTCGGTCTCGGAGTCCACGCGGTAGGGCTCGTCGGCCCAGCCCAGCATGTTCGCCACGAGGTTGAGCGACTCCGAGGCGTTCTTGGTGAAGATCACCTCGTCGCGCGAGGGCGCGTTGATGAACTCCGCGACCTTGTCGCGCGCGCCCTCGTACAGCGCCGTGGCCTCCTCGGCGAGCACATGCACACCGCGGTGGACGTTGGCGTTGTAGCGCTCGTAGTACTCACTGAGTGCGTCCAGCACCTGACGCGGCTTCTGGCTGGTCGCCGCGTTGTCCAGGTACACGAGCTTCCGCCCGTCGTGGACCTGTCGGTCCAGGATGGGGAAGTCCTTGCGGATCGCCTCGGTGTCGAGGAGGCCCGGCAGCTGTGTCACGCGGATGCGCCACCCTTCGTGTATGCCTCGTACCCCTCGTTCTCCAGCTTGTCGGCGAGCTCGGCGCCGCCGGACTCGACGATCCGGCCGCCGGAGAAGACGTGCACGTGGTCGGGCTTGATGTAGCGCAGGATGCGCGTGTAGTGGGTGATCAGCAGGGTGCCGACCTCGCCCGTCTCGCGGACGCGGTTCACGCCCTCGGACACGACGCGCAGGGCGTCGACGTCCAGGCCGGAGTCGGTCTCGTCGAGGATCGCCATCTTGGGCTTGAGGAGCTCCAGCTGGAGGATCTCGTGGCGCTTCTTCTCACCGCCGGAGAAGCCCTCGTTGACGTTGCGCTCGGCGAAGGAGGGGTCCATGTTGAGGCGCTGCATGGCCTCCTTGACCTCCTTCACCCAGGTGCGCAGCTTGGGGGCCTCGCCGCGCACGGCGGTGGCGGAGGTGCGCAGGAAGTTCGACACGGAGACGCCCGGGACCTCGACCGGGTACTGCATCGCGAGGAACAGGCCGGCGCGGGCGCGCTCGTCGACGGACATCTCCAGGACGTCCTCGCCGTCGAGGGTGACGGTGCCGCCGGTGATCGTGTACTTCGGGTGACCCGCGAGGGAGTAGGCGAGGGTCGACTTGCCCGAGCCGTTGGGGCCCATGATGGCGTGCGTCTCGCCCTGCTTCACGGTGAGGTCGACGCCCTTGAGGATTTCCTTCGTGGCGTTGTCGGCCTCGACGGTGACGTGCAGGTCTCGGATTTCAAGCGTTGCCATGGGTGCCTCAGGACTCCTGGGTGAGGGAGACGAGCACGTCGTCCCCTTCGATCTTTACGGGGTATACGGGGACGGGGCGCGTCGCCGGGAGGGCGTCGGGCTTGCCGGAGCGGAGGTCGAAGCGCGAGCCGTGCAGCCAGCACTCGATGTGGCAGTCGTCGACCTCGCCCTCCGACAGGGAGACGTTCGCGTGCGAGCAGATGTCGTGGATCGCGAACACCTCCCCCTCGGTCTGCACGATGGACACGGGGGTGCCGTCGAGTTCCACCCGCTTGGGGGTGTCCTCCTCCAGCTCGCCCAGTCCACAGGCGCGTACGAAGGTCATGCGACGGCCGCCTCCAGCTCCTCCTCGATCTTGGCGATCAGGCGCTCCTCGATGTCGGGGAGGCCGATCTGCTGGACCAGCTCGGCGAAGAAGCCGCGGACCACCAGACGGCGGGCCTCCTGCTCCGGGATGCCGCGGGCCATGAGGTAGAAGAGCTGCTCGTCGTCGAAGCGGCCGGTCGCGGAGGCGTGGCCGGCGCCGACGATCTCGCCGGTCTCGATCTCGAGGTTCGGTACGGAGTCCACGCGCGCCCCGTCCGTGAGGACCAGGTTGCGGTTCATCTCGTAGGTGTCGGTGCCCTCGGCCTTGGCCTCGATGAGCACGTCGCCGATCCACACCGCGTGCGCGGCGTCGCCCTGGAGGGCGCCCTTGTAGACGACGTTGGACTTGCAGTGCGGGACGTTGTGGTCGACCAGGAGGCGGTGCTCCTGGTGCTGGCCCTGGTCGGTGAGGTACAGGCCGAACAGCTCGGCCTCGCCGCCGGGACCGGCGTACCGCACGCGCGGGTGCAGCCGGACGAGGTCGCCGCCGAAGGTGACGACGACGGACTTGAAGGAGGCGTCGCGGCCGACGAGCGCGTTGTGCTGGGCGACGTGGACGGCCTTCTCGTCCCAGTCCTGCACGGAGACGACGGTGAGCTTGGCGCCGTCGCCCAGGAGGTAGTCGACGTTGGCGGCGAGCACCGCGTCGCCGGTGTGGTCGATGACCACGACGGCTTCGGCGAAGGCGCCCAGTTCGATCACCTGGTGGCCGAAGGCGGTGCCGCCCTCGCCGTGCACCGCGATGCGGATGGGCTCGGTGAGGACGGTCTCCTTGGGGACGGTCACGACCGAGGCCTTCTCGAAGGCCGAGTACGCCTGGGCGGCGACGCGGTCCACCGGGGCGCCGGCCTTGCCGAGCCGCGCGTCGTCGCGGTCCACGGCCTCGACGATGACGCCCTCGGGGGCCTGGACGTCGACCTTCACGCCGTTGCCGGTGGCGACGGCGGTGCCGTCGTGCAGGCCGCGCAGGCGCTCCAGCGGGGTGAAGCGCCACTCCTCCTCGCGGCCGTGCGGGACGGGGAAGTCCGCCACGTCGAAGGACGGCGGCGCGCTCATGCGCGTGGCGACGGTCGATTCGGCCGCGACGGCGATCGAGCCGGCGGTGGTGGAGCCCACCGGGATGTTCTGGGCCTCAGCCATGGCTGTCGTAGTGCTCTCTTTCCTGAGTGGGACGTCTGCTGTCGAGGGGGCGGTCAGCCGACCGCGCCCTCCATCTGCAGCTCGATCAGCCGGTTGAGCTCCAGCGCGTACTCCATGGGGAGTTCCTTGGCGATGGGCTCGACGAAGCCGCGCACGATCATCGCCATCGCCTCGAACTCGCTCAGACCCCGGCTCATCAGGTAGAAGAGCTGGTCCTCGGAGACCTTGGAGACGGTCGCCTCATGCCCCATGGACACGTCGTCCTCGCGGACGTCCACATAGGGGTAGGTGTCGGAGCGGGAGATGGTGTCGACGAGCAGCGCGTCGCACAGCACGTTGGACTTCGAGCCGTGGGCACCCTCGCCGATCTCGACGAGACCGCGGTAGGAGGTGCGGCCGCCGCCGCGCGCCACGGACTTCGACACGATGTTCGACGACGTGTTCGGCGCCATGTGGACCATCTTGGAGCCCGCGTCCTGGTGCTGGCCCTCGCCCGCGAAGGCGATGGACAGCGTCTCGCCCTTGGCGTGCTCGCCCATGAGGTAGACGGCCGGGTACTTCATCGTCACCTTGGAGCCGATGTTGCCGTCGATCCACTCCATGGTCGCGCCCTCGTACGCCACGGCGCGCTTGGTGACCAGGTTGTAGACGTTGTTCGACCAGTTCTGGATGGTCGTGTAGCGGCAGCGGGCGTTCTTCTTGACGATGATCTCGACGACCGCGGAGTGCAGCGAGTCCGACTTGTAGATCGGGGCGGTGCAGCCCTCGACGTAGTGCACGTAGGCACCCTCGTCGACGATGATCAGGGTCCGCTCGAACTGGCCCATGTTCTCGGTGTTGATCCGGAAGTAGGCCTGGAGCGGGATCTCCACGTGCACGCCCGGCGGCACGTAGATGAAGGAGCCGCCCGACCACACGGCGGAGTTCAGCGAGGCGAACTTGTTGTCACCGACGGGGATGACGGTCCCGAAGTACTCCTTGAAGAGCTCCGGGTGCTCCTTCAGCGCGGTGTCGGTGTCGAGGAAGATGACGCCCTGCTCCTCCAGGTCCTCGCGGATCTGGTGGTAGACGACCTCCGACTCGTACTGCGCGGCGACACCGGCGACGAGGCGCTGCTTCTCCGCCTCGGGGATGCCGAGCTTGTCGTACGTGTTCTTGATGTCCTCGGGCAGGTCCTCCCAGGACTCCGCCTGCTTCTCCGTGGAGCGCACGAAGTACTTGATGTTGTCGAAGTCGATGCCGGAGAGGTCCGAGCCCCAGTTCGGCATGGGCTTCTTCTCGAACAGGCGCAGGCCCTTGAGGCGGAGCTTGGTCATCCACTCCGGCTCGTTCTTCTTGGAGGAGATGTCCCGGACGACGTCCTCGTTGATGCCGCGCTTGGCGGAGGCGCCGGCCGTGTCGGAGTCGGCCCAGCCGTACTCGTACTTGCCCAGGCCCTCGAGCTCGGGGTGGGCAGTCTCCGTGGGGAGAGTCATGCGGGGTTCCTCCCGGCCGTGCTTGCAGATGCGTTGTGGGAAATCTTGGGGATGAACGTCGTGCAGACGCCGTCGCCGTGCGCGATGGTGGCGAGCCGCTGGACATGCGTACCGAGCAGCTCGGCGAAAAATTCCGTCTCCGCCTCGCACAGTTGCGGGAACTGCTCGGCGACGTGGGCGACCGGGCAGTGGTGCTGGCAGAGCTGCTCACCCTGCTGGGGGTGGGGCGCGCTGCGCGCCGTAGCAGCGTACCCGTCGGCGCTCAGCGCCTTGGCGAGGGCTTCCGTCCGCTCCTCGGGGGAGGCGGAGGCGACCGCGGCGCGGTAGGCACCGGCCTGTGCGGCGATCCTGGCGCGGGCGAAGGCGGCGATCGCCTCGCTGCCGCCCTCGCGGTCGGCGATCCAGCGCAGGGCGTCCGCCGCGAGCTTGTCGTAGGACTGGTCGAAGGCGTCCCGCCCGCAGTCCGTCAGGGCGAACACCTTGGCGGGCCGGCCGCGGGTCCGCGCGCCGTACACCCGCTGCTCGCGTGCCTCCACGACACCGTCGCCCGTCAGGGCGTCGAGGTGCCGGCGCACGGCCGCATGGGTGAGGCCCAGCCGCTCGGCGAGTTCGGCGACGGTCGAGGGGCCGTGGTCCAGGATGGACCGCGCGACCCGGTTGCGGGTGGACCGCTCCCCGGTCGCCAGCTCCTCGTGGGGTGCCTCGCCGACGTTTTTCACAACGCCATTGTTGCGTAATTCCTCCGGACCGGGCAAGCCGCCCGGTCTCCGCCCAAGGTGCCCTGCGTCACTTAGGCAAACCTAATCTGACCTGCGGAAACGATCTCCGCTTGATCAAACCGGTGGCATGCGGCAGCCGCTTCGGGGACACTCCGAAACCATGCCCACACCCCCTCCGACCGGCCCTCTTGTCACCCGTGAGACGCTCCGGACCCAGCTCGGCGAGCTCGGGGTACGCCCCGGCGAGACGCTGCTCGTGCACTCCTCGCTCCGTTCCCTCGGCTGGGTCAACGGCGGCGCCGTCACGGTGGTGCGGGGCCTGCTCGACGTGCTCGGCCCGCAGGGCACCCTCGTGGTCCCCACCCAGACCGGCGAGCTCTCCGACCCGGCCCTGTGGAGCAATCCGCCCGTGCCCCCTCAGTGGTGGCCGGACATCCGCGCCACCATGCCGGGCTACGACCCGCGGATCACGCCGTCCCGGGGGGTCGGCGTCGTGCCGGAGACCGTGCGCACCTGGCCCGGCGCCCTGCGCAGCGCGCATCCGCAGACCTCGTTCGCGGCGCTCGGCCCGCGCGCGGCGGAGGTGCTCGACGGGCACGCGACCGACTGCCGCCTCGGCGAGCGCAGCCCGCTGGCGAAACTTGAGGCGATGGGCGCCCGCGTCCTGCTGCTCGGGGCCGGCTACGCCTCCTGTACGAGCTTCCACCTGGCCGAGTACCGCATCCCGTCCCCGCGGGTCGTGGTGGGCCGGCCCGGTCCCGACGGCTGGGAGACCGTGACCGAGGTGTCGATCGACTCGGACCGTTTCGACGAGCTGGGCTACGACTTCGAGCGGGACCGTCCCGTCGTCCGGGGCAAGGTCGGCGCGGCCGAGGCGCGGCTGTTCCCGGTGGCGGACGCGGTGGCCTACGCCGAGCGGTGGCTCGCGGTCCACCGGCCGCGCGAGGAGGAGTAGCCGCACCCCCCGGTCCGGGCCGCCGCGCGCGTACCTAGACTCTGGACCCATGCGAAGTGAGCCCGTGGTCCAGGTCCAGGCCCTGGTGAAGCGGTACGGCCCGAAGACCGCGGTGGACGGGCTCGACCTGGTGGCCCGGGCGGGTGTGACCGCCGTGCTCGGCCCCAACGGGGCGGGCAAGACGACCACGGTCGAGACCTGCGAGGGGTACCGCGAGCCGGACTCCGGCACGGTGCGCGTCCTGGGCCTCGACCCGGTCGGGGACGCCTCCGCCCTGCGGCCCCGCATCGGCGTGATGCTCCAGTCCGGCGGCGTCTACTCGGGCTCCCGTGCCGACGAGATGCTGCGGCACGTGGCCAGGCTGCACGCGCATCCGCTGGACGTGGGCGCGCTGATCGAACGGCTGGGGCTCGGCTCCTGCGGCCGTACGACGTACCGGCGGCTGTCGGGCGGGCAGCAGCAGCGCCTCGCGCTGGCCATGGCCGTGGTCGGGCGTCCCGAACTGGTCTTCCTGGACGAGCCGACCGCCGGGCTCGACCCGCAGGCCCGCCACGCCACCTGGGACCTGGTGCGGGACCTGCGCGCCGACGGCGTCTCGGTGATCCTCACCACCCACTACATGGACGAGGCCGAGCAGCTCGCCGACGACGTGGCGATCATCGACGCGGGCCGGGTCATCGCCCAGGGCTCCCCGGAGGAGCTGTGCCGGGGCGGCGCCGAGAACACGCTGCGTTTCTCGGGCCGGCCGGGCCTGGACGTGGGCTCACTGCTGAAGGCCCTGCCCGCCGACTGCTCGGCCGCCGAGCTGACCCCGGGTTCCTACCGGGTCACCGGCAAGGTCGACCCGCAGCTGCTCGCGACGGTCACCTCCTGGTGTGCCCAGCACGGCGTGATGCCGGAGAGGATCTCCGTGGAGCGGCACACCCTCGAAGACGTCTTCCTGGAGCTGACCGGCAAGGAGCTGCGCTCGTGACCGCCACCGGCACGGGGATGTACACGCCGAAGCCCGGCGCGGCGCCCCTCCCCCGCATGATCGCGGCCCAGGCCGCGCTCGAGACGAAGATGCTGCTGCGCAACGGCGAGCAGCTGCTGCTGACGGTCGTGATCCCGGCCCTGCTGCTGGCCCTGTTCAGCACCGTGGACATCGTGGACACCGGCTCCGGCGAAGCGGTCGACTTCCTCGCGCCGGGCGTCCTCGCGCTTGCCGTGATGTCGACGGCGTTCACGGGCCAGGCCATCGCGACCGGTTTCGAGCGCCGCTACGGCGTGCTGAAGCGGCTGGCCGTCTCGCCCCTGCCCCGCTGGGGCCTGATGACGGCGAAGACCCTGTCCGTGCTGGTCACCGAGGTGCTCCAGGTGATCCTGCTGACGGCGATCGCCTTCGCGCTGGGCTGGTCGCCGCACGGCAACCCGTTCGCCGTGCTGCTGCTCCTGGTCCTCGGCACGGCGGCCTTCTCGGGCCTCGGCCTGCTGATGGCCGGGACGCTGAAGGCCGAGGCGACCCTGGCCGCGGCCAACCTGGTGTTCCTGCTGCTGCTCGTCGGCGGCGGGGTCGTCGTGCCGCTCGACAAGTTCCCCGCCGCCGCGCAGGACGTGCTGGGCCTGCTGCCCATCGCGGCCCTGTCCGACGGGCTGCGGGACGTGCTCCAGCACGGCGCCGGGATGCCCTGGGGGGACCTGGGGATCCTGGCCGTCTGGGCGGTCGCGGGGCTGGCGGCGGCCGGGACGTTCTTCCGCTGGGAGTAGGGACGGTGTCCTGTGACGGACCCTCGTGAAAGTGTGCACAAGCGGCGGCCTACGATGGTGGGCGTGCCACACCTGACCCGCGCCGACGCCCAGGCCGCCCTGCGCAACCCGCTCGCCTTCATCGCCGAGCGCTGGACCCCACACCCCCGGACGGTCCGGCGCGCGGCTCTCTCCGCGCTCCTGATGTCGGTGATCATCGTCGTCACCGGCGGCGCCGTCCGGCTGACCGGCTCGGGCCTGGGCTGCCCGACCTGGCCCAAGTGCACCGACGACTCGCTCACCGCCACCAGCGCGATGGGCTTCCACGGCGCCATCGAGTTCGGCAACCGCATGCTGACGTACGTGCTGTGCGCGGCCGTCGGCTGGGCGATCATCGCCGCGCGCTCGCAGAAGCCGTACCGGCGGGGTCTGGTCCGGCTGGGCTGGGCGCAGTTCTGGATCGTGATGAGCAACGCGATCCTCGGCGGCATCGTGGTGCTGGTCGGTCTGAACCCGTACACGGTCGCGGCCCACTTCGTCGCGACGTCCGCGCTCATCGCGGTGGCCACGGTGATGTGGCAGCGCACCCGGGAGGGCGACGGGGCGGCGCGACCGCTGGTCGGCAAGGCCGTGCAGCAGCTGGTGTGGTTCCTGGTCGCGGCGGCCGTCCTGCTCATCCTGGTCGGCACGGTCGTCACCGGCGCGGGCCCGCACGCGGGCGACTCCAGCGAGGTCGAGCGGATGCCGGTCGACTGGGAGACGGTGAGCAAGCTGCACGCCGTGCTGGCGTGGATCGTGGTGACGCTGACGTTCGCCCTGTGGTTCGTCCTCAAGGCGGTCGACGCGCCCAGGAACCCGCTGAACCGCACCCGCGAGCTGTTCCTGATCCTGCTCGCGCAGGGCGTCATCGGGTACGTGCAGTACTTCACGGACCTGCCCGAGGTGCTGGTCGGCCTGCACATGCTGGGCTCGGCCGCGATGTGGATCTGGGTGCTGCGGGTGGTGCTGTCCCTGCGCGAACGCTCGGAGCCGGCCGCGGACGTGCCCGGCCCGGCCGCCGAGGCGAGCCTGACCAAGGCCTAGCCGAGCCCGTAGACCCGGCGCGCGTTCCCCGACGCGAGCATGGTCGCCACCCGCTGGGCGTCGGTCAGGGACCACGCTCCCTCGGCGACCCAGGTGCCGAGCACCCGTCCCAGGGCCTCGCGGAAGAGCCGGGCGCCCACCACGTGCAGCTCGGGCAGCCCCTGCGCGCCGGTGGAGAACAGGATCTTGCCGAACGGCGCCAGCTCCAGGATCTCCGCGAGGACGGTCGCGGCCCGCGCGCCCGTGCGGACCAGGGCGGCGCCGCAGTCGACGTGGACGTGCGGGAAGACACCGGCGAGATGCGCGGCGTGCCGGTGGTACGGGTAGCCGTGCAGCAGGACGAGGTCCGTGCCCAGACCGGCCGTGGCCCGTACGAAGTCCGTCAGCAGCACCGGGTCCGTACGGTCGATCCGCAGGCCGGGGCCGCCCAGCCCCGCGTGCAGCTGGAGCGGCAGCCCCGAGGCGACCGCGCTCCACAGCAGATGCCGCAGCAGCACCGGATCGCTCAGCTCCCCGCCGACGCCGCGCCCGGCGAGCCAGCGGCCGGCCGCCCCGCGCACCTCGCCCGGCCCGGGTGGCTCCGGCGCGAGGGCGAGGCCGTGCCGTACGCCCGCGACCGAGGTGAAGGCGACGGCGTGCGCGGCGGCCGCGTGCACCGATTCGGCGAGGTTGGCGAGGAAGGACTCGACGGTTCCGGAGGTGTCGGCGACCTGCTCGGCGAGGAGCTCCAGGCGTACGATCTCGCGGGCCTCGGCGGCTCCGGCGGAGGCCAGCTCGCCGGGTTCCGTCAGGTCTCCGGGCAGGCCCGTGTCGACCAGGTACGTGGTGATGCCGCTGCCGCGCAGCAGCCGGCGGCCGGACTCCCAGACGCCCAGTTCGCGGCGTCGGGCCAGGTAGTGGGCGGGCGTGCAGTGCGGTTCGAGGCCGAGCAGGGGAGGGCACCAGCGCCTGACCGCGAAGCCGGTCTGGGTGTCGAAGAGGGTGGTGCCGGGAGCGGGCGGGCCCTCGGTGTGGCTGAGGTGGGCCTCGAAGGTGCCGAGGCCCAGCTCCGTGCGCAGCACTCCGTGGCAATACTGGTCCACCAGTGACGGCGTTTCGATCATCCGGGCCTCCCGGTGTGGACCCTGTTGCTCTTACGGGTCCTAACGGGTGAACCGGGTGTGAGGTCGCGGCCCCGGGGTGGGCGGCCGGTGTCGTGGGGCGAGTGCGGACCGGATGTGGCTGGTCGCGCCCACGCGGCGGAGCCGCACATCGGTACAGCCCCGCGCCCCTAAAAGCGGGTCAGTCGTTCTTGGGGCCGCCCACCTGGATTCCGGCCATGCGGGACCACTCGTAGCGGCCCGTCTTGACCTTCGCGGCGAATTCGCCGTCGAAGGTCTCGTGGCGGGTGATGCCCGACTTCTCCACGGCCTTCTCGGCGATCTCGTAGGAGGGGGCGACCAGGTCGCCCCAGGTGCCGTCCTCGCCGACCAGGACGATGCGGGCGCCGCGCTCGCCGAGGTAGGCGACCTGGCCCTCGGCGCCGCCGTGGGCCTTGGAGAAGGAGCTGATCTGCTGGGCCAGCCGGGCGGCCTTGCGCTCGGCCTTGGGGTCTGCCTGCTGCGTCTCTGCCATGACCAGGATGCTACTCACGAGTAGATCGACTCGCGAGGGCGGGGCGGTGTGACGTACGTCGGGGTGTCAGCGCAGGAACGGGTCGACCGCGACCGCGACGAAGAGCAGCGAGACGTAGGTGATCGACCAGTGGAACAGCCGCATCTCCTTCAGCTTCGCGCCCGTCACCTCCGCCTTCGCGCGGTTCTGAAGACCGTGCGCCTCCCAGAGCCAGAAGCCGCCCGCCAGCAGCGCGACCGACGTGTAGAACCAGCCGGTGTAGCCGAGCGGGGTCAGCAGCAGCGAGACGGCGACCATGACCCAGCTGTAGATGACGATCTGCTTGGCGACCACCTTGTTGGAGGCGACCACCGGCAGCATGGGCACGCCCACGCGCGCGTAGTCCTCCTTGACCTTCATGGACAGCGGCCAGTAGTGCGGCGGCGTCCAGAAGAACATGACCATGAAGAGGATGACGGGCGCCCACGACATCGAGTTCGTGACCGAGGACCAGCCGATCAGCACCGGCAGGCAGCCGGCGATGCCGCCCCACACGATGTTCTGCGAGGTACGGCGCTTGAGGATCATCGTGTAGACGACCACGTAGAACAGGAGCGCGCCGAGCGCGAGCCAGGCGCTCAGCCAGTTCACGGTGAGGCCGAACAGCAGCGTCGAGGCGATCGCCAGCGTGATGCCGAAGGCGAGGCACTCGCGCGGGCTGACCATGCCGGTCACCAGCGGGCGCTGCGAGGTGCGGTCCATCAGCGCGTCGATGTCGCGGTCGATGTACATGTTGAGCGCGTTGGCGCCGCCCGCGGACATGTAACCGCCCAGGCACGTCAGCAGCACCAGCGTCAGGTCGGGCACGCCCTGCTGCGCCAGGAACATCACCGGCACCGTCGTGATCAGCAGCAGTTCGATGATCCGCGGCTTGGTGAGAGCCACGAATGCCATGACACGGGCCCCGAGCGGCCGGTGAGCCGGGCTCTGGTCCGTCCCGGTCATCCCCGCTGGACGGGATTCAACGGCCGTCACGCACACCCCTACAGAGACATCCCAGCAAGCCTCACCCCTGTGAAGTCCCGGTAAAGGCTCGCGCGTACCACGCCACTTTAGACGTTGCCCAGACTCGGACATTCGCGGGGGTCGGCTCGTGTTGGCGGACACCTTCCGACGGGCGCCCCGAAGCTCGATTGAGCACCCGGATGAGCGGCTCCGTATTCACCTGTCGAATGCGGTACGGCCCAGTCAGGAGGCGGATCGCCATCAGCCCCGGCACTCTGGAGTGACTCGGAAAAACGCACGTCCCACGGGGGTAGGCTCGGCTGCGGCCGGTGGGCGCCCCGATACACCGGCATCCGACATGTGGAGAGGAGCCCTGACCCAGGGTGAGCACCAAGCCGACCACCACAGACCTCGAGTGGACCGAGTTGGACCAGCGGTCCGTCGACACCGCGCGTGTCCTGGCCGCCGATGCCGTACAGAAGGTCGGTAACGGCCATCCGGGTACGGCGATGAGCCTGGCGCCTGCCGCCTACACCCTCTTCCAGAAGGTGATGCGGCACGACCCGGCGGACGCCGACTGGGTCGGGCGGGACCGCTTCGTGCTGTCCGCCGGCCACTCGTCCCTGACCCTCTACACCCAGCTGTACCTGGCCGGCTTCGGCCTGGAGCTGGACGACCTGAAGTCCTTCCGCACCTGGGGCTCGAAGACCCCCGGTCACCCCGAGTACGGGCACACGACCGGCGTGGAGACGACGACCGGCCCGCTGGGGCAGGGTGTCGCCAACGCGGTGGGCATGGCGATGGCCGCCCGCTACGAGCGCGGCCTGTTCGACCCGGAGGCCGCCGAGGGCGAGTCGCCGTTCGACCACTTCGTCTACTGCATCGCCGGTGACGGCTGCCTCCAGGAGGGCATCTCCGCCGAGGCGTCCTCCCTCGCGGGCCACCAGAAGCTCGGCAACCTGATCCTGCTGTGGGACGACAACCACATCTCGATCGAGGGCGACACCGAGACGGCCGTCTCCGAGGACACCGTGAAGCGGTACGAGGCCTACGGCTGGCACGTGCAGCGTGTGGAGCCGAAGGCCGACGGCGACCTGGACCCGGCCGCGATCTACGAGGCGATCCAGAAGGCCCAGGCCGTCACGGACCGGCCCTCGTTCATCGCGATGCGCTCGATCATCGCCTGGCCCGCCCCGAACGCGCAGAACACCGAGGCCGCGCACGGCTCGGCGCTCGGCGACGACGAGGTCGCGGCCACCAAGCGCGTGCTGGGCTTCGACCCGGAGCAGTCCTTCGAGGTCTCCGACGAGGTCATCGAGCACACCCGCAAGGCGCTGGAGCGGGGCAAGGCGGCCCGCGCGGTGTGGGACAAGGCGTACCAGCAGTGGCGGGACAACAACCCCGAGCGCGCCGCCGAGTACGACCGCATCGCCAAGGGTGAGCTGCCCAAGGGCTGGGAGGACAAGATCCCGGTCTTCGAGACCGGCAAGGGCGTGGCCACGCGTGCCGCCTCCGGCAAGGTCCTCCAGGCGCTCGGCGCGGTCATCCCCGAGCTGTGGGGCGGTTCGGCCGACCTGGCCGGCTCCAACAACACCACGATCGACAAGACCAGCTCCTTCCTCCCGGCGGACAACCCGCTGCCGGAGGCGGACCCGTACGGCCGCACGATCCACTTCGGCATCCGCGAGCACGCGATGGCCGCCGAGATGAACGGCATCGCGCTGCACGGCAACACCCGGATCTACGGCGGCACCTTCCTGGTGTTCTCCGACTACATGCGCAACGCGGTGCGGCTGTCGGCGCTGATGCACCTGCCGGTGACGTACGTGTGGACGCACGACTCGATCGGCCTGGGCGAGGACGGCCCGACGCACCAGCCGGTCGAGCACCTGGCGTCGCTGCGCGCCATCCCCGGTCTGAACGTCGTGCGCCCGGCGGACGCCAACGAGACCGCGATCGCCTGGCGCGAGATCCTGGGGCGCTGGACGAAGGAGTTCGGCAAGGGCCAGCCGCACGGTCTGGCGCTGACCCGGCAGGGTGTGCCCACCTACGAGCCCAACGAGGACGCCGCCAAGGGCGGTTACGTCCTGTTCGAGGCCGAAGGCGGCGAGCCCGAGGTCATCCTGATCGCCACCGGCTCGGAGGTGCACGTCGCCGTCGAGGCGCGCGAGCAGCTCCAGGGCGCCGGCGTGCCCACGCGAGTGGTGTCCATGCCGTCGGTGGAGTGGTTCGAGCAGCAGGACCAGGGGTACCGGGACAGCGTCCTGCCGCCGTCCGTCCGGGCCCGTGTCGCGGTGGAGGCCGGAATCGGCCTCACCTGGCACAAGTACGTGGGGGACGCCGGCCGCATCGTTTCCCTGGAGCACTTCGGTGCTTCGGCCGACGGCAAGGTGCTCTTCCGCGAGTTCGGCTTCACTGCCGAGAACGTGGCCGCCGCCGCGCGGGAATCGATCGCCGCAGCCCAGCGCTGACGCTCATATACGACACGTAGGAGATGGAATTTCCATGACAGACGCACTCAAGCGCCTCTCCGAGGAAGGCGTGGCGATCTGGCTGGACGACCTGTCGCGCAAGCGGATCACGTCCGGCAACCTCGCCGAGCTGATCGACCAGCAGCACGTCGTGGGCGTCACCACCAACCCGTCGATCTTCCAGAAGGCGATCTCGCAGGGTGACGGCTACGACACCCAGCTGACCGACCTCGCCGCCCGCGAGGTCACGGTCGAAGAGGCCATCCGCATGATCACGACGGCGGACGTCCGTGACGCCGCCGACGTCCTGCGTCCGGTCTTCGACGCCAGTGGCGGCAAGGACGGCCGGGTCTCGATCGAGGTCGACCCCCGCCTGGCGCACAACACGCGGGCGACGGTCGCCGAGGCCAAGCAGCTCGCCTGGCTGGTGGACCGGCCCAACACGCTCATCAAGATCCCGGCGACCGAGGCGGGCATCCCGGCCATCGCCGAGACCATCGGCCTGGGCATCAGCGTCAACGTCACGCTGATCTTCTCGCTGGAGCGCTACCGCCTGGTCATGGACGCGTTCCTGGAGGGCCTGGAGAAGGCCAAGGAGCGCGGCCTGGACCTGTCGCAGATCCACTCCGTGGCGTCGTTCTTCGTGTCCCGCGTGGACACCGAGATCGACAAGCGGATCGACGCCCTGGGCACCGACGAGGCCAAGGCGCTGCGCGGCAAGGCCGCCGTCGCCAACGCCCGCCTCGCCTACCAGGCGTACGAGGAGGTCTTCTCCTCGGACCGCTGGAACGCCCTGGAGAAGGCCGGCGCCAACAAGCAGCGTCCGCTGTGGGCGTCGACCGGCGTGAAGGACAAGGCGTACAGCGACACCATGTACGTCACCGACCTGGTCGCTCCGAACACGGTGAACACCATGCCGGAGGCGACCCTGTTCGCCACCGAGGACCACGGCGAGATCACCGGCAACACCGTCGCCGGCACCTACGAGCAGGCCCGCGCCGACCTGGACGCGGTCGAGAAGCTCGGGATCAAGTACGACGACGTGGTCCGGCTCCTGGAGGAGGAGGGCGTCGAGAAGTTCGAGGCGTCCTGGAACGACCTGCTGAAGTCGACCGAGGCCGAGCTGAAGCGCCTCGCCCCCTCGGAGGGCTGAACAGGTGTCGAGCAGCAACCCGCTGCGTGACCCCGCGGACCGACGGCTCCCGCGTATCGCGGGGCCGTCGGGCCTGGTCATCTTCGGCGTCACGGGCGACCTGTCCCGCAAGAAGCTCATGCCCGCCGTGTACGACCTCGCCAACCGGGGTCTGCTGCCGCCGGGCTTCTCGCTGGTGGGCTTCGCCCGCCGCGAGTGGGCGCACGAGGACTTCGCGCAGGAGGTCCACGACGCGGTCAAGGAGCATGCCCGCACGCCCTTCCGCGAGGAGGTCTGGCAGCAGCTCATCCAGGGCATGCGCTTCGTGCAGGGCACCTTCGACGACGACGACGCGTTCGAGCGGCTGCGTTCCACGATCGAGGAACTCGACAAGGCACAGGGCACGGGCGGCAACTTCGCCTTCTACCTGTCGGTGCCGCCGTCGGCCTTCCCCGTGGTCATCCAGCAGCTGAAGAAGCACCAGCTGGCCGACCAGACGGGCGGCTCCTGGCGGCGCGCGGTGATCGAGAAGCCGTTCGGCCACAACCTCGCCTCGGCCGAGGAGCTCAACAAGGTCGTCCACGAGGTCTTCGCCCCGGAGCAGGTCTTCCGCATCGACCACTACCTGGGCAAGGAGACCGTCCAGAACATCCTGGCGCTGCGCTTCGCCAACACCATGTTCGAGCCGATCTGGAACCGGTCCTTCGTGGACCACGTGCAGATCACCATGGCCGAGGACATCGGCATCGGCGGCCGGGCCGGCTACTACGACGGCATCGGCGCCGCCCGTGACGTCATCCAGAACCACCTGCTCCAGCTCATGGCCCTGACGGCCATGGAGGAGCCCGCCTCTTTCGACGCGGACGCGCTGGCCGCCGAGAAGACCAAGGTGCTCGGCGCCGTGCGGCTGCCGAAGGACATGGGCCGGGACACCGTGCGCGGGCAGTACTCCGCGGGCTGGCAGGGCGGCGCGAAGGTGATCGGCTACCTCGACGAGGACGGCATCGACGGCTCGTCGAAGACCGACACGTACGCGGCGGTGAAGCTGGAGATCGACAACCGCCGCTGGGCGGGCGTCCCCTTCTACCTGCGCACCGGCAAGCGGCTGGGCCGCCGGGTGACGGAGATCGCGGTCGTCTTCCAGCGGGCCCCGCACTCCCCCTTCGACTCCACCGC
>NZ_JBFAIG010000020.1:0-155527 GCF_040654575.1 Streptomyces sp. NPDC050674
CGCCCGGTTACATTCCGAACCCGGAAGCTAAGCCTTACAGCGCCGATGGTACTGCAGGGGGGACCCTGTGGGAGAGTAGGACGCCGCCGAACAATCATTGAAAGGGTTGGACCCGGAACTTCGGTTCCGGGTCCAACCCTTTTTTGTTGCGCGTCACTTGAAGTTCACGTTGCGCTACCACCATCCACAGCATGGGTACTGCTGCAATGCTCAGGGCCGCCGGTGTCGGACTCGGTGACGAGGTCGTCGTGCCGGCCTTCGGAAACGTCGAGGTGGCCGAGGCCGTGACCATGGCCGGGGCGCTTCCGGTGTTCGCCGACATAGACCCCGCCACCTACTGCCTCGACGCCGCCGCCGTGGAAGCGGCGGTCACCTCGCGGACCGCTGCCGTGGTGGTCGTGCATCGCTTCGGCCGGCTCGCCGACATCGCTCGGCTGCACGCCCTGGGGCAGCGGCACGGGCTGCTGGTGCTGGAGCAAGGGGAATCAGAGGCGCCGTACGACGAGATAGCCCAGCGCAGGGAGCGGGCGGCCTACCTCGATGCGAAGTTGAGGGGCGTCCGGACACCGGACGAGGGGGACGGGCACACCTACCAGCAGTACGTCGTGCGGGTACCGGGCAATGGGCGGCCCGACCGGGACGCCTTCGCGCGGGCCCTACGGGGCAAGGGAGTTGAATGCCGCGTGCCGGTGAAGACGCCCGTGCACCGGCTGCCCGAATTCCGGCGGTGTGTTGCGCTGCCGGAAACCGAGCGTGCCTCCGACGAGACGCTTGCGCTGCCCGTGGACGCGTCCCTCACCAAGCGGGACATGCAGCGGATCGTGTCCGCCTGCAATGCCCTCGGAGGACTTCTCCAGCCCGCCTTCTGACGTGGTTGGGAACACGGGTCTGTTCGGGGTATGATCTATTCCGTTGCCGCGGGGGAGACCTCGCAAAGCAACGGGCCCCTATAGCTCAGTCGGTAGAGCGTCTCCATGGTAAGGAGAAGGTCAACGGTTCGATTCCGTTTGGGGGCTCCACCAGAAAAGGCCCCACCCTCACGGGTGGGGCCTTTCGCATTCTCTAGTCCTTCTGGAGGCCCGGGACGCGCATCGCCAGGATCGCCATGTCGTCCGACGGGGCGTCCGATGCGAAGCGCTCCACCGCGCGCATGATGCGGGCCGCGACCGCGCCGGCCGTCAGACCCGTGCAGGTCGTGAGGACATCGGCGAGGCCGTCGTCGCCCAGCATGCGGGCGCCCTCGCGGCGTTCGGTGACGCCGTCCGTGACGCACAGCAGCACGTCGCCAGGGTCGAGGGTGACCGTCTGCTCGTAGAGCTCCAGGTCCTCGATGACGCCGAGCAGCGGCTGGGGTTCCGCGGCCGGTTCGACCGTGCCGTCCTGGCGCAGGCGCAGCGGGAGGGGATGACCGGCGCAGACCACCTTCAGCTCCGCGCTGCCGTCCTCCTGCGGCCGCATCTCGCCGTAGAGGAGGGTGAGGAAGCGGCTGCGGGCGCCTTCGTCCAGGATCGCGGAGTTGAGACGCTCCAGGACCATCGGGCCGCTGAGCCCCTCGCGGGCCAGGAGGCGCAGGGCGTGCCGGGCCAGGCCGGTGACCGCGGCGGCGTTCGGGCCGGTGCCGCAGACGTCGCCGATGGCGAAGCCGTAGGCGCCGTCGCTGATGGGGAAGAGGTCGTAGAAGTCGCCGCCGACCTCGTTGCCCTCGCCGGCCGCGCGGTAGATGACCTCGACCTCGACGCCGTCGATCAGCGGCAGCTCCGGCGGGAGGAGGCTGCGCTGGAGGGACTGGCTGATCGCCGTGCGCTCCGAGTAGAGGCGGGCGTTGTCCAGGGCCAGGGCGGCTCGGCGGGAGAGGTCCTCGGCCAGTTCCAGGATCTCCTGGCGGAAGTGCTCGTCGGTCGGCTTGCCCAGGGTGAGCATGCCGATGACGCGGTTGCGGGCGACCAGCGGGAGGACCACGGTCTCGCCGCCGACGGCGGAGGCGGTGGCGAGGGTCGGGCCGATGCCCGGGGTGACCTGGCGGGTCGTGCTGCCGCTGAGGCCGAGGCTGCGCATGGAACTGCGCAGGGCCGCCTGGTGGGCCAGCTCGCCGGGGGCCGTCCAGACGCGGGCGCCGGGGGTGGGGACCGGGTCGGGCGGCGGGACCTTCGACAGCAGGGACTTGATGCCGTCGATGAGTTCCTCGTCCTCGTGCAGCACGTAGGAGAGGTAGGGCTCGGAGGCCTGGTCGGCGATGGTGTAGACGGCGCACCAGGTGGCGAGGGTGGGGACCGTCATCTGGGCCATCAGGGCGAGGGTCTGGTCGCGGTCCAGGGTGCCGGCCAGCAGGTCGGAGGCCTCGACGAGGAAGCTGAGGGAGCCGCGGCGCAGGCGTTCCAGTTCGCCCAGGCGGGCCGACTCCACGGCGAGGGCGATGCGGTCGGCGGCGAACTGGAGGCGCAGGGCCTCCTCGTTGGAGTATCTGGCCGGGGATTCGGCGGCGACGCCGAGGGAGCCGGTGAGGCGGCCCTCGACCTTGAGCGGGACCGTGACGACCGAGCGCATGCCCGTGCCGTTCAGGAGCGGTACCGCCCCGGGGACGGCGGTGAGGTCGTCGTGGACGGCGGGCATGCGGGCCGAGCCGTAGCGGCCGGGGCCGGCTTCGACGGGGACGCGGGCGAAGCGCTGGCGGGCGGAGGGGAGGCCGGTGGAGGCGCGGACCTCCAGTTCCGTCTCGTCGTCGGTAGCGAGCAGCAGGAACGCGGAGTCGCCGTCGAGCATGTCGCGGGCGCGTTCGACCGTGCGCTGGAGGAGGCCGTCGAGGTCGTCCGGGGCGGGGGAGCCGATGAAGACCTCGAAGGGGTCGGCGCTCTGCCCCTCGGAGCCGGTGGCGGAGTCGGAGGAGGGGACGCGCAGGGGCGTCTGAAGAACTGCCCGTTCGTGGTCCCGTACCAGGAGGCACACGGTTGACGGTTCGCCGCCTGTGTCGCGGACGCGCAGGTGGGAGGCGTAGACGGGGGTGACGCGGCCGGTGGCGGCGCGGATGCCGTAGCTGCCTTCCCAGCGGGAGAGGCGGAGGGCCTCGGCGATGCCGGTGCTGGTGCCGGGGGTGTGCGGCCAGGCGGCGAGGTCGGTCAGGGGCTTGCCGGTGACCTGCTCGGCCGGGTAGCCGAAGAGGTCCTCGGCGTCCTCGTTCCAGGCGGTGATGTGGCCGGTGCGGTCGATCTGGATGACCGCGACACGGACCCGGCCGTCGGCGAGGGGGAGGAGGTCGGAGGGGAGGGCCGGGCCGGCCGCGCGGGTGCCCACCGCGCGCGCGGGCAGGTCCAGCATGAACCAGACGGTCTTGTGGGTGGGGGTGTACTCGACGCCCCAGCGGCCGGCGAGGGCCGCGCACAGCTGGAGGCCGCGCCCGCCCTCGCGGTCGGGGCTGCCCATGTTGACGGCCGTGCCCTGGAGGGGGATCTCGCGTTCGGGGTAGCGGTCGGCGACCTCGATGCGGACGCCCTCGTCGCTGCGCAGGCACAGCACGTCGGCCGAGGTGCCGGCGTGGACCACGGCGTTGGTCACCAGTTCGCTGGTGAGAACGACGGCGTCGTCGACGATGTCGGCGAAGCCCCAGCCCTGGAGGGTGTCGCGAACGAAGGAGCGGGCGCTCGCGACAGATCGCCCGACGGGCTCGAAACTGGCGGCCGCGCGCGCGGTGATCACAGAACTCCTCGACCGGTTCTCGACGTGCTGGGCTGCGGGACCGACCGGCTCGCGCCGCTGTTGCGGCAGGGCGCCCGTCGGCCGGGGGTCCGGGGGCTGTCCCCCCGGGATCAGTCCGGTGGTCATGTGTGCGGCCGCCCCTCCGATGCCCGCTCGTCTTCGTGCCACCGCCCAGGCCGGACGGACCGGCGCGGCTGGACAGCCGGATGCAAGGTTACTTACCTTCGCGGTCCGAGCGGATGCCGGTCTGCAGTGTTTCCGTCCGCAGGGTGTGCGGACGATGTGCGAAGCTGCCGAACTGTTATGGCCTGGTTCGGCCGGGGTGAAACACTGGGCAGGCTTCTTGTGAAGGTCCGGGCAGGCCGTGTGCGCGATGCGGCCCGTGGGCAGCAGCCCCATGGAACCGGACCGGTATGTCAGGGCGAGAATACGCAGTAGTAAATGGTACGCCGAGCGTGGTACCCGAGCACAGCAGAGACGGTCGACCCCTGCGGGAGGGACACAGTGGAGTCTGGCGCAGCGACGCGTGGCAAGAAGGCGCGCGCGAAAGGCGGACAGTCCCCGAGCGACCAGGGCAGGATGCGCAGCGGCACGACCGAAGTGGACACGGCGGCCCTGAACCGGCTGATGGCGGCCCTGGTGTCGATGCGGGACGGGAACTTCCGCAAGCGGCTCACGGTGTCCGGGGACGGCGTGATGGCCGAGATCGCGGCGGTCTTCAACGAGGTGGCCGACCGCAACCTGCATCTGACGGGTGAGCTGTCGCGGGTGCGGCGGATGGTGGGTCGCGAGGGCAAGCTCACCGAGCGGCTGGAGACGGGTGCCTGCGAGGGCTCCTGGGCGACGGCGATCGACAACTCGAACGCCCTGGTGGACGACCTGGTGCGGCCGGTTTCCGAGGTCGGCCGGGTGCTGTCGGCGGTGGCGGAGGGTGATCTGTCGCCGCGCATGGAGCTGCGGACGCAGGTGCCGGACGGCAACAGCCAGCCGCTGCGGGGCGAGTTCCTGAAGGTCGGGCGGACCGTCAACAACCTGGTGGACCAGTTGTCGACGTTCACCGACGAGGTCACGCGGGTGGCCAGTGAGGTGGGCACCGAGGGCAAGCTGGGCGGGCAGGCCCGGGTGCGGGGCATGTCGGGTTCGTGGCGCGATCTGACGGACTCCGTCAACACGATGGCGTACCGGCTGACGGCTCAGGTGCGGGACATCGCGCTGGTGACGACGGCGGTGGCCAAGGGTGATCTGTCCCGCAAGGTCACGGTCCAGGTCGCCGGCGAGATGCTGGAGCTGAAGAACACCGTCAACACGATGGTGGACCAGCTCTCCGCGTTCTCCTCCGAGGTGACGCGGGTGGCCCGCGAGGTGGGCACGGAGGGCGCGCTGGGCGGCCAAGCGCAGGTGCCGGGTGTGGCCGGTGTGTGGAAGGAACTCACCGATTCGGTGAACACCATGGCCGGGAACCTCACGGCCCAGGTGCGCGGGATCGCGGAGGTGACGACCGCGGTCGCCAACGGTGATCTGTCGCGCAAGGTGACCGTGCCGGCGCGCGGTGAGGTCGCGCAGCTCGCCGACACGATCAACCAGATGACCGAGACGCTGCGGATCTTCGCGGACGAGGTCACGCGGGTGGCCAACGAGGTCGGAGCCGAGGGGCAGCTCGGCGGCCAGGCGAACGTGCCGGGTGCGGCGGGGACGTGGAAGGACCTCACCGACTCGGTGAACACGGTCTTCCGTAACCTGACCACTCAGGTGCGGGACATCGCCGCGGTGACCACGGCGGTGGCCAACGGCGACCTGTCGCAGAAGGTCACGGTCGACGTGGCCGGCGAGATGCTGGAGCTGAAGAACACCGTCAACACGATGGTGGACCAGCTGTCCGCCTTCGGTGCCGAAGTGACGCGTGTGGCGCGGGAGATCGGTGTCGAGGGTGAGCTGGGCGGCCAGGCGCAGGTGCCGGGCGCGGCGGGCACCTGGAAGGACCTGACGGACTCCGTCAACACGGCGTTCCGGAACCTCACCGGTCAGGTGAGGAACATCGCCCAGGTGACGACGGCGGTGGCCAACGGCGACCTCTCGCAGAAGGTCACCGTGGACGTCTCCGGCGAGATGCTCAAGCTGAAGAACACCGTGAACACGATGGTGGACCAGCTGTCGAGCTTCGCCGACCAGGTGACGCGGATGGCGCGGGACGTGGGCACGGAGGGCCGTCTGGGCGGGCAGGCCCGCGTGGACGGTGTGTCGGGTACCTGGAAGGAGCTCACCGACTCCGTCAACTCGATGGCCGGGAATCTGACGTCGCAGGTGCGCAACATCGCGCAGGTGACGACGGCGGTGGCCCGGGGTGACCTGTCGCAGAAGATCGACGTCGACGCGCGCGGCGAGATCCTCGAGTTGAAGAACACCATCAACACGATGGTCGATCAGCTCTCGGCCTTCGCCGACCAGGTGACCCGGGTCGCGCGCGAGGTGGGTACGGACGGCCGGCTGGGCGGTCAGGCGCAGGTGCCGGGTGTGGCCGGTGTGTGGCGTGACCTGACGGACTCCGTGAACGGCATGGCGTCCAACCTGACCGGTCAGGTGCGCAACATCGCCCAGGTGGCCACGGCCGTGGCCCGGGGTGACCTGTCCCAGAAGATCACCGTGGACGCGCGCGGGGAGATCCTGGAGCTGAAGAACACCCTGAACACGATGGTGGACCAGCTGTCGTCGTTCGCCGAAGAGGTCACGCGGGTGGCCCGCGAGGTGGGTACGGAGGGCATCCTCGGCGGTCAGGCCGAGGTGCAGGGCGTCTCCGGCACCTGGAAGGACCTCACCCAGTCCGTGAACGGCATGGCCAACAACCTGACCATCCAGGTGCGCAACATCGCCGAGGTCACGACGGCGGTGGCCCGGGGCGATCTGTCGAAGAAGATCACCGTCGACGCCAAGGGCGAGATCCTGGAGCTGGTCACGACCGTCAACACGATGGTGGACCAGCTGTCCTCCTTCGCCGAGCAGGTGACCCGGGTGGCCCGTGAGGTGGGCACCGAGGGCATCCTGGGCGGCCAGGCGCACGTGCCGGGTGTCACGGGCATCTGGAAGGACCTGAGCGACAACGTCAACCTGATGGCCAAGAACCTCACCACCCAGGTGCGCAACATCTCCCAGGTCTCGGCGGCGGTCGCCAACGGTGACCTGACGCGGCAGGTCACCATCGAGGCGCGCGGTGAGGTGGCGCAGCTCGCCGACACCATCAACACGATGGTGAAGACGCTGAGTTCGTTCGCCGAGCAGGTCACCAAGGTGGCCCGTGAGGTGGGCACGGACGGCATCCTCGGCGGGCAGGCGCACGTACCCGGTGTGGCCGGTACGTGGAAGGACCTCACCGAGTCCGTGAACCAGATGGCGTCGAACCTGACCGGCCAGGTGCGCAACATCGCCCTGGTCACCACGGCGATCGCCAAGGGCGACCTGAGCAAGAAGATCGACATCGACGCGCGCGGCGAGATCCTGGAGCTGAAGACGACCATCAACACGATGGTCGACCAGCTGTCGTCCTTCGCCGAGGAGGTCACCCGGGTCGCCCGCGAGGTGGGCACGGAAGGGCAGCTCGGCGGCCAGGCACGCGTGCGTGACGTCGACGGCACCTGGCGGGACCTGACCGAGTCCGTGAACGAGATGGCCGGGAACCTGACCCGGCAGGTGCGTGCCATCGCGCGCGTGGCGACGGCGGTGACCAGGGGCGATCTGAACCTGAAGATCGACGTGGACGCGTCCGGGGAGATCCAGGAACTCCAGGACTACATCAACAAGATGATCGCCAACCTGCGCGACACCACGATCGCCAACAAGGAGCAGGACTGGCTCAAGGGCAACCTGGCGAGGATCTCGGCGCTGATGCAGGGCCGCCGGGACCTGGAGGACGTGGCCTCGCTGATCATGAGCGAGCTGACGCCGGTGGTCTCGGCGCAGCACGGCGCGTTCTTCCTGGCCATGCCGCTCGTCGACGGCGAGGACATGAACGCCGCGGACGACGACCAGTACGAGCTGCGCATGCTGGGCAGTTACGGCTACTCGATGGGTTCGATGCCGACGTCGTTCGAGCCGGGTGAGGCGCTGATCGGGACGGCCGCCACGGAGAAGCGCACGATCCTCGTGGAGAACGCGCCCAGCGGCTACCTGAAGATCTCCTCGGGGCTCGGCGAGGCGCCGCCCGCCCAGGTGATCGTGCTGCCGGTGCTGTTCGAGGGGAAGGTGCTCGGCGTCATCGAGCTGGCGTCCTTCACGCCCTTCACGCAGATCCAGAAGGACTTCCTGAACCAGATCGCGGAGATGATCGCCACCAGCGTCAACACCATCTCGGTCAACACCAAGACCGAGCTGCTGCTGGCGCAGTCGCAGGAGCTGACCGAGCAACTGCGGGAGCGCTCGGCCGAGTTGGAGCAGCGACAGAAGGCCCTCCAGGCCTCCAACGCCGAACTGGAGGAGAAGGCCGAGCTGCTGGCCCAGCAGAACCGCGACATCGAGGTGAAGAACACCGAGATCGAGGAGGCGCGGCAGGTCCTGGAGGAGCGCGCCGAACAGCTCGCGGTGTCGATGCGCTACAAGAGCGAGTTCCTGGCGAACATGTCGCACGAGCTGCGCACGCCGCTCAACTCGCTGCTGATCCTGGCCAAGCTGCTCGCCGACAACGCCGAGGGGAACCTCTCCCCGAAGCAGGTCGAGTTCGCCGAGACGATCCACGGGGCCGGTTCGGACCTGCTCCAGCTCATCAACGACATCCTGGACCTGTCGAAGGTCGAGGCGGGCAAGATGGACGTCTCCCCGACGCGGATCGCGCTCGTGCAGCTGGTGGACTACGTGGAGGCCACCTTCCGCCCGCTGACCGCGGAGAAGGG
This sequence comes from Streptomyces sp. NPDC050674, assembly GCF_040654575.1. Classification (NCBI taxonomy): domain Bacteria; kingdom Bacillati; phylum Actinomycetota; class Actinomycetes; order Kitasatosporales; family Streptomycetaceae; genus Streptomyces; species Streptomyces sp. NPDC050674. The sequence continues at coordinate 8,568 of NZ_JBFAIG010000020.1, forward strand.
CCTGGACCTGTCGGTGCGGGTCTCGCCGGAGCTGCCCGCGACGCTGCACACCGACGAGCAGCGGCTGTTGCAGGTGCTGCGCAACCTGCTGTCCAACGCGGTGAAGTTCACCGACTCGGGTTCGGTGGAGCTGGTCATCAGGCCGGCGCGGGACGACGTGCCGCAGAAGATCCGGGAGCAGTTGCTGGAGACCGGGTCGCTGACCGAGCCGGACGCCGAGCTGATCGCGTTCTCCGTGACCGACACCGGGATCGGCATCGCGTCCAGCAAGATGCGGGTGATCTTCGAGGCGTTCAAGCAGGCCGACGGCACCACCAGCCGCAAGTACGGCGGCACGGGCCTTGGGTTGTCCATCTCGCGGGAGATCGCCCAGCTGCTGGGCGGTGAGATCCACGCGCAGAGCGAGCCCGGCCGCGGCTCGACGTTCACGCTGTATCTGCCGCTGCACCCCAGCGAGCTGCCGCCGCAGGGCTACCAGCAGCAGCTGCCCGCCCTGGAGGCCGGGGACCTGGTGGCGTCGACGTCCGAGCTGTCGGAGGCGGAGGTCGAGACGCCGGCCGAGGTGACGTCGTACCGCGAGACGCAGAACGGTCCGGCCGCCCTGTTCCGGCGGCGGCGCAGGATGCCCGAGCTGCCGCCGCGCCCCGCGCAGCTGGATCAGTGGACGCCGCCCGAGCAGGATCCGGCGCCCAAGCCGAACCGCGGCATCCGGTTCGGCGGCGAGAAGGTCCTGATCGTCGACGACGACATCCGCAACGTCTTCGCGCTGACGAGCGTCCTGGAGCAGCACGGCCTGTCCGTGCTGTACGCGGAGAACGGCCGTGAGGGCATCGAGGTCCTGGAGCAGCACGACGATGTGGCGGTCGTCCTGATGGACATCATGATGCCGGAGATGGACGGGTACGCCACGACCACGGCGATCCGCAGGATGCCGCAGTTCGCCGGGCTGCCGATCATCGCGCTGACCGCGAAGGCGATGAAGGGCGACCGGGAGAAGGCGATCGAGTCGGGCGCGTCCGACTACGTGACGAAGCCGGTCGACCCCGATCATCTGCTGACGGTGATGGATCAGTGGATGCGAGGGGAATGAGGGGAACGTCGGGCAGTCGCGCGACCATGACGGGAAGGTTCGGTGTTCACACGGAGTCGCCGACTCGGTGTGCGCATAGTCGTGTAGAAGTACAAGATCCGGGGAACCTTCTGGTCTCCTGCTGCGTTTCCGCTACGTGCGCAGTGACATCACGGTGACAGGGTGTGGTGACGGGCGGGGTGCGGCTACGATGACCGGCACAAGGACGGACGGCGCAAGGGAGTCGTCCGCTGCGGCGGCACCCACCGGTGCTTCCACAGGTCCTGCGGACAGGGGAGGCCCCACGCCGGGGCGAGGAGGGCGGGCCATGGTGCAGAAGGCCAAGATCCTCCTGGTCGATGACCGGCCGGAGAATCTGCTGGCGCTGGAGGCGATCCTCTCTGCGCTCGATCAGACGCTGGTGCGGGCATCGTCCGGGGAGGAAGCGCTCAAAGCGCTGCTCACGGACGACTTCGCGGTCATCCTGCTGGACGTCCAGATGCCGGGCATGGACGGCTTCGAGACGGCCGCGCACATCAAGCGCCGTGAGCGGACCAGGGACATCCCGATCATCTTCCTCACGGCGATCAACCACGGCCCGCACCACACCTTCCGGGGATACGCGGCGGGTGCGGTCGACTACATCTCCAAGCCGTTCGACCCGTGGGTGCTGCGCGCGAAGGTCTCCGTCTTCGTCGAGCTGTACATGAAGAACTGCCAGCTCCGCGAGCAGGCGTCGCTGCTGCGGCTCCAGTTGGAGGGCAACGGCAAGGACGCGGGCGGCGAGGCCAAGGAGTCGGCCGGGCTGCTCGCGGAGCTCTCCGCGCGGCTCGCGGCCGTCGAGGAGCAGGCCGAAGCGCTGACCAAGCAGCTCAACGACGAGTCGACGGACGCCGCAGCGGTGGCGACGGCGGCTCATCTGGAGCGCAAGCTCACGGGGTTGCGGCGGGCGCTGGACGCGCTCGAGCCCGGCACCGGAAGCGCCTCCTCGGTGTCCTCGCCGAACTGACGCGTGCGCGGGCGGGATTGTCCCCCGTGACCGCGCGTCAGTTCCGTGCCTTCCCCGGAGCGACACGAACGGGTGAAGCCGTAGACACACGTGTCCCCTGTCGTCTCCCCCGGTAACCTCACACCCATGGCCTCACGTCCCTCCGCAGCCAAGAAGCCGCCACCCGCGAAGAAGGCGGCCGCGAAGGCTCCGGTGAAGAAGGCCGCCGCCAGGAAGGCTCCCGCGAAGAAGGCGCCCGCCAGGAAGGCCGCGGCCAAGAAGGTCGCGCCCAGACCGGCGCCCAGCCCGACCGGTGGCATCTACCGGCTCGTGCGCGCCGTCTGGCTCGGTGTGGCGCACGCCGTCGGTGCCGTGTTCCGGGGCATAGGGCAGGGCGCCAAGAACCTGGACCCGGCCCATCGCAAGGACGGTGTCGCCCTGCTGCTGCTGGCCATCGCGCTGATCGTCGCCGCGGGCACCTGGGCCGACCTCAAGGGCCCGGTGGGCGACCTGGTGGAGATCCTCGTCACCGGTGCCTTCGGCCGCCTCGACCTGCTCGTGCCGATACTCCTCGCGGTCATCGCCGTGCGGTTCATCCGGCACCCGGAGAAGCCCGAGGCCAACGGACGCATCGTCATCGGTTTGTCCGCGCTCGTCATGGGCGTGCTCGGCCAGGTGCACATCGCGTGCGGCTCACCCGCGCGCGGCGACGGCATGCAGGCCATAAGGGACGCCGGCGGCCTCATCGGCTGGGCCATGGCGACCCCGCTGTCGTACGCCATGGGCGACGTGCTCGCCGTGCCGCTGCTGGTGCTGCTGACGGTCTTCGGGCTGCTGGTCGTCACGGCCACCCCGGTCGCGGCCATTCCGCAGCGGCTGCGGCTGCTCGGGGTGCGGCTGGGCATCGTCCGTGATCCGGCCGAGTACGAGTTCGGATATGCCGAGGACGACGAGCGCTACGAGGAGCAGTGGCGTGAGGCGCTGCCCGAGCGCCCGCGCGGCAGGCGTGCGCCGGCGCCCGCGGCGTACGACCCGGAGGGTGCCGAGCAGGAGGCGCTCACGCGGCGCCGGGGCCGCCCCCGGCGCTCGGCGGTGCCCCAGCCCGACATGGACCGGCCCAGGGACGCCGTGGACGTCGCCGCGGCGGCCGCCGCCGCGCTCGACGGCGCCGTGCTGCACGGCATGCCGCCGTCACCGATCGTCGCCGACCTCACCCAGGGCGTACGGGCGGGGGACCAGGAGGCGACCACACCGACGCCCGTCCCGGCCGCCCGCCCCCAGCAGCCCGGGCGCCGGCAGAACCCGCCCGAGCAGGACCGGGGCGAGCAGGAGCAGCCCGAGCCGCAGAAGCCGAGGCCGGGGGTCCGCGATCTCACCAAGGCCCCGCCCGCCGAACCCCGGGACCTGCCCCCACGAGCCGAGCAGCTCCAGCTGTCCGGTGACATCACCTACTCCCTGCCGTCACTGGACCTGCTGGAGCGCGGCGGCCCGGGCAAGGCCCGCAGCGCCGCCAACGACCTCATCGTCGAGTCGCTGACCACGGTCTTCACCGAGTTCAAGGTGGACGCCAGTGTCACCGGCTTCACCCGCGGGCCGACGGTCACGCGCTACGAGGTCGAGCTCGGCCCGGCCGTGAAGGTCGAGCGGATCACCGCGCTCACCAAGAACATCGCCTACGCCGTCGCCAGCCCGGACGTGCGGATCATCAGCCCGATCCCCGGCAAGTCCGCGGTCGGCATCGAGATCCCGAACACCGACCGGGAGATGGTCAACCTCGGCGACGTGCTGCGCCTCGCGGAGTCCGCCGAGGACGACGACCCGATGCTGGTCGCCTTCGGCAAGGACGTCGAGGGCGGCTACGTCATGCACTCGCTGGCGAAGATGCCGCACATGCTGGTCGCCGGCGCCACCGGCTCCGGCAAGTCGTCCTGCATCAACTGCCTGATCACCTCGATCATGATGCGGGCGACCCCCGAGGACGTCCGGATGATCCTGGTCGACCCCAAGCGCGTCGAGCTGACCGCCTACGAGGGCATCCCGCATCTGATCACGCCGATCATCACCAACCCCAAGCGGGCCGCCGAGGCGCTCCAATGGGTCGTGCGCGAGATGGACCTGCGGTACGACGACCTGGCGGCCTACGGATACCGGCACATCGACGACTTCAACCGTGCCGTGCGCGAGGGCAAGGTCAAGCCGCCCGAGGGCAGCGAGCGCGAGCTCCAGCCGTACCCGTATCTGCTGGTCATCGTCGACGAGCTCGCCGACCTGATGATGGTCGCGCCGCGGGACGTCGAGGACGCGATCGTGCGCATCACCCAGCTCGCCCGCGCGGCCGGCATCCACCTGGTGCTCGCCACGCAGCGGCCGTCGGTGGACGTCGTCACCGGTCTCATCAAGGCCAACGTGCCCTCCCGGCTGGCGTTCGCCACCTCCTCGCTGGCCGACTCGCGGGTCATCCTCGACCAGCCGGGCGCCGAGAAGCTCATCGGCAAGGGCGACGGTCTTTTCCTGCCCATGGGGGCCAACAAGCCCACCCGTATGCAGGGCGCCTTCGTCACCGAGGAGGAGATCGCGGGGGTCGTCCGGCACTGCAAGGAGCAGATGACCCCCGTCTTCCGGGACGACGTGGTCGTCGGCACCAAGCAGAAGAAGGAGATCGACGAGGACATCGGCGACGACCTCGACCTGCTGTGCCAGGCGGCCGAACTGGTCGTCTCCACGCAGTTCGGGTCGACGTCCATGCTCCAGCGCAAGCTGCGCGTCGGCTTCGCCAAGGCCGGCCGGCTGATGGACCTGATGGAGTCGAGGAACATCGTCGGACCGAGCGAGGGTTCGAAGGCTCGTGACGTTCTTGTGAAGCCTGACGAGCTGGATGGCGTGCTCGCCGTGATCCGGGGGGAGTCTGAAGGGTAGGGAAACAGGACGCTGTGGTCTCTCGCGGGGCGTTGCGGCAAACGGGTGTCCTGATCGTGACTCACCCGTAAGGGACGCCGGGCAACCGTTTCCCTTCGGCGTACGTCAAGTTGAGCGAAGCGAAACGCAGTGAGCCCACCATCGGACTGTCGGGCCATTCCGATGGCGTACAAAGTGCCACCGCCCGGTTGCCCCACCCTTTTGTACCCCCCCTAGACTGAACTTCCAGCACAGGCGGCTACACGCTCGAAAGGCGCCCCCGTGTCCATCGGCAACTCCCCTGAAGACGAGCGTCCGTTCGAAGACGAGCGCGTCGAAGCAGACCGCGAGGAAGCCCGCCCCTCCATCGGTCGTGTCCTGCAGCAGGCTCGTATCGCCGCCGGGCTGACCGTCGACGACGTCAGTAGCGCCACCCGTGTCCGCATGAACATCGTGCACGCGATCGAGGCGGACGACTTCACCCCGTGCGGTGGGGACGTCTACGCCCGTGGGCACATCCGAACGCTGGCCAAGGCCGTCGGTCTGGATCCCGCGCCGCTGCTCGCCCAGTACGGCGACGAGCACGGCGGGGGCCCGGCGCCGACCCCGGCCGCTCCCCTCTTCGAGGCGGAACGCATCCGTCCGGAGCGGCGGGGCCCCAACTGGACCGCGGCCATGGTCGCGGCGATCGTCGCCGTGATCGGGTTCGTCGGGTTCACGATGTTCCAGGGTGACGACAGCGGCAACGAGGCGAACGTGGCCGAGGGCTCCACCCCCAGCGACTCCGCCTCCCCGACCACCAAGACCAAGAAGCCCGCCGACCCCCAGCCCGAACCGTCCGACAGTGCCATCGCGGCCGCCCCGCAGGACAAGGTGACGGTGCGGGTGGCCGCCGCCGACGGCCGCAGCTGGATCGCCGCCAAGGACCACAACGGACGGATGATCTTCGACGGTGTCCTGAAGCAGGGCGACTCCAAGACCTTCCAGGACAGTTCGAAGGTGCACCTCGTCCTCGGAGACGCCGGCGCGATCGACCTCTTCGTCAACGGCAAGAAGATCGAGGAGAACTTCCAGCCGGGCTCCGTGGAGCGCCTGACCTACACAAAGGGCGACCCCGAGGCCGGGTGACCGGTCCGAAAAGTCCAGTTGATACGGGGTTGGCCGGGAAACGGCCAACCCCGTCGACATGGGGTGTCAGCGGGACGAAGTAGTCTTGAGCCCATGCCTGAACGCCGTACCGTCGCACTCGTCACCCTTGGCTGCGCCCGTAACGAGGTGGACTCGGAGGAGCTCGCAGGCCGTTTGGAGGCGGACGGCTGGCAGCTCGTGGAGGACGCCGAGGACGCGGACGTCGCCGTCGTGAACACCTGTGGCTTCGTCGAGGCCGCCAAGAAGGACTCCGTCGACGCCCTCCTGGAGGCCAACGACCTCAAGGGTCACGGCAGAACCCAGGCCGTCGTGGCGGTGGGCTGCATGGCCGAGCGGTACGGCAAGGAGCTCGCCGAGGCCCTCCCCGAGGCCGACGGTGTGCTCGGCTTCGACGACTACTCGGACATCTCGGACCGCCTCCAGACCATCCTCAACGGCGGCATCCACGCCTCGCACACCCCGCGCGACCGGCGCAAGCTGCTGCCGATCAGCCCGGCGGAGCGCCAGGAGTCGGCGGCCGAGGTGGCACTGCCCGGCCATGGCCCGGCCGAGCCCGCCGTCGCGCCCGCGGACCTGCCGGAGGGTCTCGCCCCGGCCTCCGGCCCGCGCGCACCGCTGCGCCGCCGTCTGGACGGCTCCCCGGTCGCCTCCGTGAAGCTGGCTTCCGGCTGCGACCGGCGCTGCTCCTTCTGCGCCATCCCGTCCTTCCGCGGCTCCTTCATCTCCCGCCGCCCGAGCGACGTGCTGAACGAGACGCGCTGGCTGGCCGAGCAGGGCGTGAAGGAGATCATGCTGGTCTCCGAGAACAACACGTCCTACGGCAAGGACCTGGGCGACATTCGCCTGCTGGAGTCGCTGCTGCCCGAGCTCGCCGAGGTCGACGGCATCGAGCGTGTCCGCGTCAGCTACCTCCAGCCCGCCGAGATGCGCCCCGGCCTCATCGACGTGCTGACCTCGACCCCGAAGGTCGCGCCCTACTTCGACCTGTCCTTCCAGCACTCCGCGCCCGGCGTGCTGCGCGCGATGCGCCGCTTCGGCGACACCGACCGGTTCCTGGAGCTGCTCGACACCATCCGCAGCAAGGCGCCCGAGGCCGGTGTGCGCTCCAACTTCATCGTCGGCTTCCCCGGCGAGAGCGAGGCCGACCTCGCCGAGCTGGAGCGGTTCCTCAACGGCGCGCGGCTGGACGCCATCGGCGTCTTCGGCTACTCCGACGAGGAGGGCACCGAGGCCGCCGGCTACGACGGCAAGCTCGACGAGGACGTCGTCGCCGAGCGCCTGGCCCACATCTCCCGCCTGGCCGAGGAACTCGTCTCCCAGCGTGCCGAGGAGCGCCTCGGCCAGACGGTCCGCGTCCTCGTCGAGTCCGTCGACGACGAGGACGGCGTGTACGGCCGCGGCGAGCACCAGGCACCCGAGACGGACGGCCAGGTGCTGCTCACGAGCGGCGAGGGGCTGAGCATCGGCCGTATCGTCGAGGCGAAGGTGGTCGGTACCGAAGGTGTCGACCTGGTGGCCGAGCCGCTCCAGGGCTCGCTCACGTCGCCTGCGTGGAGTGAGGAGGCGGGCAGATGACCGGTGTCCCGGCATCCGCGGCGGGAGGCGCCTCCGGCGCGAGGAGGGCAGCGGCCGGAGCGGGTGCTCCGGCCCCGGCGGCGTCCGCCGCTCCGGTGGCCCCGGCTGTGGCGGCCGGGATGCCTGCTGTGCGATCCGCCGACGGCGGGGCGCCCGGCGCGGGGCCCGGTGCCTCGTCCGACACGGTTCATGGCGAGGATGCCGGGGCGGTGCCCAGGGCCGGTGAGACGGTGCTGGGCGAGGACACCGACGCCGACGCGCAGGGCGAAGGGAAGACCCCGCGAGGCGGGAAGATCGCTGCCGCGGCCGTCAACCAGGCCAGCGTCTGGAACATCGCCAACCTCCTGACCATGCTCCGGCTGGTCCTCGTACCGGCCTTCGTCGCGCTGATGCTCGCCGACGGCGGCTACGACCCCGCGTGGCGGGCCTTCGCCTGGGCGGCCTTCGCCGTCGCCATGATCACCGACCTGTTCGACGGTCACCTGGCACGCGCCTACAACCTGGTCACGGACTTCGGGAAGATCGCCGACCCCATCGCCGACAAGGCGATCATGGGGGCGGCACTGATCTGTCTGTCCGCGCTCGGCGATCTGCCGTGGTGGGTGACCGGTGTCATCCTCGGCCGGGAACTCGGCGTCACCCTGCTGCGTTTCCTGGTCATCCGGTACGGCGTCATCCCCGCCAGCCGCGGGGGCAAGCTGAAGACCCTCGTCCAGGGCGTGGCCGTGGGTATGTACGTGCTGGCGCTGACGGGGTGGCTGGCCACCCTGAGGTGGTGGGTGATGGCCGCGGCCGTCGTGCTCACCGTGGTGACCGGGCTCGACTATGTGAAACAGGCCATTGTGCTGCGCAGGCAGGGAATCGCCGCGCGCAAGGCCGCGTTGGAGGAGAAGGAAGCGTGAGTTCCACGGCCACCGACGTGGTGCGACTACTCACGGTGAAGGGCGAGACGCTCGCTGTCGCGGAGTCGCTGACCGGTGGCCTCGTTGCGGCGGACCTCACATCCGTCCCCGGGGCGTCCAAGGTGTTCCGGGGCTCCGTGACCGCCTACGCCACCGAGCTGAAGCATGAACTGCTCGGTGTCGACGCCGCCCTGCTGGCGGCGCGCGGGGCGGTGGATCCGCAGGTCGCGGCCCAGATGGCGGCCGGCGTCCGCAAGGCGCTGGGCACCGACTGGGGTATCGCGACCACCGGCGTCGCGGGTCCCGAGCCTCAGGACGGACAGGCCGTCGGCACTGTTTTCGTCGCCGTGGACGGACCGGCCGGAGCCGATTCCGGTTCTGCCGGCGGCGGAAAAGTGGAGGCTCTGCGGTTGAACGGCGACCGCGCGGAAATTCGTAGAGAGAGTGTACGGAGCGTACTCGCACTGCTCCTGAAGGAGCTTGCGAGCGAACAGACTGGGAATGAGCGGGCACAGGATACGGAACGGAACGGGGGGTTTTGATGTTTGCAGCCCTGAGTGAACACGACATCGCTCCCCGCACGGCCGCGGCGCAAGGCGGTACGGTGGGGCGTAATGGATGCGGCTACGCGGTCCGAGGAGGGAGCCACCGATGATTCTGCTCCGTCGCCTGCTGGGTGACGTGCTGCGTCGGCAGCGCCAGCGCCAGGGCCGTACTCTGCGCGAAGTCTCCTCGTCCGCCCGAGTCTCACTCGGCTATCTCTCCGAGGTGGAGCGGGGGCAGAAGGAGGCTTCCTCCGAGCTGCTCTCCGCCATCTGCGACGCGCTGGACGTACGGATGTCCGAGCTCATGCGGGAAGTGAGCGACGAGCTCGCCCTCGCCGAGCTGGCCCAGTCTGCTGCGGCCACCCCCAGCGAGCCTGTTCCCACGTCGGTTCGCCCGATGCTGGGTTCCGTCTCGGTGACCGGTGTGCCACCGGAACGGGTGACCATCAAGGCGCCTGCCGAAGCGGTGGACGTCGTCGCCGCGTGAGGCTCCGCGCTCACACGGCATGACACAGGCCCCGGCCGGGCCTTTCCGGGAGATCCGGAGGGGTGCCGCCCGGGGTTTTCGCCTGTCCGGGTCGACTGACGCCGAGCCGCTGTCGTCACGTTCTGGGCGATTTGTGTGCGTTTGCCGGTAGGGCGTGCGGCGGTCATCGTTGAGGGGATGGCGGGGGGCAGTCCTCGGAGGTGCGGATGTACGTCGTGAAGAGCCCGTTGTCGGACGCGAACCTGAAGACCGTGTCCGAGGCGCTGCAAGGTGCCCTCGTCGATCTCGTGGACCTCGCCCTCGTGGCGAAGCAAATCCACTGGAACGTGGTGGGGCCGCGCTTCCGTTCCGTGCACCTCCAGCTCGACGAGGTCGTCGACACCGCGCGGAGGCACTCCGACACCGTGGCCGAGCGTGCCGCGGCCCTCGGTATCTCACCCGACGGACGTGCCGCGACGGTGGCCGTCGGCAGCGGGATCGGGGTGACCCCCGAAGGGTGGGTCGACGACACGACCGCCGTGGGCACGCTCGTCGAGGCGCTGGGCGCGGTGATCGCACGCATGCGGGAACGGGTCGACACCACCGGTGAGCCGGATCCCGTGAGCCAGGACATCTTCATCGGCATCACGGCGGACCTGGAGAAGCATCACTGGATGTTCCAGGCCGAGAACGGGTGACGCGGAGCGCGGGCACGGATACCGGGCCGGGCGGGAGATGTGCCACCGCTTGGCCTGCGGGGGCGTGTGGTGTGCGTGCGGGCGTGCGCGGCCTCGGTGAGGTGCCTGGCGTGGCTGGTGTGCCTGTGCGCCGGTGGTGTGCCCTGGTTGTCCTGGTGGTGGCCCAGGGGCGCTTCATGGCGTCGGGCTGGAGGTGGCGGCCGTGGCGGGCATAGCGCGCCCGGGGAGCCGGCGCTGGGGACTTCGCGGGGCCGCGCTGGGTTTCGGAGCGCTGTGGTGGTGGGCCGTGCTGCGGCTGGTGACCGTGCCTGAGGCGGGGGCGCTGGAGGCGGCGGTCGCGGCCGGAGGGTGGGGTCTGAGCGTGCTGCCGGTGCATTGCGTGCCCAAGCGGCGGGCGCGGGGGGTGGTGGGCGCGGGGCGATGGCGGGGGTGTGGAGGGTGGGGAGTCGAGGGGTAGTGGAGCGGCGGGGTGGGTGAGATCCATGTGCTGGGGGCTGTCAGGGGCGTGGTGAGGGCTGGGAGCGGCGGCGTGAGCGCTGTGTTCAGCGTTGTGGTGGGCGGGGGCGGTTGCGGTTGCGGTGGGTGCCGTCTGGCCTGAGGCCGGTCGGCGTGGTGGGTGGCGCTGGGCGGGTGTGAGGGGCGATGGCCGGTGCGGCGTGCCGCGGCCCTTCTGGCGGGTGTGGGCGGCCCTGTGGGCTCGTGGGGCGGTCGGGCGGGGCCTTGGCGCCCGGAGCGGGGGTGAGGGGCTCTGGTCGGCGCAGGCGGGCCGGTTCCCGTCACCACGGCATGGCCAACGCCCCCGTTGGCGCGCAGGATCTGGCCCGTCGTGAAGGCCGACGCGTCGCAGACCAGGTGAAGGACCGTGTGGGCGATGTCCTCGGGCTCGCCGACCCGGCCCAGGGGTGACATGCGGGCCATGGCGGACTCCGTGTGTGCCTGGGACGCCCTGTCGTGCCGGTCGGTCATAGGCGTACGGACCCAGCCCGGGGCGACCGCGTTGACCCGGATGCCGTAGCGGCCGACCTCCGTCGCGAGGGTCTTGGTCAGCTGGACCACCGCCGCCTTCGCCGCGCCGTAACAGAGCAGTCCCGGGCCGCCCGTGTCGACGGCGCCCGAGGCCATGGTGACGATGCTGCCGCCGGTGCCGTGGGCGATCATCAGACGGGCCGCCTCCTGGCAGGCGTACAGCACCCCTTTGAAGTTGATGTTCCACACCCGGTCGAGGTCCTCGTCCCGGGTGTCCAGGACGGGGCTGCGATGCATGATCCCGGCGATCGCGGCCAGGGCGTCCAGGCGGTCGCAGGAGCTGAGGGCCTGCCGCAGCAGGGTCCGGTCGGTGACGTCGAGGGTGTGAATGCGGGCCGTGCCGCCGCCGTCCTTGATCAGAGACGCCGTCTCGCGCAGGCCCTCGGTGTCACGGTCCGCGCAGTGCACGGTCGCGCCCGCCTCGGAGAGCAGGAGCGCCGAGGCGCGGCCTATACCGCTCGCGGCGCCGGTGACGAACACGGTGCGGCCGGTGAGGTCGTACGCCGTGACGGGCATACAGGGACCGTACGAGCGTTTCTGACGGGTCGTCAATTGGTGCGGTTGCGCCGCCGGGTGGGGGAGGCGGCCGGGGTGGGGCCCGGCTGGCAGGTGGGGCACCAGTAGGTGGGGCGTTCGCGGGAGCCGTCGCCCTGGTCGGCGACGCGGATCGAGGTCCGGCAGCGCAGGCAGGGGCGGGGTGCCCGGCCGTAGACGAAGAGGTCCTGGCCGCGACGGCCCGTCGTGCTGCGGATCGGGCGGTCGCGGTTGGTCTCCAGCAGCTTCTTGGCGAGTCCGGGCAGCTTGGCGGCGCGGTCGGCGGGCAGGTCGCCCGCGGGGAGCCAGGGGGTGACGCCGAGCAGGAAGCAGAGCTCGCTCTTGTAGACATTGCCGATGCCGGCGAGGTTGCGCTGGTCGAGCAGGGCCTCCCCGAGTTCGCGGGCGGGGTCCTGGAGGACGTTGGCGAGGGCCCGGTCGGGGTCCCAGTCGGGGCCCAGGAGGTCGGGGCCGAGGTGGCCGACCGCGCGGTGCTCGTCGCTGGTGCGCAGCAGTTCCAGAACGGGGAGGCGGTAGCCGACGGCTGTGTGGTCGGTGTTGCCGAGGATCGCGCGGATCTGGTGGCCGGGGCCGCCGGTCCAGCGCCGGCCGTTGTCGTACACCTTCCAGGAGCCGTCCATCCGCAGGTGGGAGTGGAGGGTCAGGCCGCCGTCGATGCGGGTGAGGAGGTGCTTGCCGCGCGCGGTGACGTCCCTGACGGTGCGGCCGGTGAGGTCGGCCGTGGCGAAGCGGGGCACCCTGAGGTCGCTGCGGATCAGGACTTTGCCCGCGAGAGCGTCGTGCAACCGCCTCGCCGCCTGCCAGACCGTGTCACCTTCGGGCATGGGTCAAGGGTGGCACGGAGGAGGCGTGCTTCGTCGGGGCGGCTGTGCGCGGGTGGGGTGCATGTGCTCAGGCGTGGTTCTCATGTGCGAGTGGTCTTCATGTGCTCTGCGCGGTCCTCATGGCGTGGGTGGTCCCCGATGTGCTGGTGCGGCCGTCTGGTGCTCGGGCGGAGTCCTCAGGTGCGCAGGCGGAGTCCCCGGGGTGTCGCGATGAAGCCCGCTCGTTCCAGGAGCGTGCCGATGGGGGAGGTCAGGGCTTGGGCGCCGTTGACGCGCTCCACCGTGACCGTGCCGAGCGACCCGGCGCGGGCCGCCGCCGCGAGGGCCTCCGCGGCGTCGGCCAGCCGGGGGTCGTCGGCCGGTGCGCCGTCCGGGTCGGCGGGCCAGGCCAGCAGGGTCTTGCCGCCGCGCTCCATGTAGAGCGTCAGCTCACCGTCGACGAGTACCACCAGGGAGCCCGCCTTGCGGCCGGGCTTGTGACCGGCGCCCGTCGGCGGTTCGGGCCAGGGCAGGGCCGCGCCGTAGGCGTTCGCAGGGTCGGCGGCCGCGAGGACGACGGCCCGGGAGGCGCCGTCGGGGCGGCCCCGGCGGCCCGGGAAACCCTGGTCGTACGCGCCGCGTCCGCCGTTCTGCCAGGGCGGGGCCGCCTGGGGGGCGTAGTCGCGCGGGGAGACCCACTCACCCGGGGACGGGTCGGGAACGTCGTAGGGGGAATGCAGCTCGGGAAAGCCGTCGGGGCCCGGGGCGCCGGTGTGGTCATGGGAGGGGGCGGAGACGTCCGGACCGGCGAAGTCATGAGCGGCGAACGGATCGGGTTGCGTGCCGGAGGCCGGTCCGGGCAGGTCCGCACCGCGGTCGCGGGCGTTGGAGACGGCGCGCAGCCGGTCCACCGCGCCGTCCATCGCGAACTGCGCCGCGCCCAGGCCCTCCACGACGTAGCCCCGACGGGCCTGTCCGCTCTCCTCGAAGACCGACAGCACGCGGTAGGTGGCCGAGAAGCCGCCCTCGACGCCCTCCGCCGAGACCGCGCCCCTGGTGACCACGCCGTGGCGGTCGAGGAGGGTGCGGGCGAGGGCGTGGGCCCGCACGGTGGGGTCGGGCTCGTGAGCGGGGAGCAGGGACCAGCGGCCGGCGACCGTCGGCGGGCCCGAGCGGGACGCGGTGCGGGCCGCTGCCGTCAGGGAGCCGTAGCGGCCGCGCGGCATCGAGCGCTTGGCGCGGTGGGCCGTGGAGCCCGCGGTGCGGCCCGAGCCGAGCAGCGAGCGCATCGGGGTGAGGGTGTCGTTCGTCAGACGGCCGGACCAGGCCAGGTCCCACAGCGCGTCGGCCAGCTGGGGGTCGCCGGCCTCGGGGTGGGTGGTGGCGCGGACCTGGTCGGCGATCTGGCGGAAGAACAGGCCGTAGCCGCCGGAGAGGGTCTCCAGGACGGACTGGTGCAGGGCGGTCAGCTCCAGGGGGTGCGGGGGCGGCAGGAGCAAGGGGGCCGCGTCCGCCAGGTACAGGGAGACCCAGCCGTCCTTGCCGGGCAGGGAGCCCGCGCCGGCCCAGACGACTTCCCCGGCGGCGGTCAGCTCGTCCAGCATCGCGGGGGTGTAGTTCGCGACCCGGGACGGCAGCACCAGCTTCTCCAGGGCGGAGGCGGGTACGGACGCGCCCTGGAGCTGCTCGATGGCGCGGACCAGCCCGTCGATGCCGCGCAGGGAATGCCCCTTGCCGATGTGCTGCCACTGTGGGAGGAACTGGGCGAGCGCGGCCGGTGGCACCGGCTCCAGCTCGTGCCGCAGGGCGGCCAGGGAGCGGCGGCGCAACCGGCGCAGCACGGCCGCGTCGCACCACTCCTGGCCGATGCCGGCCGGGTGGAACTCACCCTGGACGACCCGGCCCGCCGCGGCGAGCCGCTGGAGGGCGCCCTCGGTGACGGCGACGCCCAGACCGAAACGAGCCGCTGCCGTGGCCGAGGTGAACGGGCCGTGGGTGCGCGCGAAGCGGGCGAGGAGGTCGCCCAGCGGGTCCTTGACGGGCTCCGTGAAGGCTTCCGGGACGCCTACCGGCAGGGCGGTGCCCAGCGCGTCGCGCAGCCGGCCGGCGTCCTCGATCGCCGCCCAGTGGTCCCGGCCCGCGATCCGGACCCGGATGGCACGGCGGCTGCCCGCCAGCTCCTGGGCCCATGAGGCCTCGGCGCCCCGCTCGGCCAGCTCGGCGTCGGTGAGCGGACCGAGGAGGCGCAACAGGTCAGCGACACCCTCGGCGTCCTTGACGCGGCGGTCCTCGGTACGCCATTGGAGCTCCTGCTCCAGCTCGGCCAGCACCTCGGCGTCGAGCAGCTCGCGCAGCTCCGCCTGGCCCAGCAGCTCGGCCAGCAGCCGGGAGTCGAGCGACAGGGCGGCGGCGCGGCGCTCGGCCAGCGGGGAGTCGCCCTCGTACAGGAACTGGGCGACGTAACCGAACAGGAGGGAGCGGGCGAAGGGTGACGGCTCGGGAGTGGTGACCTCGACCAGACGGACCTTGCGGGACTCCAGGTCCCCCATCAGCTCCACGAGCCCCGGCACGTCGAAGACGTCCTGGAGGCACTCGCGGACCGCCTCCAGGACGATCGGGAACGAACCGAACTCGCTCGCCACCTGCAACAGCTGGGACGCGCGCTGTCGCTGCTGCCACAACGGGGTGCGCTTGCCCGGGTTGCGGCGCGGCAGCAGCAGGGCGCGGGCGGCGCACTCGCGGAACCGGGAGGCGAACAGGGCCGAGCTGCCCACCTGGTCCGTGACGACCTGGTCGACCTCGCCCTTGTCGAAGACGACGTCCGCGGCGCCCACGGGGGCCTGCTCGGCGTCGTACTCCCGGCCCGCCTTCACCGGCTCCTGGTCCAGCAGGTCCAGGCCCATCAGGTCGGCGTCCGGCAGGCGCAGCACGATGCCGTCGTCGGCGTGCATGACCTGCGCGTCCATGCCGTACCGCTCGGAGAGCTTGGCGCCCAGCGCGAGCGCCCAGGGGGCGTGCACCTGGGCGCCGAACGGGGAGTGCACGACCACCCGCCAGTCGCCGAGCTCGTCGCGGAAGCGCTCCACGACGATCGTCCGGTCGTCCGGGATGTGACCGCAGGCCTCGCGCTGTTCGCGCAGGTACGACAGCACGTTGTCCGCCGCCCACGCGTCCAGGCCGGCCGCGAGGAGGCGCAGGCGGGCGTCTTCGTCGGACAGCGATCCGACCTCGCGCAGGAACGCGCCAACCGCCCGGCCCAACTCCAGCGGGCGGCCCAGCTGGTCGCCCTTCCAGAAGGGCAGCCGGCCCGGCACGCCCGGTGCCGGGGAGACCAGCACGCGGTCGCGGGTGATGTCCTCGATCCGCCAGGAGCTGGTGCCGAGCGTGAAGACGTCCCCGACGCGGGACTCGTAGACCATCTCCTCGTCGAGCTCGCCGACCCTGCCGCCGCCCTTCTTGGGGTCGGCGCCCGCGAGGAACACACCGAACAGGCCGCGGTCGGGGATCGTGCCCCCGGAGGTGACGGCGAGGCGCTGCGCGCCGGGGCGGCCGGTGATCTCACCGGTGACGCGGTCCCACACCACGCGCGGGCGCAGCTCCGCGAACGCGTCGGACGGGTAGCGGCCCGCCAGCATGTCGAGGACCGCGGTGAAGGCCGATTCGGGCAGGGAGGCGAACGGGGCGGCCCGGCGGACGGCGGCGAGGAGGTCGTCGAACTGCCAGGTGTCCAGGGCCGTCATGGCCACGATCTGCTGGGCCAGGACGTCCAGAGGGTTGGCGGGGACCTTGAGGGACTCGATGGAGCCGGTGCGCATGCGCTCGGTGACGACCGCCGCCTGCACGAGGTCGCCGCGGTACTTCGGGAAGACCACACCGGTGGAGACCGCGCCCACCTGGTGCCCCGCCCGGCCGACGCGCTGGAGGCCGGAGGCGACGGAGGGCGGCGACTCGACCTGCACGACCAGGTCCACCGCGCCCATGTCGATGCCCAGTTCGAGACTGGACGTGGCGACGACCGCGGGGAGGCGGCCCGCCTTGAGGTCCTCCTCGACCAGGGCACGCTGTTCCTTGGACACCGAGCCGTGGTGGGCACGGGCGATGACCTGGGGGGCGCCCTGGGCCGCTCCCGAGCCGCCCATGAGCTCGGCGGGGGAGTGGTGCTCGTCGAGGGTCTCGCCCGTGGCCCGCTCGTAGGCGATCTCGTTCAGGCGGTTGCACAGGCGCTCCGCGAGGCGCCGGGAGTTCGCGAAGACGATCGTGGAGCGGTGGGACTGGACGAGATCGGCGATCCGCTCCTCCACATGCGGCCAGATGGACGGGCGCTCGGCGCCCTCCTGGCCGTCCGCCACCGGGGAGCCGCCCAGCTCGCCCAGGTCCTCGACCGGGACGACCACGGACAGGTCGAACTCCTTGCCCGACTCCGGCTGGACGATCTCCACCTTGCGGCGCGGCGAGAGGAAACGGGCCACCTCGTCCACCGGCCGGACCGTCGCTGACAGGCCGATGCGGCGGGCGGGCTTCGCAAGGAGGTCGTCCAGCCGCTCCAGGGAGAGCGCGAGATGGGCGCCGCGCTTGGTGCCGGCGACCGCGTGCACCTCGTCGAGGATCACCGTCTCGATGCCCGCCAGCGCGTCGCGCGTGGCCGACGTCAGCATCAGGAACAGCGATTCCGGGGTCGTGATCAGGATGTCCGGCGGGCGGGTCGACAGGGCACGGCGCTCGGCGGCGGGGGTGTCGCCCGAGCGGATGCCCACCTTGATCTCGGGCTCGGGCAGGCCGAGGCGCACCGACTCCTGGCGGATGCCCGTCAGCGGGCTGCGCAGGTTGCGCTCGACGTCCACCGCCAGGGCCTTCAGCGGGGAGACGTACAGGACCCGGCAGCGTTTCTTCGGGTCGGCGGGGGCGGGCGCCGAGGCCAGCTGGTCCAGAGCGGCCAGGAAGGCCGCCAGGGTCTTGCCGGAGCCGGTGGGGGCGACGACCAGCACGTCCGAGCCCTCGTGGATGGCCTGCCACGCTCCGGCCTGGGCCGTGGTGGGCGCGGAGAAGGCACCCGTGAACCAGGCGCGGGTCGCGGGGGAGAAGGCGTCCAGGGCTCGGCGTGCGTTGCTGGGCATGCGTCCATCGTGCACCTCGGCACTGACATCGGGTCCCGACCACCTCCTGACCTGCCGCTATGCCGCGGGAAGCGGGTGGGGGGAGCGCCGCGTCGTCCGCCGCCGCGGACAATGGCCGTATGAGCGAGCGCGCGCGGCATTGGCAGTACGACGAGCTGCCCGGGGTCGATCTGCTGAGAGCCCGCTACGTGCACAAGACGTTCGTGCGGCACACGCACGAGAACTTCGTGATAGCCGCCATCGCCGACGGCGTGGAGGTGTTCCAGCACGGCGGCGGCGACCAGTACGCGGGCGCCGGGGCTCTCGCCCTGGTGAATCCCGACACCCCGCACACCGGTCGGGCCGGGGTGCCCGAAGGGTGGCGCTACGGGGCCGTGTACCCGCCGGTCGAGGTGGTGGCGGAGATCGCGGCCGAGACGACCGCGCTGCGCGGGACGCCGGGATTCGTCAGCCCGGTGGTGGACGATCCGTACGCCGCCGGTCTGGTGCATCAGGTGCTGCGGGCCGCCGACGAGGGCAACGCGCTGGCCGCGGACACACTGCTGCGGGTGGCCGTGACCAGGCTGCTGCGGTCGAACGGCGGACCCATGCCGCAGCGCGAGGTGCGCACGGCGGGAGCCCGGATCGCGGCACGTGCGCGTGCGGTGCTGGAGGAACGCATGGCCCGGCCGCCGACCCTGGAACAACTGGCGGCCGGTCTCGGGACCAGCCCCTTCGCTCTGCTGCGGGCCTTCCGGGACGTCTACGGCATGCCGCCGCACGCCTGGCTCACGGACGCGCGCGTGCGGCGCGCACGGCGTCTCCTGGACGCCGGGGCGGCCCCCTCCGAGGTCGCCGTCACCGTCGGATTCACCGACCAGCCGCACCTCAACCGGCACTTCGGCCGGATCGTCGGCGTGCCTCCGGGGGCGTACCAGCGCGAGCGCAAGAACGTACAAGACCCGAGTTGACCGCTGCCCTAGCGTGCGGGGCGTGGCAGATCAGACAGCTCTCGAAGACAAAGACATCGGCGGGAAGACGGACCGGGCGGTCGTACGCGACGCCCTGGGTGTCGGAGTGGCGGTGGGGCTCTCCGGGTTCGCCTTCGGAGTGACCTCGGCCGGCGGCGGACTCTCGCTGCTCCAGACCTGCGCGCTCAGTCTCCTGGTGTTCACCGGCGCCTCCCAGTTCGCCCTGGTGGGGGCCCTCGCAGCGGGCGGCGGCCCGTTCACCGCCGCCGCCGGGGCCTTCTTCCTGGGCGTGCGGAACGCCTTCTACGGCCTGCGTCTGTCGCAATTGCTCGCCCTGCCGCGCGCGGTGCGGCCGTTCGCCGCCCAGTGGGTGATCGACGAGACGGCCGCTGTCGCGCTGGCCCAGCCCACCCGGCGCACCGCCCGGCTCGGGTTCGTCGTGACCGGGCTGAGCCTCTACATCCTGTGGAATCTCACCACGCTGCTCGGGGCCCTGGGCGCCGAGGCCATCGGGGACACCGACGCGTGGGGACTGGACGCCGCCGGGCCCGCGGTCTTCCTGGCCCTGCTCGCGCCGATGCTGAAGAGCGGCACCGAGCGGGCCGTCGCCGTGCTCGCCGTGCTGCTGGGGCTCGGACTGCTGCCCGTGCTGCCCGCCGGTGTGCCGGTGCTGCTGGCCGCCCTGGCGGCGCCGGTCGTGCTGTGGGCGGACGGCCGCCGCAAGGGCCGGGGGGACGCGCGGTGAACGTGTGGATCGCGATCGGGGTGACCGCCCTCGGGTGCTACGCCGTCAAGCTCGCCGGGCTCCTGGTGCCCGCGGGGGCCCTGGAGCGGCCCCTCGTCAAGCGTCTCGCCGCGCTGCTGCCCGTCGCGCTGCTGGCGGCCCTCACCGCCCAGCAGACCTTCGCCGACGGGCGGACACCGGTGCTGGACGCGCGGGCCGCCGGCCTCGCCGCCGCGGCCGTGGCCCTGCTGCTGCGCGCCCCGTTCCTGCTCGTCGTCGCCGTGGCCGTGCTCGTGACCGCGGGAGTGCGGGCCCTGGGCGCTGGGTGATCAGTCGATGGGCCGGCCGTATGCCCTGAGCACGCTCAAGGCCTCGATCGTCACCACCGGGCGGGCCTCCAGGGCGGGTGCCGGTGCCCAGTGGCGCCACCGGACGGGCCAGCCGCCGTCCTCCTGCTGCTGGGCCGCGAGGTGGTCCAGGGACCGGGCCATCTCGTCGTCCGTGAACCACGCGCGCGCGAGTGAGCGCGGCGTACGCGCGTAGTCGTACGGGAAGTGGTGCTCACCCGGGGCGTAGCCGGGGGAGACCGGATACGCGCCCAGGTCACCGGGGTCCAGGGCCGCGAGGCGGTGAGCGCGGACCAGGCGGCCGAGACGGTCGGCGGCCGCCTGCGCGCGCGGGCGGTCCGGGACGGAGTCCAGGAAGGCCACGGCGGCCTCGATCTCGTAGGGGTGCGACTTCTCCAGTGACTCGACCGCCTGCCAGCAGAAGTCCGTCGCCCGGAACAGCCAGGCGTGCCACACCTCGTTGCGGTGCAGCAGCCCCACCACCGGCCCGGTGGCCAGGAGATCACTGGGCGGATCGTCCACCACCGTCACGAAGGGGGCCGTGGGGTAGCCGCTCTGGCTGGGGTGGATCGCCGGGAGGGCGCCGTCCGCCGTGGAGACCGAGGTCAGGTAGCGGCAGACGCGCTCCACGCTCCGCCCGGCGCAGCGCCCGACCGCGTCCAGCACGCGCAGGGCCTGCGCGGTGTGCAGCGGCTGGCTGACCGGACCGCGCAGATCGGGCTCCAGCCCGTGGCCGTACCCGCCGTCCTCGTTGCGGTAGGCGTCGAGGGCGGTCTCCACCGGGTCGGCGGCGCCGCCCCGGAAGTGGTGGGTGAAGCGGTGCTGATCGAGCACGCGCGCGGTGAGCCAGACGAAGCGCTCCGCGCGCGTGACGGGACTGTGCCGCGGGGGCGTCGGGGGGAGTTCGGTAGCTCCTGTATCGGCCATGGGTCAGACCGTAGGGCGCGAAGCGGCGCCGGCAGGCGGTCCCGGCTCAGGCCCACCCTCAGGGGCGGGATACTGGAGTCATGCGGTTGACGGTCTTCTGGCAGCGGATGGCGGAGCACTTCGGTCCCGGCTACGCCGAAACCTTCGCGCGCGACCATGTGATGTCGGAGCTGGGCGGGCGCACGGTGCACGGGGCGCTGGAGGCCGGCTGGGACGCCAAGGAGGTCTGGCAGGTGGTCTGCGCGGTGATGGACGTGCCCCGGGAGAGGCGCTGACCCTGCCCCCGGGCCCCGGAGGCCGCTGACCGGCACGCCGGCCCCTCGGACAGCCGGCGGCGAGGCGTTCGCGGCGCGCCGATGGCCGGGCGGAGAGGTTCGCGGCGCGCCGATGGCCGGGCGGAGAGGTTCGCGGCGCGCCGGTGGGGTGGGGGCAGAGTGGTTCGGCGGAGCGCCGGTGGGGGCGGAGTGGTTCGGCGGCGCATCAGCGGCTGGGCGGAGCGCTCGCAGATCACCGGCGACGGGCCGGAGCGGCTCGGTCGCAGAGCGCCGACCGGGCACGAAGATCGCAGCCGGGCGCACGGCTGTCGGTGACGTGGGCGAGACTTGGACCGTGGCACCCACTGACGAGACCGGGCAGGCAGCCCCGCAGCCCTCAGATTCCGGCACGGCGCCGCCCGCCCGGCCTCCGGTCGGCGGGGCCGGGGCGAACGGCCGCATGCCGCGCTGGCTGCCGCGTGCCCTGGTGCTCGCGCTCGCCCTCGTCGCCGCGTTCCAGCTGGGCAGCTGGGCCTTCCACCAGCTCACCGGCCTGCTGATCAACATCCTCATCGCGTTCTTCCTGGCACTCGCCATAGAGCCCGCGGTGAGCTGGATGGCCTCCCGCGGCATGCGCAGAGGACTGGCCACGTTCATCGTCTTCATCGGCGTGATGATCGTCTCGGCCGGCTTCGTCACCCTGCTCGGATCCGTCCTCGCGGACCAGATCATCAAGCTGATCGAGGGCTTCCCCGGCTACCTCGACTCCGTCATCAACTGGATCAACACGCACTTCAAGACCGACCTGAAGCGCGTCGACATCCAGGAGGGCCTCCTGCGCTCCGACTGGCTGCGCAATTACGTCCAGAACAGCGCCACCGGCGTCCTGGACGTGTCCGCCCAGGTCATCGGGGGACTCTTCCAGCTGCTCACGATCGGCCTGTTCTCGTTCTACTTCGCCGCGGACGGCCCGCGACTGCGCCGCACGATCTGCTCGGTCCTGCCCCCCGCCCGCCAGGCCGAGGTGCTGCGCGCGTGGGAGATCGCCGTGAACAAGACCGGCGGCTACATCTACTCCCGGGGCCTGATGGCGCTGATCTCCGGCGTGGCCCACTTCATCCTGCTCCAGGCGCTGGACGTGCCCTACGCGCCCGTGCTGGCCGTGTGGGTGGGGCTGGTGTCCCAGTTCATCCCCACCATCGGCACCTATCTCGCGGGTGCCCTGCCCATGCTGATCGCGTTCACGGTGGACCCCTGGTACGCGCTGTGGGTCCTGGTCTTCGTCGTCATCTACCAGCAGTTCGAGAACTACGTGCTGCAGCCCAAGCTGACCTCCAAGACGGTCGACATCCACCCCGCGGTCGCCTTCGGCTCGGTCATCGCCGGTACCGCACTGCTCGGTGCCGTCGGCGCGCTGATCGCCATCCCCGCCATCGCCACGCTCCAGGCCTTCCTCGGGGCGTACGTGAAGCGCTACGACGTCACGGACGATCCCCGGGTCCACGGTCACCGCCGCGGGGGAGAGGGCCCGGGTCTGCTCACGCGCGCGCGAGGGATGTGGGCGCGGCGGCCGGGCGCCGAGCGGTCCGCGGACGACGACTCCACGGGCGGCTCGACCTCCTCCTGAACGGCCTGAGCCGTCCGGGTCCTCCTGCGTCGCGGCCTCCACGAGGCCGCCGCTCGCCGGATGCGCGGCGCCGCGTGGCGCGCTTGACACGAAAATCGAACATCTATTCTCATTGGGGCACCGGCACGGCTCAACGAAGGGCATTTCGACATACTTTGGGTGGAGAAGTGCCCGAGTTATCCACAGGCCGGACGTGCGTCGGGGCGCATTGTCAGTGGCAGGCGTTAGCGTCTTTGACGTGAAGCGATCGACTCAAGCAAATCGGGTGGAACCCATGGCAGGAACCGACCGCGAGAAGGCCCTGGATGCCGCACTCGCACAGATTGAACGGCAATTCGGCAAGGGCGCGGTCATGCGCATGGGCGACCGGACCAACGAGCCCATCGAGGTCATCCCGACCGGCTCAACCGCCCTGGACGTGGCCCTCGGCGTGGGCGGCCTGCCCCGCGGCCGCGTCGTGGAGATCTACGGACCGGAGTCCTCCGGTAAGACCACCCTGACCCTGCACGCGGTGGCGAACGCGCAGAAGGCCGGCGGCCAGGTCGCCTTCGTCGACGCGGAGCACGCGCTCGACCCCGAGTACGCGAAGAAGCTCGGCGTCGACATCGACAACCTCATCCTCTCCCAGCCGGACAACGGCGAGCAGGCCCTGGAGATCGTGGACATGCTGGTCCGCTCCGGTGCCCTCGACCTCATCGTCATCGACTCCGTCGCCGCGCTCGTCCCGCGCGCGGAGATCGAGGGCGAGATGGGCGACAGCCACGTCGGTCTGCAGGCTCGCCTGATGAGCCAGGCCCTGCGGAAGATCACCAGCGCGCTCAACCAGTCCAAGACCACCGCGATCTTCATCAACCAGCTCCGCGAGAAGATCGGCGTGATGTTCGGCTCGCCGGAGACCACGACCGGTGGCCGGGCGCTGAAGTTCTACGCCTCGGTGCGCATCGACATCCGCCGCATCGAGACCCTGAAGGACGGCACGGACGCGGTCGGTAACCGCACCCGCTGCAAGGTCGTCAAGAACAAGGTCGCGCCGCCCTTCAAGCAGGCCGAGTTCGACATCCTCTACGGCCACGGCATCAGCCGCGAGGGCGGCCTGATCGACATGGGCGTGGAGCACGGCTTCGTCCGCAAGGCCGGCGCCTGGTACACGTACGAGGGCGACCAGCTCGGCCAGGGCAAGGAGAACGCGCGCAACTTCCTCAAGGACAACCCCGACCTGGCCAACGAGATCGAGAAGAAGATCAAGGAGAAGCTGGGCGTGGGTGTGCGTCCCGCCGAGCCGGCTGCCGAGCCGGGCACCGACGCCGCGGACTCCGCCGCCGCACCGGCCGACGCGACCCCGGCCGTTCCCGCCCCCGCACCGGCCAAGACCGCCAAGTCCAAGGCCGCCGCAGCCAAGAGCTGACCCGTGACACGGCGAACCGACTGGGCGGAGCACGAGTACGCGTCCGGTGTCCCACGGGGGAGGGGTACCGGAGGCGCCCCGGACCCGGCCATGGACGGGGAGGACGGCTTTGGGCCCATGCCCCCCGAGGGTGACCGGCAGTACGGCGACGACACCGGGCCGCACGGGGGCGGCTCACGCATCGGGGGCGGCTCGCGTGACGGTGGGCCGAAGGGCGGTCGTCGCCGTCGTCGGCGTGGCTTCGGGGAAGCGGCTGCCGATGCCGAGGACGGAGGTGCCCTCTCCTCGTCGAGGGCCGAGCAGGAGGCACCTCCAGGGGACCCGGTCGAGCGGGCTCGGGCCATCTGCCTGCGCCTGCTCACCGGGACCCCGCGGACGCGGAGGCAACTCGCCGACGCGCTGCGCAAACGGCAGATCCCGGACGACGCTGCCGAGGAGGTGCTGTCGAGGTTCGAAGAGGTCGGCCTCATCAACGACAGCGCCTTCGCGGAAGCCTGGGTGGAGTCCCGCCACCACGGCAGAGGGCTGGCCCGGCGCGCGCTCGCCCGGGAGCTGCGGACCAAGGGCGTGGACTCCACGCTGATCGACGAAGCCGTCTCCCAGCTCGACTCCGAGCAGGAAGAGGCGACCGCGCGCGAGCTCGTCGCGCGCAAGCTCCGCTCCACCCGCGGCCTCGACCGCGACAAGCGCCTCCGCCGCCTCGCGGGCATGCTCGCCCGCAAGGGCTACCCCGAGGGCATGTCCCTACGGGTCGTGCGCCAGGCGCTGGAGGAGGAGGGCGAGGACACGGAGTTTCCCGGGGATGAGGGGTTCTGAGGGACGGGCGGGTGACGGCGACGCGCTCGGCCGGGGCTGCGCCCGTCCCGGACGGTGGCTAGCCCTCCACCGGCAACCCGGCCCTCCGCCAGGCCTGGAACCCGCCGACCAGGTCCGTGGCCCGGCGCAGGCCCAGCTGGTGCAACGACTGGGCGGCCAGACTGGAGGCATAGCCCTCGTTGCAGATCACGACGACGCGCAGGGCGTGATCCGTCGCCTCGGGCAGGCGGTGGCTGCCCTGCGGGTCGAGGCGCCATTCCAGTTCATTGCGTTCGACGACCAGGGCGCCGGGGATGAGGCCGCCCCGTTCGCGCAGGGCGGCGTAGCGGATGTCGACCAGCAGCGCGTCGCCGGCCTGAGCGGCCTCGTACGCCTGCTGCGGTTCGATCCGCTCGTAGCCCGCGCGGACGCGTGCCAGCAACTCGTCGATGCCCACCGGTGATCCGAGGGCCTGACCGTCCGGTCCGGGTGCGGTGCTCACTGCCAGTCCTCCGGCCGCTCGACCTGCTCCAGGCGCAGGATCGGGCCACTGCGGCTGTAGCGGCGGATCTGCGGCAGCGGCGGGTAATAGGCATGGACGGAGATCGCGTGCCGGTCGGGGGACTCGTTGAGCACCTCGTGGACGTGGTGCCTTCCGAAGGCGCGGCCCTGGCCGGCCCGCAGCCGGCGTTGCCGGTCCACGTCCTCGGTGAGTTCCAGAGTCTTCCAGCCGTCGGTGGGCAGCCGTGCGGCGAGCGAGTTCTCCTTGAGCTCGCCGGAGGCGATCAGGAAGGCGCCCACCGAGTCGGCATGGTCGTGCCAGCCGGTGCCGGTGCCGGGCGGCCAGCCGATCAGCCATGCTTCGCTGCCGCCGGGCCCGTCCAGCCGCACCCATGTGCGGCCCTCCGGGTCCAGTGGCAGGGAGTCGATCAGCTCGGTGTCGGCGGCCGTGCGCCGGACGAAGTCGTAGAGGTCGGCCTGGGTGGGAGCTGCCTCGGAGGAGACAGAGGGAGTCGCGGAAGGGGATACAGACACGGGTGCCGTCCTGAAGGTCCTGATGAGGGTTCGCGAGCAAGGCGCGGCAGCCGACGGACAGAGCGCGGCGCGGCGCACAGGGGAAGGGGGAGCGAAGTCAGCAGGACGGGCGACACACGCAGCCCGCGTAACGGAGGAGGTCCATATGGACCCTCCGCCACAGGCGCACACAGGTGTCGGTCACGCACCGGAGTACACCATGACCCTCCGGGCCGGTCAACTCACTGTCACCATGCGGACGCACCGTGACAGTGAGCCCGTCGTCCGGGCCGGGCGTCAGCGGGAGCCGGCCGACGCCCCGGCCTCTTCCTGCGCTTGCACCGGCCCGCCCATCGTGGCCTCCGCCGCCGCGTACAGGTCGGCCGGGCGCACGCCGCCCAGCGCGGTGACGAGGTGCCCGTCGGGGCGCACCAGAAGCACCGTGTGCGCGGCGGCCCCCGGGTAGCTCTCGGCGACGAGCAGCTCGGCGGGGTACGGCAGGGCCGTGACCGCCGCCGCGAGCTGCGGCATGATGCCCGCGCTCACCCAGTGCCTGCGCTCCCAGACACCGGTGCCCGGCGCGACCAGCACCACGAGCAGCGCGCCACGGCCGAGCCGGTCGCGCAGCCGTACGAAGGTGCCGTCCTCCGCGGTGACCCGGACATCGGTGACCGGTGCGCCGAGCGGCGTGACGACCGGGACCTCCCCTTCGAGGTCCCGGGGCGCGAGCGGCGAGTCGGCGTACGCCCCCGGCGCGCCGAGCTGGCCCTGCCCCAGGTGACCCTCCGTGAGCAGGGCGTCGTGGCCCCGGGACGAGCCGGGCACGACGGCGCGCAGGCCGCCACCACCGCGCAGCACGGGCAGCGCCTGGTCGGCGGCGCGCAGCCGGGCGGAGACGATCGCCCGCCGTTCCGTCTGGTAGCTGTCGAGGAGCGCCTCGTGCGGCCCGTGGTGCCAGGCCACGGCCAGTTTCCAGGCGAGGTTGTCGGCGTCCCGCAGCCCCTCGTCGAGCCCGTGCGTGCCCAGCGCACCGAGCAGATGGGCCGCGTCCCCGGCGAGGAACACCCGGTCGGCGCGCCAGCGCCGGGCCAGCCGGTGGTGGACGGTGTGGACACCGGTGTCCAGCAATTCGTACGGCGGTGTGGTGCCGCCCGCCCAGCCGGCCAGGGTCTCCCGGATGCGGGTGAGCAGCAGTTCGGGGGTGACCAGGTCCTTGCCGGGGGGCAGGAGCCAGTCCAGACGCCAGACGCCGTCCGGCAGCGGGCGGGCGGTGACCTCGCCGGCCGAGGGGCCGGACGTGCGCCAGGGCGGTAGACGGTGCAACAAGGCCTCGTCGTGCCAGGGCAGTTCGGTGCGGAGCGCGGCGACGGCGTGACGTTCCACCGCCGTACGGCCAGGGAAGCGGATGTCCTGGAGCTTGCGGACGGTCGAGCGGGGGCCGTCGCAACCGACCAGATAACTGCCGCGCCACCAGGTGCCTTTGGGGCCACGGGTGTGGGCCGTGACGCCTGAGGGCTCCTGTTCGAGGCCGTCGAGACGGCTCTCCACAGCGACCTTGACGAGCCGTTCGCCCGAGAGGGCCGCGCGCAGGGCGTCGGTGAGGACGTGCTGAGCGATGTGCAGGGGGGCGGGCTCGGTGTCGTCGAAGACGATCTCGCGCATCACCTGCTTGCGCCGCATCGACCGCCATCCGGCCCAGTACGCACCGGCCCGGGCGAGGGAGAGGCCGGTCAGCCGTTCCATCAGCGCGGTGGTGTCCTCGCGCAGCACGACGGTGCGTGCCGCACGGGGTTCGTCTTTGCCCGAGCCCTCGTCGAGGACGACGCAGGGCACCTCCTGACGGGCCAGCGCGAGGGCGAGCGTGAGCCCGACGGGCCCCGCCCCGACGATGATCACCGGGTCCACGGCGTGGCGCCCCCTGCCCGCGGTGGTGTCCTGAGAGACGTGGGTGAACAGGAAGGTGGAGCAGGGTGCACGATCACAGAACGTATGCAACCTATTGCCGGTGCTTGCGTCAAGTGACCAGGGGCAGTGGCGATCATGCCACTGCCCCTGAGTGTGTCACGTGAGGTGAGAGAGCGTCAGGCGGCTGCGCCGCCACCGCCGGCCTGGCCTCCGGTCGCCAAATCATCCACGCCCACGACCGCACCCGTCGACTTCTTCGCCCGCCGCAGGCGGCGCTCCAGCCAGCTGGCGAAGGTGGTGAGGGCGAAGTTGAGGGCGATGAAGATGACGGCGACGACCGTGAAGCTGGCGATCGTGTTGGCGCCGTAGTAGCCGCTCATCGTGTTCGCCGAGGCGAGCAACTCGGAATAGGTCAGTACAGCGCCACCGAGAGCGGTGTCCTTCACGATGACGACGAGCTGGCTGACGATGGCCGGCAGCATGGCCGTGACCGCCTGCGGCAGCAGGATGAGGCGCATCTCCTGGTTCTTGCGCAGGCCGATAGCCATGGCAGCCTCGGACTGGCCCTTGGGCAGGGACAGGATGCCCGCCCGGACGATCTCCGCGAGAACCGAGGCGTTGTACAGCACCAGACCCGTGACGACCGCGTACAGCGGACGGTCGTCGGACGAGACGTTGGTGTACTCGGCGAACAGGGCGAGCCCGAAGATCATGAGGATCAGCACGGGGACGGCCCGGAAGAACTCGACCACCACGCCGGCCGGGATCCGGATCCAGGCATGGTCCGACAGCCGGGCGATGCCGAAGACCGCACCGAGCGGAAGCGCGATGATCACGGAAAGCACTGCGGCCTTGAGCGTGTTCTGCAAGCCCGGCCAGATGTACGTCGTCCAGGGCTCGGAGCTGGTGAAGAACGGCTCCCACAGCACCCACTCGAGCTGACCCTTCTCCTTGAGGGTGCTGTAGAGCCACCACAGCACGGCCGCGAGAGCCACCAGGAAGAGGACGGTGAACAGGACGTTGCGCCGCTTGGCGCGGGGCCCCTGAGCGTCGTATAGCAGGGCACTCATCGCTTCACCGCCACCTTCTTGCCCACCCAGCCGAGGATCAGGCCGGTCGGCAGCGTCAACACCACGAAACCGAAGGCGAAGATCATCGAGATGAGCAGCAGTTGCGCCTCGTTCTCGATCATCTCCTTCATAAGAAGCGCCGCTTCCGCTACACCGATCGCCGCGGCCACCGTGGTGTTCTTCGTGAGCGCGATCAGGACGTTCGTCAACGGGCCGACCGCCGAGCGGAACGCCTGCGGAAGGACAACCAGCCGCAGTACCTGCGAGAAGCTCAGTCCGATCGCGCGGGCCGCCTCCGCTTGACCGACCGGCACCGTGTTGATGCCGGAGCGCAGCGCCTCACACACGAAAGCGGAGGTGTAGACGATCAGGCCCAGTACGGCGAGTCGGAAGTTGGCCGTCTCCGACCTTTCGGCGCCGAGGGTGATGTTCAGGGTCTGGTACAGGCCCAGCGAGGTGAACAGGATGATCACGGTAAGCGGGATGTTCCGCACGATGTTCACATAGGCGGTCCCGAAACCGCGCATCAGTGGCACCGGGCCGACGCGCATCGCCGCCAGCATTGTGCCCCAGATCAGGGAGCCGACGGCCGAGAGCAGGGCGAGCTGCACCGTCGTCCAGAAGGCTCCCAGGATGTCGTAGTCACTCAGAAAGTCGAACACGATCTCCCGCGCTTCCGCGTATAGGGATGCCCCGGTGCGCCGCCCCGGAGGGCGGCGCACCCGTCAGGCGTTGCCTCAGCTCTTGATGTCGCCGATCTTCGGCGCGGGCTCGTTCTTGTAGCTGGCGGGGCCGAGGTTCTTGTCCACGGCCTTCTGCCAGGCCTGGTCGGCGACCATGTCCTCAAGGGCCTTGTTGATCTTGTCCTTGAGGTCGCTGCCCTTCTTGACGCCGATGCCGTAGTTCTCGTTGGTCATCTTGAAGCCGCCGAGCTTGAACTTGCCCTTGAACTGGGACTGGGCGGCATAACCGGCGAGGATCGAGTCGTCGGTGGTCAGCGCGTCGATCGCCTTGTTCTGAAGACCGGTCAGGCAGGCCGAGTACGTCGGGTACTGCTGAAGGTCGGCCTTCGGGGCCAGCTTCTCCCTGACGTTCTGCGCCGAGGTCGAGCCGGTCACCGAGCAGAGCTTCTTGTCGTTGAGGTCCGACGGCGACTTGATCGAGTCGTCGTCCGCACGGACCAGCACGTCCTGATGGGCCAGCAGGTACGGGCCGGCGAAGTCGACCTTCTCCTGGCGCTCCGGGGTGATCGAGTAGGTGGCGGCGATGAAGTCGACGTCACCACGCTGGAGCATGGTCTCGCGGTCGCCGCTCTTCGCTTCCTTCCACTCGATCTGATCCGCCTTGTAACCGAGCTTCTTGGCGACGTACGTGGCGACGTCGACGTCGAAGCCGGCGTAACCCTGCGGCGTCTTCTGGCCGAGGCCGGGCTGGTCGAACTTGATGCCGACCGTGATCGTCTTGCCGTCGCCGGAACCGGAGCCACCCTCGTTCTTGTCGCCGCCGCACGCGGTGGCGGTCAGGGCGAGAGCGAAGACGGTGGCCGAGACGGCGGTGACCTTGCGGAGCTTCATGGTGAACATCCTTTGGCTGGTGAAGAGATGCGGGCCCTCAAGGGGCGGGCGACACGGGGGGCGCGTCGAACGCGACCCGCGCCGTCAGTGGTGCAGGATCTTCGACAGGAAGTCCTTGGCACGGTCGCTGCGCGGATTGCTGAAGAACTGGTCGGGCGCAGCCTCCTCGACGATTCGGCCGTCCGCCATGAACACCACGCGGTTTGCGGCCGATCGTGCGAAACCCATCTCATGGGTGACGACGATCATGGTCATGCCGTCGCGGGCGAGCTGCTGCATGACCTCCAGCACCTCGTTGATCATCTCGGGGTCGAGCGCGGAGGTGGGCTCGTCGAAGAGCATCACCTTCGGCTCCATGGCCAGCGCCCGGGCGATGGCGACACGCTGCTGCTGGCCGCCGGAGAGCTGCGCCGGGTACTTGTCGGCCTGGGCGGCCACGCCGACCCGGTCGAGCAGGGCACGGGCCCGCTCCTCCGCGGCCTTCTTGTCCTTCTTGCGGACCTTGATCTGGCCGAGCATCACGTTCTCGAGCACGGTCTTGTGCGCGAAGAGGTTGAAGGACTGAAAGACCATCCCGACGTCGGCGCGCAGCCTGGCGAGTTCCTTGCCCTCGGCGGGCAGCGGCTTGCCGTCGATGGTGATCGAGCCGGAGTCGGTCGTCTCCAGGCGGTTGATGGTGCGGCACAGGGTGGACTTGCCGGACCCGGAGGGCCCGATGACCACCACGACTTCACCGCGGGCGATCGTCAGGTCGATGTCCTGGAGTACGTGCAACGCGCCGAAGTGCTTGTTGACGCTCTTCAGGACGACCAGTTCTCCGGTCGCGGCCACATCTTCCTTGGCCACCGATACTTCGGTCATCGCTCTCAGGCTCCGTCCTCCTCGGTTTCGGAGGACAGTAGTAACCCTCTACGACCTGCGTCATTACATCTGAGGGGAATCTGAGCATCACGATCCGATAGCAATCGGACACGTGTCGTAGCACTTGGAGCGGCGCTGATACCAGCCGGGTAACGGAAGCGGCCCGCAACCGGAACCCTCTTGACGCCGTCCTCGTCCATCAGCGTGACTGCACAGGGTGCACGCGCGCGCGTGCACCCGTTTGTGTACACATCTAGATCGTACGACCAGTGAACCGAAGGGGGCCCGGATGAGACTGCTGCTCGTCGAGGACGACAACCATGTCGCCGCCGCCCTGTCGGCGGTTCTGGCGCGGCACGGGTTCGACGTCACGCACGCGCGCAGCGGTGAGGAGGCCCTCCAGGCACTCGTGCCCGAGAGCGACTGCTTCGGTGTCGTCCTGCTCGACCTCGGCCTGCCCGACCAGGACGGTTACGAGGTCTGCGGCAAGATCCGCAAGCGCACCAGCACCCCCGTGATCATGGTCACCGCCCGTTCCGACGTGCGGTCCCGCATCCACGGCCTCAACCTGGGCGCCGACGACTACGTCGTGAAGCCCTACGACACGGGGGAGCTGCTCGCCCGCATCCACGCGGTGAGCCGGCGCACCTCCCACGAGGACACCTCCAGCGGCATCGAGACCCAGCTGCGACTCGGCCCGGTGCACATCGAGCTGCCCACCCGCCGGGTCAGCGTGGACGGGTCGGTGATCCAGCTGACCCGCAAGGAGTTCGACCTGCTGGCCCTGCTCGCGCAGCGGCCCGGAGTGGTCTTCCGCCGGGAGCAGATCATCAGCGAGGTGTGGCGGACCAGCTGGGAGGGGACCGGACGCACCCTGGAGGTGCACGTCGCGTCCCTGCGCGCCAAGCTGCGCATGCCGGCCCTCATCGAGACCGTCCGCGGAGTCGGTTACCGGCTCGTCGCGCCTGCCGGGTAGCGGGGCCGGGTGCGCACTCGTCTTCTCCCGCTGCTCATCGTCCTGATGGCGGCCGTGCTGCTCGCGCTCGGCGTCCCGCTCGCCGTGAGCCTGGCCGGCGCCCAGCAGCAGAAGGTCGTCGTCGACCGGATCGACGACACGGCTCGCTTTGCCGCCCTGGCCCAGTTCGTCACCGACTCGCCCGACGGTACCGCCGACGCGTTCGAGAACGAGCGCCTGGCCACCCTGAGCAGTGAGTTGACCAGTTACTACGAGGTCTACGGCATCCGCTCCGGTGTCTTCTACCGCAGTGGCAGTGCCATGGCCCTCGCCCCCGCCCAGTGGTCCCTGCCGCAGGAGGGCGAGGTCCGGGACGCGTTCGCCGAGGCGCTGCTCAGCCGCCGCAGCCACGACCCGAAGCAGGTGTGGCCCTGGCAGCGTCGCAACCTCGTGGTCGCCTCGCCGGTCATCCGCGACGGCGATGTCGTCGCGGTCGTCGTCACGGACTCGCCGACGGGACAGCTGCGCTCCCGCACGCTGCACGGCTGGCTGGTCATCGGCGCGGGCGAGTTCGCCGCGATGCTGCTGGCCGTCGGTGCCGCCCTGCGGCTGACCGGCTGGGTGCTCAAGCCCGTACGGGTCCTGGACGCCACCACCCACGACATCGCCACCGGGCGGCTCAAGTCCCGGGTCGCCGCCGCGGGCGGGCCGCCGGAACTCAGGCGCCTGGCCAGGTCGTTCAACGAGATGGCGGACAACGTCGAGGACGTGCTGGAGCAGCAGCGCGCCTTCGTCGCCGACGCCTCGCACCAACTGCGCAATCCCCTCGCGGCGCTGCTGCTGCGCATCGAGCTGCTCTCCTTCGAACTGCCCGAGGGCAACAAGGAGATCGCCTCGGTCCAGGCCGAGGGCAAGCGCCTCGCGCAGGTCCTGGACGACCTGCTGGATCTGGCGCTGGCCGAGCACACCGACGCTGATCTGCGGATCACCGACATCGGCGAGCTGACCGCCGAACGCCTCGCCGCCTGGGCCCCCACCGCCGAGGCCAAGGGGGTGCGCCTGGTCGGGGACTGCCCGCCGACGACCGCCTGGGCCGACCCGGTCGCGTTGTCCAGCGCGCTGGACGCGGTGATCGACAACGCGGTGAAGTTCACGCCCGAGGACCGGACCGTCGAGGTGACCGTCGCTTCCCGGGGCGACCTCTCCACCGTCGTCGTCACCGACCAGGGCCCGGGCCTCACGGACGAGGAGCTGGCCCGGGTCGGCGACCGCTTCTGGCGCAGCGGCCGGCATCAGAATGTGAAGGGCTCGGGGCTGGGCCTGTCCATCTCACGCGCGCTGCTGGCGGCGGGCGGCGGTTCGATCACGTTCGACCGCCACGAGCCGCACGGGCTGAAGGTGACGGTGGCGGTGCCGAGGTCGGCGCCGACGGCGTGACGGCGCCCCGGGAAGAGTGCCCTACGGCTTGACCGACTGGTAGTAGCGCTGGGCGCCGACGTGCAGTTGCAGGGGGTCGGTGTAGATCGCCGTGCGGACGTCGACCAACTGGGCGGAGTGGACGGTCGCGCCGATGAGGTCCCGGCTGTCCAGCACCGTACGGGTCAGCCATTCGGTGAGCCGCGGATCCACGTCGCTGCGGGTGAGCAGCAGGTTGGACACCGCCAGGGTCGGCACCGGGTCGCCGCGCTGGATGGTGGGGTAGGCCGACTCCGGCATCTTGGTGGCCCGGTAGTAGCGCGTGGCGCCACCCTGGTCGTGCAGCTTGGCCACGAGCGTGGCGTCGATCGGCACGAACCGGAACGCCGAGGACGACTTCTTGGCCAAGCGGCTGAGCCCGTCCGTGGGCAGTCCGCCCGACCAGAAGAAGGCGTCGAGGCCGCGTCCCAGCCGCCGCGGTCCGGTGTCGATGCCGTCCGACGACGGCTTGATGTCCTTCTGCGGATCGATGCCGGCGGCCTTGAGCACACCGTTGGCTATCAGCCGGACACCGGAGTCGGGCAGCCCTATGGCCACGCGCTTGCCCCGCAGGTCCGCGACGGAGTGGATGTCCGAGTCGGGCGGTACGACGAGCTGGACGTAGTCGTCGTACAGACGCGCGACGCCGCGCAGCCGGTCGGCGTCCGGGGCGTCGCCGAGTTTGTACGTGGCGACCGCGTCGGCCGCGGCGATGGCGAAGTCGGCCTTCCCCGTCGCCACGTCGGCGACGTTCTCCTGGGAGCCGGCGCTGGTCATCAGCCGCACGTTCAGGTCGGGCATGTCCTTGTCGATCTCGGTGCGCAGCAGTTCGCCGTACTCGTGGTAGACCCCCGCGCGGGTGCCCGTGCTGAACCTGATGGTCCCGCCCGGCGGCTCCTCGGCCCAGGGACGCAGCCACCACAGCAGCAGACCGAGGACCACGAGGGCGGCGGCGCCGACCTGCAGGGCCCGGCTTCTGCCGATCGGGGGGAACGTCCTGGACATGCGGGCGATCCTGCCAGCCGGGGTGCCCCTGTGACCAGGGTGGGGGTCACAGACGGGGGCGGGGGAGTGTCGGTGGCCGCCACTACAGTCGCCCCCATGAGCTCTTCGCCCGCCGACCTGGTCCGTGAATTCCACCGCGCCTTCGAGCTGGACGCCCGCACCACACCGACGGAGGTGTCGCCGGAGCTCGCGGCCCACCGTGGCGAACTGCTCGCCGAGGAGGCGGCGGAGGTGGCCGAAGTGTCGGTGAACGGCCCCCTCGACCGGCTCGCCCACGAGCTGGCCGACGTGGTCTACGTCGCGTACGGCACCGCCTTGGTGCACGGCATCGACCTCGACGCGGTGCTCGCCGAGATCCACCGCTCCAACATGACGAAGATCGGGCCCGACGGCGTGGTCTCGCGCCGCGAGGACGGCAAGGTCCTCAAGGGCGACCACTACGAGGCACCGGACGTATCGGGGGTGCTGCGCAGGCAGGGGTGGGTGCCGGGTGGGGAGGCCTGAACGGGAGTGACGACCTCCGACGCCGGGCTCCGGGGCTGCCCCGCTGCCCCCTGGCTCGGGCGGCCGGGGCGTCTCGGGTCACTCGGACAAGATCATCAAGCCGCCCGGCTCACACCCACCCCACCCCACCCCACACCCCGGCCCTCCTCAATCGGCAACCGGCGCCTCGGCCTCCGTCGCCCGGGGTAGGGGCTCCGGGCGGTGGGGCTCGCGGCGGCGGGTCCACCAGCTCGCCACCGGCTCGGTGTAGCGCGCGGTGAGGGGGCCCAGGACCACCAGGATGAGGACGTAGGCCGTGGCCAAGGGGCCCAGGGACGGTTCGATGCCGGCCGAGACCGCCAGGCCGGCGATGACGATGGAGAACTCACCGCGGGCCACCAGCGCGCCGCCCGCCCGCCACCGGCCCTTGACCGAGATCCCGGCCCGCCGGGCCGCCCAGTAACCGGTGGCGATCTTCGTCAGCGCGGTGACGGCGGCCAGTCCGAGGGCCGGCAGCAGGACGGGCGGGATGCTCGACGGGTCGGTGTGCAGCCCGAAGAAGACGAAGAAGACCGCCGCGAACAGGTCACGCAGGGGGCTCAGCAGGGTGTGCGCACCCTCGGCGACCTCCCCCGACAGCGCGATGCCCACCAGGAAGGCCCCCACCGCCGCCGACACCTGGAGCTGCTGCGCGACACCCGCGACCAGGATCGTCAGGCCCAGCACGACCAGCAGCAGCTTCTCCGGGTCGTCGCTGGAGACGAACCGCGAGATGACCCTGCCGTAGCGCAGGGCCAGGAACAGCACGAGTCCGGCCGCGCCCAGCGCGATCGCCAGGGTCACGCTCCCGGCCATCAGCCCGACCCCCGCCACGAGCGCCGTGACGATGGGCAGGTACACCGCCATCGCCAGGTCCTCCAGCACCAGCACGCTGAGGATCACCGGCGTCTCCCGGTTGCCGACCCGGCCCAGATCGCCCAGCACCTTCGCGATCACGCCCGACGACGAGATCCAGGTGACACCGGCCAGCACGACCGCGGCCACCGGCCCCCAGCCGAGCAGCAGCGCCACGGCCGCCCCGGGCAGCGCGTTGAGGGCGCAGTCCACCAGACCGGACGGGTAGTGGGTCTTGAGGTTGGAGACCAGATCGCTCGCCGTGTACTCCAGGCCCAGCATCAGCAGCAGCAGGATGACGCCGATCTCCGCGCCGGTGGCGATGAACTCCTCGCTCGCACCCAGCGGCAGCAGACCGCCCTCACCGAAGGCCAGACCGGCCAGGAGGTACAGGGGTATCGGGGAGAGCCGGAACCGGGCGGCGAACCGGCCGAGCAGGCCGAGGCCGAGGATGATGGAACCGAACTCGATGAGCAGAACCGCGGAGTGCAAGGGCTCACTCCCGCCCGAGTATGGTCGCGGCCGCGTCGACGCCCTCACGGGTCCCGACGACGATCAGCGTGTCCCCGCCGGCCAGCCGGAAGTCCGGCGCGGGCGACGGGATGGCCTCGGCCCGGCGCAGCACGGCCACCACCGACGCACCCGTCTCCGTCCGCATCCGCATGTCGCCCAGCACCCGCCCGTTCCACCGCGAGGTCGCGGGCACCTCGATCCGCTCGGCGACCAGCCCCAGGTCCGTGGTGTACAGCAGGCTCGGGCTGTGGTGGGAGGGCTTCAGCGCGTCGATCAGCGAACCCGCCTCCGAGCTGGTCAGCCGCAGGGAGTGCGCGCAGGAGTCGGGATCGTCGGACCGGTAGACGTTCACCGTGCGCGTGCCGTCGCGGTGCGCCACCACCGACAGATGGCGGTGTTCCCGGGTCTCCAGGTCGTACTGGACCCCGATACCCGGTAGTGGCGTCGCCCTCAGGCGCGGAGCTGACACGTTGCTTCCCCTTGTCCGTCTTGTTCGTTCGATTGGTCTTGGTCGTCGCACTTTGTCGGCCTGATGAGCGGTGCCGATCATCGGACGGTCCAACTCCGCATGCTCCCATCCGGCCGTACGGTGACGACATGGGTGTCGTGACGGATATACGCGGTGGCCGGTCGCCGGAGAGGCTGGACGGGGCGGTGCACTGCGCGAGGGCGGGAAGGAGCGGATCCACAAGCGTGTCGTTGTTCTGGCGGATCTTCTCGCTCAACGCCGCCGGCCTGGTCGTGGCCACCGCGCTGCTGCTCGGCCCGGTCACCGTGTCCACCCCCGTCCTCGCGGGCGAGGCCCTCGTCCTGCTCGGCGGTCTGGCGCTGCTGCTCGCCGGAAACGCGCTCGTGCTGCGCTTCGGCCTGGCGCCCCTGCAACGACTGGACCGGGCCATGGCCACCGCTGACCTGCTGCGTCCGGGCTCCCGGCCCGTGGTCGCGGGGCCTGCGGAGGCGGCCGGGCTGATCACGACGTACAACACGATGCTCGACCGGCTGGAGGCCGAGCGGGCCGCGGGCGCCGCCCGGGCCCTGTCCGCGCAGGAGAGCGAACGGCACCGGATCGCGCGGGAACTCCACGACGAGGTCGGGCAGACCCTGACCGCCGTCCTCCTCCAGCTCAAGCGCGTCGCCGACCGGGCGCCGGAGGACCTGCGCGAGGAGGTGGGCCAGGCGCAGGAGGCGACCCGGGCCGGCCTGGACGAGATCCGACGGATCGCCCGCCGTCTGCGCCCCGGCGTGCTGGAGGAACTCGGTCTGACCAGCGCCCTGCGCTCGCTCGCCGGCGAGTTCACGACCCACGGGCTGACCGTGCGCCACCACATCACCGGCGAGCTCCCCGCCCTGACCCCCGAATCCGAACTCGTCGTCTACCGCGTCGCCCAGGAGGGCCTGACCAACACCGCCCGGCACGCCGCGGCCGACCGCGCCGAACTCCGCCTCCAGCCCGTCCCCGGCGGCGTGGAACTCCTCGTGCGCGACAACGGCACCGGCCTCGGCGACGCCCCCGAGGGCTCCGGCATCACGGGCATGCGCGAACGCGCACTGCTGATCGGCGCGGCCCTGACCCTGGAACCGGCGCCGGACGGGGGCACCGGCGTACGACTGCGCATCCCGGTCGCCCCGCGCGAACCAGCGACTGAAGGACCCCGCTGATGTCCCCACCCATCCGTGTCCTGCTCGCCGACGACCACACCCTGGTGCGCCGGGGCGTACGCCTCATCCTGGACGGGGAGCCCGATCTCACGGTCGTGGCCGAGGCCGGGGACGGCGCCGAGGCCGTCGCACGCGCGCGTGAGACCCCGGTCGACCTCGCCGTCCTGGACGTGGCCATGCCCCGGATGACCGGCCTCCAGGCCGCCCGGGAACTCTCCCGCCGACTGCCCGACCTGCACATCCTGATCCTGACGATGTACGACAACGAGGAGTACTTCTTCGAGGCGCTCCGGGCCGGGGCCAGCGGCTACGTCCTCAAGTCGGTCGCCGACCGCGACCTGGTCGAGGCGTGCCGGGCGGCCGTGCGCGACGAGCCGTTCATCTACCCGGGCGCCGAACGCGCCCTCGTCCGCTCCTACCTGGAGCGGCTGCACCGCGGAGACGGCCTGCCGGAGAGGGCCATCACCGAACGCGAGGAGGAGATCCTCAAGCTGGTCGCCGAGGGCCACACCTCCAAGGAGATCGGTGAACTCCTCTTCATCAGCGCCAAGACCGTCGAACGCCACCGCGCCAACCTCCTCCAGAAGCTCGGCATGCGCGACCGCCTGGAGCTGACCCGGTACGCGATCAGGGCCGGACTCATCGAACCCTGAGCCCGGGACGGCGGTTGTCCACAGGCGGCCGGGCCACGTTCGCCGAGCGCCTACCCTTGTCCCCATGAGCAGCATCGACCGGAGCCAGTCAGTGGGCGGCACGCGCACATACGAGGTACGCACCTACGGGTGCCAGATGAACGTCCACGACTCCGAGCGATTGTCCGGGCTGCTGGAGGACGCGGGCTACGTCCGCGCCCCCGAGGGCGCCGACGAGGCCGACGTCGTCGTCTTCAACACCTGCGCCGTGCGTGAGAACGCCGACAACAAGCTGTACGGCAATCTCGGCCACCTCGCCCCGAAGAAGGCCAGCCGTCCCGGCATGCAGATCGCCGTCGGCGGCTGCCTGGCGCAGAAGGACCGCGACACGATCGTGAAGAGGGCGCCCTGGGTGGACGTCGTCTTCGGCACGCACAACATCGGCAAGCTCCCGGTCCTGCTGGAGCGTGCCCGCGTGCAGGACGAGGCGCAGGTCGAGATCGCCGAATCGCTGGAGGCGTTCCCCTCGACGCTCCCCACCCGCCGAGAGAGCGCCTACGCGGCCTGGGTGTCCATCTCCGTCGGCTGCAACAACACCTGCACCTTCTGCATCGTCCCGGCCCTGCGCGGCAAGGAGAAGGACCGCCGGCCCGGCGACATCCTCGCCGAGATCGAGGCCCTGGTCGCCGAGGGCGTCTCCGAGATCACCCTTCTCGGACAGAACGTCAACGCCTATGGCTCGGACATCGGCGACCGCGAGGCCTTCAGCAAGCTGCTGCGCGCCTGC
Organism: Streptomyces sp. NPDC050674; assembly: GCF_040654575.1. Classification (NCBI taxonomy): domain Bacteria; kingdom Bacillati; phylum Actinomycetota; class Actinomycetes; order Kitasatosporales; family Streptomycetaceae; genus Streptomyces; species Streptomyces sp. NPDC050674. The sequence goes on from NZ_JBFAIG010000020.1 coordinate 48,189, forward strand.
GGGAAGATCGACGGCCTGGAGCGCGTCCGCTTCACCTCCCCGCACCCGCGCGACTTCACCGACGACGTCATCGCCGCCATGGCCGAGACGCCGAACGTGATGCCGCAGCTGCACATGCCGCTCCAGTCCGGCTCCGACCCGGTCCTGAAGGCGATGCGCCGCTCCTACCGTCAGGAGCGCTTCCTCGGGATCATCGAGAAGGTCCGCGCCGCCATCCCGCACGCCGCGATCAGCACCGACATCATCGTGGGCTTCCCCGGCGAGACCGAGGAGGACTTCGAGCAGACGCTCCACGTGGTGCGCGAGGCCCGCTTCGCCCAGGCCTTCACCTTCCAGTACTCCAAGCGCCCCGGCACCCCGGCCGCCGAGATGGACGGACAGATCCCGAAGAAGGTCGTCCAGGAGCGCTACGAGCGGCTCGTCGCCCTCCAGGAGGAGATCTCCTGGGAGGAGAACAAGAAGCAGGTCGGCCGCACCCTGGAGCTGATGGTCGCCGAGGGGGAGGGCCGCAAGGACGACACCACCCACCGTCTGTCCGGCCGCGCCCCCGACAACCGGCTCGTGCACTTCACCAAGCCGGACCAGGAGGTCCGCCCGGGCGACGTGGTCACGGTCGAGATCACCTACGCCGCCCCGCACCACCTCCTCGCGGAGGGCGCCGTGCTGGACGTGCGCCGCACGCGCGCGGGCGACGCCTGGGAGAAGCGGAACGCCGCCGAGAAGGCCAAGCCCGTCGGTGTGATGCTGGGCCTGCCCAAGATCGGCGCCCCCGCGCCGCAGCCCGCCGTGGCGAGCGGTTGCGGCTGCGACTGAGCCGGGCCACTGCCGCCCTGTGCGGTGACGGCGGCTCCTGAGGGTTACCCTGCCGATCATGCTTGTCGCCGCCGCTGTCTGCCCCTGCCCGCCCCTCCTGATTCCCGAGGTCGCGGCGGGCGCCGCCCCGGAACTGGACGCCGCCCGGGCCGCCTGCACGGACGCGCTGGGCGTGCTCGCCGCCTCCCGTCCGGGCCGCCTCGTGGTGGTGGGCCCGGTCGGCGGTGCCGGGTGCGAGCCGTACCCGGAGGGCGCCCGGGGGTCGTTCCGGGGCTTCGGCGTCGACCTGGACGTACGGCTGGGAGCGGACGGGAACGCGCGCCCGGAAGCACGACTGCCGTACTCGCTGGCGGTGGCCGCCTGGCTGCTGGAGCGCACCGGGTGGTCCGACGCCCCGCTCGAGGGACTCGGGGTGGGGGAGTCGTGCGCGCCCGAGCTGTGCGCGCGGACCGGGCGGGACATCGCCGCCCGGGACGAGCGGGTGGCCCTGCTGGTGATGGGGGATGCCAGTGCGTGCCGGACCCTCAAGGCGCCGGGCTATCTGGACGAACGGGCGGCGCCCTTCGACGCGGAGGTCGCCCGGGCGCTCGGCGCGGCGGACGTGGCCGCGCTCGCCGGCCTCGACCCCGTGCTGGCCCAGGAGCTGAAGGTCTCCGGCCGAGCCCCCTGGCAGGTCCTGGCGGGCGCGGCCGAAAGCGCTGACCTGGGCGGATCGCTGCTCTACGAGGACGCGCCGTACGGCGTCGGATACGTCGTGGCCACCTGGTCGTAGCTGGGGAGCGGGCGCGGGTCGCCCTTTGTTGGATGCCGTACTCCCGGCAAGCACGGGAACGGCGGACGGCCGGGAGCCCTCGTGCTCCGCGGCCGTCCGCCGATGTGCCTTTTCCGTATACCGACGCGCTCAGGAAGTGGGCGGTGGCCCCTCCGGCGGCGGGGTGGCGCCCGCGGCCGGAGGTGGAGTCGTGCCGCCCGTGCCGGGCGACGTCGTCGTGCCACTCGCGCCGGGCGACGTCGTGCCGCCCGTGCCGGGTGTCGTCATGCCGCCCGTGCCCGGTTCGCCGTCGTCCTTGTGCGCGAACCGGCCCATGGCACCCTTGGCCCGGCCCGTACCCGACTGGATCCTGTCGCTGTACTTGCCCTTGGTCCTCTTGTCGACGGCCTGCGCGGCCTTGTCGAGACCGTGGTGGATCTTGTCCTCGTGCCGCTGTGCGAGGTCCGAGACCTTGCCCTTGGCCGGGCCCAGCTTGGCTTTCACGTTGTCCAGGAGACCCATGGCTCACCTTCCCTGGCGCGGGGCGGTCACGTACGGGCGCCCTCACCGGCCTCGTTGTCGGCCGCCTTGTCGGTCGACTGCTGCTTGGGGATGTCGGCGACCTCGGGCTCGTTGGCCTCCGGGGCGGCTTCGGCAGCCTCCCCGGCCGCTTCCCCGGCCGCGTCCTCGCCCTTCGCCTCCGCGGTCCCGGCCGCCTCGGTCTCGGGAGCGGCCTGGGCCGTGTCCGTCTGACCTTCGGCCGCAGGCGTCTCCGCCGTGGCCTTCGACCGCCGAAGAATTCGTGCCAAAACGCCCATATTCACTCCATACGTTACTCGTGCGGGCGAAATCCCGCGTTGCCCGGTGCGTCCGTTTGCGCGGCCCGGGCCACCGCCCTCGCGATCCGGCGGCAGGAACCTCGCAACGGGCAACGACCCCGCGGCCGTGGCGTCACGTAACTCGTTCGAGAGCAGGGTGGGAGGTTTGCGAGACTGGGGCGGTGAGCAGTGCACCCCCCGCCCCCCGCGTCATCGCCGTCGTCGGCCCCACCGCAGCCGGAAAGTCCGATCTGGGCGTCTTCCTGGCCCAGCGTCTCGGCGGGGAGGTCGTCAACGCCGACTCCATGCAGCTCTACCGAGGGATGGACATCGGCACCGCCAAGCTGACGCCCGAGGAGCGCGGCGGCGTCCCCCACCATCTGCTGGACATCTGGGACGTGACCGCCACGGCGTCCGTCGCCGAGTACCAGCGCCTGGCCCGGGAACGGATCGAGGCGTTGCTCGCCGAGGGCCGCTGGCCGATCCTGGTCGGCGGCTCGGGACTGTATGTGCGCGGGGCCGTCGACAACCTGGAGTTCCCGGGTACCGACCCCGAGGTCCGCGCCCGCCTGGAGGAGGAACTCACGCTGCGCGGCTCCGGTGCGCTGCACGCCCGTCTGGCCGCCGCCGACCCCGAGGCCGCCCGTGCGATCCTGCCGAGCAACGGACGCCGGGTGGTCCGCGCCCTGGAGGTGATCGAGATCACCGGCAAGCCCTTCACGGCCAACCTCCCCGGCCACGACTCGGTGTACGACACCCTCCAGATCGGCGTCGACGTGGCCCGCCCCGAGCTCGACGAGCGCATCGCGCGCCGGGTCGACCGGATGTGGGACGCCGGCCTCGTGGACGAGGTGCGCGCACTGGAGGCGCAGGGGTTGCGCGAAGGGCGTACGGCGTCGCGTGCGCTCGGCTACCAGCAGGTGCTCGCGGCGCTCGCCGGGGAGTGCACCCTCGAAGACGCGCGGACCGAGACCGTCCGTGCCACCAAGCGCTTCGCGCGCCGCCAGGATTCCTGGTTCAGGCGCGACCCGCGGGTGCACTGGTTGAGTGGGGCGGCGGCCGATCTCGCGGAACTTCCGCAGCTGGCGCTGTCCTTGGTCGAACGACCGGTTACAGCCTGATCACGTCATGGCATCGGGACGCCCAGGCCGTCATCCGGTCGTTCGACGGCGTGCCATCATCGAGCTTCGATCGACCGAGTTGAGTCCTAGTTGGGAGGGCGCGTGGCGATGGAGGCCGGCCCTCGCGACACCGCACGAAGCACCGATCACATCACCGCCGAGCGGGAGGGGACGGAGCGCGGGGACGCGCCCGAGCAGGAGGCGGACCACCTAAGCTCCGACGGGCCCGACGAGACACAGGGTGTGACCGACGACGGCCCCGAGCCCGGCGAGATGTTCGCCGACGAGGTCGAGGTCGAGCTGCGCCCGCAGCGCCGGCTCCGCATCTGGCAGCTGGCGCCCATCGTGGGCCTCGCGGCACTCGGTTCCCTGATGTTCGCCTTCCCGCTCGCCTTCGACTTCGGCGACAGCGGGGCCGTCATCGCCATGCTGGGCCTGCTGATCTGTTCCTGCGCGGCCGGCTGGGGCATGATGGCCGCCCGCCGGGTCGGCTACACCTGGCCGGGCCTGCCCGCGAAGGGCTCCGGCCGCAGACCCGACTGGCGGGTCGTCCTCGCGTACGCCCTGCTCGTGGCCGTCGTGGTGGTGCTCGCCGTGTGGCGCGTGGCCCGGCTGCGCTGATCGCCACAGAGGCGCGGGAGCGCCCTCGCGGGCACGCCGGGGCGTTGTCGCAGGCACCCCTTACGATCGAGGCATGAGCACGCGGATCGCCTTCCTCAAGGGGCACGGCACCGAGAACGACTTCGTGATCGTCCCGGACCCCGAGAACGTCATCGACCTGCCCCCGGCCGCCGTCGCCGCCCTGTGCGACCGGCGCGCGGGCATCGGCGGTGACGGGCTGCTGCACGTCGTGCGGTCCGCCGCGCACCCGGAGGCGCAGGCCATGGCCGCCGACGCGGAGTGGTTCATGGACTACCGCAACGGCGACGGCTCGATCGCGGAGATGTGCGGCAACGGCGTGCGGGTGTTCGCGCGCTACCTCCAGCGCGCCGGTCATGTGGCCGAGGGAGACCTCGCGGTCGCCACACGCGGGGGCGTGAAGACCGTGCACATCGCCAAGGACGGGGACGTGACCGTGGGCATGGGCAAGGCCGTCCTCCCCGACGGTGACGTCACGGTGAGCGTCGGTGAGCGCAGCTGGCCCGCGCGCAACGTCAACATGGGCAACCCGCACGCGGTCGCCTTCGTGGACGACCTGGCCCACGCCGGGGATCTGTACGCCCCGCCCCCCTTCAGCCCGGCTGCCGCGTACCCGGACGGGGTGAACGTCGAGTTCGTGGTCGACCGCGGCCCCGGGCACGTCGCACTGCGCGTGCACGAGCGCGGCTCCGGTGAGACCCGCTCGTGCGGCACGGGCGCGTGCGCGGTCGCCGTGGCCGCCGCCCGCCGCGACGGCGCCGACCCGACGGTCACCGGCACCCCCGTCACGTACACCGTGGACGTCCCCGGCGGCACCCTGGTGATCACTGAGCGGCCCGACGGCGAGATCGAGATGACCGGCCCGGCCGTGATCGTGGCCGAGGGCGAGATCGACGCGGACTGGCTGGAGACGGCCACGTCCGCCTGAGCCGCTGCGGATCGCCCTGGAACACCCGCACGCCTCCCGCGCACCTTCGGCCACTCGACCCGACCCCATCCGGCCCGACTCGAAACCACCGTTGTCAATCGGCCACTTGGCGGAAATCACACCTTGGGGGCCGTGGTGTGCGGGGGTACAAACCTCACATTCGTCCCTCGAATGGGTGATCAGTTTCACGCTCGGCGAGAGGCGGTCGGTCCGGCATGGTGGGCTCGGTAGCATCAAGCACCGGCCCGGACGGGGGACCGAAGCCGCCTCCTGAGCCGTGTCCGCTCTGGGGCACCCCGTCCGCCGGTTGACGCAGCCGGAGGTGCCCATGAGTGCGGAGGCCACGAATTCCGTGACCCCAGGCCCGTTGCCGGGCGCGGTGTCAGGACCGGTGACGCCGACAGCCCCCCGCAGAAAGGCCCGCCCCCGGATCGACCTGCGCCGTCTCGGCCGCGCCGCCCTGCTGGGCCCCGCCGCCCGCGGCCGGCTGCCCGACGCCATCAGCCACGTCGTCGACGCCCACCGCGCCCACCACCCCGACGCGGACCTCGAACCCCTGCGTCACGCCTACGTGCTGGCCGAGTCCTCGCACCGCGGCCAGATGCGCAAGAGCGGCGAGCCATACATCACGCACCCGCTCGCCGTGACCCTGATCCTCGCCGAACTGGGCGCCGAGACCACGACGTTGACCGCGTCCCTGCTGCACGACACCGTCGAGGACACGGATGTGACGCTCGACCAGGTCCGCGACCAGTTCGGCGAGGAGGTCCGCTACCTCGTCGACGGCGTCACCAAACTGGAGAAGGTCGACTACGGCGCCGCCGCCGAACCCGAGACCTTCCGCAAGATGCTCGTCGCCACCGGCAACGACGTCCGCGTCATGTCGATCAAACTCGCCGACCGGCTGCACAACATGCGCACCCTCGGCGTCATGCGCCCCGAGAAACAGGAGCGCATCGCCAAGGTGACACGTGACGTGCTCATCCCCCTCGCCGAGCGCCTCGGCGTCCAGGCCCTCAAGACCGAACTGGAAGACCTGGTCTTCGCGATCCTGCATCCCGAGGAGTACGCGCACACCAGGGAGTTGATCGTCCGCAACGCGGCCCGCACGGACGACCCGCTCGCCGAGGTCGCCGACGAGGTACGCGCCGTGCTGCGCGAGGCGGACATCCCGGCCGAAGTCCTCATCCGCCCCCGCCACTTCGTCTCGGTGCACCGCGTCTCCCGCAAACGCGGCCGGCTGCGCGGCTCCGACTTCGGCCGTGTCCTGGTCCTGGTGAACGAGGACGCCGACTGTTACGGCGTGCTGGGCGAACTGCACACCTGTATGACCCCGGTGGTCTCGGAGTTCAAGGACTTCATCGCCGTACCGAAGTTCAACCTCTACCAGTCGCTGCACACGGCCGTGGCGCGTGAGGACGGACAGGTCGTCGAAGTCCTCATCCGCACGCACCAGATGCACAAGGTCGCCGAGGCCGGTGTGGTCGCCCTCGGCAACCCCTACGCACCCGCCCCCGACGACCCGGCCGACGGCGAGAGGGTCGACCCCACCCGCCCGGGCTGGCTCTCCCGGCTCCTCGACTGGCAGGAGGCCGCGCCCGACCCCGACCACTTCTGGTCGACCCTGCGCGAGGATCTCGCCCAGGACCGGGAGATCACGGTGTTCCGGCCCGACGGCGGCACCCTCGGCCTGCCGGAGGGCGCGACCTGTGTGGACGCCGCGTACGCCCAGTACGGCGAGGACGCGCACGCCTGCATCGGCGCCCGGGTGAACGGCCGTCTGGCGACGCTGAGCACCGTCCTCAAGGACGGCGACACGGTGCAGCTGCTCATGGGCCAGGACGCGGCGTCGGAGCCCTCCCGGGAGTGGCTGGAGCACGCCCACACGCCAGCGGCCCGGATCGCCATCCAGCGCTGGCTGGCCGCCCACCCGGCGCAGGCGGAGTCCCAGCACAGCGAGGCGCGGACCACGGAGGAGCGGACGGCGCTCCGCCCGGCCGATGTTCCCGACGCGGACACGGCGGCCCCGGAGCAGCCCGCCGATCGCCCCGGCACCGGCCATGTCCTCGCCGACCTGCCCGGTGCGACCGTCCGGCTCGCCCGCTGCTGCACCCCCGTACCGCCCGACGAGATCACCGGCTTCGCCGTACGCGGGGGCGCGGTCACCGTGCACCGCGTGGAGTGCCCCGCGGTGGCGCGCATGAAGGACGGGGGGCGTACGGAGGTCGGCGTGCGCTGGGGTGAGGCCGCCGAGTGCCGGGTCACGCTGACGGCCGAATCGTTCGTCCGTCCGCATCTGCTGGCCGACCTCACCGAAGCCATGGCTTCCGAGGGGGCCGAGATCGTCTCGGCGACCGTCGAACCCCCGACCCAGCAGCAGGTGCGGCACACGTACACGGTGCAGCTGCCCGACGCGAGCCACCTGCCCGCCCTGATGCGCGCGATGCGCGAGGTGGCCGGGGTGTACGACGTCAGCCGGGCGCAGCCACAGCCGCAGAACGGCTGACCGGCGGCCCGGGCTCGGGGCGGTCCCGCGGGCGGGCGGGGCGGCACCCGGCGCAGGCCCCGGTCCCCGGTTCGGGTGGGACGAAAGCGCGCCGTCCGCGCCTCGCACAGGCGCGCTGATAGCCGTGGGACATGCTCCTGACCCCCCACAACCAGGTCACCACCCCCACCCGGCGCCGCCGCACCGCCGCCGCCCTGCTCACCTCGGCGATCTCCGTCTGCCTCGTCGCCGCCAGTGCCCCCGTCGTCCCGCTCGGCGTCGGCGACCGCCTCTTCCCGTACCTCGGCAACCCCGGCTACGACGTGGCGGCCTACGACCTCTCCTTCACCTACGCGGGCGACAACAGCGAGCCGCTGCGGGCCGTCACGACCATCGACGCCTGGACCACCGCCGACCTGGACCGCGTCAACCTGGACTTCGCCCACGGCACGGTCGAGTCCGTCGAGGTCGACGGCGACCCCGCCCAGTTCCGCACGGCCGGCGAGGACCTGGTGATCACGCCCGAGGACGCGGTCTCGGACGGCCGCTGGATGCGGATCACCGTGCGGCACACCAGCGACCCCGTCCCCGCGAAGGACCGCGAGGGCGGCTGGGTGCGCACCGCGGACGGTCTCGCCATGGCCAACCAGGCCGACGCCGCGCACCTGGTGTTCCCCTGCAACGACCACCCCTCCGACAAGGCGATGTTCACCATCCGGGTCACCGCTCCCGACGGGCACACGGCCGTCGCCAACGGGCTGCCCGCCGCAGTGGAGAAGTCCGGCGGGAGGACCACATGGACCTACCGCAGCCGGCACCCCATGGCCACCGAGCTCACCCAGGTATCCATCGGCCGCTCCACGGTCCTGCACCGCACCGGCCCGCACGCCCTGCCCGTGCGGGACGTCGTCCCCACCGAACACCGCGCGGCCCTCGAACCCTGGCTGGAGAAGACGCCCGCCCAGATCGCCTGGATGGAGAGCAAGGTCGGCCGCTACCCCTTCGAGACGTACGGCCTGCTCATGGCCGACGCCACCACCGGCTTCGAACTGGAGACCCAGACGCTCTCCCTCTTCGAGCGGGAACTGTTCACCGAGCCGGTCTACCCCCCGTGGTACGTCGAATCGATCATGGTCCACGAACTGGCCCACCAGTGGTTCGGCAACAGCGTCGGCCCCCACACCTGGTCCGACCTGTGGCTCAACGAGGGACACGCCACCTGGTACGAGGCGCTGTACGCCGAGGAGCAGGCCGGCAAGCCGCTGCGGGACCGGATGAAGGCGGCCTACGGTGCCTCCGACCGCTGGCGCGCCGCCGGGGGACCACCCGCCGCCCCCAAGGCACCCGACACCGCCCGCAAGACCAGCATCTTCCGGCCCAACGTCTACGACGGCGCGGCGCTCGTCCTGTACGCCCTGCGCCAGGAGATCGGCCGCCCGGCCTTCGAACGCCTGGAACGCGCCTGGGTCACCCGTCACCAGGACGACACGGCCACGACGCGGGACTTCGTCCGGCTCGCCGCCGAGATCTCCGGGCGCGACCTGGGCGGCTTCTTCCAGGACTGGCTGTACGGCGAGAAGACCCCGCCGATGCCGGGGCACCCGGACTGGAAGCCGGAGACGCCCGCCGAGCCGCAGGCCCCTGCGGAGCGGACCGCGCCCCGGCCCTGACGCCCGCCCGATAACCCGGTGACGAGACGCCCCGTGCCGTGCGACCATCTTCAGGTCGGCGCGGTACGGAGCGCCGGGAATCTCCCGGACCGCCCACGCGTTGCAGACAATGAACGACTTCCCATCGACGTAAGGATCCAATGACCTCCTCTTCTTCCTCCTCCCAGGACACCAAGCGCTTCGCGCACAGCCACCCCGAGGGTCTTCGGGCCGATGCCCTGATGGAAGAGGACGTCGCCTGGAGCCACGAGATCGACGGAGAGCGGGACGGCGACCAGTTCGACCGCTCCGAGCGCGCGGCCCTGCGCCGCGTTGCGGGCCTCTCCACCGAGCTCGAGGACGTCACCGAGGTCGAGTACCGCCAGCTCCGTCTGGAGCGGGTCGTCCTCGTCGGTGTCTGGACCTCGGGAACGGTGCAGGACGCGGAGAACTCCCTCGCGGAGCTCGCCGCCCTCGCGGAAACGGCCGGCGCGCTGGTGCTCGACGGTGTCACCCAGCGCCGTGACAAGCCCGACGCGGCCACCTACATCGGCTCCGGCAAGGCCGAGGAGCTGCGCGACATCGTCATCGAGACGGGCGCGGACACCGTCATCTGCGACGGTGAGCTCAGCCCCGGCCAGCTGATCCACCTCGAGGACGTCGTCAAGGTCAAGGTCATCGACCGGACGGCCCTGATCCTGGACATCTTCGCCCAGCACGCCAAGTCCCGAGAGGGCAAGGCGCAGGTCGCGCTCGCGCAGATGCAGTACATGCTGCCGCGGCTGCGCGGCTGGGGTCAGTCGCTGTCCCGGCAGATGGGCGGCGGCAAGGGCGGCGGACTCGCCACCCGTGGTCCCGGTGAGACCAAGATCGAGACGGACCGGCGCCGGATCCGCGAGAAGATGGCGAAGATGCGCCGGGAGATCGCGGAGATGAAGACCGGCCGCGAGATCAAGCGCCAGGAGCGCAAGCGCCACAAGGTGCCGTCCGTGGCCATCGCGGGCTACACCAACGCGGGCAAGTCCTCGCTGCTCAACCGCCTCACGGGCGCGGGCGTGCTGGTCGAGAACGCCCTGTTCGCGACCCTCGACCCGACCGTGCGCCGGGCCGAGACCCCGAGCGGACGGCTGTACACGCTGGCCGACACGGTCGGGTTCGTGCGCCATCTGCCCCACCACCTGGTCGAGGCGTTCCGCTCCACGATGGAAGAGGTCGGCGAGTCCGACCTGATCCTGCACGTGGTCGACGGTTCGCACCCGTTCCCGGAGGAGCAGCTGGCCGCCGTGCGCGAGGTGATCAGGGACGTCGGCGCCACCGGTGTTCCCGAGATCGTCGTGATCAACAAGGCCGACGCGGCCGACCCGCTGACGCTCCAGCGGCTGCTGCGCGTCGAGAAGCGGTCCATCGCCGTCTCGGCCCGCACCGGCCAGGGCATGGACGAGCTGCTCGCGCTCATCGACAACGAGCTGCCGCGTCCGTCGGTCGAGATCGAGGCGCTCGTGCCCTACACGCACGGCAAGCTGGTCGCCCGTGCCCACGACGAGGGCGAGGTGATCTCCGAGGAGCACACCCCGGAGGGCACCCTGCTCAAGGTGCGGGTGCACGAGGAACTGGCGGCGGAGCTCATGCCGTACGTTCCGGCGCCGGCGCTCTGAGCATGACCTGAGCGCGCGTCTCGTCCGACGCGAGAAGGCCCGCCCCCCATGCCGGGGAGCGGGCCTTCAGCATGTGCGGGTCACTGACCGCCGTACGTCTTGCTCATGTTCTGGTGGAGCGCCTCGGCGTCCCGGCCGGGCTGCGGACCGGCCGGCCAGGTGTTGCCGGCCCGGGTTCGCCGGCCGAGCGTTCGTGCGGGCGGCCGTCATTCCTTGCCGCGCAGGCGGGCGATCTGCTGTCGGGAGAGTTCAACGGTGCGCCGCATGTGCCGGTACAACAGGGCGCGCTCGTCCTCGGTGTAGTCGGCGAACATCGCCCGCCATCCCTCGCCCAGTTCGGACCACAGCTCCATGAGATCCCGCATCGCCTCCGGGACCGGCTCCACCCGGACCCGGCGGCGGTCGGTCTTGTCGCGGTGCCGGACCACGTAGCCCGCCTTCTCGAGACGGTCGACCAGCCGCGTCGCCGATCCGCTGGTCAGGCCGGTGAGTTCGGCGATCCGGCCGGTGGTGAACGGGCCGGGCTCGGCGGTCAGCAGATTGAGGCACTGGACGTCGGTGGGGTGCAGCTTGAGGTGGTCCGCGACCGCCTGGTTGAACATGACGTACGAGGCCAGGTACCGGCGGGACTCCTGCTGGAGTTCGTCAATCTGCATGCATACCTCGCTAAATATCTGCGTGACGCAGTAACTGTGTTGTACGGTAACCGCATGACGAAGGAATCCTACCGGCCCGTGGTGGCCGTCGCCGGAGCGTCCGGCGCCCAGGGCGGTGCGGCCGCCCGCTCGCTGCTCGATCAGGGCTTCCAGGTCCGTGCCCTGACCCGCACCCCCGACTCGGCCGCCGCCCACGCGCTGAGGATCCTCGGCGCCGAGGTGTACGCGGCCGACTTCGACGACAGCGAGTCGCTGGAGGCGGCCCTGAAGGGCGCTGACGGATTGTTCGCGATGTCCACGCCATTCGGCTCGGACCCGGAGACCGAAGTCCGGCAGGGCATCGACCTGCTGGAGGCCGCCCGTGGCGTCCGGCACATCGTGTTCACCTCGGCAGCGCACGCCGACCGCGGCACGGGCATTCCGCACTTCGAGAGCAAGTACCGCATCGAGCGGCACCTGCGAGGGCTGGGTGTGCCCTGGACGATCCTCGGTCCGGCCGCGTTCATGGACAACTACCGGGTCGAGTGGTCGCTCGAGGGTCTGCGTGCAGGCCGGTTCGTGCTGCCGATGCCGGCCGACCGGCCGTTGACACTGATCCCCGCGCGGGACATCGGTGCCTTCGCGGCCCATGTTCTCGCGCGGCCGCAGGAGTTCGCGGGCCGGCGCATCGACATCGCTTCCGACGAGCTGACCTGCCTGGAGATCGCGGAAGCCCTGACCGGGGTGTGTGGCCGGCCGATCGCCTTCGAGCGGCTGCCGATCGCCCGCGCCGAGGCGTTCTCGGCCGATCTCGCCGCGATGTTCCGTTACTTCACCGAGGTCGGCCTCGATGTGGACGTGGACGCACTGCGGCGTGACTTTCCGGAGATCGGCTGGCATCGCTTCGGTACCTGGGCGGCCGAGCACACCTGGCCGGTCGGCTGACCCCGCGCGGTCGGCACATAGCCGGACTCATGCCACGAGCATGGCGTGCAGGCGCTCGGCCGGGGTTTCCCGGCCGAGCGTTTTGGATTCCCTGAACCGTGGCGTTGTGACAACCACGAGAACGGAAGTGACCGGGGGAGCGGGCCTTCAGTGTGTGCCGGTCACTGACCGCCGTACGTCTTGCTCATGTTCTGGTAGAGCGCCTCGGCGTCCCGGCCCAGCTGCGGACCGGCCAGCCAGGTGTTGTCGGCCGGGCCGATCGAGGTGTTGGAGACCAGCACGGACTTGCCGTTCAGGACCCGGAACCAACCGCCGCCGGAGGAACCGCCGGTCATGTCGCAGCCGATGCGGTACATCGTCGGCAGGGAGGGGCTGAGCGAGAACCGGCCGGGGACGTCGATGCACTTGAACATCTTCTCGCCGTTGTAGGGCGGCGCGGCCGGGTAGCCCCAGGCGCCCATCTTGCGGGACTCGGCCGCGGACGGGGCGGAGAAGTCCACGTCCAGCGCGGCGCCGACCGTCTCCTCCAGCGACTTGGCCCCCTGCTCGGGCTTCACGTGCAGCACGGCGTAGTCGTACGCGGCTCCGTCGCCGCCCGTCTCCGAACCGCCGTGGATCCACTGGTTCGAGGTCGAAGCCCAGTTCGCCCACCAGTTGCCGTACGGGGCGATCTCCGTCGGGTTGGCGTTGGTCAGCTCCGCCTCGGACTTGCCGAGGTCGTTGTAGGCCGGGACGAAGACGATGTTGCGGTACCAGCCGCCGTCGCCACCGGCGTGCACGCAGTGCCCCGCCGTCCACACCAGGTTGGACTTGCCCGGGTGGTTGACGTCCTTGACGACCGTGCCGGAGCAGACGGCCGGGCCGTCGGGGGAGTCGAAGAAGACCTTGCCGACCGGCGCCGCGTTGCGGTGGTACGGCGTCTTCTCGGCCTGCGCTCGGACGGGTGCCGGGTCCGGGTCGCTGACGCCCTGGCCGGCCGACGCGTCCTTGGTCGTGACCGTCTTCTCGGCCTCCTCAGCGGACTGCATCCGCTCCGGCTTCCAGAGGCCCTCGATCACCGGGTTGACGAAGTCCTTGGCGTCACTGAGCCACTTGTCCTTGTCCCAGTCCTTCCAGCCGCCGTCCTTCCACCGGTCGACATCGATCCCGTGCTCCTTCAGCTTGCCCGCGAGGTCCGCAGGGATCTCGACCTTGCCGCCGCCGTCAGCGGCGGCCGGGGAGCTGGTGGCGTCGGGCTTGTCGCTCGCCTTGTCGTCGGAGCCGTTGCAGGCGGTCGCGGTGAGCGCCAGGGCGGTGACGAGTCCGGTGGCGGCGAGGACGGCGCGCCGCCGGCGCCTGGGCGCGGGCGCATGGGTGGAACGTGTGGAACGCATGGTGGATGACCCCCGTTGGTGCGTGTGAATGCGTGCTGGTGCTGGTGCTGGTGTTTGCGTCGGTGCGTGAGGTGTGGGGTGTGCCGTGCCGGTGTGGGCGCGTGCCGCGTCGGCAGGTCACGGGCGCACGGGCACAGGAGTGCCTCCGGTGCGGATGGATCCGCGCGACACCCCACTATGCCCGTGGAGTTGAGGGCGTACCGGGGTGGGGCGGTGAAGGTTTCCGCTGGGTGCGCCGCCCCACCGACGGCGTCGTTCAGCCTGCTGTCACCGGTCGGCGAACTTCTTGCTGACCGAGTCGTACACGCCCTTGGCCACATCGCCCAGGCGCGGACCGGCCAGCCAGCCCGACGTCACCGGGCCGATCGAGGTGTTGGACACCAGCGCCGGCTTGCCGTCCGCGCCGGTCGCGATCCAGCCGCCGCCGGACGAACCTCCGGTCATGGTGCAACCGATGCGGTACATCGTCGGGTCCGAGGCCGTGACCGACAGCCGGCCGGGCCGGTCCTGGCACCGGTACAGCTTCTGCCCGTCGTAGGGCGGCGCGGCCGGGTAGCCGATCGCCGTGACGCTCTTGACCTGCGGCACCGCGGGCGCCTTGAAGTCGACCGGCAGCGCCGAACCGACGATCTCCTCCAGTGACTTGCCGCCGCTGCCCTTCTCCGGCGTCACATGGATGACCGCGAAGTCGTACGGAGCGCCGTCCCCGCCCGTCGAACCTCCCTGCTCGATCCACTGGTCCGAGGTCTGCGCCCAGTCGCCCCACCAGACACCGTAGGGAGCGACGTCCTCGCGGGTGGCATTCTGAAGCGCCTCCACCGGCCGGCCGTCGTCGTTGTACGACGGCACGAACGCGATGTTGCGGTACCAGCCGCCCTTCTTGCCCGCGTGCACGCAGTGACCCGCCGTCCACACCAGGTTCGACTTGCCCGGGTGCGCCGGGTCCGTGACCACGGTCGCCGAGCAGACGGCGGAGCCCTCGGGGGAGTCGAAGAACACCTTCCCCGCCGTCGGGGCGTTGGCGTGGTACGACGGCGGTACAGCCTGAGCCTCGACCGGCTCGGGCGTCGGGTCGGTCACGCCCTGGTCACCGGAGAGATCGCCGGTGTCGACACCCTGGTCGGGCTCCTCGGCCTCCCGCATGCGGTCCGGGTTCCAGAGCCCCTCGATGATCGGGTTGATGTACTCGTTGGCCTCGCGCAGCCAGTCGTCCCGGTCCCAGTTCTTCCAGGCGCCGTTCTTCCACTTGTCGATGTCGATCCCGTGCTCGCGGAGCCGGTCCCTGATGTCGTCCGGGATCCTGAGCTTGCCGTCGTCGGAGGCCGTGGCGGACGCGGAGGCCTCACCGTCGGCCGTGGCGTCGCCCGACTCGCAGGCGGTGGCGGTCAGCGCGAGTACGGAGGCGAGGGCCACGGCAGCCAGGACGGGGGAGTTCCTGCGGCGCGCTCTCCCCCCTCGACTGACGACGGACAACGGCCCTTTGGATCGCATGATGTGACTCCCCCTGATATGGAACGAACGTGGACGAAACCGGTGCCTGGGCCTCGATTCCCGCTGCTCTGCGGGATGTTCGGGCCACCTCACGGTGTCCGGGAACGGCATCACACCCTATGCGGTGGCTGTGGGGGCGATCCGACGGATCCGCAACAGTTCCGTTACGGAAAGGATCTTGAGGCAACCCGTAACCGGGTGAGTGATCCGCGGTTGGTAGCGGTGGGGGGCCTGCTGTCTGTGCGCGGTCCTCTGTGCCCGTGCCCAAGGGGAGGTCAGTGAAGTCGTGGCGGAATCCACCCATGCGGGGTGTGCGTCGGAGGAGGCCGCGGTGGGGCCTGCGCAGGTGAAAACTCCCCGCGAGCTCCTCGGCGACAGGGCCGTCCCTGCCCCTGCGGCCCCTCCCGTCCTCACGGCACGCTCGGCGCAGGAAGGGGTCCTGCGCCGCCATCCCACTCGCGAGTCCGCCGCCCGGACCTACGCCCGTGCCCTCCCGATCGTGCCGGTACGGGCCCGGGGACTGACCATCGAGGGCGCCGACGGCCGCCGCTACCTGGACTGCCTCTCCGGCGCCGGCACACTCGCCCTCGGCCACAACCACCCGGTCGTCCTGGAGGCCATCCGCAAGGTCTTGGACTCCGGTGCGCCGCTCAATGCCCTGGACCTGGCCACACCCGTCAAGGACGCCTTCCTCACCGAACTGCTCCGCACCCTGCCGAGGGGACTGGCCGATCGGGCACGCGTGCGGTTCTGCGGACCGGCCGACAGCGAAGCCATCGAGACCGCCTGCGCGTTGCTGCGCACGGCCACCGGCCGCAGTGGCGTGCTGACGTTCACCAGCGCCGGAGGCGGAACCGAGTCCCACCTCGACCACTCCAGGGGCGGGGTGCCGCTGCCCGCCGGAGTGATCGTCGAGCCGGTCCAGGGCGAAGGCGGGATGGTCCCCGCGCCGGACACCTGGCTGCGGCGCATGCGACAGCTCACCGCCGACCGGTCCGTCCCACTGATCGCCGACGAGACCCAAACGGGCGTGGGTCGCACCGGCGCCTTCTGGGCGGTGGAGCACAGCGGCGTGACCCCCGACGTAATGGTCCTCTCGAAGGCCATCGGCGGCAGCCTGCCGCTGGCCGTGGTGGTGTACAGCGACGACCTCGAGACCGCGGAAACCGGCATTCCCTCGGACACCTTCCAGGGCAACCAACTCGCCATGGCCGCCGGCACGGCAACCCTCGCCCACGTCCGCGAGAACGCCCTCGCCGACCGCGCGGCAACCCTGGGGGCGCGCATGCTGCACCAACTCCGCGGCCTCGCCTCCGAATTCTCGTGGGTCGGGGACGTGCGGGGGAGGGGACTGATGATCGGGGTCGAGTTGACGGACCCGGAGGGAGCACCCCAGGCGCCGTGTCCGGCCCCCGCCGCCGAGGCAGGCGCGGGGACGGAGGTGGGGACGGGCGCGGGGCCGAGGGCGGGGGCTCGCGCGGGGGCGCTGATGCCGTCGGGCCCCACCCGGCCGCCCCTTGCCGCCGCTCCCGCCTTCGCCGCCACCGTCCAGCAGGAGTGTCTGCGACGCGGGCTCATCGTCGGCCTCGGCGGCCCCCACGCGAGCGTCGTGCAACTGCTGCCGCCCCTGACCATCACCGACGAACAAGCGGCAGCCGTGCTGGACCGCCTGGCCGACGCGGTCGGGGCAGCGGCTCGACTCCGCGGGGGTGACACGGCAGCCGCACCGTGAACACGGCGAGCCTCTGCGGCGTGAAAGGCCACGCACGCCCGTGGATCTGCGGGCCGAGTCGTCTCTCATTCGAAGCCGTGCGGGCCCCGACCTGTCTGCCCGTCAGGTGCCCGGACGCCCACATGCCGCATGCTCCTGCGCACCCTTCCCGCGCCGCCGAGTGGAGCCCCTCGGTTCGCGCCCACTCGCATGACTCGGAACCACGCCAAGAGGGACCTTCCTTGAACGCCACCCCCCACCCTGACGACCACGCACCGACGCCGGCGTCGGGCCAAGGTTCCTCGGTCGACCCTTTGACCGCGGAGGCGCCACCTCACCCGGGCGTTCCACGGCAGCGCCCGGCGATGGAACCGGGCAAGCGACCGGGCGAAGTCCACGGCATCGACCCCTTGGATCATCCCGCCCCGCACGTAGCCGCCCAGACGGCCGCCATGGAGAACCTGCTCCGCTGCTGGGCGCGCGAGACCGACCAGACCGCTCCTGCCGACGGGGTCCTCCATGTGCCCCTTCCGGCCAGCGGAGCGGCTCTCCTCGCCCCCGTCCGCTACTGGTCTCCCACGGGCTGGCACCGTTTCGGCCCTGCGCGTCTCGCCGGTGCCCCCGAGCACGCCCCACCGGTCGATGCGGTCACGATCGCCGCTCTGCTCGCCCGGGAGACGGCCGCAGGCGCCCGTCGCCCCGGCTGCGCCACCGACTCCGGCTCGACGGACACCCCCCGCTCCCTCACCGCTGACGCCGGTGACAGCGCGGAACTCGTGGCGGGTGTAGCCGACTCCCTGAGACGCGTCGCCGGCTTCATCACCGACCGCCGGAACCGCCCGGCAGACGGACCCGACCTCTTCCTCTCCGCCGAGCAGGCACTCCTTCTCGGGCATCCCCTGCACCCGACCCCCAAGAGCCGCGAAGGCCTCTCCGAAGCCGAAGCGCTGCTGTACTCACCTGAGTTGCGCGGCTCCTTCCCCCTGCACTGGATGGCAGTCGCCCCCTCCGTCCTCGCCACCGACTCCTCCTGGACCGAACGCGGCCGTCCTGTCACCGCACCTCTGCTCACCGCCCGCCTGGCCGGTGCCGGACCGGTCCTACCGGACGGGTACGCCCTGTTGCCCCTGCATCCCTGGCAGGCACACCAGGTCCGGCACCGTCCCGAGATCACCGATCTGCTCGACAGCGGACTGCTCCATGACCTGGGCACCCACGGCGCGCCCTGGTACCCCACCTCCTCCCTACGGACTGTCTACCGGCCCCAGGCCCCCGCGATGCTCAAGCTCTCACTGGGCCTGCGCATCACCAACTCCCGTCGCCAGAACCTCCGTAAGGAGCTCCACCGTGGCGTCGAAGTCCACCGCCTGCTCCGCAGCGGCCTCGCGCAGCAGTGGCGAGCCGTGCACCCGGACTTCGACATCGTCCGGGACCCGGCCTGGCTCGCCGTGGACACCACGGACGGCGACCCGGTGCCCGGACTGGACGTGATGATCCGCCACAACCCGTTCAGTCCCTCGGACGACGTCTCCTGCCTGGCCGGCCTCGTCTCGCCGCGCCCGTACGTATCGGCCACGCCGGATGAGGCGCCGGGGCACTTCGGAAGGCGCCAACCGAGCATGCGCTCCCGGTTGGCGGAGGTCGTCACGCGTCTCGCCCGCCGCACCGGCCGGCCCCGGGGCGCCGTGGCCGCCGAGTGGTTCCTGCGCTACCTCGAGCACGTCGTGCGGCCCGTGCTGTGGCTGGACGGTGAGGCCGGCATCGCCCTCGAAGCGCACCAGCAGAACACCCTGCTCCTGCTGGACGCCGAGGGGTGGCCCACGGGCGGCCGCTACCGCGACAACCAGGGCTACTACTTCCGCGAGTCCCGGCGCGCGGGTCTCGACGCCCGGTTGCCCGGCCTCGGGGAACGGAGCGACACCTTCGTCCGCGACGAAGTCACCGACGAGCGGCTGGTGTACTACCTCGCCGTCAACAACGTGTTCGGTCTCATCGGCTCCTTCGGCTCCCAAGGCCTGGCTGACGAGCGACTGCTGCTGGCCGCCTTCCGCCGCTTCCTCGAACACATCGCCTCCGGTCCGTCCCGGCTGCGCACCTCGCTGCCCGCCCGGCTGCTCGAGTCACCCGTACTGCGCTGCAAGGCCAACCTGCTGACCCGGCTCCACGGCCTCGACGAACTCGTCGGCCCGGTCGCCACCCAATCCGTCTACGTCACCATCGCCAACCCCCTGCACGTTTGATCACCCTGATCCGTCGCTCGACCACAACTGACCTCCTCCATCCCTGAGGACAAGCCCCTGCTGAGAGGAGCGTTCGGTGCCTCCCGCCGACCCGATCACCGAGAGCGGACCTGCCGTCCCCGCCATGGCCGATGCGGCCTCCTGCGGAGGGTCACGCGCCGACTGGGACAACCGGCCCGATGAGCGCCATGGGGTGGACGGGCAGGGCGAGGACACCATGGACTTGCGTCTTCCGGCCGAGCTCGTCGCCCTCGCCGGCGTGACCCGAGACCTGCCCCGGCCCTCCTCCTTCCTCCCGCGTCACGACGACCTCCTCGACGGTGTCGCCGACTGGGGGCCGGTCGACACGTCGGCGGGCGTGTTCCACCTGGTCCCCGTCCGTCTGGAACGCGACCTCCCGCTCATCTGCCGCTGGATGAACGACCCCGCCACCGCGGCGTACTGGGAGCTGTCCGGCCCGCAGGACGTGAGCGAGGAACACCTGCGGGCCCAGCTCGCCGGCGACGGTCGCAGCGTGCCGTGCGTTGGCGTGCTGGACGGAGCCCCGATGAGCTATTGGGAGATCTACCGGGCGGATCTGGACCCGCTGGCTCGTCACTACCCCGCCCGGCCTCACGACACGGGAGTCCACCTCCTGGTCGGCGAGGTCGCCGACCGGGGACGCGGCCTCGGCGGTCTGCTGCTCCGGGCCGTGGCCGATCTCGTTCTCGCGCGGCGGCCTTCCTGTGCCCGCGTCGTCGCGGAACCCGACATGCGCAACACCCCCTCCATCGCCGCTTTCCTTACCGCCGGCTTCCGGTTCTCCGCCGAGGTCGACCTGCCCGGCAAGCGGGCCGCCCTCATGGTCCGAGACCGGTCCCTCCGGCATCTGCTGTAGCGCTGTGTCACCGCGCCATCACTCATTGAACGCGGCCCGGGCCGCCGCAGTTCCCACTCGGCGCGCGAATTTCCGAGAAGATCCGCAAGTCCTCACTCCGCGTCCAGCGCACAGCGCAAGCCCCGGTCCACAGCCCGCGCCACCACCGCCCCCACCAGCATCGCCGAGGAGCCCGAGGTCTTGATCCCACCCCCTGCCCTCGCCTTGATCGCCCGTTTGTCAGTGCAGGGTCGTAGGGTGGTCGCGCTATGACGAAGCCCTCACTCCCCGAACTCCTGCATGCCGCCGTCACCGCCGTCGGCGGTACGGAGCGCCCCGGTCAGGTGGCCATGGCCGAAGCCGTCGAGGAAGCCATCGACGACGGCTCCCACCTGCTGGTCCAGGCCGGCACCGGTACCGGAAAGTCGTTGGGCTACCTGGTGCCCGCGCTCGCGCACGGGGAGCGCGTGGTCGTCGCGACCGCCACCCTGGCCCTCCAGCGCCAGCTGGTGGAGCGCGACCTGCCGAGAACGGTCGAGTCGCTGCACCCCTTGCTGCGTCGCCGCCCGGAGTTCGCGATGCTCAAGGGCCGGTCGAACTACCTGTGCCTGCACCGGCTGCACGAGGGCGTCCCGCAGGACGAGGAGGAGGGCCTCTTCGACCAGTTCGAGGCCGCAGCCCCCACCAGCAAGCTGGGTCAGGACCTGCTGCGCGTACGCGACTGGGCCGACGAGACGGAGACCGGTGACCGTGATGACCTCACGCCCGGCATCTCTGACCGCGCCTGGGCGCAGGTGTCGGTGTCGTCGAGGGAGTGTTTGGGCGCCTCGAAGTGCGCGTACGGCGCGGAGTGCTTCGCCGAGATGGCCCGTGAGCGGGCCAAACTCGCAGAGGTCGTCGTCACCAACCACGCGCTGCTCGCCATCGACGCCATCGAGGGCGCCCCGGTCCTCCCGCAGCACGAAGTGCTGATCGTCGACGAGGCGCACGAACTGGTCTCCCGGGTCACCGGCGTCGCGACCGGCGAGCTCACGCCCGGCCAGGTCAACCGCGCGGTGCGCCGGGCCGCGAAGCTCGTCAACGAGAAGGCCGCGGACCAGCTCCAGACCGCAGCCGAGGGTTTCGAGCGGCTCATGGAGCTCGCGCTGCCGGGCCGTCTGGAGGAGATCCCCGAGGACCTCGGGTACGCCCTCATGGCGCTGCGCGACGCGTGCCGCACGGTCATTTCCGCGATCGGCGCGACTCGCGACAAGTCGGTCCAGGACGAGGACGCCGTGCGTAAGCAGGCCCTCGCCTCCGTGGAGAACGTGCACGACGTGGCGGAGCGGATCACGAACGGCTCCGAGTGGGACGTGGTCTGGTACGAGCGCCACGACCGCTTCGGCGCCTCCCTGCGCGTCGCCCCCATGTCCGTCTCGGGGCTGCTGAGGGAGAAGCTGTTCGCGGACCGCTCCGTGGTGCTGACGTCGGCGACGCTCAAGCTGGGCGGCGACTTCAACGGCGTGGGCGCGTCCCTGGGCCTCGCTCCCGAGGGCACCGAAGGCGACGACGTCCCGAAGTGGAAGGGCATCGACGTCGGCTCGCCCTTCGACTACCCCAAGCAGGGCATCCTCTACGTCGCCAAGCACCTGGCGCGGCCCGCGCGGGACGGTGATCGCGCCGACATGCTGGATGAGCTCACCGAGCTGATCCAGGCCGCGGGCGGCCGGACCCTCGGTCTGTTCTCCTCGATGCGCGGTGCCCAGTTGGCGGCTGAGGAGCTGCGTTCCAGGATCCCCGAGTTCCCGATCCTCCTCCAGGGCGAGGAAACGCTCGGCGAGCTCATCAAGAACTTCGCGGCCGACCCGAAGACGTGTCTCTTCGGCACCCTGTCGCTCTGGCAGGGCGTCGACGTCCCCGGCCCGAGCTGCCAGCTGGTCGTCATGGACAAGATCCCGTTCCCGCGGCCGGACGACCCCCTGATGAGCGCCCGGCAGAAGGCCGTGGAGGACGCGGGCGGCAACGGCTTCATGGCGGTCGCCGCCACACACGCCGCGCTCCTCATGGCCCAGGGCGCCGGCCGTCTCGTCAGAGCATCGGGTGACCGCGGTGTGGTCGCCGTCCTGGACCAGCGTCTGGCGACGGCCCGGTACGGCAGCTATCTGAAGGCGTCACTGCCCGACTTCTGGTTCACGACGGACCGCAACCAGGTGCGCAAGTCCCTGGCGGCGATCGACGCGGTCGCCAGGCAGACGGAAGAGGGCCTGAGTCGAGAAGACGGCTGAGCCGCGGGGCGGGTTCCGGGGCGGCCCACGCTCCGCCACCCGCCCCATGGACAGCGCAGGGCCCCGGAACCGGCGCAGGGGTTCCGGGGCCCGGTCTGAGGGCGACCTCGCGGGGCGCCCGACGCGGTGCGCGCTGTCAGACGCGCCGCAGTACGGCGACCACCTTGCCGAGGATGGTCGCGTCGTCGCCGGGGATCGGCTCGTAGGCCGCGTTGTGCGGCAGGAGCCAGACATGGCCGTCCTCGCGCTTGAAACGCTTGACGGTGGCCTCGCCGTCGAGCATCGCGGCCACGATGTCGCCGTTCTCGGCGACCGGCTGGCGGCGCACCGTGACCCAGTCGCCGTCGCAGATCGCGGCCTCGATCATCGAGTCACCGACGACCTTCAGGACGAACAGCTCACCGTCGCCGACGAGCTGGCGGGGGAGGGGGAAGACGTCCTCGACGGACTCCTCGGCGAGGATCGGACCACCGGCGGCGATCCGGCCGACCAGTGGCACGTACGAGGCGGCCGGCTTGCCCGCGGTGTCCGTGGGCTGCACCGAGGCGGCCTGGTCGGAACCGCGCACCTCGTACGCGCGCGGGCGGTGCGGATCACGGCGCAGGAAGCCCTTGCGCTCCAGGGCCATCAGCTGGTGCGCGACGGAGGAGGTGCTGGAAAGGCCGACGGCCTGACCGATCTCCCGCATCGACGGCGGGTAGCCGCGCCGCTGCACGGAATCCCTGATGACCTCGATCACGCGGCGCTGGCGGTCGGTGAGTCCGGAGCTGTCCGCCCGGATGCCGGGAGGTCGGCCCGGCAGGGAGCGCTTGTGCCCCTCAGGGTTCGTGGCTTCGTTCATCGCATGCACCGGCTCCAGTCGGCCCTGGGAGCGGTCCTGGGCAGTAATGGCGGCACTGTCTGCGGTGGTGGTCACGTCGGCCCCTCTCGATGGTCTCCCTGCTGGACAACGGTAGTGGCTTTCGAAAGGTTGCGCCAAACACACGTTCGAGTGAAAAATCGCGAATCATCGGACGCGATCAGGTGTCCGGGTGTATTGGCGGCCGTGCCACCTGGCGGGCAAAAGGGTCCATTGCTGTACTCTTCACCGCCGGGGTGATCGCTCGAGGACTGGTGCCCCAGTCTGCCATCCGGCATTCCCCAGGCCCGGGACCAACCCTCATCTGTGCGGGAGTCCCACGTACCCTCCGCGCGGCGCCCACCGTATCTGCGCATGTGCCGAGGCGATACGGCTGTGCGGAAACGGATGCGGTCGCGTCCCCGCGGACCGTGTCCACGGCGGCGCCTCAGCGGCGGTGCGGGGCCAGTGTGAACCGGCCCGCCCGCGTCACCTGCGCCTACGTGTGCGACACGCGGTAACGGCGTGGATGTATGAGCCAATCCCCACATCTAGTGGTTGGATTGACTCAGCAGCCCAGAAGTTGTGGTCCCCCGGGTCTTGAGGCCCATGGTCATCCCCTATGCTTGGGGCTGCTTCGTGGGGCGCAAGAGGCCCGGCGAGGCTGTTGAGTCTGCTGTGAGGAGGGTTCGGAGTTCATGCACTGCCCCTTCTGCAGGCACCCCGACAGTCGTGTCGTCGACAGCCGTACCACCGACGACGGCACATCCATCCGCAGGCGCCGCCAGTGCCCAGACTGCTCCCGTCGTTTCACGACCGTGGAGACGTGCTCGCTCATGGTGGTGAAGCGGTCCGGAGTCACCGAGCCCTTCAGCCGTACGAAGGTCATCAACGGCGTGCGCAAGGCGTGCCAGGGGCGGCCCGTCACCGAGGACGCGCTCGCCCAGCTCGGCCAGCGGGTCGAGGAGGCGGTGCGGGCCACCGGGAGCGCCGAGCTGACCACCCACGACGTGGGGCTGGCCATCCTCGGCCCGTTGCAGGAGCTCGATCTCGTCGCCTACCTGCGATTCGCCTCGGTCTATCGGGCGTTCGACTCGCTCGACGACTTCGAGGCGGCCATCGAGGAACTCAGGGCGCAGACCGGGCGGGCCGACGCGGACGGTGGAGACCGCGAGGGCGCGGCTGCGGGAAGCCAGGAAGACCACCGCGGGCCCGGAGGGGCGGAACACGTCCCCCAGCCCGCAGGCGCCGCCGACTGACAGGCGGGCCGGACCCGGAAGGCAGCTCCGGGACCGGCCGGACGGCGGCGACATGAAGACCCGTTGCGGGCGATGAGTGAGGGCCCGCAATACCAGACAGAACACCGTGCCACGGGAACAACGGGGCACTTCAGGGCGTTTTCGCCCGTACAGGGAGGCGGCATGACAGAGACGGCGAGCGGTCCGGCACGGAGTTCCCGCGCCAAGAGCGCCAAGGCGAGCAAGGGCCTGCGTGTCGAGCGCATCCACACCACCCCGGGGGTCCACCCCTACGACGAGGTGGCCTGGGAACGCCGTGACGTCGTCATGACCAACTGGCGCGACGGCTCGGTCAACTTCGAGCAGCGTGGCGTCGAGTTCCCCGACTTCTGGTCGGTGAACGCGGTCAACATCGTCACCAGCAAGTACTTCCGCGGTGCCGTGGGCACCCCGCAGCGCGAGACCAGCCTCAAGCAGCTGATCGACCGCATCGTGAAGACGTACCGGAAGGCCGGTGAGGACCACAACTACTTCTCCTCGCCCGCCGACGCGGAGATCTTCGAGCACGAGCTGGCGTACGCCCTCCTGCACCAGATCTTCAGCTTCAACAGCCCTGTCTGGTTCAACGTCGGCACCAAGCAGCCCCAGCAGGTCTCCGCCTGCTTCATCCTGTCCGTCGACGACTCCATGGAGTCGATCCTCGACTGGTACAAGGAAGAGGGCATGATCTTCAAGGGCGGCTCCGGCGCCGGACTGAACCTCTCCCGGATCCGCTCCTCCAAGGAGCTGCTGTCCTCCGGCGGCAACGCCTCCGGTCCCGTCTCCTTCATGCGCGGCGCCGACGCCTCCGCAGGAACGATCAAGTCCGGTGGCGCCACCCGCCGCGCCGCCAAGATGGTCGTCCTCGATGTGGACCACCCGGACATCGAGGACTTCATCGAGACGAAGGTCAAAGAAGAGGAGAAGATCCGCGTCCTGCGCGACGCGGGCTTCGACATGGACCTGGGCGGCGACGACATCACGTCCGTCCAGTACCAGAACGCCAACAACTCGGTCCGCGTGAACGACGAGTTCATGAAGGCGGTCGAGCAGGGCGGCCAGTTCGGGCTGCGCGGCCGGATGACCGGCGAGGTCATTGAGGAGGTCGACGCCAAGGCGCTCTTCCGCAAGATCGCCGAGGCCGCCTGGGCCTGCGCCGACCCCGGCATCCAGTACGACGACACCATCAACACCTGGCACACCTGCCCCGAGTCCGGCCGGATCACCGCGTCGAACCCGTGCAGCGAGTACATGCACCTGGACAACACGTCCTGCAACCTGGCCTCGCTGAACCTGATGAAGTTCCTCAAGGACGACAGCAAGGGCAACCAGTCCTTCGAGGCCGAGCGTTTCCAGAAGGTCGTCGAGCTGGTCATCACCGCGATGGACATCTCCATCTGCTTCGCGGACTTCCCGACGCAGAAGATCGGCGAGAACACGCGCGCGTTCCGCCAGCTCGGCATCGGCTACGCCAACCTCGGCGCCCTGCTGATGGCCACCGGTCACGCCTACGACTCCGACGGCGGTCGCGCCCTCGCCGGCGCCATCACCTCCCTGATGACCGGCACGGCCTACCGCCGCTCCGCCGAGCTCGCCTCGGTGGTCGGCCCGTACGACGGCTACGCCCGCAACGCGGACGCCCACAAGCGCGTCATGAAGCAGCACTCCGACGCCAACGACAAGGCCGTCCGCATGGACGACCTCGACACCCCGGTGTGGGCCGCCGCCAGCGAGGCCTGGGGCGATGTCCTGCGCCTGGGCGAGAAGAACGGTTTCCGTAACTCGCAGGCGTCCGTGCTGGCCCCGACCGGCACCATCGGTCTCGCCATGTCCTGCGACACCACCGGTGTCGAGCCCGACCTCGCGCTGGTCAAGTTCAAGAAGCTCGTCGGCGGCGGCTCGATGCAGATCGTCAACGGCACCGTGCCGCAGGCCCTGCGCCGCCTCGGTTACCTCGAGGAGCAGATCGAGGCGATCGTCGCCCACATCGCCGAGAACGGCAACGTGATCGACGCGCCGGGCCTCAAGCCCGAGCACTACGAGGTGTTCGACTGCGCCATGGGCGAGCGGGCCATCTCCCCGATGGGCCACGTCCGCATGATGGCCGCGATCCAGCCGTGGATCTCCGGCGCCATCTCCAAGACGGTCAACATGCCGGAGACGGCGACCGTCGAGGAGGTCGAGGAGATCTACTTCGAGGCCTGGAAGCTGGGCGTCAAGGCCCTCGCGATCTACCGCGACAACTGCAAGGTCGGCCAGCCCCTCTCCGCCAAGACCAAGGAGAAGGAGAAGGCGGAGATCACCGAGAAGGCCGAGGAGACGATCCGTACCGCGGTCGAGAAGGTCGTCGAGTACCGCCCGGTCCGCAAGCGCCTCCCGAAGGGACGTCCCGGCATCACCACGTCCTTCACCGTCGGTGGCGCCGAGGGCTACATGACCGCCAACTCCTACCCGGACGACGGTCTCGGTGAGGTCTTCCTGAAGATGTCCAAGCAGGGCTCGACCCTCGCGGGCATGATGGACGCCTTCTCCATCGCGGTCTCCGTCGGCCTCCAGTACGGCGTGCCGCTGGAGACGTACGTCTCGAAGTTCACCAACATGCGCTTCGAGCCGGCCGGCATGACGGACGACCCGGACGTGCGGATGGCGCAGTCGATCGTCGACTACATCTTCCGCCGCCTGGCGCTGGACTTCCTGCCCTTCGAGACGCGCTCCGCGCTCGGCATCCACTCCGCCGAGGAGCGCCAGCGTCACCTGGAGACCGGTTCCTACGAGCCGTCCGACGACGAGGTCGATGTCGAGGGTCTGGCCCAGTCGGCGCCGCGCGCCCAGGAGCTGAAGGCCGTTTCCGCTCCGAAGGCGGAGGAGGCGGCCAAGCCCGCCCCGCAGCAGGCCCACACCAGCGCCGAACTGGTGGAGATGCAGCTGGGCATCCAGGCCGACGCCCCGCTGTGCTTCTCCTGCGGCACGAAGATGCAGCGCGCCGGTTCCTGCTACATCTGCGAGGGCTGCGGCTCGACCAGCGGCTGCAGCTGACGCCGAGCGCCTGAGCCGATGACGGAGGGGCACCACCCGCGGGTGGTGCCCCTCTCGTCGTGTCCACCGCGGTGTCGACGATCCGCGCCTCTTCGGGGACGCGCCGCGGGCGAGGTTCAGGCGCGCCGCGCCGCACCCATCGTCCTGGCGAAGTCCACGGGATCGCCCTCGAATCCGCGGAGGCCGGCATGGAAGCTCCAGGGGCCGGAGCCCTCCCGGGCGAACTCGGCGAGCGTCGCCGCCGTCGCCCCGAGGACACCTCCGAAGTCGTCCTCGGCCAGGACGGTGTACCCCTCCCGGATGCGCAGTCCGGGGTTGCGCACGCTGACGAAGGTGCGCTCGGCCGGGTGCTGCTGTATGACGACACCGACCACCACGCGCGCGTAGCGGACGTCGAGCCGGTCGAGTTCGAGCGTCATGACTTCGTCGTAGCCGAAGCCCTGACCGTCCTTGCTGTCCCGGTTGAGCGTGATGGTGCCGTCGGGGGAGCGACGGTCGAAGTGCACCAGGTACGCCGGGTCGCCGTGCGGATCGTCCGCCTGGTAGGTCGCCGCGACCAGGTCCAGGTCGGTGGACGGTTGCCCGGCCGGGCTGGGATCCCACCGCACCGCGATCTCGACCTTGCGAAGCCCCTTGTTGAGCCCGTCCACCGAAGTCCCCTTCCCCGTACCGACCCGTCCGTCGACCCCAACTGCGCGGCGTCCACGACTGTTTGTCCATCCTGCCACGCGCGAGGGTGCACCCGTGGGGGAGCGGTCCAGCCGAGAGTGACCGACGCCACGCGCCATGGCCTTACCATGGCGCGGTGCTGGTCAAGTGGATTCGCTGCACCGTGGTGGACCGCCGCGGTTTCGAGCGGGGGCAGCGGAAGTGGGCGGGGCTTCTGGGGGAGCCGGGATTTCGCGGACAGGGGGGTGGCTGGAGCCGGGGGCGGCCGGATGTGGCGCACATCTTCGCGTTCTGGGAGAGCCGTGCCTTCTACGACTCCTTCATGGCCCGCTCCCACGACCGGCTCGCGTCGGCCCAGGCGGGCACGTTCAAAAACGCCCAGGTCAGGCTCTTCGACTACCGCTTCGACGTGAAGACCGGTTTCGAGCCGCGCTTCACCGACGCCGACCTGCTGCGCGTGGCGCTCTGCCGCGTTCACGAGGAGCGAGCCGAGCACTTCGTGCTGATGCAGGAGAAGGTCTGGAACCCGGCGATGGCCGGCTCGCCCGGCATGGTGCGCGGGCTGTTCGGGGAGGCACCGGGGAACGAGTTCCTGGTGCTGTCCATGTGGCGGTCGGCCGCGGAACACGGCAAGTACCGCACCGAACGCGTGGAACGGCTTGCCCTGAGGGCCCAGACGGAGGCGGATGTCGCGGCGCTCACCGGCGACGTCGTGGACATGGAGATGAGCTGGACGGTCTGATTCCGCCCGGCGGCGGATGCTCCGGATGCCCGACTCGGAGTGTCTCCGGGCGGCAGGGGTCCGGCCGGAGGAGGGTGCGACCGCGTGCTCCCTGGTGCGGGTTTCGTGTGACCTACGCTGTATGGGTGGGGTGGGAGTGCTCAGCGAACCCTCACCCGATCTAGGGTCTTGGCATGGCACGACCACGGCGCATCGTCCTTGTCCGGCACGGCGAGTCGACGGGCAATGTCGATGACTCCGTCTACGAGCGCGAACCCGACCACGCCCTGGCGCTGACCGAGCGCGGCCGGCGGCAGGCGGAGGCGACGGGCGAGCAGCTGCGCGAGCTCTTCGGCGACGAGCACGTCAGCGTGTACGTCTCCCCCTACCGTCGTACGCACGAGACCCTGCGCGCTTTCCACCTCGACCCCGGACTCATACGGGTACGTGAGGAACCCCGGCTGCGTGAGCAGGACTGGGGCAACTGGCAGGACCGGGACGAGGTCCGTCTCCAGAAGGCCTACCGGGACGCGTACGGCCACTTCTTCTACCGTTTCGCCCAGGGTGAGTCCGGCGCCGACGTCTACGACCGGGTCGGCGGCTTCCTGGAGAGCCTGTTCCGCAGTTTCGAGGACCCCGACCACCCGCCGAACGTCCTCATCGTCACCCACGGTCTGGCCATGCGGCTGTTCTGCATGCGGTGGTTCCACTGGACGGTCGCGGAGTTCGAGTCGCTGTCGAACCCGGGGAACGGCGAGGTGCGGATGCTCGTTCTGGGGGACGACGGCAAGTACACGCTTGACCGGCCTTTCGACCGCTGGCGAGATCCCGAGCCGTACGGGATCACCGGATAGAGTGGCAGGGCGATGACCGCTGATTCCTCCCCCGACGTGCGCTTGGACCGCGCCCTGGCCTGCCTGCGCGGACTGTCCGTCGGGGACGCCCTGGGCTCCCAGTACTTCGTTCCGGTGAACTACCCGCTGCTCAAGCGCCGCGAGGTGCCCACCGGAGTCTGGCAGTGGACGGACGACACGGAGATGGCCGGCTCGGTCGTCGCCGTCCTGGCCGCCCACCACCGCATCGACCAGGACGCCCTCGCCCACTCCTTCGCCGAGCATCACGACTTCGACCGGGGCTACGGCCCTGCCGTCAACCGTCTGCTGCGGCTCGTCCGGGAGGGCGGCGACTGGCGGGAACTCGCCGCCGCCCTCTTCAAGGGGCAGGGGTCCTGGGGCAACGGCGCGGCGATGCGGATCGCCCCGCTGGGCGCCTGGTACGCGGACGATCCCGAGCAGGCGACCCACCAGGCCGAGATCTCGGCCTACACCACGCACCAGCACCGCGAGGCCGTGGTCGGGGCCATGGCCGTCGCCGCGGCCGCCGCGTTCGCCGCCGCCCCGGACGGACCGCCCGGAGCCGGAGCCCTCCTCGACGGAGTCATCGATCTGGTACCGAAGAGCGCCGTGGGCGCCGGCCTGCGCCGAGCCCGGGACATGCTCGACTACGGCGATCCGGGCACGGTCGCGGCGGTGCTGGGGTGCGGACGGCGTACGACCGCCCACGACACGGTGCCCTTCGCCCTCTGGTCGGCGGCGAGAAGCCTCGGCGACTACGAGCAGGCGTTCTGGACGACCGCCCAGGTCGGCGGGGATGTCGACACCACCTGCGCCATCGTCGGCGGCGTGATCGCTGCCTCGAAGGCGGGGACACCGCCCGCCGAGTGGATCGAGCGGACGGAGCCGCTGCCGGACTGGGTGCCCAGGTCGGCTTGAGTACCGGAGTCTTCGGTGTTTTCGGAACTCTCCGTATATCTCGGGAACTCTCCGTGACCGGCCGTCCGTTGTCCCGACATCCGCTGTGTGAGCCGAGAGGCTTCGGACACGCCGGAGGTCGTGCCGGGCGCGAAAATGGGGGTGGTGGCTGGTCATGGAGGTTCTGTTCGCGGTTCTGATCCCATGGATGGGCGTTGTCGCGCACCGTGCCGGGCGGCTGTGGGCCGCTGGTGTGGCGCCCTCGCCTTCCGTCGCCCGCCTTCGCCCCGGCTCTGTCCCGCTCTCCGTGAACCGGCCGGGCGACCGCCGGCGGGTCTCCGGTGTACCCGCCTGCGAGCCGCCGCAGCCGCTTCACGGTGCTCTCGTGTCAGCCGAGGCCCGGTCCGGCCGAACCGGAGAGTGCCTCAAGGTCGCTTGCGCGGACTCGGATCACCAGCCAGGCCGTCGCCAGTGCGAGGACGGCCATCGCGGCGGCCGGGATGAAGGCCGTCGAGATGCCGTGGGCCAGCACCTCGTGCCCCCACGGAGCGGGCAGCTGATGCGTCCTGGCGAACTCCGCCTTCTGTTCCGCGGACCCGTCGGCCATGAACTGCGGCAGCTGCTTCTCCGCCTCGTCCTTGGTCGCCGTGCCGAAGACCGTCGTCAGGATGGACAGGCCCAGCGATCCGCCCACTTGCTGTGTCGTGTTGAGCAACCCGGAGGCCGCTCCCGCCTCGTGCGGGGCGACCCCGGAGACCGCGGTGAGGGTCAGGGTCACGAAGTTCAGCCCCATGCCGAAGCCGAACACCAGCATCGGGCCGAGGACACCGCCGACGTACGAGCTGTCGGAGCTGATCAGTGCCTGCCAGGCCAGTCCGATCATGGCGAGCGCGGAGCCCGTGAGCATGAAGGGCTTGGGGCCGAGTACCGGCAGGAACCGCTGCGACAGCCCCGCGCCGAGCGCGATCACGACGGTCACCGGCAGGAAGGCGAGCCCCGCCTCGATCGGGCTGTATCCGAGCACGTTCTG
This sequence comes from Streptomyces sp. NPDC050674, assembly GCF_040654575.1. NCBI lineage: Bacteria > Bacillati > Actinomycetota > Actinomycetes > Kitasatosporales > Streptomycetaceae > Streptomyces > Streptomyces sp. NPDC050674. The sequence continues at coordinate 79,885 of NZ_JBFAIG010000020.1, forward strand.
CACGAACAGCACGATGTAGAAGAACATGCCGAACATCGCCGCGGCGAGGCTCAGCATGATCACGTAAGTGCCCGAGCGGTTGCGGTCGGCGAACATCCGCAGCGGCGTGATCGGCTCCTTGGCCCTGGACTCGATGATTCCGAAGGCCAGCAGCAGCACCACGGCGGCGACGAAGGATCCGATGGTGAGACTGTCCCGCCATCCCTCGTCCGCGGCGCGGATGAAGCCGTAGACCAGGGACGCCATGCCGGCGGTCGAGGTCACCGCACCCGCGATGTCGAAACGACCGCTGTGCCGCTCGGACTCACTGATGTACAGCGGGGTGAGCACGGCTATCAGCACCCCGATCGGCACGTTCACGAACAGCACCCAGCGCCAGTCGAGCCACTCGGTGAGCATGCCGCCGGCGAGCAGACCGATGGCGCCGCCACCCGCGGAGACCGCGGCGAAGACACCGAAGGCCCGGTTGCGCTCCGGACCCTCGGGGAACGTGGTGGTGATGAGCGCAAGCGACGTGGGCGAGGCGATCGCGCCTCCCACCCCCTGAAGCACCCGGGCGGCCAGCAGCTGCCAGGGCTCCTGGGCGAGGCCGCCCAGCAGCGAGGCGAAGGTGAACAGCAGGATGCCGGTCATGAAGACCCGGCGTCGCCCGAGGATGTCGCCGGCTCGGCCGCCGAGGAGAAGCAGGCCGCCGAAGGTGAGTGTGTAGGAGCTGACGACCCAGGTGAGGTCGGTGGTGCTGAACTCGAGCGCGTCTTGAATGTGCGGGAGTGCGATGTTCACAATCGTCGCGTCGAGCACCACCATGAGTTGGCAGGCCGCGATCACGGTGAGCGCGATGCCGGGGCGTCCCTCCCGGCGTGCCGCGCCTGGCTTTCGATCTTGGAGCAATGGAGAGGTTGTCACGATGAGTCCCCCACGACTGAATTAGTGAACGCTGGCGTTCACTGCCGGGTCAACGGTAGTGACCCCTCGACAGTGAACGCAAGCGTTCACTCGTGGCGTCGTCGTTCGGTACGTCCCCCTGTGTGGCCGTCCGGCGCGTCCCCCATCCCCGGAATGCCCGCTTCCTCTGTTCGTTGGAGAGAGTCAGATGGTTACCCCCAGCTGGGCGGATGCCCCCGCTCAGACGCCCGCCCGCCGCCGCGGCGCGGTACTGGAACGCGCGATCCTGGAGGCCGCGTTGGATCAACTCAGCACGGTCGGCTGGAGCGGCCTGACGATGGAGGGGGTCGCCGTCGGCGCCCAGACGGGTAAGGCGGCGGTCTACCGGCGCTGGCCGTCCAAGGAGGACCTGGTCGCCGACGCCCTGCGCGCCGGGCTGCCGCAGTTCGACGCGGCCCCGGACGAAGGAGGGGTGCGTGAGGATCTTTTGGTGCTGTGTCTGCGCGCCCGCGACGCGATGTTCTCCCGTCCGGGTCTCGCGCTTCGCTCGGTGATTCACGAGTGCGACACGGCGCAAGCGGAACGCTTCCATGGCGTGATCTTCGAGGGAGTCGTGGAGCCCACCATGAAGATGCTGCGGGAAGTCGTCGAACGGGGGATCAAGCGAGGCGAGGTGCGCCCCGAGGCGGCGAACGGCTATGTCTTCGACGCCGTGCCGGCCATGATGATGTATCGCTCCAAGATGTGCGGCTGTGAATGGGAGGATCATCAAGTCGAGGAGATGATCGACCAGTTGATGGTTCCGCTGCTGCGGGCCTGAGGGGTGCGGCGCTCGGGCCGAGGGTGTCCGCCGCTCCGGTCGGCCGGAGCTCCGCGGAAGCTCGCCGAGGCCGCGACGCCGTCGGTGTGGACCGGGGTGTCGCGGGCGGTTCCGGGCGGCGTAATCTAGGGGCGCCATGCCGTACGAACCGCCTACTCACACCGTCGAGCGCTCCCTTCGCGCTACGACCGGAGCGAAGATCGTTGCAGGTGTCGACGAGGTGGGCCGCGGCGCTTGGGCCGGTCCCGTCACCGTCTGCGCGGCGATCACCGGACTGCGTCGGCCGCCCGACGGGCTCACGGACTCCAAGCTGCTCACCATCAAGCGACGCACCGCCCTCGCCGAGGAACTGCGGACCTGGGTGACCTCGTTCGCTCTCGGACACGCCTCCCCGGAGGAGATAGACGCCATGGGGATGACGGCCGCGCTGCGGCTCGCGGCGGAGCGTGCGCTGGATGCCCTGCCGGTCCGGCCCGACGCGGTCATCCTCGACGGCAAGCACGATTACCTCGGTGCCCCTTGGCGGGTCCGTACGGTGATCAAGGGAGACCAGTCCTGCGTGGCCGTCGCCGCGGCCTCGGTGATCGCCAAGGTCCAGCGCGACAAAATGATGGCCGAACTGGGTATCGACCATGCAGACTTCGGTTTTGCGGACAACGCCGGGTATCCATCCCCCGTGCACAAGGCCGCACTGGCGGAGCGGGGCCCCACCCCCTACCACCGCTTGTCGTGGGCGTATCTTGATGCGCTGCCCCAGTGGCGGCACCTCAAGAAGGCCCGCAGTTGGGCGGACGCAAGCGTTCCGGAGATCGAGGGTCAGCTCGGCTTCGATTTCTGACGGTTACGTTCGCGCACATGCGCCACCCGCCGATGCGGGCCGTACTAACGTTTGATTAATATCAGCTCATGCCTCTCATTCCCGAGGAGCCTCAGATTCACGAGAGTGCCCAGGGTCCCCGCGCCACTCCGGCCAGTGGCCGTATCGCGCCGACCCCCCGTCCCGTACCCGGCCCCCGTCCCGCGGCTCCGTCGCGTCCCGGTCGTCCCGGCCCTCTGCGGCCGGCGCCGCCGGTGCAGCGTGCGCCGCGTGAGGTGGCCGCCGAGCCCGCTCCGTCGGGTCCCGCAGCCGGTGCCGCCGCTCCGGTCACTCCGCAGATCCAGCTGATCCCGGCTTCCGTGGAAGGCGCGCTCGACGCCGCCGAGGAGGCCGTGGACCTGCTGCTGGACTCCGGTCGTGCACCCGGAGACGTCCTGGTGATCACGACCGGAGAACAGCACCCGTGGGCCGCCCACGAGCTGTCGTTCGGTGAAGCCTCCTACTGGGCCCAGCACGACGCCGGCGACGACGTCTTCTACACGGACGCCGGTATCGCGGCCCGCGCCGCGTCGCGTCCGGTGGTCGTGGTCGCCGTCAACGGCGGACCCGAGGCCGCAGCCGTGAGCGCCCTGTCCCTGGCCCACTCCCGGGCCGGTGCCCTGCTGATCGTCTGCGGAGACCCGCAGCGCATCAACTCGGTGCTGGGCGCGGGCGTCTGAGCCGGTGTCCCAGCGCCCGGCAGGGCGCTGGGGAATCACATCGCAACCGCTGACGCGGTTCTGCACAGCGGGCGATTCACCATGCCGGAAGGGCCGAAAGCCGTGACCACACCGGGGCTTCGGGCCGGTTGTGCAGCGCTTCGTGGCTGTCCCCGACCGCCGCGCCCACGGCGTCCCGGGCGGTGCGTGATCACGTCGGTGGGGTACCCCTGGGTACCTGGCCCTGTGGTCGTCCGCGACGTTGAGCCGAGGTGTCCGGTCCGGCTGTCCGCCCGGGAACCGTGGCGTGCCATGGGGTGGTGCGCGGTCCCGTCCCGGACCTGTGGGGAACGGCCGGTCCAGGACTCAGCGTGCCGCCGCCGCGCGGCGCAGTACCTCGGAGGCCCCGCCGGTGCGCGGTATAGGGGGCGGTGCCTCCGACGTGGCGAACGGCTCCGGTGCCGAGGCCGAGTGAGGGCGGCGTCCGCCGCGCCCCTCACCGAGAACCTGCCAGCCGTCACGGGTCAGCGTGATGTACGCCCCGCAGCGCAACCCGTGCAGGGTGCACGCGTCACGCAGCCCCCACATCCACGCGCCGTCCTCCTCCGTCCAACGCGCGTCGCCCTCGCGGCAGTAGAGCAGCACCGCTGTGCGCACCGGCGTGCGGCGGCGCAGATCGTGCGGAATGACCCGGCGTAGCTGTGCGAGCAGCGCGTTGCGGAACATCCAGCCGTCGGCCGGTGCCGGACGGCGCACGAACGAGGCGCTCGCGCACAGCCGTTCATCAGGGTCGAGCACGGCCACGACGGCGGTCGCCGGCTGCGGGTGGTGCCGGGCGTGCAGTCCGCTGACGATCTCGCGGGGGCTGCGCAGGAGTGGGATCCCGGCGGCGGCCCATTCCGCGGGTTCGAGCAAGCGGTTGGCGGAAGCGGCGGACGTCGACGCCGCTGCCGAGGCCGGAGCGAATCCGAAGGTCACGGTCCTCCCTTCGGCTACGCGCCCACACTGCGGGCGGGGTCGGATTCCTGGGAGCGCGCACCGCAGCGAAGCCCTGCCGGAGCTGGCGGACGAGCCGTGCGGGAGCGGACTTCAATTCTTCCTGTCGAACTTGATTGCGGCAACGAGCAATTGAGGCAGCCGACCGTTATCAGATGATGCGCGGCTAATATCCCCACCCTGTGTGTCGCCGGACCACCCATGGGGCGTTCGAGCCCGACACGTTCGTACGCCATGGGGGTGCGCGGCGTCCAGAGGTGCGCGCCGGGGCAGCCGCCACGAGCCGGGCGCGCCGTCAGCCCTGCACGGCCAGGACCAGCGGCAACACCCCCTGCGCACCGGCACGTCGGAGCATGCGCGCCGCCACTGCGAGGGTCCAGCCGGTCTCCGTGTAGTCGTCCACGAGGAGGACCGGGCCCCGAGCCTCGGCGAGAGCGGACGCGAGGGCGGGCGGCACGGCCAGGGCCCCGTCGAGTGCCTTGAGCCGCTGGGCGCTGTTGCTCCGGGAGCCCGGGTAGGCGTCGCCGGCGTACTCGACGGCGCCCAGCAACGGGAGCCGGCCGATCTCCGCGATGCGCGTCCCCAAAGAGTTGATCAACTGCGGGCGGGTGCGGGAGGAGATCGTGACGACACCGGCCGGGCGGGGCTGGGCGTCCGGCACTCCCGGAGCCCAGCCGCCGGGGCCCTTCGCCCAGTCGGCCAGCACCCCCACCACTGCTTTGGCCACGTCGTCGGGCACTGGCCCGTCGGGGGCCTGGGGCGAGAGCATGGGCCGCAGCCGGTTGCCCCAGCCGATGTCCGAAAGGCGTCCCAGGGCGCGTCCCGGTGCGGCTTGTTCACCGGCAGGGATGCGTCCCTTGAGGTCCACCCCGATCGCCGGCAGGCCGGTGGGCCACATCCGTCGGGGCTCGACCTCGACGCCTGCTCTGCCCAGGTCCGTGCGCGCGGCGTCGAGCGCCTCCTCGGAGGTGTCGGCCGCGAAGCGCGGACCGGCGCAGTTGTCGCACCGGCCGCACGGCTTGGCGGCCTCGTCGTCCAGTTGGCGTTGCAGGAACTCCATCCGGCATTCGGTCGTCGACGCGTACGCGCGCATCGCCTGCTGCTCGGCCTCGCGCTGACGCGCCACCCACGCATACCGCTCGGCGTCGTACGACCACGGCTGCCCGGTCGCGATCCAGCCGCCCTTGACCCGCTTCACCGCCCCGTCCACGTCGAGGACCTTGAGCATCGTCTCCAGGCGGGAGCGGCGCAGCTCCACCAGCGGCTCCAGCGCGGGCAGGGACAGCGGCTTCTGCGCGTGCGCGAGGGTGTCGAGCGTGCGGCGCACCAGGTCTTCGGAAGGGAAGGCGAGCGACGCGAAGTACGTCCAGATCGCCTCGTCCTCCTTGCCCGGGAGCAGGAGCACCTCGGCGTGCTCCACCCCGCGTCCCGCGCGGCCCACCTGCTGGTAGTAGGCGATGGGGGAGGAGGGCGAGCCCAGATGCACCACGAAGCCCAGGTCGGGCTTGTCGAAGCCCATGCCGAGTGCGGAGGTGGCGACCAGGGCCTTCACCTTGTTGGCGAGCAGGTCCTCCTCGGCCTGCTGACGATCGGCGTTCTCCGTCTTGCCGGTGTACGAAGCGACCGTGTGCCCGCGCTGCCGGAGGAAGGCGGTGACCTCCTCGGCGGCGGCCACGGTGAGGGTGTAGATGATTCCGGAGCCCGGCAGATCGTCGAGGTGCTCGGCGAGCCAGGCCATCCGGTGCGCGGCATCCGACAGCCGCAGCACACTCAAGGACAGGCTGTCCCGGTCGAGCGGGCCACGCAGCACGAGGGCGTCCGTGCCGCCGCCGGTGCCGAGCTGTTCGGCGACGTCGGCCGTCACACGCGCGTTGGCCGTGGCGGTGGTCGCGAGCACCGGCACACCGGGTGGGAGATCGGCGAGCATCGTGCGCAGCCTGCGGTAGTCCGGCCGGAAGTCGTGGCCCCAGTCGGAGATGCAGTGCGCCTCGTCCACCACCAGCAGACCGGTGGCGGCCGCGAGGCGGGGGAGCACCTGGTCCCGGAAATCCGGGTTGTTGAGCCGTTCGGGGCTCACCAGCAGGACGTCCACCTCGCCCGCCGCGATCTCGGCCTGAACGGCATCCCACTCCTCGGTGTTGGAGGAGTTGATGGTGCGGGCGTGGATGCCGGCCCGAGCCGCCGCCTCCACCTGGTTTCGCATGAGCGCGAGCAGCGGGGAGACGATCACCGTCGGACCGCTGCCCCGCGCCCGCAGCAGCGAGGTCGCCACGAAGTACACCGCGGACTTTCCCCAGCCGGTGCGCTGGACGACCAGGGCACGGCGCTTGTCGGCGACCAGCGCCTCGATCGCCCGCCACTGGTCCTCGCGCAGCCGTGCCTTGCCCGAGACGTCCCCGACGAGACGGGTGAGGACCGCGTCGGCCGCCGCCCGGAGTTCCGCGTTGTTCGTGTGCTCCATGCGACCCATACAACAGGACGGCTCTGACATTCGGAGCGGCGTACCGAGAGCTGTGGACACGTCGGGCCCTGGGTGACGTGTCCCTGATCGGACTTATCCACAGGGTCAAGCGGAGGTTTTTGTTCCGCGAGATCGTCTTCGCATGACGAACCACAGCGAAACGACCGGATCCCCTGAGAACGGTGACATCAGCGGGCCCGAGACGCAGGGCGGGCACCAGACCGGAGCCCCGAAGAACAAGGGGCGTCACGCGTCCGGGCCGGACACCCCCAGCCCCGCGTACGACAGTCACGGCGGAGAACACCAGGTCACTCTGCGCACCCCGTCCGAACTGGCCGACGCCCTTCCCTATCTGCTCGGCTACCGGCCCGAGGACAGCATCGTCCTGGTCGCCCTGCACGACAGGGACGGACGAGGGCGGTTCGGCGGCCGCGCCCGGCTCGGTATCCCGGCGAACGCGGACGACTGGCCTTCCGCCGCCCGGCAGCTGTCCCAAGGCCTCGTGAGGGGCAGCGAGCGCCGAGGTGCCCGGCCGGAGTCGATGGTCGCGTTCCTGTGCCAGGAACCGGAGAAGGGCGAGACCGGCCGGCAGGTGATGGAACGCCTGCGGCCCCTGGCCCAGAGGTTGCGTATCGAGTGTGGCTCCATGGACGCGGTGGTGGTCGAGGCGCTGTGCATCTCGGACGGCCGTTACTGGTCCTACTGCTGCGACAACGCGGCATGCTGCTCCCCCGAGGGAGCGCCCATGGGCCTGCCCGGCACCTCGGTGCTGGCCGCAGCGGCCACGTACGCCGGCATCCAGGTGCGCGGCACCCTGCGAGAGCTCCGGGCGCGGCTGCTGCCCTGGGAGAACGCCGCGGCGCTCGAGCAGGAAGCGGCTCTGGACACCGCCAGCATGGCGCTGGTGCCGAAGATCCTCGACGACGTGGGCCGCGCCGCGGTGGCGGACGAAACGCTGTATCTCGCAGGGCAGACCCTGAAGCGCTTCGCCGAGGCACAGCCTGTCTCCGGCACGCTGCTGGCCGACCTTCGTGACGATGAACTGCTCGGGTGCGACGAGGCGGCCCGGCTGATCCTCGGGCTCCAGGACCGAGCGACCCGTGACCGTGCGGCCGAGTGGATGGAGGGCGACGAGGCCGCACCCGCCCTTCGCCTCTGGCGGACGCTGGCTCGACGCTGCGTCGGGCCGTACGGCGAACATGCCGCGGCACCGCTCACCCTCGCCGGCTGGGTCGCCTGGTCCACCGGTGACGAACTGGAGGCCCGGGAAGCTCTCGCCATGGCCCTGGGCGCCGATCCCGATTACCTCTTCGCCCGCCTCCTGCACCAGGCCTGCAACGAGGGCCTCGACCCGGAGGCGATCCGCAGCTGCCTGCGAGCGGGGCGCAAGGACCGTGGGGGCGCGGTGACCGATGTCCTGGAGCCGCTGGCGGACGGTGACACGTCGGATGGACGCCGCGGGGCGGCCACGGCGCCCGAGCTCGAGGTGAGGGGCGAACCCGCGCGGGCGGCGGTGTCGGCGGGATGCGAGACGAGGGACGAGGCGGCCCGGGCGGAGGCGCCGGAGGGGCGGGGGCCTGGCGAGGGGGCGGCCCAGGCGGCGGTACCGGCGAAGTGCGAGCCGAGTGACGAGACGGCTCGGGCGGAGGCGCCGGAGGGGCGGGGGCCTGGCGAGGGGGCGACCCAGGCGGCGGTACCGGCGAAGTGCGAGCCGAGTGACAGGACGGCACGGGCAGAGGTGCCGAGCGATGCCGAGCCGAACGGCACCCTTGCACAGGCAGAGGCGCCGAAGGATGTCGAGCCGAACGGCACCCTCACCCAAGCAGGGGCGCCGCCCGAGTTTGGACCGAGCCACAAGCCCACATCGGCAGCCGCGCCATCCCGCCGGCGTCGCCGCTTTCGTTCCGCCGGCTCTACCGGCGCGGCCCCCGGCCGTACGAGTGCGGAAGCCGGTGACCAGGGCGCACGAGCTCCCGGTCGGCGCACACCGGTGGCTGCCAAGCGCTTTTACGGTGCCGCTGAGACAGGTACGCCTCCGGGGCGTCCGATGACGGCGGATGCCACCCGGCCCGGCAGCGTCCGCAGGGGCCGCACCCGCGCAGGTGAGCCGAAGACGACGGCCGTGCCGGGCAGGGGAGCGGACCAGGAAAGCGGGCAGTCCGGCCGCGGAGCGGACGCAGAGGAGTGAGCCTTAGCCGGGCGGCATCGAGGCGCAGGGCGCGGGGCCACGGGCGTGACTCGGAGGACGCTCACGCCGTTCACCTGAGTGGCGGAACGGCTGGAGAGGCCGTGACGCCGCACGGCCCCCGCTCCGCCGGAGCCCCCCGCCACCGGCGCCGAACCCGAACGAGGCGCACAGAGCGCAGAGGAAGCCCTCCTATGCAACAGCCGACTCCGCCCTCCTCCGCTGCCGATGACTACCGCCTCCAGGGCGGGCCTCAACCGTCCCTCGGCCCGGGGTCCGCCCCGGCCCGGGCTGGGAATCCACCCGCCGCAGACCAGGTCGCCGCGCCGCGTCCAGCGACTCGGGGCGAAGGCTACGGGCAGAGCTTCCCGGGCAGTGGGCCACGTGCCTCTTCGCCCGTCGGACCCGACTCGGGCCCGCCCTCGTCACCGGGTCCGGGGCGGTCGTCGCCTCGGTGGACGGATCAGGATCGTCGGCCCGGGCGGGGTCCGGACCACGGCTCGGCGCCGGAGTCCTTCCCTCAGGGGCGAACGCCGCTGTCGGCGACGTACCCGCCCTCGCTCCCTCCCCGGGGCGTCACGGGCCCCGGGCTGCGCGGGTCCGCCGACCTGCCACCCGCCCACACCGTGATGATCGGAATCGCCCTCCCCGGCCTCGCCATCTCGACCGAGAAAGGCCAGATGACCGGTGGTGGACTGGAGGGGTTCTACCGTGCGGGCCGACGCGTGCTCTCCCGGTGCGAGATCCGCGTGGCCGGACGAGAACCCCTCGCGGTGCAGGCCCGGATGGCCTCGGCCGACCGTGCCAGGTTCGTCGGCACGCTGCGCACCTCTCCACAGGCGGGGCCGGACCCCGAGGTGATCGTGGAGCGCAACCGCTTCGCGGACGGCACGGAACGGATCACTTTGCACAACGCGGTGCCCCGCCCGCTCCGTCTGCCGGTGGAGATCGTGCTGGGGACCGACCTGGCCGACCTCGGGGCGATCGCCTCCGCCAAAGCGGGACCCGAACTCACTGCCAGTGTCCACGGCTCCGGGCTGCGCTGGTCCTGCGCCACCGGCAACGCGACCGTCACGGCCGAGCCTCCTCCCGCGGACGCCCTGGCCTCGGCCGGGCTGCTGCGCTGGGAGGTCGACCTGCCGCCCGGTGGCAGCAGAACCATCGAACTGCGGGTGCGGCCGGACGGCGCCGGGCCCCTGCGTGCCGCGGGCCGGGCGGCGACCAGCCCCCTCGCGGCCGCGTGCGCGGAGGGCGACGATCCCAGAGTCCCCGCCCTCCTGCGCACCAGCATCGAGGATCTCCAGGCCCTCCTCCTGCGCGACTCCGCGAACCCCGCCGACACCCACCTCGCGGCCGGAGCCCCCTGGCGCTGCGGTCTCGCCCCCGCGGACGCGCTCGTGGCCGCCCGCATGGTGCTGTCGCTGGGCACCGGCCTGGCCGCGGGAACGCTGCGGACCCTCGCCCGGACCCAGATGACGGGTCCCACAGCGCAGTCCGGCATGATTCCCGGTCCGCTACGGGACGCGGGACCGCACCTCCCACCGCAGTGCACCGGCACCGAGGCCACCCTGCTCTTCCCCGCCCTGCTCGCCGAGGCCCGCCGCTGGGGCCTCCCCGAGCAGGAGACGGAAGCGTTGCTGCCCGCCGCCGAGCGCTGCCTGGCCTGGCTGCGGAAGACCGTGGGTGACGGCACATACCTGCCGGACCCGAACCCGGGCGGTTTCGTCCGCTGCGACACACAGGCCAATGCTCACCGCGCCGCCGTGCTCGGCGCCGACCTGCTCGACGGTTGCGGCCGGACAGGGGGAGCGGAACTCCGGCAGTGGGCGCAAGCGCTGAGGACCCGGTTCCGCGAGGACTTCTGGCTCGAGGACCGTGGAGGCGGCCGACCCGCGGCGGCCCGCGCCCGGGACGGCAATCTCGTGCCTCACCTGGGCGCCTCCGCCGTGCATCTCCTCGACACAGGCCTGCTGGGCGGCGGTGAGCCTGCGCCGGGCCTGCTCGACAAGGTCCAGACGGAGCACCTCGCCCGCCTGCTCGGCAGCCCGCTCATGGACTCGGGATGGGGCCTGCGCGGACTGGGCGCGAAGGAGCCGGGTTTCAATCCGTTCGGCCATCGCACGGGAGCCGTGCGGATCCAGGAGACGGCGCTGGCCGTCGCGGGACTGGCCGCGGCCGGCTATGAGAAGGAGGCGAGTTCGCTGCTGCGCGGAGTGCTGGCGGCGGCCGAGGCCTTCACGCACCGGCTGCCCGAGATGTACGCCGGGGAGCAGCGCACGGAGGGGAGCGCTCCGCTCCCGCACCCGGCGGCCTGCCGCCCCGCGGCCACGGCGGCGGCCGGTGGAGTCCTGCTGCTGACCACCCTCGCCGGCATCCGTCCCGATGCCCCCGCCGGGACGGTGACGCTGCGCCCGGTGCGCGGGGCACCCCTCGGCGAGGTCGGCTTCACAGGTCTGCGGGTGGCGGGCGCCCCGTTCTCCGTACGGGTCAGCCGACTGGGGCTCGCCATGGTCGAGGAGGCAGCCGACGGACTCCAACTGGGCGTGTGACCAGCGGCGATGTGCCACCTCCGGATCAGTGGCAAGACAGCCGAGTCCCTGCCGGGCCGCAGCGGATCAGCAAGCGAAGCGACCAGTGAAAGGAGTGTTTATCGTCAGGCAGACGACTATGATCGCCGCATGCCCTACGACCCGTCAGCGTTTCCGCCCTTCGCCGTCACCGTGGACCTGGTCGTGCTGACCGTGCGCCGCCATGCCCTGTGCGCGCTGGCGGTACGCAGGGGCGAACCGCCGTTCCAGGGGCGTTGGGCGCTGCCCGGCGGCTTCGTCCGGGCCGACGAGGACCTGGCCCAGGCGGCGGCACGCGAGCTGGCCGAGGAGACCGGACTGCGCGTCCACGACCCGTCCGTCCCGGCCCAGGACAACGGCGCACATCTGGAGCAGCTCGCCACCTACGGCGACCCCGAGCGGGACCCCAGGATGAGGGTCGTCAGCGTCGCCCACCTCGCTCTCGCTCCCGACCTGCCGGCACCCAGGGCGGGCGGAGACGCCAGCAACGCGCGCTGGGCCCCGGTCGAGGAACTGCTGCGGCAGGGCGGTTACGGGCGTGACACCGAGCCGGTCGCGCCACTGGCCTTCGACCACGCCCAGATCCTGGCGGACGGGGTGGAACGCGCCCGCTCCAAGATCGAGTATTCCTCGCTCGCCACTGCCTTCTGCCCACCCGAATTCACCGTCGGGGAACTGCGCCGGGTCTACGAGGCGGTGTGGGGCGTGGCACTGGACCCGCGCAACTTCCACCGCAAGGTCACCGGCACCCCCGGGTTCCTCGTGCCCACCGGTGGGACGACCACGCGTCAGGGCGGACGCCCGGCCCAGCTCTTCCGGGCCGGCGGTGCGACGCTGCTCAACCCGCCGATGCTGCGTCCCGAGGTCTGACGGGCGGCCGGGGCGCAGGCTCGGCACGTCCGGAACCCGGTTCCTCCGCGGGTCGGTCCAGGAGAACGTCCCTGCCCGAGGGGGTCTCGGGATGCCCGAAAAAACGGACATGGCGCGCTATCTTGCTGCGAGTGATCCAGGCCTTCGGACTGACCAGCAATCCCCGCAAAGAGCTTCCGCCCGCAGCCGATGACGTCTCTTTCGAGGCGCGGGCGGGCCGCATCACCGCGCTGCTCGGAGCACCGGGCGCCGGCAAGACGACGGTCCTCAGACTCATGCTCGAACTCCAACAGGGGCGTGGCATCACCCACTTCCGGGGCCGCCCCCTGCATCGCATCGCCCACCCCTCGCGCGAGGTCGGCGTGCTGCTGGGCGATGTGCCCGGCCATCCCGCCCGCACGGTCCGCGGTCATCTGCGCATGTTGTGCGCCGCGGCCGGGGTCTCGGTCAGGCGGGCCGACGAAGTCCTCGAAGCCGTCGGGCTCGTGAGCCTGCGCGAGGAACGTCTCGGCGCCCTGTCCCGTGGCATGGACCGCCGTCTCGGCCTGGCCTGCGTGCTCCTGGCCGACCCCCACACCCTCGTGCTCGACGACCCGGCCGACGGGCTTTCCGCGCGGGAGAGCGCTTGGTTGCACGGCATGTTGCGCGCCCACGCCGCCCAGGGCGGCACCGTCCTGTTCACCACGGCCGACCCGAAGGGCGCCGCCCGCACCGCCGATCGCGTCGTCACCCTGGAACAGGGCAGGCTCGTGGCCGACCAGGAGGCCGCGGAGTTCTCTCGCACCCGCCTGCGCCCCCGTGTCGCCGTACGCAGCCCGCACGCGGCCCGTCTGGCCGCTCTCCTGGCCAAACAGGCACGCACCTCGCAGCGCTCCCTGGAGGTCGTCCGAGAGGGCGGCAACCGCCTTTCCGTGTACGGCGGTACCTGCGCGGACATCGGTGAGATCGCGTTCCGTCACGGCATCGTCGTCCACCAACTGGCCGACGAGCTCGGCGACATGGGCCCCGGGGCGGGCCTCATTCAGGCAAGCGGGCCCCGGGGTGGAGGTCTCGTCGAGCCAGGGCACGCGTCTGGCACCGGCCACCCGGCCCCCGCGCTCCGCTCCGGGCGACCCGCACTGTCTCTCGACCCGTCGCGGCCGACCGCGACAGACCCGGCGGCGCCCGACACGACCGAGCCACGCCCCCCGCTCGCACCGCGTCCCGTGCTGGAACCCCACTCCCCGCTCGAACCCCACCTCCCGCCCGGCACGCATCCCGTACGAGAACTCCGTCCCCCGCTTGAACCCCGCCTCTCGCCCGAACCGCATCCCGTGCTCGAACCCGGTCCCACGCTGGAGCCCCGTTCCGCGCTCGAAGCGCATTCCACGGATGAATCCCGCCCCGCGCTCGAACCGCGTTCCGCCATCGAACCGCGACCCCCCATCGAACCGCCTACCGCGCTCGAACCGCGTCCCCCTATCGAACCGCCTCCCGCCCTCGAACCGCCTCCCGCCCTCCACCAGCGCCCCCTCTCGGACGCACCGACACCTGTCACGGACGAGCGCCGGCCCCTCCACGGGCAGCCGCTGCCGGTCGTCGAGCCGCACCGGGTTCCGGACGGAACCCCGGCCGGCCACGCGAGCGAGACTCCACCGGCGCAGATCACACCCTCCCCGCTCCGGGCGCCCCACCCTCCCGCCGCTCGGGCGATCCGCACACTCGACGCCCTGCCCCCTCTCCCGCCCCCCATCTCGGTGCGCCCCGCTCCCAGCCCCCTGCGTCCCCTCCGCTACGAGATCCGGCGCGCCACCGGGATCGGCACCGGGTTCCTGACCGGCGCGGTCGTTCTCGTCGTGTCCGCCGTGACCGCCGTCGTACTCGCGCGCATCGGGCACACCCCGCAGCCTCGCCTGCTGGCCGCCTGGCCGCGGGAGCTCCCACTGCCGCCCGCGGCACTCGGCGCGGGACTGCTCGGCGCGCTGGCCTTCGGTGACGAGTTCCGGCACCCCGCCCTGGCCGCGGACCGCGGCACCGTGCCCCGCCGGCTGGGGCTGCTGGCCGCCAAACTGCTCGTCTCCTCGGTCAGCGCGCTGCTGCTGGCCGCCCTCACCGTCGGCTGCGACGCCGAAGTGCTCTATCTCGTCTACGGACCGGAGCTCGCCCAGGTTCCCGCGGACTGGGTTCCCCTGAGTGCGAATTGGCTCGGGCTCGTGATCGGCTGCGCCTGGGCCGGCGTACTGGCCGCCGGTGTCTTCCGGTCGACCACGGCCGGCCTGGCCGCCGTCGCCGCCGTCCCCCTCCTCGTCGTGCCCGTCGTGCACAAGCTCGTCGAGGGACCGTCCGTGCGAACCGCGGCCGGCCTTCCCATGCGGCTGCGGGAAGCCCTGCTGCCGCGCTGGCCCTTCGGGGGTGAGCACTACCTGGAGGCCGTTTTCGCGGTGGTCTCCCAACCTGTGGGCGGGGCCCTGACGTTGTCGCTGACCGCGCTGCTCTGCGCGTATCTCCTCACCACCCTGCGCAGCCGGTTCCGGTGACGACTGTCCGTGACCCTTAGTCCGGCCATGCGCACAACTCCCCGCAGAGCGCCCATTTCTTTCCGATAAGGCGTCAATTGCGACGGGGTGAGCGATCACCCTTTCGTGTGCTTTTCACCAAAGACCTCAAGGGAGTTGGAGAGGGCGCCGACAAAGGATGCGTGAGTACCCTTGCGCACACCATGATGACCGCCGCCCGCTCCGCTGACTCCGGCCTCGCGAGCCCGGGCGAACTCGACCGCTACCCGTACGCGGAGGCACCCGCCGTCGACCGCGTCGGGATCCCTGCCTGGGAGGGCGCGGACCCCGAGCTCGGCCGTGTGGGCCGACGCGCCGCGGGCAGCCGCGGGCGCGGGCTGCACGGCCAACTCGTTCAGCAGCTGGGCCAGATGATCGTCTCCGGCGACCTGGGCGCCGACCGCCCGCTGGTGCCCGAGGAGATCGGCCAGCGTTTCGAGGTCTCCCGCACCGTCGTCCGCGAGTCGCTGCGCGTCCTGGAGGCCAAGGGCCTGGTGAGCGCCCGTCCGAACGTCGGTACGCGCGTGCGTCCCGTCAGTGACTGGAACCTCCTCGACCCGGACATCATCGAGTGGCGGGCTTACGGGCCGCAGCGCGACGACCAGCGCCGCGAGCTGAGCGAGCTGCGGTGGACGATCGAGCCGCTGGCCGCCCGCCTCGCCGCCGGGCACGGGCGCGAGGACGTTCAGCAACGCCTGGCGGACATGGTCGAGATCATGGGGCATGCGATGACCCAGGGTGACGCGCTCACCTTCTCCCGCGCCGATTCCGAGTTCCACTCGCTGCTCATCCAGGTCGCGGGCAACCGCATGCTGGAACATCTGTCCGGGATCGTGTCCGCGGCCCTGCATGTCTCCGGCAGTCCGGTCACGGGCTGTGACCGGCCGAACGACGCGTCCCTGGCGCACCACGGCCGCATCTGTGACGCCCTCGCCGCCGGCGACGGAGCGGCGGCCGAGGCGGCCATGCGGCAACTCCTCACGGTCCACCCCGAGGTGGAACGGGTCGTACCCGCCCCGCGCGAGCACTGAACCCGTTCCGCGGGCGGCGCGGCCGGGTGTGCCACCCCCCTCCTGTGGCAGTGCCTGTTCGGTGATCCGCCTCCCGTCGGACCCCGTGGGATCCTTGTGATCTCGCGGGGTCCGACGGCGCGAAGGGGCCGGAACCCGACGGGACGGCCAGGTCGCCATCACGTCTGACCTCTTATGTCGGCGTCTGACCGTTTTTGTTCGCTTACGGGGTGTGACTCGGGCCACGCAGATTGGGCGTAACACTCCCGGGAAGAACGCGATGACCTAAGAGGTGACAGCCGCGGAGGGAATACGGACGCCGTACACGGCGCTGTGCATCTTCCCGGCCCCCGCCCGCACCGTCGGCCCATCCCCAAGCCGGCGGTCGGCTCCTGTCCCTCCGTGGACGGGGCCGGAAGCCGTTTTCCAACGTTCCGAGAGGTTGTTCGTGTCGGCCAGCACATCCCGTACGCTCCCGCCGGAGATCGCCGAGTCCGTCTCTGTCATGGCGCTCATTGAGCGGGGAAAGGCTGAGGGGCAGATCGCCGGCGATGACGTGCGTCGGGCCTTCGAAGCTGACCAGATTCCGGCCACTCAGTGGAAGAACGTACTGCGCAGCCTCAATCAGATCCTCGAGGAAGAGGGTGTGACGCTGATGGTCAGTGCCGCAGAGCCCAAGCGCACCCGAAAGAGCGTCGCAGCGAAGAGTCCCGCCAAGCGCACCGCCACCAAAACGGTCGCGGCCAAGGCGGTGACCACCCGGAAGGCCACCGCCACCGCCACGCCGGCGGCGCCCGCCACCGAGTCCGCCGTCGAGGAGGAGGCGCCCGCCAAGAAGGCGGCTGCCAAGAAGACGACCGCCAAGAAGGCGGCCGCGAAGAAGACCGTCGCCAAGAAGACGGCGGCCAAGAAGACCAGCGCCAAGAAGGACGACGCCGAGATCATCGAGGAGGAGGTGCTCGAGGAGGCAGCCCCCGGCAAGGCCGGTGAGGAACCCGAGGGCACCCCCGAGAACGCGGGCTTCGTGCTCTCCGACGAGGACGAGGACGACGCGCCGGCGCAGCAGGTGGCCGCCGCAGGTGCCACCGCCGACCCGGTCAAGGACTACCTCAAGCAGATCGGCAAGGTCCCCCTGCTCAACGCCGAGCAGGAGGTCGAGCTCGCCAAGCGCATCGAGGCGGGTCTGTTCGCCGAGGACAAGCTGGCCAACGCCGACAAGCTCGCCCCCAAGCTCAAGCGTGAGCTGGAGATCATCGCCGAGGACGGCCGCCGCGCCAAGAACCACCTGCTGGAGGCCAACCTCCGTCTGGTGGTCTCCCTGGCCAAGCGCTACACCGGCCGCGGCATGCTCTTCCTGGACCTCATCCAGGAGGGCAACCTCGGTCTGATCCGCGCGGTCGAGAAGTTCGACTACACCAAGGGCTACAAGTTCTCCACGTACGCCACCTGGTGGATCCGTCAGGCGATCACCCGCGCCATGGCCGACCAGGCCCGCACCATCCGTATCCCGGTGCACATGGTCGAGGTCATCAACAAGCTGGCGCGCGTCCAGCGCCAGATGCTCCAGGACCTGGGCCGCGAGCCCACCCCGGAGGAGCTGGCCAAGGAACTCGACATGACCCCGGAGAAGGTCATCGAGGTCCAGAAGTACGGCCGCGAGCCCATCTCGCTGCACACCCCGCTGGGCGAGGACGGCGACAGCGAGTTCGGTGACCTCATCGAGGACTCCGAGGCCGTCGTCCCGGCCGACGCGGTGAGCTTCACGCTGCTCCAGGAGCAGCTGCACTCCGTCCTGGACACCCTGTCCGAGCGCGAGGCGGGCGTCGTCTCGATGCGCTTCGGTCTCACCGACGGTCAGCCGAAGACCCTCGACGAGATCGGCAAGGTCTACGGCGTCACGCGTGAGCGGATCCGTCAGATCGAGTCCAAGACCATGTCGAAGCTGCGCCACCCGTCGCGTTCGCAGGTGCTGCGCGACTACCTGGACTGAACACGGTCGTACGACGCCGAAGGCCCGGTCCCCCTCGGGGGCCGGGCCTTCGCGGTGCTGTCCCGCCGCGGGTGCGGGGTCCGGCGAGGTGGATCACTCTGGGTGTCTCACGGACACCACGGAGTGAGGAGAGCGTATGCGTCGCCGACTGGCACGAGCTGTGGGCCTGTCGCTGGCCCTGGCAGCCGCCGGATCTGTCATATCAATGGGCTCCAGCGCCTCTGTGGCCGCCGACAGCGTGGTCATAGGCGGGTTTCCCGTCGAGGCGTCCGAGAGCCCGTGGACGGTGGCCCTGTCCAGTCGTGACCGGTTCGGGGGTACGCGCGCCGGCCAGTTCTGCGGCGGCGCGGTGGTCGGCCCCACCACCGTGCTCACCGCGGCCCACTGCCTGGACGAGGGCGTCCTCGGCGGGCCGCCGGAGCGGGTGCGGGATCTCAAGGTCATAGCAGGGCGCACCGACCTGCTCACGGGCAGCGCAGGCCAGGAGATCGCCGTGCGCCGTACCTGGGTCAACCCCGCTTACAACGGTCTCACCAACGCCGGGGACTTCGCCGTGCTCACCCTGGCGGAGCCGCTGCCCGGCGAGTCCGTCATCCCCATGGCCGCCGACGGGGACCCCGCGTACGCGGCCGGCGAAACCGCGACGGTGTACGGCTGGGGCGACATCTCGGGCGCGGGCGAGTACCCGAGCGGTCTGCGGGCGGCGCGGGTGCGTGTGCTTCCGGACACGCTGTGCGAGCAGGCGTATCCGGGCGGCGCCGACGGCACCTACGACGCCAGGAGCATGCTCTGCGCCGGGGAGGCCGAAGGGGGCCGCGATGCCTGCCAGGGGGACAGCGGAGGGCCGCTGGTGGCTCAGGGGCGGTTGATCGGGCTGGTGTCCTGGGGGATCGGCTGCGGACGGGCAGGCAACCCCGGGGTGTACATGCGGGTGTCCGACATCGTGCGGACGCTCGGCTGGACACGAGCCACGGACGGTGTCTGAGGCGTCCGACGGAGCCTGAGGCCGGCCTGGGGGACGAGGAAGGGCGGTTGCCTCTGGTGACCAGAGGCAACCGCCCGTTCACCGGCCTGTGCCGG
Source organism: Streptomyces sp. NPDC050674 (assembly GCF_040654575.1). Taxonomy (NCBI): domain Bacteria; kingdom Bacillati; phylum Actinomycetota; class Actinomycetes; order Kitasatosporales; family Streptomycetaceae; genus Streptomyces; species Streptomyces sp. NPDC050674. Next base: position 98,798 of record NZ_JBFAIG010000020.1, read on the forward strand.
GCTGGCTCGTCGTCGGACGCGAGGTGTCAGCGCTCTTCTTCGGCGGCGTTCGCGGGAGCGGCCGTGAGTCGCTCCGTCTCGTCCTGTATCTCAGCGGCGATCTTCTTGAGTTCCGGCTCGAACTTGCGGCCGTGGTGGGCGCAGAAGAGCAGTTCGCCGCCGCTGAGCAGTACGACGCGCAGGTACGCCTGGGCGCCGCAGCGGTCGCAACGATCAGCGGCCGTCAGCGGGCTCGCGGGGGTCAGAACAGTAGTCACGTCGCCTCTTCTCTAGCTCGACGAGCTGTCGTACCAGGGTCAACATCCAACCAGCCCCAAAACGTTCCCGCTCGTGGCTTTTCCTCGAAAGAATCTTGCGAGGCGGCTGTCTGCTGCCGGTTGGCGGCGAATGTGCCGTATTGCGTGTCTATGTGTCTTACGGGGCTTCGCGTTGTATCGGTGGTCGGTCCTCCCGGCTGGGTTGCCGGTTGTTCATGAGGACGTGCCCGGAGCCTAAATGGTTCATGCCTGGAAGGGAACGTGATGTGTGCTTCACTCCATCGAGGGATCGAACGTACATGCGAGTCTGGACTAGGGTGAGTTTCCGACGAGGGTGGCGTTACAACGGCTCTACCAGGCCTCGGTACCCTCTCACCGGTGACTGAAGCCGCGCCCTTACCCATGAGGGCCCCATCTGAAATTCAGCGAGGAGCGAACCGCGTGACCGCCGAGACGTCCGTGCCGTCCACAGCTCTGCTGGCAGGAGCAGACCGGGACGGTTCCAACTACACCGCGCGGCACCTGCTCGTCCTCGAGGGGCTCGAGGCCGTCCGCAAGCGCCCGGGTATGTACATCGGATCCACCGACAGCCGTGGCTTGATGCACTGCGTCTGGGAGATCATCGACAACTCCGTCGACGAGGCCCTCGGCGGATACTGCGACCACATCGAGGTGATCCTCCAGGACGACGGCTCGGTCGAGGTCCGGGACAACGGCCGGGGCATCCCGATCGACGTCGAGCCCAAGACCGGCCTCTCCGGTGTCGAGGTCGTCATGACCAAGCTGCACGCCGGCGGAAAGTTCGGCGGTGGCTCGTACGCCGCCTCCGGCGGTCTGCACGGCGTCGGCGCCTCCGTGGTGAACGCCCTGTCCGCCCGGCTGGACGTCGAGGTGGACCGCAACGGGCACACCCACGCGATCAGCTTCCGGCGCGGTGTCCCCGGCGCCTTCGCCGGAAACAGCCCGGAGGCGAAGTTCGAGGCCAAGAGCGGCCTGCGCAAGGCCAAGAAGATCCCGAAGAGCCGCACCGGCACGCGCGTGCGGTACTGGGCCGATCGCCAGATCTTCCTCAAGGACGCCAAGCTCAACCTGGAGACGCTGCACCAGCGCGCCCGCCAGACCGCGTTCCTGGTGCCGGGCCTGACCATCGTCGTGCGCGACGAGTACGGGCTCGGTGAGGGCGGCAGCAAGGGCGAGGAGTCGTTCCGCTTCGACGGCGGGATCAGCGAGTTCTGCGAGTACCTGGCGAACGACAAGCCGGTCTGCGATGTCCTCCGCTTCTCCGGGCAGGGCACCTTCAAGGAGACCGTCCCCGTCCTGGACGACCACGGCCAGATGACGCCCACCGAGGTCACCCGCGAGCTCGGCGTCGACGTGGCGCTGCGCTGGGGGACGGGCTACGACACCACGCTCCGGTCGTTCGTCAACATCATCGCCACGCCCAAGGGCGGCACCCACGTCGCGGGCTTCGAGCAGGCCGTCGCCAAGACGATGAACGAGGTGCTGCGCGCCAAGAAGCTGCTGCGTGTCGCCGAGGACGACATCGTCAAGGACGACGCCCTGGAGGGCCTGACCGCGGTCGTCACCGTGCGTCTCGCCGAGCCGCAGTTCGAGGGGCAGACCAAGGAGGTCCTCGGGACCTCGGCGGCCCGCCGCATCGTGAACAACGTGGTCTCGAAGGAACTGAAGGCGTTCCTCACGTCCACCAAGCGGGACGCCGCCCAGCAGGCCCGTGTCGTCATGGAGAAGGCCGTCGCCGCGGCCAGGACGCGTATCGCCGCTCGGCAGCACAAGGACGCGCAGCGCCGCAAGACGGCCCTGGAGTCCTCCTCCCTGCCGGCCAAGCTCGCCGACTGCCGCAGTGACGACGTCGACCGCAGCGAGCTGTTCATCGTCGAGGGCGACTCCGCGCTCGGCACGGCGAAGCTCGCCCGGAACTCCGAGTTCCAGGCGCTGCTGCCGATCCGGGGCAAGATCCTCAACGTGCAGAAGTCGTCCGTGACGGACATGCTGAAGAACGTCGAGTGCGGCGCGATCATCCAGGTCATAGGAGCCGGCTCGGGCCGGACCTTCGACATCGACGCGGCCCGCTACGGCAAGATCATCATGATGACCGACGCCGATGTCGACGGTTCGCACATCCGCACCCTTCTCCTGACCCTGTTCCACCGCTACATGCGGCCCATGGTCGAGGCCGGCCGGGTCTTCGCGGCGGTGCCGCCGCTGCACCGCATCGAGATCGTCCAGCCGAAGAAGGGCCAGGACAAGTACGTCTACACGTACTCGGACCGCGAACTGCGCGACACGCTCATGGAGTTCCAGAGCAAGGGCATCCGGTACAAGGACTCCATCCAGCGCTACAAGGGTCTCGGTGAGATGGACGCCGACCAGCTGGCCGAGACCACGATGGACCCGCGTCACCGCACCCTGCGCCGGATCAATCTGTCCGACCTGGAGGCCGCCGAGCAGGTCTTCGATCTGCTGATGGGCAACGACGTGGCGCCGCGCAAGGAGTTCATCTCCAACTCGGCGGCGACGCTGGACCGGTCGCGGATCGACGCGTAGCCGTTCCGGCGGGCTGTGGCACCGCGGCCGGGTCCGGGAGGGCCCGGCCGTGCGGGCTCTTCGCACGGGCCGTGCCCAGCCCGCTGTCGGGGGACGCGGGCCTGTCACCCCAAGGGCCGGGCACAGGCAGTGCGTTACGCCACAGCGAAGGGACTCGTGCGGCCACCAGCAGGTCAGTCACCTGATGGGGTGAAGAGCGAGGGGAAGAAGAGTCGGGGATCTTCCCGTTCTGTCCATCCTTGGGCATGCAGCCAAGCAAGGGCCGTTCCCGCGGCGGCGGGACCGGCCAGGAGAGTCGGGTCGGTCCTCTCGACCGCCATGAGCCGGTCCCGGCCGAAGAGGCCGAACAGCTCAGGTACGAGGATCCCTGGTACGACGCCCTGGCCTCCGGCTGGGGCGAGTCGGCCGATGCCGGGGTGCCCGCCCCCTCGGTGGTCCCGTCGGCGCGGGTGGAGAGCGAGCGGGTTGCCGCGGCGGGCGACGTCTACCTGGAGGTGCAGCGCAGCGCGGCGTTCCAGGAGGTGAGGAGGCGGTACCGGCGGTTCGTGGTGCCGGGGTTCGCGGCCTTCTTCGTCTGGTACCTGGGCTATGTCGTGGCCGCCACGACCGCGCCGGAGCTGATGGCGCGGCCCGTGGCTGGGGCGGTGAACGTGGCGATGGCGGCGGGGCTCGGGCAGTTCCTGTCGACGTTCCTGCTCACCTGGGCGTACGCGCGGCACGCGCGGCTGCGCAGGGACCGGGCGGCGCTCGAACTGCGCTGGGAGACCCAGGAACTGACGCGTGGCGTGAACGGTGGTGGGTCGTGACGGAGGAACACCAGACGCTGGCGCTGCTGCTCTTCAGCGGGTTCGTCGCGGTCACGCTGGGGATCACGACGTGGGTCAGTCGCAACCGGCGTGGTTCGGCGGAGGAGTTCTACGCGGGCGGGCGGCTCTTCTCACCCATGGAGAATGGTTTTGCCATCGCGGGCGACTACATGTCGGCCGCCTCCTTCCTGGGAGTCACCGGACTCATCGCGCTGTTCGGTTACGACGGGCTGCTGTACGTCGTCGGGTTCCTGGTGGCGTGGCTGGTGGTGCTGTTCCTGGTCGCCGAACTGGTCCGCAACTGCGGCCGGTTCACACTCGCCGATGTCGTGGCGTCGCGGATGAGGGAGCGGCCGGTGCGGATCGCGTCGGGGACGTCCTCGGTCACGGTGTCCGTGCTGTACCTGGTGGCGCAGATGGTCGGAGCAGGCAGTCTGGTGGCGTTGCTGCTCGGCGGGACGAGCGACGCCGCGCGGTCCTGGACCGTCATCGGGGTCGGCGCGCTGATGGTGATCTACGTGTCGCTCGGAGGGATGCGGGCGACCACGTGGATCCAGATCGTCAAGGCCGTCCTGCTGCTCGGCGGCACCATCGCGCTGACGGTCCTCGTCCTGGTGCGCTTCCACGGTGACGTGGACCGGCTGCTGCTCACGGCGGCCGAGCGCAGTGGGCACGGGCAGGCCTTTCTGGCGCCCGGGCTCAAGTACGGCGGGGACTGGACCGCCCGCTTCGACTTCATCAGTCTGGGACTGGCTCTGGTGCTGGGTACGGCGGGGCTGCCGCACATCCTGTCCCGGTTCTACACCGTGCCCACCGCGCGTGCCGCCCGCAGGTCGGTCGTCTGGGCCGTCGGGCTCATCGGGGGCTTCTACCTCATGACGATCGTGCTCGGGTTCGGCGCGGCCGCCATCCTGGGGCCGGACGCGGTACGGGGCTCGAACGCGGCCGGGAACACGGCGGTGCCCCTGCTGGCGCTCGATCTGGGCGGTGGCGCGGGATCAACCGGCGGCACGGTTCTCTTCGCGATCGTCGCCGCGGTCGCCTTCGCCACGATCCTCGCCGTGGTCGCCGGCATCACGCTGGCGTCCTCGGCGTCCGTGGCCCACGACCTGTACGCGTCCCTGCGGCGCCGGGGCGGGAAGCCGCGCAGCGAGGTGGCCGTGGCCCGGGTCGCGGCCGTCGGGGTCGGCGTGGTGGCGATCGCGCTCGGACTGCTGGCGCGGGACCTGAACGTGGCGTTCCTGGTGGGCCTGGCCTTCGCCGTCGCCGCGTCGGCGAACCTGCCCGTGCTGCTCTACTCCCTGTTCTGGCGCGGCTTCACCACACGGGGTGCCGTATGGGCCGTCTACGGCGGCCTGGTTCCGGCCGTGGCGCTCGTGGTGCTGTCCCCGGTGGTCTCGGGCAGCCCCGACTCGCTCTTCCCGGGCATCGACCTCCAGTACTTCCCGCTGCAGAACCCGGGTCTGGTCTCGATCCCCCTCGGCTTCCTCGCGGGCTGGCTGGGCACCGTCACCTCGGCGGAGGTCCCGGACGAGGCCAAGCACGCGGAGACCGAGGTGCGGTCGCTGACCGGGGCGGGAGCGGCGTAAGACGGGACGGGAGCGGCGCAGGGCCGGAGCCGGTGCCGGTCGCCGGCGGGTCGCCCTAGCCGCGGGTCGCCCATACGTAGCGGTGTTCCGGGCGGCCCGCGTCGCCGTACTTGAGGGTCAGCCTGGCCCGTCCGGTGCGCTCCAGGAGCTTCAGATAGCGCTGGGCGGTCTGGCGGCTCACCCCGGTCCGTTCGGCGATCTCCTGGGCGGACAGGGGCTTGTCCGCGCTCATCAGGGACTGGCGGACCAGCTCGGCGGTGGTCGGGGAGTGGCCTTTGGGCAGGTCCGGCTCCGAAGACGCGGACAGGGCGCCGAAGATGCGGTCCACCTGGGCCTGCTCCGCCTCCCCGCCGCCGTCGAGGGTGCGGCGCAGCTCCGCGTAGGCCTCCAGCTTGGCGCGCAGACCGGCGAAGGCGAACGGCTTGACCAGGTACTGCAACGCCCCGTGCCGCATCGCCGCCTGCACGGTGGAGACGTCCCTAGCCGCCGTCACCATGATCACGTCGCTCTGGTGGCCGCGCCGCCGCATCTCCTGGACGACCGCGAGCCCCGTCGCGTCCGGCAGATAGTGGTCCAGGAGCACCAGGTCCAGCCGGGGCAGTGTCTCCATCCGGCGCAGTGCCTCCTCGGCGCTGTGGGCCTCCCCGGCGACGTGGAAGCCCGGCACCTTCTCGACGTAGGCGGCGTTGACCCGTGCGACTCTCGTGTCGTCGTCCACCACCAGGACTTCGATCATCAGGACTCCTCCTCGGAGGTCTGCGGAGCTGACGGCACGGTCAGGGCGGCCGGTTCCGGACCCGGCTCGGCCAGCGCCTCGGGCAGGACGACGGTGAACTCCGCGCCCCCGCCGTGTGCTTCACCGACGGTCGCGCTGCCGCCCTGCCGCTCGGCCAGCCTGCGCACCAGGGAGAGGCCGATACCCCGTTCCCGGTGGGCCGGCGGCTTCTTCGTGGACCATCCCGTGGTGAAGATCAACTCACGGTGCTCCGGCGGGATCCCCGGCCCCGTGTCGCGCACCCTGAGGGTCACCTTCCGTCCCTCGGCGCGCAGTTCGACCTCCACGCGCGCGTGCGGCTTTCCGGCGACGGCGTCGAGGGCGTTGTCCACCAGGTTCCCCACGACGGTGACGAGGCCCTGGGGGTCGACCAGCCGGTCGGGCAGCCGGGTCCGGTCCGACACCCACAGGGCGACACCCCGCTCGGCCGCGACGGTGGCCTTGCCGACCAGGAGGGCGGCGAGCAGCGGGTCCTCGATCCGCTCGGTGACCTGTTCCGCGGTGGCCCGGTGATCGCCGACCACCTCGCCGACGAACTCGACGGCGTCGTCGTACATCTCCAGCTCCAGCAGGCCCAGAAGCGTGTGCATACGGTTGGCGTGCTCGTGGTCCTGGGCGCGCAGGGCGTCGATCAGGCCTCGGGTGGAGTCCAGTTCGCGGCCCAGCTGCTCCAGCTCGGTGCGGTCACGCAGGGTCGCCACGGCGCCTCCGTCGTCGGTGGGCATGCGGTTGGCGACCAGCACCCGCTGTCCGCGCACGGTGAGCAGATCCGTGCCGGTGACGCGTCCGGCCAGCACATCGGCCGTACGGCCCGCACCGAGCGCCTCGTCGGGGGAGCGGCCCACCACCACTTGCCCGAGCCCCAGGAGGCGCTGTGCCTCGTCGTTGACGAGGCGGATGCGGCCGGTGCGGTCCAGGGCGACGACGCCCTCGCGGATGCCGTGCAGCATCGCCTCGCGTTCCGACAGGAGCGCCGCGATGTCCGAGAAGGCCAGGTCCCGCGTCTGCCGCTGGACCCGCCGGGAGATGAGCCACGCGGCCAGGGCGCCCACGGCCAGGGCGCCGCCGGCATACGCGAGCAGCCCCGGGATGGCGTGGATCAACCGGGCCCGGACGCTGTCGTAGGCGATACCGACGGAGACCGCGCCGACGACCGTGCCGTCGCTGTCGCGCAGCGGTACCTTGCCCCGGGCGGAACGGCCCAGGGTGCCGCTGTCGATCTCCATGACCTCCTTGCCCGCCAGCGCCTGGCCCGGGTCGGTCGATACGGTGCCGCCGATCTGCTCGCGGTCCGTGTGCGACCAGCGCACGCCCCGCCAGTCCATCACCACGACGTACTCGGCCCGGGTGGCCTTCCGGATCCGCTCCGCCTCCCGCTGCACCGGGCCTTCCGGCGACGGAGGCGTGTCCCTCACCTCGTCCGCGAGCCCGGGCTGCTGCGCGGTGGTCTGCGCGATCGCGAGGGCGCGGCGCATCGCCTGGTCGTCCAGCTGGTCGCCGAGAGGCGCGAGAAACAGTCCGGTCGCGAGGACCGCGACTCCCGCGGCGATCGCCACCTGCATCAGCAGCACCTGCGAGAACATCCGCCGGGGCAGGCCGAGGCGCAGACGGCGTGCGGGGGGAGTGGCGCTCATACCCAAGACGGTACGTGCGGCCGGGCGGCGGCCGTAGACCGGTGTGGCACGGATCTCCAGATCAATGTGTGCCCGGGCGTGATCGGCCTCCGGAGCGGCGGTGCCGGTACCGGACGGCGCTTAGCCGGAGAGCCGGTGGGGCCCGCGGACGTGCCGGGCGGTCAGCCGGCCAGGGCCGTCGTCAACCGCACTTCGCGCACCGCCACCACGTCCATGCGCGCGGGTGAGCCGAGGACGGATGCTCCGCAGCTCTCCTGGCGGGGCGGGAGCGCCGTTCCCTGGGCCACCTCGACCTGCCAGCGGCGTCCGTCGGTGTGGGCGACGGTCACCTCCCAGCGCGGAGCCGTGCCGACCGTCCGGACGACGCTCAGCGTCTCGGCGCCGCATTCGCCGGTCGCGCTGCGCACGGCCAGTTCGGCCGCCTGCCCGGGGCGTTCCCAGGCCGAGCTGCCCCGGCAGCCGTCCACGACGATGCGCCCCTCGCGCGCGCCGTGCAGGACCTCCTTGAGCGAGTGCGCCTCGGCCCGGCCGTACGCGTACCCGTACGGCAGCACGAGCGCGGTGGGGGAGAAGCGGTGGCCACCCAGATGGGTGACCTCCCAGACGCCCTCGACCCCGGACGTCGCCAGCTCGGCCGCCAGGGGCCTGCCGAGGAGGGCGCAGCAGCGGTCGCGCTTGCCGTTGGTGCAGACGAGGGCGAGCGGATCCCCGTGGTGGGGCCGGCCGCCGAGCACCGCGTCGAAGGTGTGACGGTCGCCACGGCCGAGCGCGGCGAAGTCGAGACCGAGCAGCTCCCCGGGATCCGTGGTCGAGGCGCTGTGCAGCCACACGTTGCCCGGGACGACGTGGGCCGCGTACACCCGGCGTGCGGCGGGCATACGGCGGTCGGCGTGCCGCCCGGGGCGGCGGATCAGCGCGATCCGTACGCCCGTGTCCTTGGCGGCCGCTTCCAGGGCACGGCCCAGGGCGGGGTCCAGGTGGCTCGAAGTGAGCGCCTTGGCACCCCACGGACCGGGCTGTTCCAGCAACAGCCACGTCCTCGCGGTGGCCGCGGTTCCCGAAACGGGCTCGTCGGAGTCTCGGGAGACGCTTGAGCACGTACTCACAGAGGTGAGCCTAACCTGACTTCGCCCGGAGTGACTTCCGGCCCCGCCCCGCGCTACTCCGGCAGTGGTCTGCCGGTGATCCGGACCGGCCGTCGTCCGCCGTGGCCTTGATCGCACAGCTCGTATCCTGGGGCGGCATCCCCATCCCCACGTGTGCCGGGAACGCGAGCCGGTGCACGCGTCGGCGCGAGAGAGGTCGAACGGTGAGCCAGCCGAGTCCGCAACCGCAGCAGATCCCGGTCGTCGTCCTGGCGGGCTTTCTGGGCTCGGGGAAGACCACCCTGCTCAATCACCTCCTGCACCGCAGCGGAGGCAGCCGGATCGGCGTGATCGTCAACGACTTCGGGGCGATCGAGATCGACGCGATGGCGGTGGCGGGAGCGCTCGGCGACTCGACGGTCTCCCTCGGCAACGGCTGCCTGTGCTGCGCCGTCGACGCGAGCGAACTGGACCAGTACCTGGAGCGGCTCGCCGAGCCCTCCCTCGGCATCGACGTCATCGTCATCGAGGCCAGCGGTCTGGCCGAACCGCAGGAACTCGTGCGGATGCTGCTCGCCAGCGAGCATCCCGGCGTGGTGTACGGCGGGCTCGTCGAGGTCGTCGACGCCGCCGAGTTCGACGCCACCCGGGCCAGGCACCCCGAGATCGACCGGCATCTCGCGCTGGCCGACCTCGTCGTGGTCAACAAGCTCGACCGGGCGGCGGACGGCGACCGCGTCCTCGGGCTGGTCCGGTCCCTCGTCGACCGCGCCGCCGTCGTCCCCGCCCACTACGGCCGGATCGACCCCGAGTTCCTCTTCGACTGCCGGCCGAGCGAGGAGCGCATCGGGCAGCTGTCCTTCGACGACCTCCACCAAGACGGCCACCCCGACGCCCCCGGCGGCGACCCGCACGACCACGCCGGTCACCTGCACGCCGCCTACGACAGCCTGTCCTTCGTCTCCCCGGCCCCCCTCGACCCGCGCCGCCTGATGACGTTCCTGGACAGCCGGCCCGAGGGGCTCTACCGGATCAAGGGCTATATCGACTTCGGGCCCCACGACGTCCGCAACCGCTACGCCGTCCACGCCGTCGGACGGTTCCTGCGCTTCTACCCGGAGCCCTGGCCGGCCGGGGACGAACGCCTCACCCAGCTGGTCCTCATCGGCTCCGGGATCGACGCCGCCGCCCTCGAAAAGGAGCTCGAGGCGTGCGGGAGCGAGGCCCCACACGCCGACGAGCACGGCATGTGGGGCGTCCTGCGGTACGTACGCGACCCCGAGGGGGACGGCACGGACCCGGCCTAGACCGGTCCGGCCACCACCGACACCGTCTTGGGCAGGGACACACCCGAGCCGTCGCGGCGCGGGTCGATGTCCGGGAGCTCGGCCGGGGTGCCGTTCTTCTGCGCGGCGAGGGCCGGGACCGGGCCCGCCCAGGCCAGGGACAGGCAGTCCTCGCCCTTCAGGAACCGCTGGCAGCGGACGCCGCCGGTGGCGCGGCCCTTGCGCGGGTACTGGTCGAACGGCGTCAGCTTGGCCGTGGTCTGGACGGAGTCGTCCAGCGTGCCCCGGGAACCGGCGACCGTGAAGACGACGGCGTCCACGGCCGGGTCCACCGCCGTGAAGGAGATGACCTTCGCGCCGTCGGCGAGCTTGATGCCCGCCACACCGCCGGCCGGACGGCCCTGCGGGCGGACCTGGGACGCCTGGAAACGCAGCAACTGCGCGTCGTCGGTGATGAAGACCAGGTCCTCCTCGCCGGTGCGCAGCTCGACCGCGCCGACGATCCGGTCGCCCTCCTTGAGGGTGATCACCTCGAGCTCTTCCTTGTTGGCCGGATAGTCGGGCACCACGCGCTTGACGACGCCCTGCGCCGTGCCGAGCGCCAGCCCCGGCGAGGACTCGTCGAGCGTGGTCAGGCAGACCACCGTCTCGTCGTCCTCCAGGGAGACGAACTCCGCCAGCGGGGCGCCTCCCGCCAGGTTCGGCGCCGACAGCGACTCCGGGAGCTGGGGCAGGTCGACCACGTTCACCCGCAGCAGCCGGCCTGCGGAGGTGACCACGCCCACCTCGCCGCGGGCGGTGGCCGGGACCGCCGAGACGATCACGTCGTGCTTCACGCGCTTGGCACCCGCGTCCTCCGCGAAGGGCTCGCCGTTCGCCGTACGGGCCAGCAGACCCGTGGAGGACAGCAGCACCCGGCACGGGTCGTCGGCCACCTGGAGCGGCACGGCCGCGACCGGGGCGCCGCCCGACTCCAGCAGGACCGTACGCCGGTCGGTGCCGAACTTCTTGGCGACATGGGCCAGTTCGGAGGAGACCAGCTTGCGCAGCTCCGTGTCCGAGTCGAGGATCCGGGTCAGCTCCTCGATCTCCGCGTTGAGCCGGTCCTTCTCCGACTCCAGCTCGATGCGGTCGTACTTGGTGAGGCGGCGCAGCGGCGTGTCGAGGATGTACTGCGTCTGCACCTCGCTCAGCGAGAACTGCTCCATCAGGCGCTGCTTGGCCTGCGCGGAGTTCTCGCTGGAGCGGATCAGGCGGATGACCTCGTCGATGTCCAGCAGGGCCGTCAGCAGACCCTCGACCAGGTGCAGCCGGTCGCGCTTCTTGCCGCGGCGGAACTCCGAACGCCGCCGCACCACGTTGAAGCGGTGGTCGAGGTAGACCTCCAGGAGCTCCTTCAGCCCCAGCGTGAGCGGCTGCCCGTCGACCAGCGCGACGTTGTTGATGCCGAAGGACTCCTCCATCGGCGTCAGCTTGTAGAGCTGCTCCAGCACCGCCTCGGGCACGAAGCCGTTCTTGATCTCGATGACCAGGCGCAGGCCGTGCTCGCGGTCGGTGAGGTCCTTGACGTCGGCGATGCCCTGGAGCTTCTTGGAGCCGACCAGGTCCTTGATCTTGGCGATGACCTTCTCGGGGCCGACCGTGAAGGGCAGCTCCGTGACGACGAGGCCCTTGCGGCGGGCCGTCACGGGCTCCACCGACACCGTCGCCCGGATCTTGAACGTGCCCCGGCCGGACTCGTAGGCGTCCCGGATGCCGGTCAGGCCGACGATGCGGCCGCCCGTGGGCAGGTCGGGGCCCGGGACGTGCTTCATCAGGGCGTCGAGATCCGCGTTCGGGTACCTGATCAGATGCCGGGCGGCGGCGATGACCTCGCGCAGGTTGTGCGGCGGCATGTTCGTGGCCATGCCGACCGCGATGCCCGAGGCGCCGTTGACCAGGAGGTTCGGGAAGGCGGCGGGCAGGGCCACCGGTTCCTGCTCCTGGCCGTCGTAGTTGGGGTTGAAGTCGACGGTGTCCTCGTCGATCGACTCCGTCATCAGGCTCGTCGCCTCGGCCATCCGGCACTCGGTGTACCGCATGGCGGCCGGCGGGTCGTCGTTGCCCAGCGAGCCGAAGTTGCCGTGGCCGTCGACCAGGGGAACCCGCATCGAGAAGGGCTGGGCCATGCGCACGAGGGCGTCGTAGATCGACGCGTCGCCGTGCGGGTGCAGCTTGCCCATCACCTCGCCGACGACGCGGGCGCACTTGACGTATCCGCGCTCGGGGCGCAGGCCCATCTCGTTCATCTGGTAGACGATGCGCCGGTGCACCGGCTTGAGGCCGTCGCGGGCGTCCGGCAGGGCGCGGGAGTAGATGACCGAGTACGCGTACTCGAGGAAGGAGCCCTGCATCTCGTCGACGACGTCGATGTCGAGGATCCGCTCCTCGTACGAGTCGTCGGGCGGCGGGGTCTTCGTGCTGCGGCGGGCCATCGCTGCCGGCTCCTTGCTGCTGCGATCCAGATCTGACGCGGACCATTGTGGACCGCCGCACTGACAAGCGGGACCAGGGCCCGGGGCAAGCGGCGCCTGCGCACGCGGACCGAGGTCGTCCCCGGGAACTTCACCAGGGCTTCGCGCGCTTGCATACAGTGGCAGGACCGGCAGGAATCCGCGGTCTGAACAACCGCTCAGCGAGCGAAGGGACGTACATGCCCATGGGTCACACGGCCACAGCCCAGGCAGGCTCCGGGGGCCTGACAGCGACCGAGCACCGCCTGGCCAACGGCCTGCGCGTGGTGCTCTCTGAGGACCACCTGACCCCGGTCGCGGCGGTGTGCCTCTGGTACGACGTCGGCTCACGCCACGAAGTCAAGGGGCGTACCGGCCTGGCTCACCTTTTCGAGCACTTGATGTTCCAGGGATCCGCCCAGGTCAAGGGCAACGGCCACTTCGAGCTGGTCCAGGGCGCGGGCGGTTCGCTGAACGGCACGACCAGCTTCGAGCGGACCAACTACTTCGAGACCATGCCCGCCCACCAGCTGGAGCTCGCCCTCTGGCTGGAGGCCGACCGGATGGGCTCCCTGCTGACCGCGCTCGACGACGAGTCGATGGAGAACCAGCGGGACGTCGTCAAGAACGAGCGCCGCCAGCGCTATGACAACGTCCCCTACGGCACGGCCTTCGAGAAGCTGACCGCCCTCGCCTATCCGGAGGGCCACCCCTACCACCACACCCCGATCGGCTCGATGGCCGACCTGGACGCGGCGACGCTGGAGGACGCGCGCGCGTTCTTCCGCACGTACTACGCGCCGAACAACGCCGTGCTGTCCGTGGTCGGCGACATCGACCCGGAGCAGACGCTGGCCTGGGTCGAGAAGTACTTCGGCTCCATCCCCGGCCACGACGGCAAGCCCGCCCCGCGCGACGGCTCGCTGCCGGAGATCATCGGCGAGCAGCTGCGCGAGGTCGTCGAGGAGGACGTCCCCGCGCGTGCGCTGATGGCCGCCTACCGGCTGCCGCACGACGGCACGCGCGAATGCGACGCGGCCGACCTGGCCCTCACCGTCCTCGGCGGCGGCGAGTCCTCCCGCCTCTACAACCGCCTGGTGCGGCGCGACCGTACGGCCGTGGCGGCCGGATTCGGCCTGCTGCGGCTCGCCGGGGCGCCCTCCCTGGGGTGGCTGGACGTGAAGACGTCCGGTGACGTGGAGGTCCCGGTCATCGAGAGCGCCATCGACGAGGAGCTCGCCCGGTTCGCCGAGGAGGGCCCCACGGCCGAGGAGATGGAGCGCGCCCAGGCCCAGTTGGAGCGCGAGTGGCTGGACCGCCTCGGCACGGTCGCGGGCCGCGCCGACGAACTGTGCCGGTACACCGTGCTGTTCGGCGACCCGCAGCTCGCCCTGACCGCCGTCAACCGCGTCCTGGAGATCACGGCGGAGGAGGTCCAGGAGGCCGCCAAGGCCCGCCTGCGCCCCGACAACCGCGCGGTGCTCGTCTACGAGCCCGTCGCCGACGAGACCGACGAGACCGACGACACCGCAGCCGCGGCCGGCGACGAGAACGAGGAGGCGGCCAAGTGACCGAGCTCGCCACGATGGACTTCCACCCCCGGCCGCAGGCGGGCGAGGCGCGCCCCTGGGCCTTCCCGGCCCCCGAGCGCGGCACGCTCGGCAACGGCCTGACGGTGCTGCGCTGCCACCGCCCCGGTCAGCAGGTCGTCGCGGTGGAGGTGCTGCTGGACGCCCCCCTGGACGCCGAGCCGGCCGGCCTCGACGGTGTGGCCACGATCATGGCCCGGGCCTTCTCCGAGGGCACCGACAAGCACTCCGCCGAGGACTTCGCCGCCGAGCTGGAGCGCGCCGGAGCCACCCTCGACGCCCACGCCGACCACCCGGGCGTCCGGCTCAGCCTGGAGGTGCCCGCCTCCCGGCTCGCCAAGGGACTGAACCTGATCGCCGACGCCCTGAGGGCGCCCGCGTTCGCCGACAGCGAGGTCGAGCGGCTGGTCCGCAACCGCCTCGACGAGATCCCGCACGAGCTGGCCAACCCCTCCCGCCGCGCCGCCAAGGAGCTCTCCAGGGAGCTGTTCCCGGCGGGCTCGCGCATGTCGCGGCCCCGGCAGGGCACCGAGGAGACGGTCGCGACGATCGACTCCGCGGCCGTGCGCGGCTTCTACGAGAAGCACGTCCGCCCCGCCACGGCCACCGTGGTGGTCGTCGGCGACCTGACCGGCATCGACCTCGACGCCCTGCTCGGGGAGACCCTGGGCGCCTGGACGGGCTCCTCGGCCGAGCCGCGCCCGGTGCCGCCGGTGACCGCCGACGACACCGGCCGGGTCGTCATCGTGGACCGCCCGGGCGCCGTCCAGACGCAGTTGCTGATCGGCCGTGTCGGCCCGGACCGGCACGACCGCGTGTGGCCCGCGCAGGTGCTCGGCACGTACTGCCTGGGCGGCACCCTCACCTCCCGCCTGGACCGCGTCCTGCGCGAGGAGAAGGGCTACACCTACGGCGTGCGGGCGTTCGGCCAGGTCCTCAGGTCCGCGCCGGACGGCACCGGTGCCGCGATGCTCGCCATCAGCGGTTCCGTGGACACGCCCAACACCGGCCCCGCCCTGGAGGACCTCTGGACGGTGCTGCGCACCCTCTCCGCCGAGGGGCTGACCGACGCCGAGCGGGACGTCGCCGTGCAGAACCTGGTCGGCGTGGCGCCGCTGAAGTACGAGACGGCGGCGGCCGTCGCGAGCACGCTGGCCGACCAGGTCGAGCAGCACCTGCCCGACGACTACCAGGCCACCCTGTACCGGCAGCTCGCGGCCACCGGCACCGTGGAGGCCACCGCGGCGGCCGTGAGCGCCTTCCCGGTGGACCGTCTGGTGACCGTTCTCGTCGGTGACGCGGCGCAGATCAAGGCACCCGTCGAGGCCCTCGGCATCGGCGAAGTCACCGTCGTCGCCGCCGAGTAGCGGCACGCGCTCAGGGGCCCTGGTCGTCTTCGAAGGCACCAGGGCCCCTTTATGCCCGAATTGATACGGAGGTTGCCTGTCTGCCCTGTGGGATGCGCTACAAAAGCCGGGATTCATTTGGGAATTGAAAGTGACGCCGCTTAGCGTCATCCGGGCTGTTCGTCAGGCAGTGCGCCGCACCCGCGGCACCGGACAGTCATCGCCGAGTCCCCGTACGGCGCGAGCCAGGGGAGCCGGGGACCCATCGCAGTCCCTGGGGTGAATCGGACGCCCGCGCCCGTGGCGAGGGAGTCCGTAGGAGACCTTCCTGCTCCGAACCCGTCAGCTAACCCGGTAGGCGAGAGGGAAGGAAAGGACCAGCCACTTCATGGCGTTCACTCGCGCCACCGGCAAGCACCGTCGTCCCAGCAGGATCCAGCGCGGCACCGCCCGCGCGGCGGGCGTCGCGGCCCTCGCCACCACCGGCGTGATCGGCACCGTGGCGGCCCCCGCTGCCTTCGCCGCCGAGCCCACCGCCGAGCAGACGGGTCTCACCCCGGTCGTCACCATGGGCGACACCGTGGCCCAGCAGATCGACGCCCAGGCCATCGCGCAGCAGCAGGCCGCCGACGAGGCCGCCGCCAAGCAGAAGGCCGAGGAGGCCGCCCGCAAGCGTGCCGCCGAGGCCGCCCAGGAGGCCAAGGAAGCCGCCGAGAAGGCCCGCGAGGCCAAGGAGCGCGCCGCCCGCGAGGCCGAGCGCAAGCGCCTCAACGCCTTCGTGGCCCCGATCTCCGGCTCGTACGTCTCCACCGGCTACAAGGCGAGCAGCGGCCTGTGGTCCTCCGGCAGCCACACCGGCGTCGACTTCCACGCCGCCACCGGCACCTCCGTCCACGCGGTCGGCGCGGGCACCGTCGTCGAGGCCGGCTGGGGCGGCTCCTACGGCAACCAGATCGTGATCAAGATGCACGACGGGACGTACACGCAGTACGGCCACCTGTCCTCCATCGGCGTCTCGGTCGGCCAGCAGGTCACCCCGGGCCAGCAGATCGGCCTGTCCGGCGCGACCGGCAACGTCACCGGTCCGCACCTGCACTTCGAGGCCCGCACGAGCCCCGAGTACGGCTCGGACATCGACCCGGTCGCCTACCTGCGCTCGCACGGCGTGAACGTCTGACCGGCACCTCGTCGCTCTCCCCGAAGCCCCGGCTCCCCGAGCCGGGGCTTTCGGCGTTCACGGCGGCGGAGTGTCCAAAAAATATTCATGGATTCCCGCTTGCCGTCGGAAATTCCGGCTCATTGCAATAGAGTCACGGAACACGCGCCGCTCGCCGGCGTTTCACGGGGATTAAGCGGAGGTCGGTCATGCGTATTCCCGCGCACTCGGTGTGCACGGCCATCCGGGACGACATCGTCGCCGGTGTCCACGCGCGCGGCAGCCGGCTCACCGAAGAACTCCTCGCGCGCCGCTACGGCGTCTCGCGGGTCCCCGTGCGGGAGGCGCTGCGCACCCTGGAGGCCGAGGGCTTCGTGGTGACCCGGCGGCACGCGGGCGCGTGCGTGGCCGAACCCACCGAGCAGGAGGCCGCCGACCTGCTGGAGATGCGGCTGCTGCTGGAGCCGCTCGGCGCCGCACGGGCCGCCCAGCGCCGCACCGAGGGGCATCTGAAGGTCCTGCGGGGGCTGGTCAGGCTGGGCCAGGAGCGGGCCCGCCGGGGCAACAGCGACGACCTGCGTTCCTTGGGCGGCTGGTTCCACGAGACGCTCGCCCAGGCCTCCGGGAGTCCCGCGCTGACCTCGATGCTCACCCAGCTCCGCCACAAGATCGCCTGGATGTACGCCGTGGACGCGCCGCTGAGTCCGGTGGAGTCCTGGGCGGAGCACGGCGCGATCGTGGACGCGGTGGCGCGCGGCGACGGCGAGCGCGCGCGGGCGGTCACGGCGCTGCACACCGAGCGCGCGGCGGGCGCGCACCGCTTGCGCTCCGGCTCCGCCGGGGAAGGCGCCGAGCGTGTGAGGAACTCGCAACATCCCGTAAACACGGCGAGCCTGCGGCATTAACACGGCAGCCGTATACAAAGAGAGCAGTCAATTTCCGGGGGTCTCTTTCAGCTGCCCGGATTCCTGAATTCGTTCCCCATTCCGGCGGCAAATGGCGAAGGGCCCGCCCGGTGAATTCGGACGAGCCCTTCGCTGTACGCCCGATCGGGCGCTCGGGATCAGACGGTCTCGGGCAGTTCCTCGAGACCCTCGGAGACCAGCTTCGCGAGCCGGTCCAGGGCGGCGTCCGCGCCCTCGGCGTCGGAGGCGAGGACGATCTCCTCGCCACCCTGTGCGCCGAGGCCGAGGACGGCCAGCATGGAGGCCGCGTTGACGGGCTTGCCGTCGGCCTTGGCGATCGTCACCGGGACGCCTGCGGCCGTGGCGGCTCGGACGAAGATGGAGGCGGGACGGGCGTGGAGACCCTCGGCCCAGCCGACGTTGACGCGGCGCTCAGCCATGTGTTGCTGCCCTTCGCTTTTCAGGGTTGTCTAGACCAGTTTCCCATACCGTGAAGCCGTACCGGGAGCGGTCCTCGGACCGCCCCGGGGTGCCGTCGGATCGCGGCCTCGACCCGACTGACGCCCTCCACAGACTGCCTCGCGCCGCTGTCGGACGCTAGCCGTACTCTGGGGCCCATGCAGACCTCGCCGGACCGGCACGAGTATCCCGCCCACTGGGAAGCCGACGTGGTGCTGCGCGACGGGGGCACCGCGCGCATCCGGCCCATCACCGTTGATGACGCCGATCGCCTGGTCAGCTTCTACGAGCAGGTCTCCGACGAGTCGAAGTACTACCGCTTCTTCGCGCCGTACCCTCGCCTGTCCGCCAAGGACGTCCACCGCTTCACGCACCACGACTTTGTGGACCGGGTGGGACTCGCGGCCACGGTGGGCGGCGAGTTCATCGCCACCGTACGCTACGACCGGATCGGCGCCGACGGAACGCCCGCGTCCGCACCCGCCGACGAGGCCGAGGTCGCCTTCCTCGTGCAGGACGCCCACCAGGGCCGCGGAGTCGCCTCCGCCCTGCTGGAACACATCGGAGCCGTCGCCCGCGAGCGCGGCATCCGCCGCTTCGCCGCCGAGGTGCTGCCCGCCAACACCAAGATGATCAAGGTGTTCACGGACGCCGGCTACACCCAGAAGCGCAGTTTCGAGGACGGCGTCGTCCGTCTGGAGTTCGACCTCGAACCCACCGACCGCTCCCTGGCCGTGCAGTACGCGCGCGAGCACCGCGCCGAGGCGCGGTCCGTGCAGCGGCTGCTCGCACCCGGCTCGGTCGCCGTCATCGGGGCCGGTCGCACACCCGGCGGCGTGGGCCGCAGCGTCCTCGGCAACATCCGGGACGCCGGCTACGGCGGCCGCCTCTACGCGGTGAACAAGGCCCTGCCGGAGGGGCACAAGGAGCTCGACGGGGTGCCCGCGCACCGCTCGGTCCGGGACATCGACGGCCCCGTCGACCTCGCCGTCGTCGCGGTGCCGGCCGATCACGTCCCCGAGGTCGTCACCGAGTGCGGCGAGCACGGCGTCCAAGGGCTGGTCGTCGTCTCCGCCGGGTACGCCGAGAGCGGCCCCGAGGGGCGCGAACGCCAGCGCGCACTCGTCCGGCAGGCCCGCACGTACGGCATGCGGATCATCGGGCCGAACGCCTTCGGCATCATCAACACCTCCCCCCGGGTGAGGCTCAACGCCTCCCTCGCCCCCGAGGTGCCGCGCCCGGGCCGGATCGGCCTGTTCGCCCAGTCCGGAGCCATCGGCATCGCCCTGCTCTCCCGGCTGCACCGGCGCGGCGGCGGTGTCACGGGCGTGACCGGAGTCTCCACCTTCGTCTCCTCCGGCAACCGCGCCGACGTCTCCGGCAACGACGTCCTTCAGTACTGGTACGAGGACCCCGACACCGACGTCGTCCTCATGTACCTGGAGTCCATCGGCAACCCCCGCAAGTTCACCCGCCTCGCCCGCCGCACCGCCGCCGCCAAGCCCCTGGTCGTCGTCCAGGGCGCCCGGCACGGCGCCGCCCCCCAGGGGCACGCCGTCCGGGCGACCCGGCTGCCGCACGCGACCGTCTCGGCGCTGCTGCGGCAGGCCGGTGTGATCAGGGTCGACACCATCACCGAGCTGGTGGACGCGGGCCTGCTGCTCGCCCGCCAGCCCCTGCCCGCCGGGCCCCGGGTGGCGATCCTCGGCAACTCCGAATCGCTCGGCCTGCTCACCTACGACGCGTGCCTGGCCGAGGGGCTGCGCCCGCATCCGCCGCAGGACCTGACCACCGCCGCCTCAGCGGCGGACTTCCACGCGGCCCTGTCCCGCGCGCTGGCCGACGACCGGTGCGACGCCGTCGTCGTCACCGCCATACCGTCGGTGGGGGAGGGCTCGGTCGGTGACGCCGCCCTCGCGCAGGCCCTGCGCTCGGCCGCGGCCGCGGCCCCCTCCAAGCCGGTCCTGGTCGTCCACGTGGAGCTCGGCGGCCTGGCGGAGGCCCTGTCGGCGGCGGCGAGCACGGCCCCGCAGACCGCGGCGGACCCCGACGCCCCCCGCCCGGCCCCGCAGGCCCCGGCGGACCCCGACGAAGCGGCACGCCCGGCACCGCGGGCCGCCGGGGACCCCGAGGAGGCTCCCCGCCGGGACCCGCGGGCCGCCGGGAACTCCGACGAGGCCCCTCGCCGGGACCCGCGGGCCGCCGGGAACTCCGACGAGGCCCCTCGCCGGGACCCGCGGGCCGCCGGGAACTCCGACGAGGCCCCCCGTCGGGCCCCGCAGGCCGCCGGGAACTCCGACGAAGCCCCCCGCTCGGCCCCGCAGACCGCAGCGGACCCCGACGACGCCCCCCGCCCGGCACCCGCCGGACGACGCCCTGCGGCCCCGGAGGCCCAGGCCGCCGCCGAGGCCCCCGAAGGCGCCCACCTCATCCCCGCCTATCCCGCCGCCGAGCGCGCCGTACGCGCCCTCGGCCAGGCCGTCGCCTACGCGCAGTGGCGGCGCGACGCCGCCGAACCCGGCAAGGTGCCCGAGTACGAGGACATCGACGAGAAGGGCGCCGCCGCGCTGATCGACGGCCTGCTCGCGCGCGGGCAGGGCCTCACGCTCGGCACGGACGAGACCTGCGACCTCCTCGGTCACTACGGCGTCCGAGTCCACCGCGCCCTGCCCGCCCCGACCCCCGACGCGGCCGTCGAAGCCGCCCGCGCCCTCGGCTACCCCGTGGCCCTCAAGGCCACCGCCCCGCACCTCAGGCACCGCGCCGACCTCGGCGGCGTCCGGCTCGACCTCGCGGACGAGGAGCAACTGCGCCGCGCGTACGCCGAATTGACCGAACTGTTCGGCTCTCCGGAGGAGCTGCGGCCGGTCGTGCAGCGAATGGCGCCGCGCGGCGTGGACGTCGTCGTACGCGCCGTCATCGACCCCGCGGCCGGGGCCGTGCTCTCCTTCGGGCTCGCCGGGGCCGCCTCGCAGTTGCTCGGCGACACCGCGCACCGGCTGATCCCGGTCACCGACCGGGAGGCGACCTCGCTGGTCCGTTCGATCCGCACCGCCCCCCTGCTGTTCGGATGGCGCGGCTCCGCACCCGCCGACACCCGCGCCCTGGAGGAGCTGCTGCTGCGGGTGTCCCGGCTGGTCGACGACCACCCCGAGGTCGTCGCGGTCACCCTGGAGCCGGTCGTCGTCGCCTCGCAGGGCCTGAGCGTCCTCGGCGCCTCCGTGCGCCTCGCGCCGCCGCCCGCCCGTGACGACCTCGGCCCGCGGACCCTCCCCGCCTACTGACAGGGGGCGAGCTGTCCCTCGCACTCAGTGGTCCCCCGTAGGATGGGCGTCATGGCCAAGACCAGTACGACGACCCAGGGGCTGCGGGCGGCGATCGAGCGCAGCGGCTACTACCCGGCCCTCGTGGCCGAGGCGGTGGAGGCCGCCGTGGGCGGCGAGCCCATCCGGTCGTACCTGGTCCACCAGGAGACGACGTTCGACCAGAACGAGGTCCGGCGGCACGTGACGGTGCTCGTCCTCACGGACAACCGCTTCATCGTCAGCCACACCGACGAGCAGGCCGCCGACAGCACCTCCCCCACTCCGTACGCCACCACCTCGACCGAGTCCGTGAAGATCGGCCGCATCTCGTCGATCGTGGTCAGCCGCGTGGTCGCCAACCCCGAGTCCTACAAGCCGGGCACCCTGCCCCGCGAGGTCGTCCTCACCATCGGCTGGGGCGCCGTCTCCCGCATCGACCTGGAGCCGGCCGCCTGCGGCGACCCCAACTGCGAGGCGGACCACGGCTACACCGGCAACTCCACGGCGGACGACCTCAGCCTGCGCGTCAGCGAGGCCGGCGACGGACCGGAGACCGTGCGCGAGGCGCTCGCCTTCGCACAGGCCCTCTCCGAGGCGACCGCGGACGTCACCCGCTGATGGCACAGCCCAAGACGGTCTGGGACGACCACCCCGAACCGCTCACCGTCGCCTCCGCACCGGTACCCGAGTACGGCAGCGGATCGCTCGCCGACCTCCTGCCCACCCTGGCCGCCGGTCTGGGCGTACCGGACATGAGCGCCACGATCACCGAGCTGACCCCGGCCGACCGCAACTGCGTGTTCCTGATCGACGGCCTCGGCTGGGAGCAGCTCAGGGCGCATCCCGACGAAGCCCCCTTCATGGCGTCCCTGCTCGCCACCTCCCGCGGAGGCACCGGGCGTCCGCTCACCGCCGGCTACCCGGCGACCACGGCGACCTCGCTCGCCTCCGTCGGCACCGGCCTGCCGCCCGGCGCGCACGGCCTGCCGGGCTACACCGTGCGCAACCCCGACACCGGCCAGCTGATGAACCAGCTGCGCTGGCAGCCGTGGACCCCGCCCGGCCCCTGGCAGCCGTACCCCACGGTCTTCCAGCTGGCGCACGCGGCCGGGGTGCACGCCGCGCAGGTGTCGTCCCCGACCTTCGAGAACACCCCGCTGACCAAGGTCGCGCTCAGTGGAGGCACCTTCCTCGGACGGCTGTCCGGCGAGGACCGCGTCGACCTGGCGGCCGAGCAACTGGCCGCGGGCGACCGCTCCCTGATCTACACGTACTTCGCCGAGGTCGACGGCGCCGGGCACCGCTTCGGGGTCGACTCCGACGCCTGGCGCGGCCAGCTCATGTACGCCGACCGCCTGGTCCAGCGCCTGGCCGAGCAACTGCCGCCGCGCAGCGCCCTCTACGTCACCGCCGACCACGGCATGATCGACGTGCCCTTCGACGAGCAGCACCGCATCGACTTCGACGAGGACTGGGAGCTGAGCGCCGGGGTCGCCCTGCTCGGCGGCGAGGGCCGCGCCCGCCACGTCTACGCGGTGCCCGGCGCGGCGAACGACGTGCTGACCTGCTGGCGCGAGGTGCTCGGCGAGCAGTTCTGGGTGGCCTCGCGCGACGAGGCCATCGCGGCCGGCTGGTTCGGCCCGCACATCGACGAACGGGTCTACGGCCGGATCGGCGACGTGGTCGCGGCAGCGCGCGACGACGTCCTGCTCATCGCCTCCGAGCGGGAGCCGAAGGAGTCGGCGATGGTCGGCAACCACGGTTCGATGACCCCCGCCGAGCAGCTGGTCCCCCTGCTCGAAGTACGCTCCTGAAACAGCCCCGCCCCGACCTCCCACGCCGAAAGGTGCTCATCTCCCCATGCCCGAGCTGGTGTTCTTCTGCGGAACGATGGACTGCGGGAAGTCGACGCTGGCTCTCCAGATCGAACACAACCGCTCGGCGCGCGGCCTTCAGGGCATGATCTTCTCGCGTGACGACCGCGCCGGCGAGGGCAAGCTCTCCTCCCGTCTCGGTCTGGTCACGGACGCGGTGGAGGTCGGGGACGGACAGGACCTCTACGGCTACCTCGTCGACCACCTCTCGCAGGGCGGCCGCGCGGACTACGTGATCGCCGACGAGGCCCAATTCCTCGCCCCGGAGCAGATCGACCAACTGGCCCGGGTGGTCGACGACCTGAGCCTCGACGTCTACGCCTTCGGCATCACGACCGACTTCCGCTCCAAGCTGTTCCCCGGCTCGCAGCGGCTGGTGGAACTGGCCGACCGGGTCGAGGTGCTCCAGGTGGAGGCGCTGTGCTGGTGCGGAGCCCGCGCCACGCACAACGCCCGCACCATAGGCGGGGTGATGGTCGTCGAAGGGGCCCAGGTCGTCGTCGGCGATGTCACCCACTCCGCCGACGAGATCGGCTACGAGGTGCTGTGCCGCCGTCACCACCGCCGCCGCATGACCGCCGCGACGGCTCGCGCGGCGGCCCTGTCCCCGGACGTGCTGCCGGTGACATCCGCCTGACCCGCGGCATGCCGGGCCGTCAGCCCGGCCGTTGCAGCAGCGCGAACCGCGCCCCTTCCGGATCCGCCACGTGCGCCACCCGCCCGTGAGGGGTGTCGTGCACCGGCTCGATGACGTGCCCGCCCAGGTGGACGAGCTGGTCCAGGGCGTCGTCCACGTCGGCGACCTGGAAGTACGTGACCCAGTGCGCCCCCCGGTCCCGGGGCAGGGCGTGCCCCAGGCCGTGGATGCCGGCGACGGGTCCGCCGCCCAGGTGCAGGGTCACGTGGTCGAAGTCGGCGGAGACCTCCGGCTCCTCCTCGTAACCGAACACCGTGCGGTAGAACTTGGCGGCGCTCGCCGACTCGTAGGTCAGCAGTTCGTTCCAGGCGGGTGTGCCGGGGACGCCCGCGACGGCGGTGCCGAGATGCGCGGCGGCCTGCCAGATGCCGAAGATCGCGCCGGAGGGGTCGGAGCCGATGGCGAGGCGGCCCGCGTCGGCGGCGTCGAGCGGGCCCACTCCGATCGTGCCGCCGCGGCTGCGCACCGTCTCGGCCGTCAGATCCACGTCCTGAGAGGCGAAGTAGGGCGTCCACGCGATGGGCAGATGGCGGTCCGGAGGCAGCCGCCCGAGGCCGGCCACCTCGCACCCGTCGAGCAGCGCGCGCACATACGGGCCGAGCTGTTGCGGGCCAGGCTGGAACTCCCAGCCGAACAGCGCCCCGTAGAACTCCTCGGTCGCGGCCGGGCTGTGCACCATCAGGCTCACCCAGCAGGGTGTGCCGGGCGCGTGCCGAGCGGATGTGTCACCGTTCGGCCCGGCGGGTCCCCGTGCGTCGGTCATCGTCACTCTCTTCTCGGCCTCGCGGTGGCCGTGCTCTCCGCAGCCCTGCCGGGGCAGCCCTGTGGGGCGTCCCCAGTCCGGGAGAATGCCCGATGTGCGGGCCCCTGTCCCTTGCGGCGCGCTTGTCGACGTGTGTCGTTCAGCTGTACAGCATGTGCTTGTTCGCGTACGGCGCGTGATCGTCCCGCTCCGGCCGAGCAGAGTAGCCGGGCGGGGACGGCTCGGCCACCCCGTGCGCGAGGATGGGGGCCATGAACGCCATCATCTCCGCACCCGATCTCGCGAGGGACCTCGCGGGTGCCCACCCGCCGGCCCTGCTCGACGTCCGCTGGCAGCTCACCGCGGCGAAGGCGGCCGGCGAGCCGCCGTTCGACGGCCGGGCCGCGTACGAGTCAGGGCACCTGCCCGGGGCCGTCTACGTAGACCTGGACCGGGAGTTGGCCTCCGCGCCGGGCGCGGGCGGACGCCATCCGCTGCCGGACCTGGCGCACTTCGGTGCCGCGATGCGCCGGGCGGGCGTGTCGTCCGGGACACCGGTCGTCGTCTACGACGGCGGCCAGGGCTGGGCGGCGGCAAGGGCGTGGTGGCTGCTGCGCTGGACGGGTCACCCGGACGTGCGGGTCCTCGACGGCGGGTTGCCGTCCTGGGAGGGGCCGTTGGAGACGTCCGTGACGGTTCCGGCGGAGGGTGACTTCGTGCCCGAGCCGGGGGCGACCGGGTTGCTCGACGCCGATGCCGCCGCCGCGCTGGCCCGGTCCGGGGTGCTGCTGGACGCGCGGGCGGGGGAGCGCTACCGGGGCGAGGTGGAGCCGATCGACCCGGTGGCCGGGCACATCCCGGGCGCGGTGTCGGCGCCCACCACACAGAACGTCGGGGCCGACGGGCGGTTCCTGCCGGCCGGTGAACTGCGCACGCGGTTCAAGGAACTCGGCGTGGGCGACGGCGTACGGGTCGGTGTGTACTGCGGGTCGGGGGTCTCGGCGGCCCACGAGGTCCTGGCGCTGGCGGCCGCCGGCATCCCGGCCGAGCTGTACGTGGGGTCGTGGTCGGAGTGGTCCTCGGACCCGGACCGGCCGGTCGCCGTCGGGCCGGATCCGCAGTGACCTGACACGAGGTGAGGGCCGCGCCCGGCAGGCGCGGCCCCGTCAACTCGACAGCCGGTTCGGCTACTCCTGCTTCTTGCGCCGCGTCCCGAACACGATCTCGTCCCAGCTCGGCACGGCCGCTCTGCGGCCCGGGCGCACCCCGTCCGCCTCGGCCTGGCGGTCGGTGGCGCCGATGAGCCGGTCGCGGTGGCTGCCCACCGACCGCGGCATGAGGACGTCCGCGTAGGCGGAACCGGCACCGGCGGAGGCGGCGGGAGCCGGGGGCTCCTCCTCCTCGACCTCGGCGACGACGGTCTCCTCCTCGGGCTCCGCCGGGGGGAGTTCGGGAACCACCAGGTCGCCGCGGAAGCTGGGCACCGCCTCCAGCAGGCTGGTCAGCGAGTCGCGTTCACCGGTGGTCTCCTCGGCCGGTTCGGATGCCTGGGCGGGCAGACTGGGCCGCTCGGGGCGGTCCAGCGGCCTGTCGCGTGGCAGGCGCGCGATGCGGGGGACGAACGGGAAGCTGGGCTCGGGCGCGGCCAGGTCGTCGGACTCGCCGATGAGGGAGCGGGCTTCGTCGTCGACGGCCTGGACGAGCCGCCGGGGCGGGTCGTAGGTCCAGCTCGCCGAGTGCGGTTCGCCCGCGACGCGGTAGACCAGCAGGACTTCCCAGGTGCCGTCGTCGCGGCGCCACGAGTCCCACTGGACGGTGTCCTTGTCGGCGCCGCGCAGCAGCAGCCGCTCCTGCACGGCCTCGCCCAGCGGCGGACCGGAGTTCTCGCCGGGGCGGCGGACCGGGGTCTTGCGGGCCCGCTCGGCCATGAAGGCACGCTCGGCGAGCACGGGGCCCTCGAAGCGGCGCACCCGGTCGACGGGGATGCCTGCCATCTGCGCGACCTCTTCCGCGGTCGCGCCCGCACGTATACGTGCCTGGATGTCGCGGGGGCGGAGGTGGCTCTCCACCTCGATCTCGATCTGGCCGAGACGGGGACGGTCGCCACGCACGGCGGCGCGCAGGCGTTCGTCGATCGGAAGCGTGTACTCCGTAGAATCGGCAGCCTTCAGCACCAGCCGTGTGCCGTCATTCGAGACGGCCACGACACGCAGTTCGGGCATGGGGACCTCCCGGGTGGTGCCTGCCGACGTCACGTGCGTCGCTGCTTCCGCTAGTCGAGTGTGGCCTGCCCGGGTGCAGCCTGCCACAACCTTGCCGAGTTGCCCGGCGTGTCGGGCGCGGGCCCTGGATCGCCGTTATGGCACGGTTACCTATTCGCAACGCTAAGTGACGAACCCTGTCACCCTGTGCAACTAGCCCCCTCCCGGCGGTCCTTAAAGGCCCCGTACACCCTTACGGGAGACCGGACCCAGGGCTCGCCACAGTACTCCATTTGGGCCACGTGCGTGGATTGGCGCGCCGTCCGACTTCTCGCAAGAGGGGGGACTCGGCCGTCACTTGCCCCCGTTTTTCGATCTTGAACGTGGGGAACTTCACGTCGTCGCCGGGAGCGCCGTCCCCGGTGCGTCGCCTACGCCCCCAGAACCCTCCGCAAGTAGTCGTTCTGGAACCGGCGTTCCGGGTCGAGCCGATCCCGCAGCGCCGTGAACTCGCCGAAGCGCGGATACACCCCGGAGAAGTACTCGGCGTCCCGCGTGTGGATCTTGCCCCAGTGCGGACGGCCCTCGTGAGCGGTGAAGATGCGCTCGGCGGCGGTGAAGTACCGCTGGTAGGGCGTGCCCTGGAACATGTGGACGGCGATGTACGCGGTGTCCCGGCCGGAGGCGGTGGACAGCGTGATGTCGTCGGCGGGGGCGGTGCGCACCTCGACGGGGAAGCTCACCCGCAGGCCGGAGCGGTCCACCATCGCCTTCAGCTCGCGCAGCGTCTCGACCACCGCCGCACGCGGAACGGCGTACTCCATCTCCACGAAGCGCACCCGGCGCGGGGACGTGAAGACCTTGTAGGGGATGTCCGTGTAGGTCCGCGCGGACAGGGCCTTGCTGGAGATCTGGGCGATCGCGGGGATCGTGGCGGGAACCGCGCGGCCGACCCAGTTGGCCACCTGGAAGACGCCGTTGGAGAGGAACTCGTCCTCGAACCAGCTCTGGAGCTGCGGCACCGGCTTCTCCGGGCCCGCGCTGCGGTTGTTGCGCTTGGTGTTGGTGCTGCCGGTGTGCGGGAACCAGTAGAACTCGAAGTGCTCGTTCTCGGCCCAGAGTTCCTCGAAGTCCGCGAGAACCTTGTCGAACGGCATCGGCTCCTCGCGGGCCGTGAGCAGGAAGACCGGCTCGACGGCGAACGTGATCGCGGTGATGATGCCCAGCGCGCCCAGACCGATCCGGGCGGCGGCGAAGACCTCCGGGTTCTCCTTCTCGGAACAGGTGAGGACGGAGCCGTCGGCCGTGACCAGTTCCAGGCCCTTGATCTGGGCGGCGATCGAGGCGGAGTCACGGCCCGTGCCGTGCGTGCCGGTGCTGGTGGCGCCGGAGACCGTCTGCTCCATGATGTCGCCCATGTTCGTCAGCGACAGGCCCTCGCGCGCGAGGGCGATGTTGAGCCTTTTCAGCGGGGTGCCGGCCTCCACGGTGACCGTCATGTTCTCGCGGTCGATGCCGCGGATGCCGGTCAGCAGATGAGGGCGGATCAACACGCCGTCCGTCGCGGCTATGGACGTGAAGGAGTGTCCGGTGCCGACGGCCTTCACCTTCAGGCCGTCCTCGGCCGCCCGCCGCACGGCGGCGGCCAGTTCGTCGACGGATGCCGGAGTGACCTCGCGCGCCGGTCGCGCGCAGACGTTGCGGCCCCAGTTACGCCACGTGCCGTTCTTTCCGTGCGCTGTGCTGCTCAACGGAGCCTCCCCGACCCGGTGCCGGCCGCTTGAGCCGGCGGAAACCGAGGAAACCCACCGCGACCGCGACGGCCCCGGCCACGGCCGGAACCCCGTACCCCGCACGCGCCCCGGCCGCGTCGATCACCCAGCCGGCCGCGGAGGAGCCGAGTGCGACCCCCACCGCGAGCCCGGTGCTCACCCAGGTCATGCCTTCGGTGAGCTGCGCGCGTGGTACGTGCTCTTCGATGAGGGACATGGTCGTGATCATCGTGGGAGCGATGGACAGACCCGCAACGAACAGCGCCACGGCCAGAAACGGCAAGTTTCCGACCAGTAGGAGGGGGATCATACTCACGGCCATGGCACATACGCCCAGCAGCCACCGTCGTTCCGGCGCCCCGGCGAAGTGCAGCAGCCCGAAGATCATGCCCGCCACACAGGAACCCGCCGCGTACACGGCGAGGACGACGCTCGCCGCGGCCTTGTGGCCCTCCTCGTCGGCGAAGGCCACGGTGACGACGTCGACCGCCCCGAAGATCGCGCCGGTGGCGACGAAGGTGGCCACCAGGACCTGGAGGCCCGGCGCGCGCAGCGCGCTGCCGCCGCCCTTGCGCTCGCGCGGGTGCGGCTCGGGTTCGGTGGCGCGCTGCGCGGTCAGCCAGAACACGCCGACGGCCAGGAAGCAGGCGGCCAGCAACGGTCCGGCCTCCGGGAACCAGGCCGTGGACAGGCCGATGGAGATGATCGGCCCGAAGATGAAGCACACCTCGTCCACCACGGACTCGAAGGAGTACGCGGTGTGCAGCTGCGGGGTCCCGCGGTACAGCGCCGCCCAGCGGGCCCGGATCATCGCGCCGACGCTCGGCACGCAGCCGATGCCGGCGCAGGCCACGAACAGCACCCAGTCCGGCCAGCCGTAGTGCGCGGCGAACAGCAGGAGGGCGGCCGCCACGAGCGAGATCAGCGTGGCCGGGCGCAGCACCCGCCGCTGCCCGTACTGGTCCACCAGACGCGAGACCTGCGGACCGGCCACGGCCGCGGCCAGCGCGATGGTCGCCGACAGGCCACCGGCCAGCCCGTACCGCCCGGTGAGCTGGGAGACCATCGTGACCACGCCGATGCCCATCATCGACAGCGGCATCCGGCCGAGGAAGCCCGCAGCGGAGAAACCCTTGGAGCCGGGAGCGGCGAACAGGGCGCGGTAGGGGCTGGGCAACGGGGTCTCCGAAGGGCTCAGTAAGCTGCGAACGCAGTCGACACAGCTTACGGCCCGGAACGCCCCGACGCACCCGTCCGGCCCAGCGCCGGACCGCCCCGGGGCGGGGTGCCACGCGGGCGTCCCCCGGCCGTTTCCCGGCTGTCGGCGCGGGGTGGCAGGATCGACTCATGCCAGACGCGCGCGATGTCAGCCCCTACGACGCCCTGCTCCTGCTCTCGTTCGGCGGCCCGGAAGGCCCGGACGACGTGGTCCCGTTCCTGGAGAACGTCACACGTGGGCGCGGCATCCCCAAGGAACGCCTCAAGGAAGTCGGGCAGCACTACTTCCTGTTCGGCGGGGTCAGCCCGATCAACGACCAGAACCGCGCCCTGCTGGACGCCCTGCGCAAGGACTTCGCCGAGCACGGCCTGGACCTGCCGGTCTACTGGGGCAATCGCAACTGGGCGCCGTACCTGACGGACACGCTGCGCGACATGGTCCGCGACGGCCGCCGCCGCATCCTGGTCCTCGCCACCAGCGCCTACGCCTCGTACTCGGGCTGCCGCCAGTACCGCGAGAACCTCGCGGACTCGCTCGCGGCCCTCGAGGCCGAGGGCCTGGAGCCGCCGAGGGTCGACAAGCTCCGGCACTACTTCAACCACCCGGGCTTCCTGGAGCCCATGATCGACGGGGTGCTCCGGTCCCTCGCCGAGCTCCCCGAGGGCGTCCGGGACGGGGCGCACCTCGCCTTCTCGACGCACTCGATCCCGACGGCCTCCGCCGACACCTCGGGCCCCGTCGAGGAGCACGGCGACGGCGGCGCCTACGTGAAGCAGCACCTGGACGTGGCGCGGCAGATCGCGGACGCCGTGCGGGAGCGCACCGGCGTCGACCACCCCTGGCAGCTCGTCTACCAGTCCCGCTCCGGCGCCCCGCACATCCCGTGGCTGGAGCCCGACATCTGCGACCACCTCGACGAGCGGCACGCGGCCGGTGTCCCGGCCGTCGTCATCGCCCCCATCGGCTTCGTCTCCGACCACATGGAGGTCCTCTACGACCTCGACACGGAGGCAAGGGCCCGGGCCGAGGAGCTGGGGCTGCCGATGCGGCGTTCGGCCACCGTCGGCGCCGACCCGAGGTTCGCCGCCGCCGTCCGCGAGCTGGTCGTGGAGCGCGCCGCCGCCGAGCGCGGGCAGGACGTGACGCCGTGCGCGCTGGGCGCCCTGGGCGCGAGCCACAACCTCTGCCCGGTCGGCTGCTGCCCGGCCCGCGCCCCCCGGCCCGCCGCCGCGGGCGCCGACAGCCCCTACGCGTGAGGAGTCCCGTGACCGACCCCCTGCACTCGGACCTGCTCGCACTCGCCCAGGAGGCCGCCGGCCGCGCCGGCGCCCTGCTGCGGGACGGCCGGCCGGCCGACCTGGCGGTCGCCGCGACCAAGTCCAGCCCCATCGACGTGGTGACCGAGATGGACATCGCGGCGGAGAAGCTGATCACGGGCCTGATCGCCGAGCGCCGTCCGGACGACGGCGTGCTCGGCGAGGAGGGCGCCGCCACGGAGGGCACGAGCGGCGTCCGCTGGGTGATCGACCCGCTCGACGGCACGGTGAACTACCTGTACGGCCTGCCCACCTGGGCCGTCTCCATCGCCGCCGAGCAGGACGGCGAGACCGTCGTCGGCGTGGTCGCGGCACCGATGCGCGGCGAGACGTTCCACGCCGTGCGCGGCCGGGGCGCCTGGGCCACCGGCGCCTGGGACGGTGAGCGCCGGCTGGCCTGCCGTCCCGCGCCGCCCCTGGACCAGGCACTGGTCTCGACGGGCTTCAACTACGTGGCCGACGTCCGCGCCCACCAGGCCGACGTGGCCCAGCGGCTGATCCCGCTGCTGCGCGACATCCGGCGCGGCGGCTCGGCCGCGGTCGACCTGTGCGACGTGGCCGCGGGACGCCTCGACGGCTACTACGAACGAGGTCTGCACCCCTGGGACCTCGCCGCGGGGGACCTCATCGCCCGGGAAGCGGGCGCGCTGACCGGTGGACGCCCCGGGGAGCGCCCCTCAGGCGAGCTGGCGGTGGCGGGCACCCCTGGCGTCTTCGAGCCCCTCCAGAGGCTCCTGGAGGACTTCGGCGCCTGGCACGACTGAGACGGACGAGGGCCCCCGGACGACGGCCGACGGCAGGCTGAACTCCAGGTGAACGCGCGCCCACCGGTTCCGCGCGCTCCTCGGGCGGCCCTGTGGCAAGGAAGCGGGCCCCGGCGCTGGATTCGCCGGGGCCCGCTTCCTGCGGCCTGATCAGACGCTCGTCGCGCTGACCTCCACACCGTGCTCGGCGGCGAGTCGGCGCAGGTCGTCGAGCTCGCCCTGCTCCACGTCGACGAGGAACTCGTCGCCCTCGTCGCGAGCCCGGGACAGATCGGACTCGGTCGCCCTTATGCGCTGCAGAAGTCCTGCGGTGAATGCGTCCATGCTGCGCCCCCTCGTCCTGGGTCGTGGGTCGATGGCACGGGGGTGTGCCGTTCGGAAGGGACGATCACGCCGCATGTGGATGCCCAGCGCCGCACGGCCGGGCGGCGACGGTGCCGGACACCCACGCCCGCCCTGCGGAAAAGCGGATTGATGCACACCGCATGGTGCTGCGGCGCCGACAGAGCGTGATCGTGGGATGTAAAGCCGTCCTCCCCAAGCTCCCTTCCGTGGAAACCTAACCGGAGGAGAAAATCTCGTATTCCCTCGCGCGCTCACCGCCTCTCACCCGCCTTACCTCCGACTTATGACCGAAAAGGGCAGGATGGAGAGCAACACACCACGACACCGTCGTAGACCCCTGCCCGCGTGCGCTCGATGAGGGCTGCGCGGGCGGACATCAGGAAGGACCAGGAACGTGCGCGTACTCGTCGTCGAGGACGAGCAACTGCTCGCCGATGCGGTGGCCACCGGACTGCGCCGGGAGGCCATGGCCGTCGACGTCGTGTACGACGGCGCGGCCGCCCTGGAGCGCATCGGCGTCAACGACTACGACGTGGTCGTCCTGGACCGCGACCTCCCGCTCGTGCACGGCGACGACGTCTGCCGCAAGATCGTCGAGCTCGGCATGCCCACCCGCGTGCTGATGCTGACGGCCTCCGGCGACGTCAGCGACCGGGTCGAGGGACTGGAGATCGGCGCCGACGACTACCTGCCCAAGCCGTTCGCGTTCAGCGAGCTCATCGCCCGCGTGCGCGCCCTCGGCCGGCGCACCAGCGTGCCCCTGCCGCCCGTCCTGGAGCGCGCCGGGATCAAGCTCGACCCCAACCGCCGCGAGGTCTTCCGTGACGGCAAGGAGGTGCAGCTCGCGCCCAAGGAGTTCGCCGTCCTGGAGGTGCTGATGCGCAGCGAGGGCGCCGTCGTCTCCGCGGAGCAGCTCCTGGAGAAGGCGTGGGACGAGAACACCGACCCGTTCACCAACGTCGTGCGGGTGACGGTCATGACCCTGCGCCGCAAGCTGGGCGAGCCGCCCGTCATCGTCACCGTCCCCGGCTCCGGCTACCGGATCTGAGATACCCCCGTGGCAACGACTCCCGCGCCCCCGCAGGCGCCCCCCAAGCCCACCTGGGACCCCAGGCGGCCCGTGCCGCCCTTCCCCTGGCTGCGCCCGACGATCCGCATAAGGCTCACGCTGCTCTACGGCGGCATGTTCCTGATCGCGGGCATCCTGCTGCTGTCGATCATCTACCTGCTGGCCGCGCAGGCGCTCAACGTGGGCAGCGACCTGCCCTTCAAGATCGTCGAGGGCAAGGTCACCAGCGACATCTGCAACCTGCCCGACCAGGCCTCGCCCAACGAGTTCAACAGCGCCATGAACGCGTGCGTCAACGAGCAGCGCCGGCACGCCCTGGACAGCCTGCTCAGCCGCTCGCTGCTGGCCCTGCTCGGCCTGGCGGTCATCGCCTTCGCCTTCGGCTACGCCATGGCCGGGCGCGTGCTCTCCCCGCTGGGCCGGATCACCCGTACCGCCCGCGCGGTGGCGGGCTCCGACCTGTCCCGCCGGATCGAGCTGGACGGCCCGGACGACGAGCTGAAGGAGCTGGCGGACACCTTCGACGACATGCTGGAGCGGCTCCAGCGGGCCTTCACGGCCCAGCAGCGCTTCGTCGGCAACGCCTCCCACGAGCTGAGAACGCCGCTGGCGATCAACCGCACCCTCCTCGAAGTGCACCTGTCCGACCCGCAGGCGCCCGTGGAGCTCCAGCAGCTCGGCAAGACGCTGCTGGCCACCAACGAGCGCAGTGAGCAGCTCGTCGAGGGCCTGCTGCTGCTCGCCCGCAGCGACAACCAGATCGTCGAGCGCGGGCCGGTGGACCTCGCCGAGGTCGCCGAGCAGGCCATCGACCAGGTGCACGGGGAGGCCGAGAGCAAGGGCGTGCGCATCCGGGGCGAGCAGAAGCCCGCGGTCGTCCAGGGCAACGGTGTGCTGCTGGAGCGGATCGCGCTCAACCTGCTGCAGAATGCGGTGCGCTACAACGTCCCCGAGGACGGCTGGGTCGAGGTCACCACCGAGGTCCAGCACGGCCAGGCGGTCCTGGTCGTGGCCAACACGGGTCCGGTCGTGCCGGCGTACGAGATCGACAACCTCTTCGAGCCGTTCCGGCGGCTGCGCACCGAGCGGACGGGCAGCGACAAGGGCGTCGGCCTCGGGCTGTCCATCGTCCGGTCCGTGGCCCGGGCGCACGGCGGGCACATCTACGCTCAGCCGCGCGAGGGAGGAGGGCTCGTGATGCGAGTCACGCTCCCCATCTGAGATCATGTCGCCGATCAACTCGGCGGCACACGGGGATGTTCGCTTTGCGCGGAATTTTTTGGACCTCGCCGTACGGGCCCCGTGTGTGATCGATCACAGGGGCACCTTTCCGGTCATTTACGTTCCGTGATCATGCACGCTGTCGGAAAGCCGGGAAAATCCCGGTTTTCGGGGGTCTTGATCACGGGAAGTACACGGTGAGACGCCTTTGTAGTGCGGCATTCGGACCGTGTACGGTCCCCATCGCCATCCAAGCCGATCACTCATGAGGAGTCCGGTTGGGTGTCGATTGAGTAACAGACCTTGATGTGAGGCAAAATCTCCGCCTCAGGTCGGGCACAAGTCCGGCCTCTCACGCGTTACGTGCGCTGGAGACACCGCAGACACCCAGAGGGGGAGAGCGACCATGGCAACCGATTACGACACTCCACGCAAGACCGACGACGACGTCGACTCGGACAGTCTCGAAGAGCTGAAGGCTCGGAGGAACGACAAGTCGGCCTCC
This sequence comes from Streptomyces sp. NPDC050674, assembly GCF_040654575.1. NCBI lineage: Bacteria > Bacillati > Actinomycetota > Actinomycetes > Kitasatosporales > Streptomycetaceae > Streptomyces > Streptomyces sp. NPDC050674. Next base: position 133,772 of record NZ_JBFAIG010000020.1, read on the forward strand.
GCCGTGGACGTCGACGAGTTCGAGGCCGCAGAGGGCCTCGAGCTGCCCGGAGCCGACCTCTCGAACGAGGAACTGGCAGTCCGGGTGCTCCCGAAGCAGCAGGACGAGTTCACCTGCATGAGCTGCTTCCTGGTGCACCACCGCAGCCAGCTGGCCCGGGAGAAGAACGGTCAGCCGATCTGCCGCGACTGCGACTGAGGGCGGGTCGGCCGTGACTGGCTCGACCCCTCCCTGGAAGCGCCGCTTCTCCAAGCGGAGGGCGGACGAAGGGCCGACGGACGGCCCGCGGTACGGCACGCGTGACGACGAGCGGGGCTCAACCGGTACGGGGCCGGCCTCGCTCGAACCGGCGGCGGACCGGGGTGACCTCCCGGCGGCCGTGGAGGTCCCCGCACCCGTCGCGAGACGGCGGGCGGGGGCGATCCGGGAGCGGGCCAGGGAAGGCGCCCGCAAGGGCGGCGACCGGGCCCGGGCCGGGCTCGCCCACCTCGCCGACCGCATCATCGACCTGGCCCCGCGCGTCCCCGTGCGGGACCTGGCGACGCTGCGCAGACAGTTCCCGGGCCTCGGTCCCGAGGAGCTCGCGGACAAGCTCGTGGCGGGCGCCGCGAAGGCGACGGCCACGGTCGGCGCGGGCATCGGCGCGGCCGCCATGCTCCCCGTGCCCCCGGCGATGCCGACCGAGCTGGCCGCCGAGGTCACCGGCGTCGCGGCGATCGAGCTCAAGATGATCGCCGAACTGCACGAGGTCTACGGCGTGCGGCCGCCCGGCAACCTCAAGCAGCGCAGCACCGCGTACCTCGACTCCTGGTCGGGGGAGCGCGGCATCGACGCGTCCAAGCCGGCGACGTTCAGCACGGCCCTGAACAGCCGCATGAAACGCGAACTGCGCCAGCGGATCATGAAGCGGATGGTCCGCAACATGCCCAACCTGATGCCGTTCCTGGTGGGTGCCGCCGTCGGGGCGGTCATGAACCGCGGCGAGACGAGAAAGCTCGCCGAGCGGATCCGCCGTGACCTGCGCAAGATCCAGGTGCCCTGGGAGGCCCTGGAGGCCCTCCCCGCCCTGGAACGTCCGGCGGACGCCCTGGAGATGGGCAAGATCACCCACGACCCCGTGGGCCACCACGACGACCGCCCGGGCGACGGCGGTGACGGCGGGCACGGCGACGGGCGCTGAGACCGTGAGCACAACGACGCCGATGCCGCGGGCACGGCGACGGGCACTGAGGCCGTAGGCACGAACGGCGACGGGCACTGAGGCCGTAGGCACGAACGACGACGGGCACTGAGGCCGTAGGCACGACGGCGGGCGCTGAGGCCGGCCGCGGGCGGTGGCCGGGTGAGGTTCCGCGCAGGTGTGCTAGGCCGCCTTCGCCGTCCTCAGCGCCTCCGCCAGGCGCTCCGGCTCGCGCGTGGACAGGTACAGGTACGGCGTCGGGTCCTGCGGGTCCGTGACCTCCACGCGCAGGGCCGTGGGGATGTAAGCGCGCAGCAGCAGGAAGGCGCGCGGATCGGCCTTGTAGGTGCGCCAGGCGCGGGCCTCCTCCGCGTCCAGCACCTGCGCCTCGCCCAGGGCCGCCACCGGGATCTTCGCCTCGCCCGCGATCAGGGAGTCGCCCACCACGCGGATGCGGACCGAGCCGTACGAGCTGGCGGCGACGGCCGCGACCGCGGTGCCCCCGGCCAGGCCGCCGAGCATCGGCAGCGTGCCGAACGGAAGCAGGACCAGGGCCATGGAGACGCCCACGAGGAACGAGATCAGCCACCAGGTCCGCGGGGCGGTGAGGCGTTCTTCGTAGGGGGCGGCGGAGAGCTGCATGAGGCCAAGCTTGACACGGTGTCCGGAAGGAGCCGACGCGCGGGTAAGGTCTCCGGCTGTGAGTGGTACTTCCCCAGCTCTTCGGCCTCCGATCGACGCCGTGCGACCGGTGCGGCATCCGGACGCGCCCGCGCCCGGTGAGCTCCTCGGCGCGCACTACGGCGCGTGCTTCGGCTGCGGCGGCGACCAGCCGCACGGGCTCCACCTGGAGGCCCGGGCCGGCGAGGGCGTGTCGCTGACCGCCGAGTTCACCGTCCAGCCCGCCCACCAGGGCGCTCCCGGCCTCGCCCACGGAGGCGTGCTCGCGTCCGCCCTGGACGAGACCCTCGGCTCACTGAACTGGCTGCTGCGCACGATCGCGGTGACCGGGCGGCTGGAGACCGACTTCGTACAGCCCGTGCCCGTCGGCACCACGCTGTACCTGGAGGCGGAGGTGACGGCGGTCGCCGGGCGGAAGATCTACTCCACCGCGACCGGACGTGTCGGCGGCCCGGACGGGCCCGTCGCCGTGCGCGCGGACGCGCTCTTCATCGAGGTGAAGGTCGACCACTTCGTCGACCACGGCCGCCGGGAGGAGATCCAGGCGGCCATGAGCGACCCGGACCAGGTCCGGCGGGCCCGGGCCTTCGAGGTGAACCCGTGAGCCGGCCGCCGCTGGACGTGCTCATCCGGCGCGTGGACCCGGACGTACCCCTTCCGTCGTATGCGCGGCCCGGGGACGCGGGCGCCGATCTGCGCACCACCGAGGCGTGCGAACTGGCGCCCGGGGAGCGGGCCGTGCTGCCCACGGGGGTGTCTGTGGCGTTGCCGGAGGGGTACGCGGCCTTCGTGCACCCGCGATCCGGTCTGGCCGCTCGCTGCGGCGTCGCCCTGGTGAATGCCCCGGGGACGGTTGATGCCGGGTACCGTGGGGAGATCAAGGTGATCGTGGTGAATCTCGACCCGCGCGAGGCCGTGCGGTTCGAGCGCTTCGACCGGATTGCCCAACTGGTGGTCCAGCAGGTCGAGCGAGTCCGCTTCCGCGAGGTGGCGGAACTCCCCGGCTCCGCGCGGGCCGAAGGGGGCTTCGGGTCCACCGGAGGCCATGCCGCGGTGGACGGGACGAGCGGCACAAGCGGTCAGGCCGCCCTGGGCGGTCAGGCGGGTGGGAATCGATACGCTTCGGTCGTATCCGACCGGGAAGGACAGTGACGTGTTCGGACGTCGCAAGAAGAGGGATGCCGCCGAGGACGCGGCCGGCGAGGCCGAGCAGGTCGTCGACGGTGTCGACACCGATGCGGACGAAGAGCGCGAGCGCCTGAGGCTCGAGCCGGCGCCGCGCCCCGACGGGCCCTGGGACAGCTCCGAGGTCCGTGACCCGAGCGAAGGCCGGGTCGACCTGGGCGGTCTGTTCGTGCCGGGCGTCGACGGCATGGAGCTCAGGGTCGAGGTCGCGGGCGACGCGATCGTCGCGGCGACGGTCGTGCTGCACGACAGCGCCATCCAGTTGCAGGGCTTCGCCGCTCCCAAGCGCGAGGGCATCTGGGGCGAGGTGCGCGAGGAGATCGGCGCCGGCATCACCCAGCAGGGCGGCATCGTCGACGAGGTCGAGGGGCCGCTGGGCTGGGAGCTGCGCGCCCAGGTGCCCGTGCAGCTGCCGGACGGCACCGGCGGCTTCCAGGTCGTGCGGTTCGTCGGCGTGGACGGCCCCCGCTGGTTCCTGCGCGGGGTCATCTCCGGGCAGGGCGCGGTGCAGCCGCAGGCCGCCGGACTGCTGGAGCAGATCTTCCGGGACACGGTCGTGGTGCGCGGCGAGGGCCCGATGGCGCCCCGCGACCCGATCGTCCTCAAGCTGCCGAACGACGCCCAGATGGTCCCCGAGGGCGTTCAGCAGGAGGAGGGCTCCCGTTTCGCGGGTGGAATGGGTCAGCTCCAGCGCGGACCGGAGATCACCGAGGTCCGCTGACCCCGCAGAGACACCAGGGCCGCACCCCACCGGGGTGCGGCCCTTTCTCGTGCGCGGAACCTTGACGGCGCATTGGTCTGTACCTACCGTCTCCGTCCAACGCGTCTGTTCATAAAGGCGCTTCACGTTCATATACGAGAACGGAAGGCCCCCCACGTATGCGCAGAACCGCACTTCTCGCCGCCTCGGCCGCCCTCGTCGCCGGTGCTCTCGCCTGGCCCGCCGGTGCCGCTCCCCGGGCCCCCGGCGCCCCCGCCACCTTCGTCCACCCAGGAGTCACCGTCTCCCAGGGGCAGTTGGACTTCGCCCGGTCCAAGGTCACCGCCGGTGCCCAGCCCTGGAAGGGGGCCTTCGACCGGATGACGGCGAGCAAGTACGCCGACCTGAACCGCACGCCCAAGCCCCGGGCGGTCGTCGAGTGCGGCTCGTACTCCAACCCCGACCACGGCTGCACGGACGAGCGCGAGGACGCCATCGCCGCGTACACCCAGGCCGTCGCCTGGTACATCACCCGCGACGAACGGCACGCCCGCAAGGCGATCGAGCTGATGGACGCCTGGTCCGCCGTGATCCGTGACCACACCGGCAGCAACGCGCCCCTGCAAACCGGCTGGGCCGGTTCCTCCTGGCCCCGGGCCGCCGAGATCATCAAGCACACCTACACCGGCACCTGGGCGAACTCCGGCCGCTTCGCCACCATGCTCCGCACCGTCCACCTCCCCGAGATCATCAACGGCTCGAACTCCAACGGCAACTGGGAGCTGTCGATGATGGAGGCCGCCGTCGGCATCTCCGTCTTCCTGGAGGACAAGGCCTCCTACGACAAGGCCATGGCGAAGTTCCGCACCCGGACGGCCGCCTACGTCTACCTGGAGTCCGACGGAGCGCTGCCGAAGACCGTGCCCAGCCAGAACCTCGACACCCGCGACAAGATCGTGAGGTACTGGCAGGGGCAGTCGACCTTCGTCGACGGGCTCAGCCAGGAGACCTGCCGCGACTTCACCCACACCGGCTACGGCCTCTCCGCGATCTCGCACATCGCCGAGACCAGCCGCATCCAGGGCCAGGACCTCTACGGCACCGACGTGGGGGAGCGGCTGCGGCACGGGCTCGGCTTCCACGCCAAGTACGAGCTGGGCGCCACCGTGCCCGGCTGGCTGTGCGGCGGCTCGCTCAAGCCCGGCCTCGGGCCGATCACCGAGGTCGGCCACAACGCCCTGGCCAACCGTCTCGGGCACGCCATGACCAACACCGTGGCGCTGACCCTGCGCGGCCGCCCCGCCGGGAGCAACAACCTCTTCGTCGCCTGGGAGACCCTCACCCACGGCGACAACCCGGCCTGAGCCGCCTCGCCCGGCCGGGCGCGTCAGGGTTTCGTCAAGGACGGGCCCGCTCACGCGCCCGGCACCGGCATGCCGCCCCGGCCGGCCGTAAGGTCGACGCTGCGCGGACAGCAGACCGGAAGACGATGAGGCCATGGCACGCGGCAGGCTACGAATCCACCTCGGGGCGGCACCGGGCGTCGGCAAGACCTGCGCGATGCTGTCCGAGGCGCACCGCCGCATCGAGCGGGGCACGGACTGCGTGGCCGCCTTCGTCGAGCACCACGGCCGGCCCCGCACCGAAGCGCTGCTGCACGGTCTCGAACAGGTGCCGCGCCGGGAGCCGGAGCACCTCGGCGCCGTCCGGTCCGAGATGGACCTCGACGCCGTGCTCGCCCGCCGCCCCCAGGTCGCCCTGGTGGACGACCTGGCCCACACCAACGCCCCCGGCTCCCGCAACGCCAAGCGCTGGCAGGACGTGGAGGAACTGCTCACGGCCGGCATCGACGTCGTCTCGACCGTCGACATCGGGCACCTGGAGTCCCTCGGCGACGTCGTCGAGTCGATCACCGGCGTACGGCAGCCGGAGACCGTGCCGGACGAAGTGGTGCGGCGGGCCGACCAGATCGAGCTGGTCGACATGGAGCCCGAAGCGCTGCGGCGGCGCATCGCGCACGGCGACGTCCACCGGCCCGACGAGGTCGACGCCGCCCTGTCGCACCACTTCCGGCCCGACACCCTCACCGCGCTGCGTGAGCTGGCGCTGCTGTGGGTGGCCGACCGCGCGGGAGCCCACCTCACCCGGGATCGCGGCGCGCACCGGACGCCGCGGACCCGTAGCGCACGCGAGCGGATCGTGGTCGGCCTGACGGGCGGTCCCGAGGGCCGCACGCTCCTGCGCCGCGCCGCCCGGCTGGCCGGGAAGGGCGCCGGCGGCCAGGTGCTCGCCGTGCACATAGCGCGCAGCGGCGGGCCGGCCTGCGCCCCGCCCGGGGAACTCGCCCACCTGCGCACCCTGGCCGAGGACCTCGGCGGCACCTTCCACCACGTGGTCGGCGACGACATACCGGCCGCGCTGCTCTCCTTCGCTCGCGGGGTCGACGCCACCCAGATCGTGCTCGGCTCCCCGCGCCGCAGGACCTGGCGGCACGTTGTCGCCCCCGGCGTCGGCGCCACTGTCACGCGGGCGTCCGGACCCGGCCTGGACGTGCACCTCGTCACCCACGGCGAGGTCGCCGAGGGCCGCGGCCTGCCGGTGGCCCGGGGCGCGCGCCTCGGCCGCTCCCGGCGGGTGTGGGGGTGGATCGCCGCCACCGCCGGCCCGCCCGCCCTCACGGCGCTGCTGAGTACCGTCGACCTCGGTCTCGCCAACGACATCCTGCTGTTCCTGGCGCTGACGGTGGCGGCGGCCCTGCTCGGCGGGCTGCTGCCCGCGCTGGCCTCGGCGGCGGTCGGGTCGCTGCTGCTGAACTACTTCTCCTCACCGCCCCTGCACCGGTGGACCATCGCCGACCCGAGGAACGCCGTCGCCCTCGTGATCTTCGTGGCGGTCGGCGCGGCGGTGGCCTCCGTCGTCGACCTCGCCGCCCGCCGCACCCACCAGGCGGCCCGGCTGCGGGCCGAGTCGGAGATCCTGTCGTTCCTCGCGGGCACCGTGCTGCGCGGCGAGACCGGTCTGGAGGAACTGCTGGAGAGGGTCCGGGAGACCTTCGGCATGGAGTCGGCCGCCCTGCTGGAGCGGGCGGGCGACGGCGCGCCGTGGACCTGCGCGGGCCGGGCCGGCCAGGGGCCTCCCGTCGAGCGGCCCGGCCAGGCGGACGTGGACGTGCCGGTCGGGGACCACCTGGCCCTCGCGCTGACCGGCCGCGTCCTGCCCGCCGAGGACCGCCGGGTGCTGGCCGCCTTCGCCGCCCAGGCCGCCGTCGTCCTGGACCGCCGCCGGCTCAGGGAGGAGGCCGACCGGGCCCGCGCGCTCGCCGAGGGCAACCGCATCCGCACGGCCCTGCTCGCCGCCGTCAGCCACGACCTGCGCACGCCCCTGGCCGGGATCAAGGCGGCGGTGTCCTCCCTGCGCTCCGAGGACGTGGAGTGGTCCGAGGAGGACCGCGCCGAGCTGCTGGAAGGCATCGAGGAGGGCTCCGACCGCCTCGACCACCTCGTCGGCAACCTCCTGGACATGTCCCGCCTCCAGACCGGCACCGTCACCCCGCTGATCCGCGAGATCGACCTCGACGAGGTGGTGCCCATGGCGCTCGGCGGCGTCCCCGACGGCAGCGCCGCCCTGGACGTGCCCGAGACCCTGCCCATGGTCGCCGTCGACCCCGGGCTGCTGGAGCGGGCGATGGCCAACCTCGTCGAGAACGCCGTGAAGCACGGTCCGCCCGGCGTCCCCGTGCTGGTCGCCGCCAGCGCCCTCGCCGACCGGGTCGAGGTACGGGTCGTCGACCGGGGCCCGGGTGTCCCGGACGAGGCGAAGGACCGTATCTTCGAGCCGTTCCAGCGCTACGGCGACGCCCCGCGCGGCGCGGGCGTGGGCCTGGGGCTCGCGGTGGCGCGCGGCTTCGCCGAGGCCATGGGCGGCACCCTGCACGCCGAGGACACCCCAGGCGGCGGGATCACCATGGTCCTCACGCTGCGCGCGGCGGGAGCGCGCCCGGAGCCCCACCCCACGGCGGAAGCGGAAAGGCAGGCCTCATGACCCGCGTCCTGGTGGTCGACGACGAGCCGCAGATCGTGCGCGCCCTCGTGATCAACCTCAAGGCACGCTCCTACGAGGTCGACACGGCGCACGACGGCGCCACCGCCCTGCGGCTGGCCGCCGACCGTCACCCCGACGTGGTCGTCCTCGACCTCGGGCTGCCCGACCTGGACGGCGTCGAGGTGATCCGGCGCCTGCGCGGCCGGACGCGGACGCCGGTCCTGGTGCTGTCCGCGCGGCACTCCTCCGACGAGAAGGTCCAGGCGCTCGACGCGGGCGCCGACGACTACGTGACCAAGCCGTTCGGCATGGACGAGCTGCTGGCCCGGCTGCGGGCCGCCGTGCGCCGCGCCGAGCCCGCCGGAGACGGGGACGTGATCGTCGACACCGGCGGGTTCACCGTCGACCTGGGCGCGAAGAAGGTCACCCGCGCGGGCAAGGACGTACGGCTGACGCCCACCGAGTGGCATCTGCTGGAGGTCCTCGTGCGCAACAGCGGCCGCCTGGTCGGGCAGAAGCAGCTGTTGCAGGAGGTGTGGGGGCCGGCGTACGGGACGGAGACGAACTATCTGCGCGTGTACATGGCCCAGTTGCGGCGCAAGCTGGAGGCGGACCCCTCGCACCCGAAGCACTTCATCACCGAGCCGGGCAGGGGCTACCGCTTCCAGAAACAGGCTCTTCGCCCTTCGTCCCCGAGCCCCGGTACGCTTCAGACATGAGTGCTGTTCCTCGTTCCGAGAAGCCGGCGGGCCGGTTCCGGCGCATGCTCGACCGACTCTCCTCGTCGCAGGAGGACCTGGAGTCCGAGGAGCTGCGCGAGGACACCGAAACGGCCGGCTGTACCCGGATCGGAGACTGTCAGGACCGCCAGATCGTGACGGTTACTGGTACCTTGCGCACGGTCACCCTTCGGCCGCGCGCCGGAGTCCCGGCCCTGGAGGCCGAGCTGTTCGACGGCTCCGCCGCGCTGGACGTGGTGTGGCTCGGCAGGCGCTCCATCGTGGGGATAGAGCCGGGGCGCAAGCTGATCGCGTCGGGCCGGGTCTCGATGAGCCGGGGCCGCCGGGTGCTGTTCAATCCCAAGTACGAACTGAGACCCCTCGGACGGGAGTAGCCGGTGACGTCGCTCGACAAGCCGACCGAAGAGACATCTGCGGACGACGCCCGGGCGGTGACCGAGGCCGCCCTGTTCGAGGCGTTCGGCGGCGTGCGGGGCATGGTGGAGACGGTGCTTCCCGGTCTCCTCTTCGTCACCATCTACACGATCAACAAGGACCTGCACCTGTCGGCGATCGCGGCGCTGGCCGTGTCGCTGGTGCTGGTCGTGGTCAGGCTGGTGACGAAGGACACCGTCAAGCACGCCTTCAGCGGCGTCTTCGGCGTGGCCTTCGGTGTCGTCTTCGCGATGATGACCGGCAACGCCAAGGACTTCTACCTGCCCGGCATGCTCTACACGCTGGGTCTCGGTCTCGCCTACATCATCACCACCCTGTGCGGGGTGCCGCTGATCGGCCTCATCCTCGGCCCGGTCTTCAAGGAGAACCTCTCCTGGCGCACCCGCAACCCCGGCCGCAAGAAGGCCTACGCCAAGGCCAGCTACGCCTGGGGCGCGATCCTGCTCGCCAAGTGCGCCGTCCTCTTCCCGCTGTACTGGTGGGCCGACACCACCCAGCTGGGCTGGGTCCTGGTCGCCCTGAAGATCCCGCCGTTCCTGCTCGCCGTGTACCTGACGTGGGTGTTCCTGGCGAAGGCGCCCGCGCCGATCGACGTGTTCGCGGAGATGGAGGCGGAGGAGAGGGCAGCCGAGGAGCGGGAGCGGCAGGCCGCCGCCCGGTCCGCCGAGCAGTGACCGTCCGAAGCTGACGAAGGGGCGTCCCGAGCACTCGGGACGCCCCTTCCGTCTGTTTTCCCGTGTCCTGCGGGGACGCGCTCAGCTCGCCGCGTTCCGCCGTACCGACAGCAGGTCCTCCAGCTGCTCCTCACGGGCCTGCGCGGCCACGAAGAGGAGTTCGTCGCCGGCCTCCAGGGAGTCCTCCCGGGAGGGTGTCAGCACACGGTTGCCGCGGATGATCGTCACCAGGGACGTGTCCTGCGGCCACTCGACGTCGCCGACCTGCGTGCCGGCCAGGGCCGACTCCTCGGGCAGGGTCAGCTCGACCAGGTTGGCGTCGCCGTGGCTGAAGCGGAGCAGACGGACCAGGTCGCCGACGCTCACCGCCTCCTCGACCAGGGCCGACATCAGCCGCGGGGTGGAGACGGCGACGTCCACGCCCCAGGACTCGTTGAACAGCCACTCGTTCTTGGGGTTGTTCACCCGGGCGACGACGCGCGGGACGCCGTACTCCGTCTTGGCGAGGAGCGAGACGACCAGGTTCACCTTGTCGTCGCCGGTCGCGGCGATCACGACGTTGCAGCGCTGGAGCGCCGCCTCGTCCAGGGACGTGATCTCGCAGGCGTCGGCGAGCAGCCACTCGGCCTGCGGGACGCGTTCGACCGAGATGGCGGTCGGCGCCTTGTCGATCAGCAGGACCTCGTGGCCGTTCTCCAGCAGTTCGCCCGCGATCGAGCGGCCGACGGCGCCGGCTCCGGCAATGGCGACCCTCATCAGTGACCGCCCTCCTCTTCGGGACCCTTGGCGAACGCCGCCTCGACCTTGTCGACCTCGTCGGCGCGCATCATCACGTGGACCAGATCGCCCTCTTGCAGCACCGTCTGCGAGGTGGGCAGGACCGCCTCACCGAGCCGGGTCAGGAACGCCACGCGCACGCCGGTCTCCTCCTGGATCCGGCTGATCTTGTGACCGACCCAGGCGGTGGAGGTGTGCACCTCGGCGAGCTGGACACCGCCGGTGGGGTCGCGCCACAGGGGCTCGGCGCCGGAGGGCAGCAGCCGGCGCAGCATCTGGTCGGCCGTCCAGCGGACGGTCGCCACGGTCGGGATGCCCAGGCGCTGGTAGACCTCGGCGCGGCGGGGGTCGTAGATGCGGGCGGCGACGTTCTCGATGCCGAACATCTCGCGGGCCACGCGGGCGGCGATGATGTTGGAGTTGTCACCGCTGGAGACGGCGGCGAAGGCACCGGCCTCCTCGATGCCCGCCTCGCGCAGGGTGTCCTGGTCGAAGCCGACGCCCGTGACGCGGCGTCCGCCGAACCCCGAGCCCAGCCGGCGGAAGGCGGTGGGATCCTGGTCGACCACGGCGACCGTGTGCCCCTGTTGCTCCAGGTTCTGGGCCAGTGCGGAACCCACCCTTCCGCAACCCATGATCACGATGTGCATGGCCTCACACCACGCTCCCCGCAGACCGGCCGGCCTGCGTCAGTGTTCTGCTCATGTCTCTCTCTCGGGTCGCCGGGCAGCACTTCGCGGCCTTCTGTGCGGACCGCCAGGCACCATCATGCCGGTGGAACCACGCCATGATGCCCTCCGGGGGCGGTGCCGCGTTCGACCGCCGGCTCCAACGTATCCGCAAAGCCGACAGGGGCGCCGAGGGTCCCGCCGGACCCCGGCCGGGGGAGGAACCCGCCATGCACCACGAGATCGACGTCCTCGTGCTGGGCGGCGCGGGCGTGGACACCGTCGTCCACATGCCCGAGCTGCCCGTGCCGTTCGCCGACAGCCACATGATCCGGCCCGGGATCGTGACACGGGCGGGCCAGAGCGGCGACTTCGTCGCCCTCGGCACGAGCGCGCTGGGCCTGCGCACCCACCATCTCGACCTGCTCGGCGACGACCCCGAGGGCGACCTCGTCCGCGCGCTGCACCGGGAGCACGGCATCGGGCTCACCGCCGTCCCGCAGCCCCTCGGCACCAAACGCGCGGTCAACCTCGTCGGCCCCGACGGCAGACGGTGCTCCCTCTACGACGCCACCCGGGCCGCCGACACGGACCGCCTGCCCGAGTCCACCGTGCGCGCGCTCGCGGCCGTCAGCCGGCACGCCCACGTCGTCATCACCCAGCCGTGCGCCCAGGCGCTCCCCGTGCTGCGCGAGGCGGGCCCGACGATCTCCACCGACCTGCACGACTGGGACGGCTCCAACCCCTACCACGAGCCCTTCGCCCACCAGGCCGACCTGGTCTTCCTGTCCTGCGCGGCCCTCACCGACCCGGAGCGGACCATGCGGCGGATCACCGAGCGCGGCCGGGCCCGGATCGTCGTCGCCACCGCCGGGGCGGACGGGGCGTACCTGCTGGCCGACGGGGAGCTCACCCACGTCCCCGCCGCCGTGCCGCCGGCCCCGGTCGTCGACTCCAACGGCGCGGGGGACGCCTTCGCCGCCGGGTTCCTCCACGCCTGGCTGAACGGCGCCCCACCCCTGCACAGCGCCCGGTACGGCACGGTGGCCGGCGCCCACGCCTGCACGATCCCCTCGACCCGGACCGCCGCCATCGGGCCGGAGGAACTGCGCGCGGGCGTGGCTAGCGCGCCCCCGGTGACACGTCCTTGCGGCGGCTGATGCTGCGGACACTCGCGACGGTCAGGATTCCGAGGGCGACAAGGGTGGCCGCGGCGCCGATCAACTGGGCGGGCGTGTGCATGGGACCTCCAGGGGCGGCAACGGCCGGAAGACGGACGGGGCTTAGTCATATAGGCATGCCAAGCGGATGACCTGCGGAATCCGCAGCGGAACGGGCCCGGGAATTCACCCGGAGAGCAGACGGGGCGCCGATGGGGGGTGGCGGGTGGGCACCCCCGCAATCGAACGCCTACGATCCTCTGTTGTGTCCAAACTGACCGACGTGCCCAAACGGATCCTGATCGGGCGCGCACTGCGCAGTGACCGGCTGGGCGAAACGCTCCTGCCGAAGCGCATCGCACTCCCCGTCTTCGCCTCCGACCCGCTGTCCTCCGTGGCGTACGCGCCCGGCGAGGTGCTGCTGGTCCTGTCGATCGCGGGCGTGACGGCCTACCACTTCAGCCCGTGGATCGCCGTCGCGGTCGTCGTGCTGATGTTCACCGTGGTGGCCTCGTACCGGCAGAACGTGCACGCCTACCCCAGCGGCGGCGGCGACTACGAGGTGGCGACCACCAACCTCGGCCCCAAGGCGGGCCTGACGGTCGCGAGCGCGCTGCTCGTCGACTACGTCCTCACCGTCGCCGTGTCGATCTCCTCCGGCATCGAGAACCTCGGCTCCGCGATCCCCTTCGTGGTCGAGCACAAGGTGCTCTGCGCGATCGGCGTGATCGTGCTGCTGACCCTGATGAACCTGCGCGGAGTGAAGGAGTCGGGCTCGCTGTTCGCCATCCCGACGTACGTCTTCGTCGCGGGCGTCTTCACCATGATCGCCTGGGGCGCCTTCCGCGGACTCGTCATGGGCGACACCATGCGGGCACCGACGGCCGACTACGTCATCAAGCCCGAGCACCAGGGCCTGGCCGGCTTCGCGCTGGTCTTCCTGCTGCTGCGCGCCTTCTCCTCCGGCTGCGCCGCGCTCACCGGCGTCGAGGCGATCTCCAACGGTGTCCCGGCCTTCCGCAAGCCCAAGTCCAAGAACGCCGCGACCACCCTGGCCATGATGGGCCTGCTCGCCGTCACCATGTTCTGCGGCATCATCGCCCTGGCCGCCGCGACCGACGTCCGCATGGCGGAGAACCCGGCCAGGGACCTGTTCCACAACGGTGCGCCGCTCGGTGGGGACTACGTCCAGAACCCGGTCATCTCGCAGGTGGCCGAGGCCGTCTTCGGCAAGGGCAGCGTCCTGTTCATCATCCTGGCCGCCGCCACCGCGCTGGTGCTGTTCCTCGCCGCCAACACCGCCTACAACGGCTTCCCGCTGCTCGGCTCGATCCTCGCCCAGGACCGCTACCTGCCGCGCCAGCTGCACACCCGCGGCGACCGGCTGGCCTTCTCCAACGGCATCGTGCTCCTCGCCGGTGCCGCCGGACTGCTGGTGGGCATCTACGGCGCCGACTCCACACGCCTGATCCAGCTGTACATCGTCGGCGTGTTCGTGTCCTTCACGCTCAGCCAGACCGGCATGGTCCGGCACTGGAACCGCCACCTGGCCTCGGAGAAGGACCAGGCCAAGCGCCGCCACATGGTCCGCTCCCGCGCCATCAACGCCTTCGGCGCGTTCTTCACCGGCCTCGTCCTGGTCGTCGTGCTCCTCACCAAGTTCACCCACGGCGCCTGGGTCGCCCTGCTCGGCATGGTGATCTTCTACGCGACGATGACGGCCATCCGTAAGCACTACGACCGGGTCGCCGCCGAGATCGCCGCCCCCGAGGGCCCCAGCGACGACCTCGTCAGGCCATCCCGCGTCCACTCGGTCGTACTGATCTCCAAGATCCACCGCCCCACGCTGCGCGCCCTGGCCTACGCCAAGCTGATGCGCTCGGACACGCTGGAGGCCCTGAGCGTCAACGTCGACCCGGCGGAGACCAAGGCCCTGCGCGAGGAGTGGGAGCGGCGCGGCATCGACGTCCCGCTGAAGGTCCTGGACTCGCCCTACCGCGAGATCACGCGGCCGATCATCGAGTACGTCAAGAGCCTGCGCAAGGAGTCGCCGCGCGACGCGGTGTCCGTGATCATCCCCGAGTACGTCGTCGGTCACTGGTACGAGCACCTGCTGCACAACCAGAGCGCCCTGCGGCTGAAGGGCCGGCTGCTGTTCACGCCGGGCATCATGGTCACCTCCGTGCCGTACCAGCTGCAGTCCTCCGAGGCGGCCAAGCGGCGCGCCCGCCGGCAGCAGGACTGGAACGCGCCCGGCTCGGTGCGGCGCGGTCCCGCGCAGGTGCGGTCGAAGGAGTCCTCCGAGCACAAGTCCTGAAGATCTCCTGAGGCACGGCTCGTGTGAAACGGCCGGGCGGCAGCCACGTAGACTGGTGGGCTGTTGTCCGGCCGTTTCCGTTCGGCCCTTTCCCCTCACGTGTTTTGGAGTCACCCCGCCATGCAGGCAGAACCGAGGAAGTCGCTGGTGGGGGAGGAGTACGAGGTCGAGGTCGGCCCCGTCGCCCACGGCGGTCACTGCATCGCCCGTACGTCCGAGGGGCAGGTGCTGTTCGTCCGGCACGCCCTGCCCGGTGAGCGGGTCGTGGCCCGGGTGACCGAGGGCGAGCAGGGCGCGCGGTTCCTGCGCGCGGACGCCGTGACGGTGCTCGACGCCTCCAAGGACCGGATCGACGAGCCCTGCCCGTTCGCCGGCCCCGGCCGCTGCGGCGGCTGCGACTGGCAGCACGCCAAGCCCGGCGCGCAGCGGCGCCTGAAGGCCGACGTCATCGCCGAACAGCTCCAGCACCTGGCCGGGCTCACCCCGGAGGAAGCCGGCTGGGACGGCACGGTACTGCCCGCCGAGGGCGACAAGGTCCCCGCGGGCCAGGTCCCCGCGTGGCGCACCCGCGTCCAGTACGCCGTCACCGCCGACGGCCGGGCGGGCCTGCGCCGGCACCGCTCGCACGAGGTGGAGCCGATCGACCACTGCATGATCGCCGCGGAGGGTGTCAGCGAGCTGGGCATCGAGAAGCGGGTCTGGACGGGCATGGACTCCGTCGAGGCGATCGCGGCGACGGGCTCCCAGGACCGCCAGGTGATCCTCACCCCGAAGCCCGGCGCGCGCCTGCCGCTGGTCGAACTCGACCGCCCCGTCTCCGTCCTGCGCGTGGACGAGCGCTCCGGCGGCGTCCACCGCGTCCACGGCCGCCCCTTCGTCCGCGAGCGCGCCGACGGCCGCACACACCGGGTCGGGGGCGGTGGCTTCTGGCAGGTCCACCCGAAGGCGGCGGACACGCTGGTCACGGCCGTGATGCAGGGCCTGCTCCCGCGCAAGGGCGACATGGCCCTCGACCTGTACTGCGGGGTCGGCCTCTTCGCCGGCGCCCTCGCGGACCGCGTCGGCGACCAGGGAGCGGTCCTCGGCATCGAGTCGGGCAAGCGGGCGGTGGAGGACGCGCGGCACAACCTCGCGGACTTCGAGCGGGTGCGGATCGAGCAGGGCAAGGTCGAGAGCGTGCTGCCGCGCACGGGCATCTCGGAGGTCGACCTGATCGTGCTGGACCCGCCCCGGGCGGGGGCGGGCCGCAAGACGGTCCAGCACCTGGCCTCGCTTGGGGCACGGCGGATCGCGTACGTGGCGTGTGATCCGGCCGCGTTGGCGCGGGACTTGGGGTACTTCCGGGACGGGGGGTACCGGGTGCGGACGCTGCGGGCGTTCGATCTGTTTCCCATGACGCATCATGTGGAGTGCGTGGCGATTCTGGAGCCCGCCGCAAAGGGTGCTTGACCCGCGGCGCTTTCAGGGGTTCTTGCTAGGAATCTTGACGCTCGGCTGACTCGCTTCGGGGCTCTGGCCGTTATTGGGCCATCGCGGGGTGATCTCGATGTCTCGCACCACATCGGGCAGCTCAGTTCTCGAAGTTTCGAGAGTCGGTAACTGAGCGGGGTCCCGCACGCCACCGGGGCATACGACACAGTCGACCTGGTCGCCGCGAACTCGCGGCAAACGCCGTCCTCCGGCCGCGTCACCGGGCGAGACTTCGCCCAGTTCCTTGCCCACGACGAGAGTCCGGGCGTCGTCCGAAGCGAGGTGACCGACCGCCCCGGCCCGCCAAGACGGTCTGGGCGGAGTGCACGACGGCTCCCTGTTTCATCCGGCCCGTCGGGGCCAGCAGTTATGGCGTTCGGTTGACAGGGCGGTCGACCCCGAAGCCACGCCCAGGACATTACGGACCTGGGCGTGGCGGTATTACGGTTGCTCTCCGAGCGGTGCCCTGACCGCTTTCGAGGGGGAAACGGTCCACGCACAGGGCATCGGGGGTGAGGGGAGCCGCCGTGCAGGCGCTGTATGCCGTCAGTTTCGACATCCGGTCCGTCCAGGAGCAGCCGGGCCACGTCTACGAGAGCCTTCGCGGCCATCTCGCCGACTGGCTCGGCCACCACGGCCGTGTACCCGCACCGTCGGTGACCGAACTCGACAGAGACGGCCAGGCGGTGCTCCCCGGCAAGATTCCCGGCCATGGTGACCGCACAGTGAGTTGGGCCGTGGCGGGCGAAGAACTCACCCGCGCCCTGCGCATGACCATCCACCAGCCGCTGTCTACGGGGCCGGCCCAGTTTGTCACCCGGGTCACGGTCTCGGAGTGGGGGGAAGGCGGCGGGCTCAGGATCATCATGGGGAGGGAGATCCCCGACGGCTGGATAGCGCCGGTGCAGGATCCGCCCCTCAAGCGCCCCAACCTGCTGCGGGCGGTGCTAGGCGACGAGCAACTCGAAGTGCGGGTGCTCAGCCAGCTCGCCACGGGGCGATACGAGAGGATCCGGGAGGAGAGTCACGCTGACGTACTCCTCGATGTCCTGGCGCTGCGCACGCGACTCCCCATTCTCCTGATGCATCCCAGGGACCAGGCGGGTTGGAGCGCGGCGGCCGACGCGTCGGGACAACTCGCGGGCTTGGCCCAGGTGGTGACGCTGAACTACGTGACCGCACAGGCCGTCCGCCGCGCCCACGAGCAGGTGGCCGTACCCAGCGGTGGCGCCCGGCTGGTCTGGCCCGACCTCGGCCTGGAACACCCCGCCTACTCACGTGAGGAGGTGTCTCAGATGTTCTTCGTGGAACGGCGGCTGATGCCGTCGCTCGCCCATCTCTCTGTCATAGCCCGTGGCGGCGACACGGCATGGGACCGTGCGCGACAGGCGTCGTACCGTGCGGGAGCCCGCAGGGCGGCGAAGCAGTTGTCGCGCGCCCAGGCTGCCGGAGACACGACCGCCGAGCTCGAAGCACTGCAGAAACGTGTCCGGCAGCTCGAAGAGGACGCCACATCCTGGGAGGACATGGCACAGAGCTGCATGGTGGAACGCGACAAGGCGCGAGACGATGCCGCCACCGCTGAGGCCCTGCGTCAGGACCGGGACTATTGGAAGAACGAGTACCTGAACCTGTCGAAGAGCGGGAGTGGGCAGGCGGCCACATTCGACGCCTGGAGCGAGATCCCTGCTCTGGGAACGGACGCCGTGCCCACTTTCGAAGCTCTCGCCAAAGCGTCGGAGGGGCACATCGTGTTCACGATGAGAGCGGCGCGCGCCTGGAAGGACTCCCGCTACCCGTACCCCCAGGAGATGACCGACCGGCTGACCGCCCTCGCGCAGGCTGCGATGGACCTGTACTCCAATTCCGGCAGGATGCCAAGGTTGGCCCAGTGGTTTTACGACAACCACGGACTGAAATTCGCGCCCAACGACGAGAAACTCAGCAAGGACAAGGACAAGCGCTACTTCACGTACAACGGGAAGCGCTGGGACGGGCTGCCGCACATCAAGGTCCGGGACGCGGTCTCGCCCAACGAGGTCGGACGCATCTACTTCGCCCTCGACTCCGAGGAGAAGCGGTTCGTCGTGAACCATGTGGGACTGCACCTGTAGCCGGCTCCGGCGAGCACCTTGCCACGGTACGGCGGATTTCAGCGCGCAAGCCCCCCAGTCTCACCGCAAGCCCTCATCCGGACGTGATCAGTCGATGTGCGGATCATCGGACTCATTGATGAGGCGAGCGGCGAGGTCGTCGGCCCACTCCACGGCCCAAGCGCGAAGCGCGGTGATGGTGGCGTCATCGAGCCCGTAGGCAAGGAAGGCTTCGTCGTCGGTCCACTCGGCGCCCGTGAGGTTCGACTGCAGGTCTTCGCGCTCGAAGCGGCCGCGGGCGTGTCGGCGGCCGAACTCTTCGAGCTCGGTGTTGGTCCACCGCCGGGAGGCTGCGAACACATCGATCAAGTCGCGGGGCGCTCCGCGGTCGGCCAGGGCGCGGACTTTGGTCCCGATCACGTCCTCCTCTGCGAGGACGGGCCCGTACGGGCTTTGGGCGACCGGCTGCCAGAAGATCTCCTTCAGAATGTCGACCTCGCACTCCTGACCGGTGGCCGGGTCGGACACGGTGAAGCGGGCGGACAGCGGGGCAGTCTCCAGCGCCTGCACCTCCCAGCCGCGGGCTTCCAGGCCGGCACGGAGCGTGGCGGCGATATCGGCCATGGGCGCCGGGTTCTCGGTGGCGACATCGAGATCCTGGCTGGGACGGTTCACGAGGCGGTGCGCCCGCACGGCGTATCCACCGGTGAGAACAAGTGGATACGGGGAACCGAGCGCGATGACATCCGCCAGGAGCCGCGTGTGCAGCTCCGGCATGTCCGTCACGCGGCTGCCCGGGTGCGGGAGGCGAGCTGAGGGAAGGCGTCTTCCCATACGGCGCGCACGGTGCGGCCGACGAGAGTGCGCAGCACCGGCCACAGCTTGACGAGCAGGTCTTGGTTGAGGTATCGGGGCAGGTCATCGCGCAGGCCCTCGTGCAGGACGGTCCGATAGAGGCCCATACGCTGACGCGGCTTGCCCAGATCGTACGAGGTCATCCCGGACCAGGCCATGTGCAGCGGCAGATCCACGACACCGTGGGTGGGCCCGCGCAGCTCGTCCAGCGACTCCGGCAGGCGGCGGCGGAACTTCTCCCGGTACAGCGCGAGGTCGTCAGCATCCACGCCCGGGAGTTCTCTCGGCGCGGGTGCGCGATGCTGTGAGCTGGAGGCCATGAGCCCATTATGGCGTCCGGAGAAGCGGCGCGGGGCATGAGGAGCGAGCCGGCGGCTGGAGTGAGCGGGACGGAGCCTACGGGGGGAGCTGGTCGTGGCAGCTCAGCTGCCACCAGTAGGCGGGACGGGCCGACAGCTGTGACGCTCGTTTGACGCTCTGGGCGCCCGCACGCAGGGTGGCGAGCCGAGGAAGCGCCTCTGACCTTGCCTTTTCTGCGAAGCGCTCAGGCTGACATCTTTCCTATGACGCATCATGTGGAGTGCGTGGCGATTCTGGAGCCCGCCGCAAAGGGCATCTGACCTGTTGGTTCTTGTGAATCGGCCAGTATGGCCGGGCGTGCTCGACCTGTCTCTCGAAGTGCACGAGGTGAAGCGCGTCGTCTGCGGACGCTGTCTGACCTGGCGTTCAGAGAACGTGCCGGGATGGCGGCGCGATCTTCGCGTCTGACGGCATGAAGGGAGGCTGACCGCCTCGACGCTCAGTCGGCGCTCGTCCTGATGGACCGCTCGGCCTTCACCCTGTCGTCGTGTGGTCACTGCGGAGGGTCGCATTGGCATACTTCACCTCGCGCGGTGGGCCAAAGCTCCAGCGGATCAGCCGACGAGGAACGGCCCGCCACGCCAGGTCACCGAGAGGTCGGACGAGTTCCCCGAGGGGGTGTGCTTCCGACGCTGCGGCGCGGGCCGTGTGTGTCCCGGCCCGCGGATTGTGGAAGACGTCGGGGAGAGTGGCGGGCCACGAGGCGGGCGTGAAGTGCCGTCGATGCGCTCGGCGAAAGCCGGCTGTGAGCGTGGAACGGGCGGCGGCGTGTGCGCCGTGCGTGCAGAGACCTGGGATTACCTGAGGTAGAGCGGGAGAGTCCCTTCGAAGCGCTTCGATGTCTCCGGAGCGGCAGAAGCGCGTCATGGGATCGGCATCCGGATAGAGCGGGCGTTGACCTCGGAGGAATCTTTGAAGTGACCCTTGTGTGCTCATGGGCGTTCACTTAATCTCACACCAGCGTCGAAGCGCTTCGATTGCGTATGCCTCGACAGTGATGGGATGTCCGCTCTCAGCTCAGATGGTTCAGTCACGCCACCGCAGCCGACGGCCCACCGCCGGGTGTCCGGGTGCGCCATGAAGGGTTGACGCAATGACGCCGAACGTCGCCTCCAGGTCGCCGGCTGCGCGGCTCGCACCCACTCGGTTTGGTAAAGGCCATCGCGGGCGCCTCCTGTCCGGTGATCCACATGGTCGGCGCCATAGGCACCATCACCGCCGCCTACCGCTCCGACGACGAGGCGAAGACCTGAACGCGGATCAACGAGGGCCGGCATCAGTGGGGCTAGACCGTAGCCGCCAAGCCGGAACCTCGACCACGAGCACGGGAGTTCGGCTGGCCGGACAGGCTCCCGTCGCCGATGCGGGCAGGCGGCATCGGCGTGGTCCTCACGCCCTCACTTCCATCGCCCCGCCCTGGACGGGCCGGCTGCACGTGTTCGGAGGGCCGGATGCCGAAAGGGGCTCGTCACGCATCACACCTGGCACGGCCGGACGGCGGTCAGCCTGGCTGGTTCAGCAATCACGCCCAGAACAGAGGACATCTATGAAAAAGTCTTGGATTCTCCCCGTGATCACGCTTGTCGCAGCCGCGCTCGGGGTGACGGCGACAGGTGTGACCCCTGCCTCCGCCGCCCCCAACACGCCTTTGCGGGTCATGCCGTTGGGCGACTCGATAACCTGGGGCGTGGGAAGCAGCACGGGCAACGGCTACCGCGCGCCGTTGTGGAACCGGCTCGCGGCGGACGGACATCCGCTGGACTTCGTGGGCACGGTGCGGAACGGTTCGATGTCCGATCCGGACAATGAAGGCCACTCCGGGTATCGCATCGACCAGATCGCCGCGCTCGCCGACGCCTCGCTGACCCGCTATCGGCCCAACGTCGTGACGCTGCACATAGGGACCAACGACCTTCAGGGGGCCTCCGAGGTCGACAGCGCCATCGCCCGGCTGAGGTCGCTGGTCAACCAGATCACCGCAGACGTCCCCGACGCCACCGTTCTCGTCGCCTCCCTGGTCGTGTCCACCAGCAGCTCGGAGGAGCGGTTCCGGGGCACGTACAACCAGGCCACCCGGCGCATCGTCAGCGACGCGCAGGGCGCGGGCAAACGCGTCGCGTTCGTCGACATGAGCAGTCTGACCACGGCGGACCTGGCCGACCCCCTGCATCCCAACGACTCGGGCTACCAGAAGATGGCCGACGCCTTCCACCGTGGCGTCCAGTCCGCGGACAGCGCCGGGTGGCTGAAGAACCCCGCTCCCGCGCCCGCCCGCGTGCAGTCCGGTGTGGCCGGCAAGTGCATGGACGTCAAGGGCGCCGCCACCGCCGACGGGACCGCCGTCCAGACGTGGGCCTGTGGCGACGGTGCCAACCAGTACTGGTCCGCCTACACCGACGGCACGCTGCGCTCCCTGGGCA
>NZ_JBFAIG010000021.1:0-128480 GCF_040654575.1 Streptomyces sp. NPDC050674
GCAGGGGCTGGAGGCGGTCGACATCCTGCGGCGCGGACCGGCCGACGCGGTGGGGCCCGTGCTGCACGACGGCGGCGACACCCTCGGTTTCCTGGTGCCGCCGGGGACGGCCGCCGCGTGGGACGTGCCGGGGAGCACGTGCACGCGGACCGAGGGGCACGGACCGGCACGGGCGCCCGAGCCCCCCGTGGAGGGTTCGGACTGGCTGCTGCCGCCCGGCGAGGCGGACCTCGCGACCGACCCGGCGGTGCTCCGTGAGGCCCTGGGGGAGGCGGCCCGGATGATCCAAGCGGCGGACAGCTGCCGCTGAGGCCGCGGCTGCCGTTGGGGCTCGTGATGCCGGGGCGGTGAAGTGTTCGGGGCGGGTGAAGTGGCTGTGGTCGGCGGAGTCTCCCGGGCCGGCGGAGTCTCCCGGGCCGGTGGAGTGTCCCGGGCCGGTGGAGTGTCCCGGGCGGCGGATCGTCCCGGACCGGCGGAGTCTCCCGGGCCGGCGGAGCGGGTGAGGTCGCTAACGCGTCCAGGCTCGCCGACGCGTTCGAGGGCGACGGCGCGTTCGAGGCCACCGGCGTGTCCGAGGCCACCGGCGCGTCCGAAGCCGTCGGCGCGGACGTTCCGCTCAGCCGCCCACCCCGATAATGGCCCCATGGGAAAGTCCAGGGGCGGCCGGCGCCGACAGGCCGGTGCGGAGGCCGTCGTCGAGAGCGTCGACGGCGGGCTCGCCGAGCTGATACCCGACCGCGAGCGGGCCCGGGCCTGGAGCCTGGTGATCGACGGGGCCCCGCAGTCCCACGTCGACCTGGACGACCCGTCCCACCTGTCCTTCGAGTACCAGCGCCGCCTCGGGCACGTCATCGACCTCGCCGCCCCGCCCGGCCGGCCCGTGCACGCGGTGCACCTCGGCGGCGGGGCCCTCACCCTCGCCCGTTACATCGCCGCCACCAGGCCCCGCTCCACCCAGCAGGTCGTCGAACGGGACGGCCCCCTCGTCCAGCTGGTCCGCCGGGAACTGCCGCTGGATCCCCAGGCGCGCATCCGGGTGCGGTCCGCCGACGCCCGCGAGGGCCTCGCCAAGGTGCCCGACGGCTGGGCCGACCTCGTCATCACCGATGTGTTCAGCGGAGCCCGGACACCGGCGCACCTGACCTCGACCGAGTTCCTCGACGACGTGCGCAGGGCCCTCAAGCCCGGCGGTGTGTACGCCGCCAACCTCGCCGACGGGCCGCCGCTCGCCCACCTGCGCGGCCAGGTCGCCACCGCCGCGGCCCGCTTCGAGCAGCTCGCACTGGTCGCGGACCCGGCGGTGCTGCGCGGCAAGCGCTTCGGCAACGCCGTGCTGGTCGCCTGCGACCACCCGCTGCCCGTCGCCGAGCTGACCCGCCTCGCCGCCTCCGACCCGCATCCCGCCCGCGTCGAACACGGCAGGGCGCTCAGGGACTTCACCGGCGGGGCCGCGCCCGTCACGGACCTCGCGGCGGTGGCGTCACCCGCCCCGCCGCCTTCGGTGTTCAGATGACCGCCGACGGCACGGACAGACGCCGACGGGCATCGCTGAGCGCGCAGGGCACTCAGTAGGTCCCGATCTGCACGCGGGGCGGTCCGTCGTGCCAGGTGCAGAACACCGACACCCGGTCCGCGCCCGAGGCGAACTCCACGCGGATCCACGACTCCGTCTTCCACACCTGCATCGACCAGCCCGCCCCGGGCGTCGCAGAGACGAGGGAGGCGGAGGTCTTCCCCAGGTCGAAAACGGCCCGGCCGCCTTCGGTGTCATAGCCCTCGACCCGGCCGGAGGCGGCGGCCGGGGCGGTGCGGGGAGAGGGCGTGGGGGAGGGCGTGGAGGAGGGGCCCGGTCTCGCGGACGCGGACGCCGCAGGCGTGCCCGCCTCGCGCGGCTTCGGCGGACGTGTCCGTTCCGGCGGTGGGGCGGGCGCCTTCGGCTCCTGCGTGGACGACGTGTCGGCGGCCTTGACGGGCAGGGCGCGCGGCGGGTCGTAGGCCGTTCCCGCCATCACCGTGTGGACACCCCACCACGACAGCGTGACCGCCGCGCCCGTGGCGAGCAGCCAGGCCAGTGTGTGGACGAGTCCTCTGCGCATCGCCGGCCATACTGCCTCACGCGTCCCGGGCGTTGTCCACAATCGGGTTCCTCCAAGGGCAAGTTGTCACCAGCCGGGGAGTTGTCCACAGGCCCGCACCCGGCTGTTCGAGATGGCGTACGGTGCGGCGCATGGCAAGTGTGCTCGTGGTCGAGGACGACCCGTTCGTGCGCTCGGCGCTGATCCGGCACCTGACCGACGCCGCCCACACCGTGCGCAGCGTCGGGACGGCGCTGGAGGCGCTGCGCGAGGTCGCCCATGTCCGCTTCGACGTGGTGATCCTGGACCTCGGACTGCCCGATCTCGACGGGTCCGAGGCCCTGAAGATGCTGCGCGGGATCACCGACGTCCCGGTGATCGTCGCCACGGCCCGGGACGACGAGACGGAGATCGTCCGGCTGCTGAACGCCGGAGCGGACGACTACCTCACCAAGCCGTTCTCGGTCGAGCACCTGTCGGCCCGTATGGCGGCCGTGCTGCGCCGCGCCCGCTCCGGCGGCACAGAGGGGGAACCGGCCCCCGCGCTCCGGGTCGGCGGCCTGACGGTCGACCCGCTGCGCCGCCGGGCGGAGCTGGACGGCACGCGCCTGGACCTCACCCGCCGCGAGTTCGACCTGCTCGCCTTCCTGGCCCGCCGGCCCGGCGTCGTCGTCCCGCGCAAGGAACTGCTCGCCGAGGTGTGGCAGCAGTCCTACGGCGACGACCAGACCATCGACGTCCATCTGTCCTGGCTGCGCAGGAAACTGGGCGAGACGGCGGCCGACCCGCGGTATCTGCACACCCTGCGGGGCGTCGGTGTGAAGCTCGAACCACCGGGGGCGGGAGCGCCGCGATGAGGTGGGCCCTGGTCAAGGTGGCGCTGGCGGTGACCACCATGGTCGTGGTCGCCTTCGCCGTGCCGCTCGGGCTCGTCATCCGCGAGATGGCCCGCGACCGCGCCTTCTCGGGCGCCGAGCGGGAGGCCGCGGCCGTCGCCCCCGCCCTGTCCATCACCACCGACCGCGACCAGCTGGAGCGCGTCGTCGCCTCCGCCGGCTCCGACGCAGGGATGGCCGTGCACCTCCCCGCGGGCGACGGCCGGGACGCCCTGCGGCTGGGGCGGCCACGCGCCGCCGATCAGGACGTCGAGACCGTGCGGAAGCTGGGCCGCGCCTCCACCGCCGCAGTCCCCGGCGGCTCGGCCCTGCTCCAGCCGGTCGCGCTCAGCACCGGCAGGATCGCGGTCGTCGAGGTGTACGTGCCGGAGTCCGACGTCACCAACGGCGTCGGCACGGCCTGGGCGGTGCTCGGCGCGGTCGGGGTAGCGCTGATCCTCGGCTCGGTCGCGGTCGCCGACCGGCTGGGCGTCCGCATGGTCCGGCCCGCGCAGCGCCTGGCCGAAGGGGCGCACGACCTGGGGGAGGGCCGCCTGGGCGCCCGGGTGCCGGAGGAGGGACCGCCCGAACTGCGGCTCGCGGCGGTCGCGTTCAACTCGATGGCCGACCAGGTCGTCCAGCTCCTGGCGAACGAGCGGGAGCTGGCGGCCGACCTCTCCCACCGGCTGCGGACACCCCTGACCGTGCTGCGGCTGAACACCGCCTCGCTGGGGCGGGGACCGGCCGCCGACCAGACCCGGAGCGCGGTGGAGCAGCTGGAGCGCGAGGTCGACACCATCATCCGTACGGCGCGCGAGGCCAAGCCCCAGACGGCGGCGGCCGGTCCGGGCGCGGGGTGCGACGCGGCCGAGGTGGTCCGGGAGCGGATGGCGTTCTGGTCCGCGCTCGCGGAGGACGAGGGCCGCACCTGGCGGGTGGCCGGGGCCGACCGGCCGGTGCGCATACCCGTGGCCCGCGGTGACCTGGCCGCCGCGCTCGACGCGCTGCTCGGCAACGTCTTCCGGCACACCCGCGAGGGCACCGCGTTCGCGGTCGACGTGCACAACGGCGAGGACGCGGTGATCGTCCTCGTCTCCGACGCGGGCCCCGGCATAGCCGACCCCGAGGCGGCGATGGCACGGGGCCGCGGTTCCGGCAGCGACGGCTCGACCGGGCTCGGCCTGGACATCGTGCGCCGGCTCGCGGAGTCCACCGGCGGGGACGTGCGGATCGGCTCCTCGGTGCTCGGCGGCACCGAGGTGCGCATCCGGCTCCAGCTGGACGGCCGCGCCCCCGCGCGCGGAGGGCACCGCCAGCTACGACGCCGCCGCCCCCGCGGACTGGCTGCCGTATACAACCGCTCCCGGACCCACTGACCGCTCTCGTGAGGGTCTTCACGTGTCGGTCACGTTTCGACAAATGAAGGGGACGGCTCTTGACGCATGACCGGACATGCGGCTGTCATTGCGCCACCGTGTTCGGTCAAGTTGATTTCTGGTCGATTAAGACGGGAATCACGCCACACCCCCGTGGCCGAACCCTGCCTTCAGGAGCCGTCCATGCACGACCTCTCTCCCTCCGGTTTCTCCCTCACCGCTCCCAGCCGCCGCACCCTGCTGCGCGGCGTGGGCGGCGCGGCCCTGCTCGGCGCGGGGATACCCCTGCTGAGCGCCTGCGGCGGCAGCGGCTCGTCCGCCGACCCGAAGACGGTCAGTCTCGGCTCCAACTCCTCCGACGCCGTGCCGAAGAAGGCGTTCGCCGAGATCTACGCCGCCTTCACGAAGAAGTCCGGCATCAAGGTCGACGTGAACACCAAGGACCACAACACGTTCCAGGAGCAGATCAACTCCTACCTCCAGGGCACCCCGGACGACGTGTTCACCTGGTTCGCCGGCTACCGCATGCAGTTCTTCGCCTCGAAGAAGCTGGCCACGCCGATCGACGACGTGTGGCAGAAGATCGGTGGCAACTTCCCCGAGGCCATGAAGAAGCTCAGCAAGGGCGAGGACGGCAAGTACTACTTCGTGCCGCTGTACACGTACCCGTGGGCGATGTTCTACCGCAAGAGCGTCTTCGCCCAGCACGGCTACAAGGTCCCCACCACCTGGGACGACTTCGTCGCCCTGTGCAAGCGGATGAAGAAGGACGGGCTGGTCCCGATCGCCTTCGGCGACAAGGACGCCTGGCCCGCGATGGGCACCTTCGACCAGATCAACTTCCGCACCAACGGCTACGACTTCCACGTCGAGCTGATGGCCGGCAAGGCCTCCTGGACCGACCCCAAGGTGCGCAAGGTCTTCGACCGCTGGACGGAGATCCTGCCCTACCACCAGGACGGCGCGGTCGGCCGCACCTGGCAGGACGCGGCGCAGACGCTGGTGGCCAAGAAGGCCGGCATGTACCTCCTGGGCACCTTCGTCGGCCAGCAGTTCACCAACAAGGCCGACCTCGACGACCTGGACTTCTTCGCCTTCCCGGAGATCGACCCGCAGTTCGGGCAGGACACCGTCGAGGCCCCGACCGACGGCTTCATGCTCTCCAAGGCCCCGAAGAACCACGACGGCGCCGTCAAGCTCCTGGAGTACCTGGGCACGCCCGAGGCCGAGCAGATCTACCTCAAGGCCGACTCCAGCGTGGTGGCCGCCTCCACCAAGGCCGACACCTCCTCGTACACGGCGCTCCAGAAGAAGTCCTACGAGATGATCTCCGGAGCGAAGAGCCTGACGCAGTTCATGGACCGCGACTCCCGCCCGGACTTCACGTCCACGGTGATGCAGCCCGCGCTGCAGAACTTCGTGCGCAACCCGAAGAACATCGACAGCATCCTCTCGTCGATCGAACGACAGAAGAAGACGATCTTCGCCTCCTCCTGACCGGAAACGGAGACTCGACGACTCGGATCTGACATGACTGCCACCCCCGCGAAGGCTCCGGAGTCGGCCACCCCGCCGGCTCCGGGGCCCGCCCCCACGTCCCGAACCGCCAAGACGCCGCACGGACACCGGCGTCTGCTGACCCGCCGCGACCGGATCACGCTCGGCCTGATGGCCGGGGTGCCGACGATCCTGCACGTGGTCC
This sequence comes from Streptomyces sp. NPDC050674, assembly GCF_040654575.1. NCBI lineage: Bacteria > Bacillati > Actinomycetota > Actinomycetes > Kitasatosporales > Streptomycetaceae > Streptomyces > Streptomyces sp. NPDC050674. The sequence continues at coordinate 6,029 of NZ_JBFAIG010000021.1, forward strand.
TGGTGTGGCTGACCGCGCTGGCCTCGATCGCGCTGGCCTTCACCACCTGGGACGGCATCGGCTTCGACTCCATCAGGTGGGTCGGCCTGCAGAACTTCCGGGAGCTGTTCACCAGCAACCCGCAGTTCTGGCCCGCCGTCGAGCACAACGTCATCTGGTTCGTGGTGCTCATCCTGCTGCCCACCCCCTTCGGCCTGTTCCTGGCCGTGCAACTGGACAAGAAGATCCGCTTCAGCCGCGTCTACCAGACCGCGTTCTTCCTGCCGGTCGTCATGTCGCTGGCGGTCATCGGCTTCGTCTGGCAGCTGATCTACAACCCCGACACCGGCCTGATCAACAGCGTCATCGGCGCCAACAAGCCCGGCCACTACATCGACTGGATCGGCGACCCCGACCTCAACCTCTGGGCGATCCTCGTCGCCGCGTCCTGGCGGCACGCCGGCTACATGATGATCCTCTACCTCGCCGGCCTCAAGAGCGTCGACCCGGCCCTGCGCGAGGCGTCCGCCCTGGACGGCGCGAGTGAGTGGCAGACGTTCAAGAACGTCATCTTCCCGACCCTGCGCCCCACCAACACCGTCGTCCTGGTCGTCACCATCATCGAGGCACTGCGCGCCTTCGACCTGGTCTTCGTGTTCAACAAGGGAGCCCAGGGCACCGAGCTGCTGTCGATCCTGGTCACCAACAACATCATCGGCGAGTCCAGCCGCATCGGCTACGGCTCCGCGATCGCCGTGGTCCTGCTGGTGATCTCCCTCGCGGTGATCATCCCCTACCTGATCGCCACCTTCCGGAAGGAGCGGCGCGCATGAGCTCCCCGAGCGCCCTGAGTGCCCCGCGCACGCAGCGCACCCCGATCCGCCCCGCCCGGATCCTGCTGCACACCTTCCTCGTCGTCACCGCGCTGGCCTGGCTCGCCCCCCTGCTGTGGGCGCTGCTCGCGGCGATGCGCCCCTACGGCGAGACCAGCACCAGGGGCTATGTCTCCTGGCCCGACAAGCTGACCTTCGACAACTTCACAGGCGCCTTCCAGCAGTCGGACATGCTGCACTACTTCGGCAACACGCTGATCATCGCGGTCCCGGCCGTGCTGCTGACGCTGCTGCTGTCGTCGATGGTCGCCTTCTACGTCAGCCGCTTCGACTTCCGCCTCAACCTGTTCCTGCTGCTGGTCTTCACCGCCGGCAACCTGCTGCCCCAGCAGGTCATCATCACCCCGCTGTACCGGCTCTACCTGCTGATCGACCTGCCCGGCATCACCATGAGCGGCAAGCTCTACGACTCCGCCCTCGGCCTGGTCCTCATCCACGTCGCCTTCCAGTCCGGCTTCTGCGCCTTCGTGCTCAGCAACTACATGCGCTCCCTGCCCCACGAGCTGACCGAGGCCGCCCTCGTCGACGGCGCCTCCGTGTGGCGGCTGTACTGGCAGATCGTGCTTCCCCTGTGCAAGCCGGCCATGGCCGCCCTCGCCACCCTGCTCTCGATCTGGATCTACAACGACTTCTTCTGGGCCATCGTGCTCATCTCCACCGGCGAGAACATGCCCATCACCTCGGCGCTGAACAACCTCTCCGGCCAGTACTTCACCGACCCCAACCTGGTCGCCGCCGGAGCCCTCCTCACCGCGATCCCGACCCTGATCGTCTACTTCGCGCTCCAGCGCCAGTTCGTCAGCGGTCTCACCCTCGGCGCCAACAAGGGCTGAGCCGTCCCGGACGGAGTGGGGCGCGGCGCTCCCCCCGAGCGTGCCGCGCCCCCTTCCCCCGTCGGTCAGACGGCCTCCACCTCGGGCAGCGAGCCGGTCCGCGCCGCCCGGCCGTACCACTGGGCGCTCGTCTTCGGCGTGCGCTCCAGCGTCGCGTAGTCCACGTAGACCGCTCCGAAACGCTTGCCGTAGCCGTACGACCACTCGAAGTTGTCCAGCAGGGACCACAGGTAGTAGCCGCGCACGTCCGCGCCGTCGGCGATCGCCCGGCGGACCGCCGAGAGATGGCCGTGCAGGTAGGCGACCCGCTCCGGGTCGTGCACCCGGCCGTCGGAGTCGACCTTGTCGTCGTAGGCCGCGCCGTTCTCCGTGATGTACAGCGGCAGGCCCGGCGCCTCCCGGGTGTAGCGCATGATCAGCTCGTGCAGGCCGGTCGGGTCGATCGTCCAGCCCATCTCCGTACGGTCGCCGGGCGTCTGGTGGAAGGCGACGTCGTCGGCGGCCGGCCACGGCGAGTGGTCGCTCGCCCCGTGCCCGTCGGCGCGCGGCGCCTTCGCCGACGCGTCCGCGGCCGAGACCAGCGCGGGCGTGTAGTAGTTGAGGCCCAGCGCGTCCAGCGGCTGGTTGATCAGCTCCAGGTCGCCGTCCAGCACGTGGTCCCAGTCCGTCAGGCTCGCCGTCGCCACGTACAGCGACTCCGGGTAGGCGCCGTGCAGCATCGGGCCGTGGAACACGCCGTTGGCCAGGTCGTCGATCCTGCGGGCCGCCGCCAGATCCGCCGGGTCCTGCGAAAGCGGCCGCACCACCGAGGAGTTGAGGCTGATCGCGACCGAGTTGCGGGCCGGCATCACCGACCGCAGCGCGGACGCGCCCAGCCCGTGCGCCAGGTTCAGGTGGTGCGCGGCCCGCAGCGAGGCCGCCGGGTCGGTACGGCCCGGGGCGTGCACCCCGGAGGCATAGCCCAGGAAGGCGCTGCACCACGGCTCGTTGAGCGTGATCCACTGCTCCACCCGGTCGCCCAGCGCCTCGCCGACGATCTGCGCGTACTCCGCGAACCGGTACGCCGTGTCACGCTCCGGCCAGCCGCCCGCGTCCTCCAGCTCCTGCGGCAGGTCCCAGTGGTAGAGCGTGACGGCCGGCTTGATGCCCTTGGACAGCAGCTCGTCCACCAGCCGGCGGTAGAAGTCCAGACCCTTCTGCACGGCCGGGCCCCGGCCGGTCGGCTGCACCCGCGACCAGGAGACGGAGAAGCGGTAGGCCCCCAGGCCCAGCTCCGCCATCAGCGCCACGTCCTCGCGGTAGCGGTGGTAGTGGTCGACAGCGATGTCACCGGTCTCACCACCGGCGGTCTTGCCCGGCGTATGGCTGAAGGTGTCCCAGATCGACGGCGTACGGCCGTCCTCCCGCACCGCGCCCTCGATCTGGTACGCGGACGTCGCCGCGCCCCACAGGAAGGCGGGCGGGAAGGTCACGGGAGTGGCCGGGTTCTCGGAGTCAGGCATGGAAGCGCTCCCAAAAGGGGTCGTGTGGACCGACGAGCGGATGGGGGGAGGAGGAAAGGGGCCGAGGCGGCAATGGCTCGACCCCCGGGAAGCAGGACTCAGCCCTTCACGGCGCCCTGCATGATGCCGCCGACGATCTGCTTGCCGAAGATCGCGAAGACGATCAGCAGCGGCAGCGTGCCCAGCAGCGCGCCGGCCATGATCAGGGACTGGTCGGGCGTATAGCCGCGTCCCAGGCCCGCCACGGCCACCTGCACGGTCGGATTGCCGGTCTGGGTCAGGACCAGGAAGGGCCACAGGAAGTCGTTCCAGGTCTGCACGAACATCAGCATGCCCAGAACGGCCATCGCGGGCCGCGCGGTCGGGAACACCACGTGCCACACCACGCGCCAGCTGCTCGCGCCGTCCACCCGGGCCGCCTCGATGATCTCGTCCGGCAGCGCCTGGATCAGGTACTGCCGCATGAAGAACACACCGAACGCGCTCACCAGCGACGGGAAGATCACCGCCTGGAGCTGATCCGTCCAGTCGAGCTTGGCGACCATCATGTACAGCGGGATGATGCTGAGCTGCGGCGGCACCATCATCGTGCCGATCACGATCAGCATCGCCGCGCCGCGGCCCTTGAAGCGCAGCTTGGCGAAGGCGAAGCCGGCGATCGTCGACAGGAACACGATGGTGAACGACGAGATGCCGGCCACCAGCGTGGTGTTGAGGAACGCCTCGCCCAGATTGGCGTCCGTCCAGGCCACTTCGAGTTTGTCGAAGAGACCGGAGCCGAACCAGAACGGCGGCGGGGTCTGGGCCAGCCGCTGGTTGTCGCGCGAGGCGGCGATCGCCGTCCACACCAGCGGGAACAGCGAGATCACGGTGAACAGGGCGAGGATGACGTAGGCCACCGGGCCGGCGTGCAACTGCCCGCCCGCGCGTGCCGCCTTCATGCCACGTGACCGCTTCGGCGGCTCGGGGACCGCGTCGGCCGGGGGTTTCGTCAGGGTCGTCGTCACGGCCGGTTCTCCTTAGCTACTGGCGCGCAGCCGGCGCGAGATGACGTAGTTGACGACCCCGATCACGATGAGGATCAGGAACATCGTCCAGGCGATGGCGGAGGCGCGGCCCAGGTGCTGGTTGACCCAGCCCTGCTCGTACAGGTACAGGCCGAGCGTCTGGAACTGGTGCTGGGATCCGCCGGAGGCGCCCTTGTTCGCGTCGAACAGCAGCGGCTCACCGAACACCTGTGAGGCGCCGATGGTCGACACCACGACCGTGAACAGGATCGTCGGACGCAGCGAGGGCAGCGTGACGTGGAGGAACTGCCGCCAGCGGCTGGCTCCGTCCAGCGCCGCCGACTCGTACAGGTCCTGGGGGATCGCCTGCATCGCGGCCAGGTAGATCAGCGCGTTGTAGCCCGTCCAGCGCCAGACGATGATGCTGGACACCGCGATCTGGGACGGCCACTTGTCGTTCTGCCAGTCGACGTGGTCGAAGCCCACGGCGTTCAGCACCCAGTTGATCATGCCGTAGTCGCGGCCGAAGAGCAGCACGAAGACCAGCGAGGCGGCGGCGATCGACGTGGCGTAGGGCGCCAGCATCACCACGCGGTAGAAAGTGGAGCCGCGCAGCTTGTAGTTGAGGATGTGCGCCAGGCCCATGGCCATCAGCAGCTGCGGGACCGTGGAGATGATGCCGATGGTCAGGGTGTTCTTCGCCGCGTTCCAGAAGAAGTCGTCGTCGAAGATACGGGTGTAGTTGCGCAGGCCCACCCAGTTCATGTCCGTGGGCGCCGTCAGCTCCACCTGGTGCAGCGAGGCCCAGCCCGTGTACAGCAGCGGGAACAGGCCGAACGCGAGGAAGAGCAGGAAGAACGGCGAGACGAACGCGTACGGGCTCCACCGCATGTCGCGCTGCCAGCGGCGGGAGAGCCGGGCGCGCTTCTTGTTCGCCGCCTCGTCATCGGCCGGCGGGCGGCCCGGGGCCGCGCCCCCCTCCTTCACGGGGGGCGCGGCGGTGTCGTGCCTGGTCGCCATTCCGGTCACTGGTCCAGGTTGTTGTCGATGGTCTTGACGGCCGTGTCCCACGCCTCCTTGGGCGACTTGCCCTGGGTGACGAGGATGACGCCGTTGTCCGTCAGGCCCTGCTGGATGATCTGGTCCTTCGGGCCGATGGTCTGCACCGGGCTGCTCTTGGCGGCCGCGGCGAAGATGGTGCCGATCGGCGCGTCACCGGTCATCTCGTTCTTGGCGTTCTTCACGGCTTCCGACTCGTAGGCGGCCGGGGTGCTCGGGAAGCTTCCCTGCACGGCGAACAGCTTGGCCTGCTGCTCGGGAGCGGTCAGCCAGGCGGCGAGCTTCGCGGCCTCCTCGGCGTTCTTGCCCGACTTGGGAACCGCCAGGAAGGAACCGCCCCAGTTGCCGGACTTCGGCGACGCGGCCACGTCCCACTTGCCCTTGGCCTCCGGCTTCGACTTGCCCTTGATGTAGCCGAGCATCCACGGCGGGCAGGACATCGCGGCGAACTTGCTGTTGGCGATCGTGGTGTCCCAGGCGGGCTGGAACTGTGTCTGGTTTCCGATCAGTCCGTCCTTCGCCGCCTTGGCGGTGAGGTCGAAGGCGGCCTTCACGGCCGGGTTCGACTTGTAGATGACCTTGCCGGAGGAGTCGTAGAAGCGGTCCTTCTCGCTGCTGAGGATCGCCTGGAGCAGACCGCCGGGGGAGTCGAGGAAGGTGGTGCCCTTCGGCGCCTTCTTCTTGTAGTCCTCGCCGACCTCGACCAGCTTGTTCCAGTCACCGGCCCACAGCTTGGCGACCTCCTCGCGGTCGGTGGGCAGACCGGCCTTCTCGAAGAGGTCCTTGCGGTAGCAGATGGCCATCGGGCCGACGTCCGTGCCCAGGCCGACGGTCTGACCGTCCTCGGTGGTGCCCTGCTGCCACTTCCACTCCAGGTAGTCGCTCTTCTTGCCGTACTTGGAGAGGTCCAGCAGCTTCGCGGACTGCGTCTTGACGATCTCGGCGATGTTGCCGACCTCGACGCCCTGGATGTCCTGGAGACCGCTGTTGGTGGTCAGGTGGTTGACCAGCGTCGGGTAGTAGTTTTCGTTCCGCTCGACGACCGTCTGCTGGATGTCGATGTCCGGGTGGAGCTTCTCGTACTCCTTGTAGAGCCCGGCCTCCTCGAACCCGAAGGTGCCGAAGAGCCCCAGGGTGATCTTCGTCTTGCCGCCGCCACCGCCGCTGCCACCCGACGAGGAGCCGTCGTCTTTGCCGTCGTCGGCACAGCCGGCCAGCAGCCCGGCGCCCAGCGACGCGACGGCCGCCACGACCATCGCCTTGCGGGCGGTTCGGATGCGTGCTCGCATGTCGTCCTCCTGTTGCCCTGACGTGCCGACCCCCCGGCCAACTGCATGTGTCGGACCGTTTTACGCGTTTAAGGCTCGGGCGGGGAACGTGCGGGTTGTGTATGTGTCAGGTACTGTGGGAGCGCTCCCACCAGTGATGTGTTGAAGAGTCCCCGGTCCCGGCGGGGGTGTCAAGGGACCGGACAACGACAGACGCGTTCAGTTATCGGGCTGTTAACTGGACCCCGGCCGGGACCGGTTGCTGCCCGCACCGGTGACATCAAGCCGCCCCGGACGCCGGTCACACCGGCTCGCGAGCCGAAGCGGAAGGCCGGGGGCGGCGAGCCGGCGGCGGCGGTCAAGGGGCCTACGGGCCTGTTAAATTCCAGGCCAGTCGCAGAGTGCGGGCGTGGACGGGAAGGCGGAGCCCATGGCAACCCACGGAGCGCGGGGCCGAAGCGGTGGCCGGCCCACCCTCGAAGAGGTGGCGGCGCGCGCAGGTGTCGGGCGTGGCACCGTCTCGCGGGTGATCAACGGTTCGCCCCGGGTCAGCGACGCGACCCGCGCGGCCGTCGAGGCGGCGGTCGCGGAGCTCGGTTACGTCCCCAACACCGCGGCCCGGGCCCTGGCCGCCAACCGTACGGACGCGATCGCGCTGGTCGTGCCCGAGCCGGAGACCAGGTTCTTCGCGGAGCCGTACTTCTCCGACATGCTCAAGGGCGTTGGGGCGGCGCTGTCCGACACGGAGATGCAGCTGCTGCTGATCTTCGCGGGCAGCGACCGCGAGCGCGCCCGCCTGGCCCAGTACCTGGCGGCCCACCGCGTGGACGGCGTCCTGCTGGTCTCGGTGCACGCGGACGACCCGCTGCCCGACCTGCTGGCGCAGCTGGAGATCCCGGCGGTGATCAGCGGCCCGCGCTCGTCCGCCGAGACCCTGCCTTCGGTCGACTCGGACAACTACGGCGGCGCCCGCCAGGCCGTCGAGCATCTGCTGTCCCGGGGCCGCAGCCGCATAGCGCACATCACCGGCCGCCTCGACGTCTACGGTGCCCAGCGCCGTGTCGACGGCTTCCGCGAGGCGCTGAGCGACGCCGGCCGCTGGGTGGACGAGGGGATGATCGAGGCGGGGGACTTCACCGAGGAGGGCGGGCACCGGGCCATGACCGCCCTGCTGGAGCGGCACCCCGACATCGACGCCGTGTTCGCCGCCTCCGACGTCACCGCCTCGGGCGCCCGCCGGGCGCTGCGCGAGGCGGGCCGCCGCATCCCGGAGGACGTGGCGCTCGTCGGTTACGACGACTCCGCCATCGCCCGCCACATGGAGCCGCCCCTCACCAGCGTCCGCCAGCCCATAGAGGAGATGGGCCGCCGGATGATCGACCTGCTGCTTTCGGAGGTCGCCGACCGCCGCCCCCTGGCGTCCCGGGGCCTGGAGCGCCGGCAGATGGTTCTGGCCACGGAGTTGGTGTCCCGGGCGTCGTCGTGAGAACGGGCCACCCGGACCGGCCAGGGTGATCGGTTCACGGAGGCGGGGGAGCCGGCCAGGGCGTGGCGGCGGGCGGTGAGCCGAGGCCGGGATGGCGCCGCAGGGCATCCACCCCGTCGGGCACGAAGAGCCACGTCCCGAGCGCCGCGTGCAACTCCGCCTCCCTCAACCACCCGTGCCAGGCGATCTCCGACGGGTCGGGGGTGAGGGGCTCCCTCACGACGGCCTCGTGCACGCCGAGCCAGTACGGGCTGATCGCCCCGCGGCAGAAGAACGTGAAGAGCGGCCGCACCGGTACCCGGACGCCCAGCTCCTCCGTCAGTTCCCGAGCCGCCGCCTCCTCGTACGACTCGCCGACCCCGACGCCCCCGCCGATCAGCCAGTCGTAGTGCCCCGGGAAGCGCGAGACGTGCTCAGGCCTGCGGTGCACCAGCACGCGCCCCAGCGGATCACGGCACACCGTGGTCGCGACACGGTGCGGCCAGCCGTTGCGGATCGCCTCGTCCCGGTCGACCACCCCCAGCACCCGGTCCTGCTCGTCGACCCGTTCCACCCGCTCGCCCATGGGTCTCACGGTCGCACGTCCTCATACCCGGGCCGGTGTCCGTCGTCGCAGCAGGTACACCGCCGCCGTCACGACCAGGACGGCCATGCACGCGATGAACACCAGCCCCGCACCCTCCAGGCCGATCGGCCCGGTCAGCAGGCCGACGCCGATCACCGGCAGGGAGATGCCCGCGTAGGCCACCACGAACAGGGTCGAGATCACCGCCGCCCGCCGGTGCCCGGGGGAGGCACCGGCCACCTCGGACAGGGCGCCGCGGAACGCCAGGCCCTGGCCGATGCCGCCGACGAGCGCGCTGGCGATCAGCAGCGGCATCCGGTCCCAGCGCAGTGCTCCCGCGAGCAGCGCGAGACCGGCGAGGAGCCCGGCGCAGCCCAGCGGGAGGGAGCGCCGTACACCGACCCGGCCGACCGCGAGCTGTCCGGCCGTCGACGAGAAGAAGGCCAGCGCGACGATCAGCCCGCTCACGGCGTGGTCGTCCACGTCCAGGGACTCCGCGAGGAACGCCGGGCTGACCGAGGTGAACACCCCGAACAGGGCGAACCCGACGAAGGCGGCGGTGGCGGCGGGCCCGAACACCGCCCGCACCTGCGACGGCAGTGCGGGCCGCTGCGGACGTACGGTGCGCAGCGGCTGCCGCTGCCGTACGGTCTCCGCGAGCCGCAGCAGGACGGCGGTCGAGGCGGCGACCAGGGCGAGATGGGTGACGAAGGGCAGATACAGCGGCCAGGGGGCGTACTCCGCGAGGATCCCGGAGAGCAGGGGACCGCAGCCCAGTCCGCCCATGTTGGCGGCCGTCGCCACGAACGTGGCCCGCGAGGCGCCGCCCTCCGGCGCCAGCTCCATCACGTACGCCGTGGCGGCCCCGGTGAACAGCCCGGCGGACAGCCCCGACAGCAGCCGCCCCGCGTAGAGCCAGCCGAGCCCCGTGGCACACAGGAAGCAGACGGCGCTCACCGCGGCGAAGCCCAGCCCGCACAGCAGGACCGGGCGTCTGCCCACGGCGTCCGAGGCGTCACCGACCAGGAGCAGCACACCGATCACGGCGAAGGCGTAGAGGGCGTACACCACGGTGACCGTCAGCTCGGAGAAGCCGAACTCGTCCTGGTAGAGGGGATAGAGCGGAGTCGGCAGCGTGGTGCCGGCCATGCAGACGGCGAAGACCGCCCCGCTGAGCACACACGCGCGCCATCCTGGGCGTCCGTCCATGCCGCCGACCGTAGCCGCGCCCCTGGGGCGTCACCTCGATCGGCGCGCTGGAAACGCTTCAGCCGGTGGCCTCTTTCGAAGCCACCGGCTGAAGACTCAGGGTGAGTGACGGGACTCGAACCCGCGGCATCCTGGACCACAACCAGGTGCTCTACCAGCTGAGCTACACCCACCATGACCGGCGTGGAGATCAGTGTTGTCCCCGACCGGCCGAGAAAAAGTGTACAGGGTCCGAAGGGGTGCTCGCGCCAGGCTTTCGCGGCGCCCCCCGACGGGCCCCTCGCCGGCCTACTGAGCAGGCAGGACGTGCTTGGCGGCGATCGTCCTCGCGGTGTCCGAGTCGGGCCCGGGCTGCGGGACGAAGACGGCCTCGCGGTAGTACCGCAGCTCCGCGATGGACTCGCGGATGTCGGCGAGCGCGCGGTGGTTGCCGTTCTTCTGCGGGCTGTTGAAGTACGCCCGCGGGTACCAGCGGCGCGCCAGCTCCTTGATCGACGACACGTCGACGATCCGGTAGTGGAGGTAGTTCTCCAGCGTGGGCATGTCCCGCAGCAGGAAGCCGCGGTCCGTGCCGACGGAGTTCCCGCACAGCGGGGCCTTGCCCGGCTCCTTGACGAACTCCCGCACGTACGTCAGGACCTGCTCCTCGGCGTCCTTCAGCGTCGTGCCCCCGGCCAGCTCGGTGAGCAGCCCGGAGGCGGTGTGCATCTGACGCACCACGTCCGGCATCGTCTCCAGCGCCTGGTCCGGCGGCCGGATGACGATGTCCACGCCCTCGCCGAGCACGTTCAGCTCGGAGTCGGTCACGAGGGCGGCCACTTCGATGAGCGCGTCGTCCGACAGCGAGAGGCCGGTCATCTCGCAGTCGATCCACACCATGCGATCGTTCATGTGTCTAACCTTACGGCCCGCCGCCATCGGCCGGGCCGTCCGTACCGGGAAAGCCGGAGGGCCCGCGAGGAGACGTGCTCCTCACGGGCCCGGTGCCACCGGATCAGTGCGCGCTGCGCTGCCCGGGCAGGCTCGCCGACAGGGCCGGCGACTGGCCGACCGCGCTCGCCGCCGCCGTACGGCGGGACTGGAGCGGGACCGGGTGCTCCGGGTGCAGCGGGGCCGGCGCCTGGCCGGGCGGGCCCGGGTGATGCCCCGGGCCCGGCATGCCGGACCCGGGAGCGCCGGGTGCGCTCTCGGTGTCCTGGGGCCGCTCGCCCTGCGGGCGCCGGGCACGGTACGCCGCCCGGTACGCGGCCGGGGACGAGCCCAGCTGACGGCGGAAGTGCCCGCGTAGGGCCACCGGCGACCGGAAGCCGCAGCGCCCCGCCACCTCGTCCACCGAGTAGTCGGACGTCTCCAGCAGTCGCTGCGCCTGGAGGACCCGCTGGGTGATCAGCCACTGCAGCGGAGCGCTCCCGGTCAGCGACCGGAACCGGCGGTCGAACGTACGCCGGCTCATGTACGCGCGGGCCGCCAGCGTCTCCACGTCGAACTGTTCGTGGAGGTGCTCCAGCGCCCAGGCGACGACCTCGGCGAGCGGGTCGGCGCCGATCTCCTCAGGTAAAGACCTGTCGAGGTAGCGCTCCTGCCCGCCACTGCGGCGCGGCGGCACGACGAGCCGCCTGGCCAGGGCCCCGGCCGCCTCGTTGCCGTGGTCCGTGCGCACGATGTGCAGGCACAGGTCGATGCCCGCCGCGGTCCCCGCCGAGGTCAGCACGTCGCCGTCGTCGACGAACAGCTCACGCGGGTCCACGTGCACCGACGGATAGCGCTTGGCCAGCGTCGGTGCGTACATCCAGTGTGTCGTCGCCGGGCGGCCGTCCAGCAGGCCGGCCGCCGCGAGGACGAAGGCGCCGGTGCACAGCCCGACGATGCGGGCGCCCTCCTCGTGGGCGCGGCGCAGCGCGTCGAGCGCCTCTTCCGGTGGTGGGGAAGTGATCGAGCGCCAGGCCGGTACGACGACCGTGCCCGCGCGTGAGATCGCTTCCAGGCCATGTGGTGCGGTGAGTTCGAGTCCACCCGTGGTCCTCAGCGGACCGTCCTCGCCCCCGCACACCAATAGGCGGTAGCGCGGTACGCCGGCGTCCTGGCGGTCAACCCCGAACACCGACAGTGGTATGGAACTCTCGAAGATGGGGCCGCCGCTGAACAGCAGCACCGCGACGATCTCCTTGCGGCGTCGCCCGGAAAGCTTCCGGGCCGCGGCTTCCGGCGCGGCAGTGGAGTCGTGGCTCATAACTGCTAAGCCCCCCTCGGTGGTCGCGGCTCCTCGGTTGTGTCGCTCCTGCACGTTTCCCCTTGGTCCTGCACGAGTCCCCCGCCGTAGACAGTCAAGATCGAATCTACTGTGTCCGGTCGCGCCGAAGTGGCCGGTTCGGCACTCGGCACATTGTCGACTTGGCAACTTGGCGTGAAGCATTCGATCACGAAGCGTTGCACTCGTGGGGCGTGCAGGGAAGTGCGCCTTGTCGCGGTGGCCAATCCACGTAGGGTGCGCGGACCCCCGAAGGCCCTTTCCGTGCAGGTCAAACGGGGGTTGGGGGGTAGGAGGACCGGGGGATGCACAGAGTCCGGAAGTTGGCTGAAAAGCAGCGTGCGCGTGCGCGGAAACCGGTCAGCCGACCGGTGTATCCCCTCCGGTGTGCCGTCCACCCCGGTGCGACCCCGTTCCGGTGCGGTGGCGCCTGCCCCGGTGAGGCGCCCGGTCCTCGGCCGCGAGCCGGGCCGCGCCACGCTCGGACTGACGCAGCAGGACCCGGCAGGCGCCCGTGACGGCCGCGAGCCCGAGGGCCGTGCCGGCGGCACCGGCCAGAGAGGTGCCGTAGCCGAGCAGCACCACCGGGACGATCAGGCAGCTGAAGGCGGCCCAGCGCACCACGTCCGTCGCGGTGTCCCGCGGCGGCGGGGTCGCGCGGTCCGCCTCGGCGGCGGTGCGTGGTGCGGACATGCTGACTCCCTGGGGCGTGGTTCACGGGGTTCAACGCGCGGCGGGGGCGTCGGTCACTGGCTGTTCCGCTCACCCTCGCGGGTAAGTGAATCCCGTGCAAACCGCCTGTACAGCGCAGCAACCATTGCGTTACGGGCGGTGCCTCGTGCATGCTCCCTGGAACCCGCACGCACCGTGAGCGGGATCTGGGCTAAGGAGGCGTGCCGCCGTACCCTTGGGGGTATGGGGTTGGGAAGACCATTCCCGGACACAGCTCCGCCGCACACTGTTGTCCCTCCCGTATAAGGATCACAACGCCGAGACAGCCATGGCCGGTCACGAATTCTTCGAACCCGCGGACCGCAAGCGGCCCGTCGCCGATCCCACGGCGGCCGAGCCCCTCGCGGCGGAAGAGCCACGCCATTCCTGCGATCCCGCCTTCAAGCACGGGGTCGTCGTCGGCTTCGACGGCTCCACGTCCAGTGAGCGTGCCCTGGCATACGCGATCGGCATGGCCCATCGCTCCCGGTCGGGCCTGATCATCGTCCACGTCGCCAACCGGCTGCCGACCACGGTGTGGGCGGGTTGCGAGCCGCCCGTCTTCGTGGATGTGCCGGACCACCGCACCGAGGTGCTCGGTCTGGAGCTGGCCTGCGCGGACTACCTCGCCGAAGTGCCCTGGATCCTGGTCGAGCGGGGCGGCGACATCTGCCACGAACTCGAAGAGGTCGGCCGGGAGTACGAGGCCGACGCCATCGTCGTCGGGTCCACCCACGGCATCGTGGGCCGTATCTTCGGCTCGGTCGCCGGGCGGCTCGCCAAGCGGGCGCAGCGGCCCGTCATCGTCATCCCCTGACCGCCACACAGCGGCAACTCCCTTGTGCGCCACGCGAATCTACTCCCGCGTAGAGGTGTTTGTGCCCTTGTGAAGGGCATATACGGAACACCGCACAACTGCACATGCACGAAGGGAGCCCGCCGTGGACAAAGACGTCTCCGCGGGAAGCGGAATCACGACCGTGGCCGGTCGACTCGCCCTCGCCATCACCCTGTTGGCCTTCGGGCTGGGGCACACCGCCCTGATCGACGGTGTGTCAGCCTCTGACGCCGCGTCAATCGCCCAGTACGTGGGCGGAGTCGCCCTCTTCGTCGCCGGCCTTGTGGCCCTGCGCGAGGGCGACGCCGCCGATGGGACGGCGTTCACAGTGCTCGGGGCCCTGTGGTTCACCTGGGCCGTGACCGAGGTCGCCTCCGGTAACGAGGCAGGGTTGTTCCTGCTGTTGTTCGCCCTGGTGGCGCTGTCCCTCACCGTCGCGGGCGGGGACCGGCTCGGACAGGGCGTGTACGGGCTGTTCTTCGTGTCACTGGTCCTGCTCGCGATCGCCGCGTTCGCGGAGAACGGCGGGCCGGCGAAGGCCGGGGGCTGGTTCGCCGTCGCCGCGGGCGCGGTGGCCTGGTACGCGGCGACCGCCGCGTTGGCGCACTGGCCCACGGCACTTCCGCGACGCGCTGCCGGCCGGGGCGTGACGGCCACCGGTTAGCCGCGCCGGCCGGGGAGTTGGGCGGCTTCCCGGTGATGAAACGGACCCCCCGTGCGTGGTGGCAGCACGTGGGGGTCCGTCCTCATGTGGTGGCCTGTGCGGGTGCGTTGTGGTTGCTCGCGCCCACGCGGCGGAGCCGCACATCGCATACGGCCCCGCGCCCCTTGGAAGAGGGCCTCTACTCCACCGTCACCGACTTCGCCAGGTTCCTCGGCTTGTCGATGTCGCGGCCGAGCGCCAGCGCCGTGTGGTAGGCGAGGAGCTGGAGCGGGATCCCCATCAGGATCGGGTCCAGCTCGTCCTCGTTCTTCGGGACGACGATCGTCTCGTCGGCCTTCTCCTGGTGCTGGTGAGCCACCGCGAGGATCTTGCCGCTGCGGGCCTTGATCTCCTCCATGGCGGCGCGGTTCTTCTCCAGCAGGTCGTCGTCGGGGACGATGGCGACCGTCGGGAGGGCCGGCTCGATCAGGGCCAGGGGGCCGTGCTTGAGCTCGGAGGCGGGGTAGGCCTCGGCGTGGATGTACGAGACCTCCTTGAGCTTCAGGGACGCCTCGCGGGCCACCGGGTAGCCCCGGACGCGGCCGATGAAGAGCATCGAGCGGGCGTCGGCGAACTGCTGGGCCAGCTTCTTGACGTCCTCCTCCTGCTCCATGATCTCGGCGATCTGCGCGGGCAGCTTGCGCAGGCCCTCGATGATCCGCTTGCCGTCCCGGACCGAGAGGTCACGGGTGCGGCCGAGGTGCAGGGCGAGCAGGGCGAAGGCGACCGTGGTGTTGGTGAAGCACTTGGTGGACACCACGCAGACCTCGGGCCCGGCGTGCACGTAGATGCCGCCGTCCGCCTCGCGGGCGATCGCCGAACCGACCACGTTGACCACGCCCAGGACGCGGGCGCCCTTGCGCTTGAGCTCCTGCACGGCGGCCAGCACGTCATAGGTCTCACCGGACTGGGAGACCGCCACGTAGAGGGTGTCGGGGTCGACGACCGCGTTGCGGTAGCGGAACTCCGAGGCCGGCTCGGCGTCGGCGGGGATGCGGGCCAGCTCCTCGATCATCTGGGCGCCGATCATGCCCGCGTGGTACGAGGTGCCGCAGCCGAGGATCTTCACACGGCGGATCCGCCGGGCCTCGCGGGCGTCCAGGTTGAGGCCGCCCAGGTGCACGGTGGAGAAGCGGTCGTCGATGCGGCCGCGCAGCACGCGGTCCACGGCGTCGGCCTGCTCGTGGATCTCCTTGTGCATGTAGGTGTCGTGGCCGCCCATGTCGTAGGAGGCGGCCTCCCACTCCACGGTGGTGGGCTCGGCGGTGGTGCGGGTGCCCTCGGTGGTGTAGGTGCGGAAGTCGTCGGCCTTGAGGGTGGCCATCTCGCCGTCGTCGAGGGTGACGATCTGGCGCGTGTGCGCGACCAGGGCGGCGATGTCGGAGGCGACGAACATCTCCTTCTCACCGATGCCGAGGACGACCGGCGAGCCGTTGCGCGCGACGACGATGCGGTCGGGGAAGTCGGCGTGCATCACGGCGATGCCGTAGGTGCCCTCGATCAGCCGGAGGGTCTCGCGGACCTTGTCCTCCAGCTTGGGCGCCTGCGAGCGGGCGATGAGGTGGACCAGGACCTCGGTGTCGGTCTCGGAGAGGAACTCGACGCCGTCCGCCTCCAGCTTGCGGCGCAGGTCGGAGGCGTTGTCGATGATGCCGTTGTGGACGACGGCGACCTTGCCCTCGGCGTCCAGGTGCGGGTGGGCGTTCACGTCGGAGGGGGCGCCGTGGGTGGCCCAGCGGGTGTGGGCGATGCCGGTCGTGCCCTTGAAGCGGGCCGGGACCTTGGCCTCCAGGTCGCGCACGCGGCCCTTGGCCTTGACCATCTTCAGGCCGGACGTCTTCGGGGACGTGACGACGATGCCCGCGGAGTCGTAGCCGCGGTACTCCAGGCGCTGGAGGCCCTCCAGGAGCAGGGGCGCGACGTCACGCTTCCCGATGTAACCGACGATTCCGCACATGTATACGTATTCCTAGCCGTAGACGATGCGCCGCAGCTGCCGGAGCGAGAGCTCCGGCGGGGCCACCGCGCGGTATTTGAGGTCCGCCTCGATCCGCTCGAAGATCGCCGCGTTCACCAGGCCCTGGGCCTGGAGCTCGCGGTGGCGGCGACGGACGTACTCCTCGGTCGTCTCGTCGAAGTAGGCGAGCACGTCCTGGATCACGCGCAGCGCCTCGCCCCGGCTGAGGGCGGTGGACCGCGTCAGATGATCAACGAGTTCGTCGTGCACTCGCTAGATCCTGGGGTACCGGCGGCGCTTTCGCAAGAAATCTGCCCGGTTTCGGGCAGACGCCTGTGGCGAGTCTTTGGGAGAACGTTGAACCCGTCATGAGGGCTTGTTCGTGCGGCGTCCACCGGACGTCCGGCGTCCCGTTGCCCGGGGCGTCGATTTTTGGACGCCATGGACACTCCTCGTATGGGCGTACCCGAGCGGCTCGCCGAGCGCATGAGCATGGCCGAGCAGCACGAGTACCTGCGCGCCCGGTTCTCCCGGCGCACGATGATCAGAGGCGGCGCCGTCACGCTCGGCGCCGTCACGGGTGGCGCGTTCGTGCCGGGCGCCACCGCACAGGCCGCCGTTCCGAGCGGCCGCCCCGGCGGCGAGACCGTCGACGGGGCTCACGTCGCCCCCTTCGGCCGCCACCTCGCCTACGGCGCCGACCCGCGCACGGAGATGACGGTCTCCTGGCAGGTCCCGGTCGCCGTCAGGAAGCCGTTCATCCGGATCGGCGCCCACCCCACGGACCTCTCCCACAAGATCGACGCCGAGGTCCGCACCCTCTTCACGCCCGCCGGTGTCGGCACGAGCGGCAACCACACCCAGTACTACGTCCACGCCAAGCTGACCCACCTGCGCCCGGGCCGGACCTACTACTACGGCGTCGGCCACCAGGGCTTCGACCCGGCCGCACCGCACCTGCTGGGCACCCTCGGCACCTTCACCACCGCCCCCGCGCACAAGAAGCCGTTCACCTTCACCGCCTTCGGCGACGAGGGCGTCAGCTACCACGCGCTGGCCAACAACAGCCTGCTCCTCGGCCAGGACCCGGCCTTCCACCTGCACGCCGGTGACATCGCCTACGGCGACCCGGCCGGCCAGGGCAGGACCGACGACACCGGCTTCGACTCGCGCGTGTGGGACCAGTTCCTCGCCCAGACCGAGTCCGTCGCCAAGTCCGTGCCGTGGATGCCCGCCTACGGCAACCACGACATGGAGGCCTGGTACTCACCCAACGGCTACGGCGGTGAGGAGGCCCGCTGGACCCTTCCGGACAACGGCCCCGACAAGAAGAACCTGCCGGGCGTCTACTCCTTCGTCTACGGCAACACGGCCGTCATCTCGCTCGACGCCAACGACATCTCCTTCGAGATCCCGGCCAACCTCGGCATCTCCGGCGGCACCCAGACGAAGTGGCTGGAGGACCGGCTCAAGAAGTACCGGGCCGCGCACGACATCGACTTCATCGTCGTGTTCTTCCACCACTGCGCCTACTGCACCTCCACCTCCCACGCCTCCGAGGGCGGGGTCCGCCAGGAGTGGGTGCCGCTGTTCGAGAAGTACACCGTGGACCTGGTCATCAACGGCCACAACCACCAGTACGAGCGCACCGACGTGATCAAGGGGAACAAGGTCACCAAGAAGCTCCCCATCGGCGGCACGGCCTACCCCGAGACCGACGGCGTGGTCTATGTGACGGCCGGTGCGGCGGGCCGCAGCCTCTACGCGTTCAGCGCCCCGCTGTCCTACGAGGGCAACGAGCACGAGGTGGACTCCGTGGCCTCGTTCGTCAACCTCAAGGGCGGCAAGCAGAACGAGACCGTCACCTGGTCCCGGGTGCGCTACCTCGACTACTCCTTCCTGCGCGTGGACGTCACCCCCGCGCCGAAGGGGCGTCTGACCACGCTGAAGGTGCGCGGCATCGCCGAGAACGGGGACCAGGTCGACCACTTCACGGTGGCGCGCCGGGCGAAGTAGCACCCCCGGGTGTCACATGCGCTTGAGGACCGCCTGCTTGGCGAGGGCGAACTCCTCGTCCGTCAGTACGCCGGTGCGGTGCAGTTCACCGAGCTCGCGCAGGCGGCGCAGCAGGGCGTCGTGGTCGTCCTCGGCGGACGCGACCGGAGGAGAGGGCAGCTCCGGTCGCGAGTCCACCGGATGGGTGGCGGCGGCCCGGGCCGGGTGCGGAAGCCTCGCCTGGACCGCCGCCGCGACCAGCGCCATCAGCGGGTCCTTCTTGAAGCCCCACAGCTCCACGGCGTTGGGGTCGTACTTGGCCGGGGTCTTGGCCGGTGCGTTCCGCACGATGAAGCGGAGGTGGCCGTTCTCCAGACCGGCCGCCGGGTGCCACTCCACGCCCGTGATGTCGCCGAGCGCGAGGGTGCGGGCGCCGGCGGCGGCCTTGGCGTCCTCGGTCTTCCAGTTCCACTCCAGGTGTATGCGCTCGCCGTCGAAACGGGCGGTGCCGTCCCCGGCGGAGACCGACAGGGGGACGGAGGGGCCGGGAAGCAGATACGTGTCGACCGGCCCGGCGGGGACCTGGTCGAGGAGCAGGGCGCTGCGGACCTCGTCCACGACGTACTCGGCGACGCCGTAGCGGTCGGTCTCCACCATCAGCTGGTACGGGTCGTGGGGCTCGGTGAGCCGGCCGCCCGTGGCCTGGAGCAGCGGATCGGCGCCGTCGCGCAGCCGCAGCCTGAGCCGCCCGGCCTTCTTGCCCTGCTCGAAGGAGACACCGGCCAACGCCCCTAACGGCGCGACCACTTCACCCAGCTCCTTGCGCAGCAGGCTGACGTTCTTGTCCCGTCCCGGAGTCAGCCGCAGCGCGTCGCCGTCGAAGGCCCATGTGCCGTCCCTCTGGATGATTTCCGCCATGGGGTGGATTGTTCCACCCAGGTCACGAGAGAGTGGTCCAGACCTCTTGGAGCTCAACGGCTCGTGAAGGGACAGCTTGTGAGAGATGGCCGTGTGAGACAGCCCCGCGGAACGCTCCGCCTTCTCGGTTCCCTGCTGCTGGTCGCGATGGCCGCCTCGGTGACCGGGGCCGCCCCGGCGCCGGCGGCATCGCCCACCCCCCTGGACCGGGTGGTCCCCGCGCCCGCCTCGGTCACCCCGGGCGGATCCCCGTACCGGATCACCCGCGGCACGCACATCCGCGTCGACGGGTCCCGCGAGACTCGCGCCGTCGGCGAGTACCTCGCCAGGATCCTGCGCCCCTCGACCGGCTACCGCCTCCCCGTCACCGCCCACGGCGCCGGGGGCATTCGACTGCGGCTCGCACAGGGCCCCTTCGGCAGCGAGGGCTACCGGCTCGACAGCGGCCGGGGCGGCGTCACCCTCACCGCCGCCCGGCCCGCCGGTCTCTTCCACGGTGTGCAGACGCTGCGCCAGCTCCTGCCCGCTGCCGTCGAGAAGGACTCCGTCCAGCCCGGCCCCTGGCTCGTCGCGGGCGGCACGATCACGGACACCCCGCGCTACGGCTGGCGCGGCGCCATGCTCGACGTCTCCCGGCACTTCTTCACCGTCGACCAGGTCAAGCGCTACATCGACCAGCTCGCCCTCTACAAGATCAACAAGCTGCATCTGCACCTCAGCGACGACCAGGGCTGGCGCATCGCCGTCGACTCCTGGCCGCGCCTGGCCGCCTACGGCGGTTCCACGCAGGTCGGCGGCGGCCCCGGCGGCTTCTACACCAAGACCGACTACAAGGAGATCGTGCGCTACGCCGCCTCCCGCTACCTGGAGGTCGTGCCCGAGATCGACATGCCCGGCCACACCAACGCGGCGCTGGCCTCGTACGCCGAGCTGAACTGCGACGGCGTCGCGCCCCCGCTCTACACCGGCACCGAGGTCGGCTTCAGCTCGCTGTGCGCGGGCAAGGACGTCACGTACGACTTCGTGGACGACGTGATCCGGGAAGTCGCCGCGCTCACGCCGGGCCGGTACCTCCACATCGGGGGCGACGAGGCGCACTCCACCAGCCATGAGGACTACGTCAGGTTCATGGACCGGGTGCAGCCGGTTGTCGCGAAGTACGGCAAGACGGTCGTGGGCTGGCACCAGCTGACTGGGGCGAACCCGGCGAAGGGCGCCCTCGCGCAGTACTGGGGCCTGGACGGCACGAGCGCCGAGGAGAAGGCCCGGGTCGTGAAGGCCGCGCAGAGCGGCACGGGGCTGATCCTGTCCCCCGCGGACCGGGTGTATCTCGACATGAAGTACACCGAGGAGACGCCACTGGGGCTGTCCTGGGCCGGGTACGTCGAGGTGCGGCGGTCCTACGACTGGGACCCCGGGGCGTATCTGCCGGGGGTGCCGGGCGATGCCGTGCGGGGGGTCGAGGCGCCGATGTGGTCGGAGACGCTGGAGAACTCCGGGCACATCGAGTTCATGGCGTTCCCGCGGTTGCCGGGTGTCGCGGAGCTGGGCTGGTCCCCGGCCGCTTCGCACGACTGGGAGCGGTACAAGGGGCGGCTTGCTGCGCAGGCTGAGCGGTGGAACGCCCTGGGTATTGAGTGGTACCGGTCGCCGCAGGTGCGGTGGGGGGCCGCCGGGTTGTGATTCGTCCGTGGGCCGGTGGGGGCTGGTCGCGCAGTTCCCCGCGCCCCTGAAAAGAGTGCGCAGTTCCCCGCGCCCCTATGTCGATGGGCACCCCGGAGGACCGTACTCCGGGGTGCCCGTCCGTCTTCGGGTTCAGAAGCCCGCGATCGGGTTCTTCAGGGTGCCGACCAGCTGGAGGGCGCCGGACGGGTCCGACAGGTCCACCATCTGCTCGTTGTTGCGGAGCTGGAGGCGGTTGAGGCAGGAGAGGGCGAACTCGGGGGCGAACATGTCGTACTGCGCGAACCGGTCGGCGAGCTCGGGCCTGGACTCCTGGTAGGCGCGGGTGACCTCCGCGACCGTGCGCCAGAAGTCGTCCTCCTCCAGGACGCCCTCCGTGGCGAGGTTCGCCGCGAGGAAGCGGAAGAAGCAGTCGAAGACGTCCGTGAAGATCGACAGGAGCTTCGTGTCCTCCGGGACCTCCACCCGCAGCCGCTCCACCGTCGGCGGCAGCACCGCGTCGGGGTCCATGACCGCGATCTCCTCGGCGATGTCCTTGTAGATCGCCCGCTGCACCACTCCGTCCTTCAGCACCAGGATGACGTTCTCGCCGTGCGGCATGAACACCAGGTCGTAGGCGTAGAAGCTGTGCAGGAGGGGCGTGAAGTAGGCCTGGAGGTAGCGGCGCAGCCACTCCGTCGGGGCGAGGCCCGACTGCTCGATCAGCGCGCCGGCGATCGACGCGCCCTGGTCGTCGACGTGGACCAGGGACGCCATCGTGGCCAGGGACTCGCCCTGCTCGAGCGACGGCACCGGGCTCTCCCGCCACAGCGCGGCGAGCATCTTGCGGTAGGGCGAGTAGCGGTCCGTCGCCTGCTCGTACTCCAGGTGCCGGTAGCCGACCGCCGCGCGCTCCCGGATGATCGACAGGCCCGTGGCCTTCAGCACCGGGTCGCCCTCGATGAGCTGGGCGAGCCAGTCGTTGATGGCGGGAGTGGCCTCCATGTACGCCGCCGACAGACCGCGCATGAAGCCCATGTTGATGACCGACAGGGCGGTCTTGACGTAGTGCTTCCCGGGGCTGGTCCGGTTGAAGAAGGTACGGATGGACTGCTGGGCCAGGTACTCGTCGTCGCCCTCGCCCAGGCACACCAGGTGCCGGCGCGCGACCTCGGCGGCGAAGGTGACGGAGAGCTTGTTCCACCACTGCCAGGGGTGCACCGGGATGAACAGGTAGTCGGCCGGGTCGAGGTCCTGCTCGCGCAGGACGGCCTGGAAGCGCTCGACGGTCTCGCCGCCCAGCTCCTCGCGCAGGAACGACTCGTACTCGATGCCGACCCCGGCCGTGAACGCCGCCCGTGACCGGTGCGCGGCCAGCCACACCAGGCGGACCGGGCTCGCCGTCTCCGGCGCGTACGACAGGTACTCGTGGACACCGAAGCCGAGTCGCCCGTTGTTGGCGACGAAGCAGGGGTGGCCCTCGGTCATCGAGGTCTCGATGGTCTGGAAGTCGCCCCGGGCCAGTTCGGCCGCCGTCGCCTTCGGCTTGGTGAGCTTGTAGCAGGTGCCGGAGAGGGTGGAGGAGATCTCCTCCAGGTAGACCGGCAGGATGTCCTCGCTCAGACCCAGGGACTTCTGGAGCTCGATGAAGAAGTCCAGTGCGGCCAGTTCGAGTTCGGCGCCGTCCCGGTGCCGGGTGATCGAGTCGGCGTCGACCTGCCAGTGGTCCAGGGCCCGGCGGGCGGCCGAGAAGCGGTAGACCGTCAGGCCGTCGTCGCTGCGGACGACGTACTGCTCACCGTCCCGCTCGGGGGTGATCAGCCGCTCGTGCGCGAACTCGGCGAGCGCCTTGCGGATCAGGAGGCGGTTGGCCCGCGCCCAGCGGTGGGGGGACAGATGCGCTACGGCGTCGGACAGGGTCATACGGCTACTCCTCGGGCGGCCAGGAACTGCTCGCGCGTGCAGAAGCTCAGCAGCGCGCGCTTCTCCGGCTTGTCGATCTCGCGCTCGGCCACGAAGCCGACGGCCTCGTTCAGAGCGTGGACTGCCTTGTTGCTCACGTCGGGCTCCACCACGACCCGCCGGGTGCGCGGGTCGGCGAACAGCTCGTCCATCACGGCGGTGATGACGGCCCTGGTGAAGCCGTGGATCGGCCGGTCGGTCGGCGCGACGAGGAAGTGCATGCCGACGTCGCCGGGCTCCGGGTCGTACAGCCCGACCAGCTCCACGTACCGGGGGTCGTACGTCTCCATGAGGAAGGCGGGCACGCCGTCGTGGAGGCCGATGTACGCGTGGTGGTGCTCGTGGGCCGCGATCCGTATGTACTCGCGCTCGACGTCCTGGAGGGCGGCGTCCTGCATCATCCAGTAGGCCGCCTTGGGGTGGGTGACCCAGGAGTGCAGCAGCTCGGCGTCCTTCAGCGGGTCGAGCGGGCGGACGGTGAGCGTTCCGATGCCCGTGATGCTCATACGGCGAACTCCTGGAACGCGATCGTCTTCTCCACCGGGTAGTACTCGCTGCCGAGCAGCTCGCGGATGATGTACGCGTTGCGGTACGGGCCCATGCCCAGGTCGGGGCTGGTGATGCTGTGCGTGTGGACGCCCGCGTTCTGGAGGAAGATCCCCCGGCCGGTGACGTCGATGGCGTAGTTGCGGGCGACGTCGAAGTTGCCCCGGGAGTCGTAGACCAGCCGGTCCTTGACGGGGGCCAGGAACTCCGGCTCGGCGTACTTGTAGCCGGTCGCCAGGACCAGGCCCTGCGACTCCAGCTCGAAGTCCTTGCCCTGCTCCTCCTGGCGGAAGCCGAGGGTGTACGTGCCGTTCTCGTACCGGGCGCTGTTCAGCGAGGAGTTGGTGAGCAGCCGGGTGGGGACGGGGCCGGTCAGGTTCTTCTGGTAGAGCAGGTCGAAGATCTCGTTGATCAGGTCGCCGTCGATGCCCTTGAACAGGCCCTTCTGCTCGGCCGTGAGGCGGTAGCGGGTCGCCTCGGGCAGCTCGCGGAAGTAGTCGACGTACTCCGGGGACGTCATCTCCAGCGTGAGCTTGGTGTACTCCAGCGGGAAGAAGCGCGGGGAGCGGGTGACCCAGTTCAGCCGGTAGCCGTGGACGTCGATCTCGCTGAGCAGGTCCTGGTAGATCTCGGCGGCCGACTGGCCCGAGCCGACCAGGGTGATGGATTCCTTCTTCTGAAGCTCCGCCTTGTGGCTCAGGTAGCGGGAGTTGTGGATGAAGTCGCCGTCCAGGCCCTGGCAGGCCTCGGGTATGTGGGGCGGGGTGCCGGTGCCGAGGACCAGGTGACGGGCTCGGTAGGTGTCTCCGGCGGTCGTCTTCACGACGTAGAGCTCGTCCTCGTACGTCACCCGCGCGACCGTGGTGCCGAAGCGGATGCTGCTCAGTTTGCCCGCGGCCCAGCGGCAGTAGTCGTCGTACTCGACCCGCAGCGGGTAGAAGTTCTCGCGGATGTAGAACGAGTACAGTCGGCCCTTCTCCTTCAGGTAGTTCAGGAAGGAGTACGGGGACGTGGGGTCGGCGAGGGTGACCAGGTCCGACATGAACGGGGTCTGGAGGTGGGCGCCGTCCAGGAACATGCCCGCGTGCCACTCGAAGTCGGGCTTCGACTCCAGGAAGACGCCGTCGAGTTCGTCGATCGGCTCGGTCAGGCAGGCCAGGCCGAGGTTGAAGGGGCCGAGCCCGATCCCCACGAAGTCGTGGGTACTGCTTCGGTTGTCAGGACGCGCGGTCAAGGGACTCTCCCAGGTACTGCTCGGCGTGGCCGGCGATCAGATCGAGGACGGCGGCGATGTCGGACGCCTGCGTCTCGGGGTTGAGCAGGGTGAACTTCAGGAAGTGACGGCCGCCGACCTTGGTGCCCGCGACGATGGCGTCACCGGAGGCGAACAGGGCCTTGCGGGCGTAGAGGTTGGCGCGGTCGATCTCGGCGGGGTCGGTGACGGCCGCCGGGATGTAGCGGAAGACCAGGGTGGACAGGCTCGGCTCCACGACGACGTCGAAGCGCGGGTCGGCCGCGAGGAGCCGCCAGCCTTCCCGGGCCAGCTCGCACACCTCGTCGAAGAGCTGCCCGATGCCGTCGGCACCCATGGTGCGCAGCGTCATCCACAGCTTGAGGGCGTCGAAGCGGCGGGTGGTCTGCAGGGACTTGTCCACCTGGTTGGGGATGCGCTCCTCCACCATGCGGCGCGGGTTGAGGTACTCGGCGTGGTAGGTGGCGTGGCGCAGCGTGGCCGCGTCCCGCACCAGCACGGCCGAGGAACTTACCGGCTGGAAGAAGGACTTGTGGTAGTCGACGGTGACAGAGTCGGCGCGCTCGATGCCGTTGATGCGGTCCCGGTGCTTCAGGGAGGCCAGCAGGCCGCAGCCGTAGGCGGCGTCGACGTGCATCCAGGTGCCGAACTGCTCGCACAGCTCGGCGATCTCGGGCAGCGGGTCGATGGAGCCGAAGTCGGTGGTGCCGGCGGTGGCGACGACGGCCATGGGGACGAGACCGTCCTCGGCGCAGCGCTCCAGCTCACGGGCGAGCGCGACGGTCCGCATGCGCTTGTCCTGGTCGACGGGTATGGAGACCACCGCGTCCGGACCGAGGCCGAGCAGTTTCGCGGACTTCTTCACGCTGAAGTGGCTGACCTCGGAGGCGAAGACGCGCAGCGTGGCCAGATCGTCGGTCTTGGCCTCCTCGCGGGCGAGCAGCAGCGCCTGGAGGTTGGACTGGGTGCCGCCGGAGGTGAACACTCCGTCGGCGGCGGGGCCGAGGCCGATGCGGCCGGTCGTCCAGTCGATCAGTTTCCGCTCGATGAGCGTGCCGCCGGCCGACTGGTCCCAGGTGTCGAGGGAGGAGTTCACGGCGGACAGGACGGCCTCGCCGAGCACCGCGGGGATCACGACAGGGCAGTTGAGGTGCGCCAGGTAACGCGGGTGGTGGAAGTAGATCGCGTCCCGGAGGTAGACGTCCTCCAGTTCGTCGAGCACCGCGGCGGTGTCGTGCAGCGGCCGGTCGAGGTCGATCGCGTCGATGCGGGGGGAGAGGGCGTCGACGGTGATGCCGGTGAACGGCCGGTCGGTGGCGGCGAGTTTGGCGGCCACCCGCTCGACTCCTTCGGTCACGGAGCGGCGGTACTGCTCCGCGGTGGTGTCGTTGAGCAGGTGCGAGCGCATGTGGGGGTCCTCCGGTGGGGACAATCCGGTGTGGGACGGGGCGGGCTGATCTCCGGCGTCCAGAACTTAGGTAAGCCTAACCTAAGTTGATCGAGGTGTGAGCAGAGGGCTGCCGTGACCGTGGTCACTCGTGTCACCCCGGCTCTGGCGAGCGGCTATGCCTCGGCCCGCAGTTGCTCCTCGCTCACGCCACGCCGCCAGTAACCGACGAACGTGACCCGGCGGCGGTCGATGCCGCGCTCGTGCACGAAGTGCCGGCGCAGCTCCTTGACACACCCGGACTCGCCGGCGATCCAGACGTACGGCCGCTCGGCGGGCGGCAACGGGGCGTCCCGGAGGGCGCCGAGGGCCAGGGGAGACCCCTCGGCGCTCCGCTCGTCCCGCACGAGCCAGGTGACCTCTGCGTCGGCCTCGGTCACCAGGTCCTGGATGTCGCCGGCGTGCGGGACCTCCAGCCAGACCCGGGCGCGGGTGCCGGCCGGCAGTGCCTCGACGATCGCGGAGGCGGCCGGTACGGCGGTCTCGTCACCCCAGACGACCACGAGGTCGGTGTCCTCGGGCGGCCGGAAGCGGATCGCCCGGTTGTCGGCGACGGCCGGGCCGAGCAGCAGGACCCGGTCTCCGGCGGTGGCCCGGGCGGCCCAGCGGGAGGCCGGGCCGGCCTGCACGGACGCGCCCGGCCCGATGCCGTGCAGGGCGAAGTCGATGTCGATCTCGTCCGGGTCCCGGCGCAGGCCGCGCAGGGTGTACGAACGCATCACGGCCCGTACGTCGTCCGGCAGTTCACGCCAGCCCTGCCACCAGCCGTCCCCCAGTTCGAGCGGCACGACCGGCTCGCTCTGCCCCGGGTGCGGCAGGAACAGCGACAGCGACTGGTCCTGCCCGGCGGAATGGAAGGCGTGCAGATCGGGCCCCCCGAAGGTGACCCGCACCAGAGACGGCCCGAGCCGCCTCGTCCGCACGACCTGGAGGGAGAAGAAACGGAACGGGGCGGCTACGGCGGTGGTCACGTGCGGCTCCTGGACGTCAGGAAGGGGCGGGGGTCGGACGACCTGCCGGGCGGGGGGCCGGCCGACCATCTCGGTGGGAGGTGGGGCGACTTGCTCGGCAGAGCGTCAGCCTTCTCGGCATGAGGTGGGCCGACCTGCTCGGCAGAGGGTCGGGCGACCTTCTCGGCAGGGGGTCAGGCGACCTTCTTGGCCGACTCGATGGCCTTCGCGAGGTTCTCCACCAGCGGCGTGCACTTGTCGTAGGACAGGATCGGCTCGGGCGAACGCGAGATGACCTGACCGGCCTTGACCGCGGGCAGCTTCTTCCAGGTCGCCTTGGTGATGTCGGCCGGCTGGATGGTCGAGGCGCGGTCGTCCATCATGATGATGTCCGCCGGGTACTTGTCGACGTTCTCCCAGCTGAGGTTCTCGTACCAGCCGCCGTTGGCCTCCTTGGCCTTCTCCGGCGGCTCGACGAGGTTCACGCCGAGGGCCTTGAAGTACTCCAGGTCGATGGAGAAGTTGGAGCCGGAGACGTAGAAGATGGCGTCCGAGGCGGAACCGGCCAGCACCTTGATCTCGGGGCGGGACTTGGCGGCCTTGCGCAGGCGCTCGGAGGCGGCCTCGAAACGCTTCTTGGCCTCGACGACCTTCGCGGCCTTCAGGTCGGCGCCCAGCGACTCGGCGAGGTCGGCCATGCGCTGAAGGGGCTTCGGCATCTGGCGGTCGAAGACCGAGATCGCGACGCTCGGGGCGAGCTTGGCGATCTTGTCCTTGGAGGCCTCCGGGACGTACCAGAGGCTGCCGGCGGCGTCGAAGGTCGTGGTGATGAGCACGTCGGGCTGGAAGGCCGCGTACTGCTCGACGTTGAACTGGTCGAACCGGTTGCCGAAGACGGTCAGCTTGCTGACGTCCATGTCGCCGGCCTGGACATCGGCCTTGCCGTCCTTGGTCTTGGTGGGGCCGAAGACGCCCTTGACCTCGATGCCGTAGTCGAACAGGGCGGCGGCGACACCGGTGAAGGCGGCGATGTTGGCGGGAGCCTTGTCGAGCTTCACGGTCTTGCCGCGGTCGTCCTTGAACGACCAGGGGCCGGACGCGGCGGCGCCCTTGGCGTCCGAGCCGTTGTCCTTGGAGTCTTCACTGCCACACGCGGTCACGAGGGCGCCGAGCCCGAGAGCACCACCGGCGGCGAGCAGGCCGCGACGGGAGAGGCGGGCGGTTCTGGCGTTCGACATGACTGGGTCTGCTTTCGTGCGTACGGAGCCACTGCGGGCACGGCTGAAAGCCGCTTGGCTGGAACGAGGCTTAGGTTAGCCTAACCTCGGTTCATGTCCAGAGGGGGCCTGGGATGTGTGCCCGGGGTGGGAGTGGGAATGCCCGGCTGTGTGGTGACACCCCTCACGGGGTGCGGGCGGACAGCCCTCGGCGTGCCCGCTCCTACGGCTTGAGGCGCCGGGTCACGGCCCGGAGGAGGTCGGTGCGGGCGACACGCAGGGTGAAACGCTCGTCCTGGTCCGTCGCCGGTTTCGCATACCAAGGCAGGCCGTGACGACGCCACTTGGCGGACACGAGGTCCTCGGGAGCCGGCGGCAGGTCCCACGCCCAGTCGCCGAGCCGCAACTGCCCGCTCCACAGGCCGGCCGCCAGTTCGGCGACCGGCACCCGCACGACGAACACGCCGTCGGACGGGGTGATCTGTGCCGGAAAGACGGCGGCGCCGCCCATGCCGTCCTCGAGGCGGACGGCGAGAGCGCCGTCGGGGAAGCCTGCCAGGGCGCAGCGGCCGGCGAACTCCAGCTCGGCGGGAGCGTCCGGCCTCCATCGCACTGTGGAGACGCTGACCTGCGGCGGCACGGCATGCTTGTGCTCGCCGATGTCGAGGGTGAAGTTGCCGTACGGTTTCGTGGCGTAGAGCGTGACGGCCCAGAACTCCCCGTCCCCGTCCACGATGTGTGTGGCGGCCTCTGCCGAGACCGAGCGGTCCCGTTTGCTGCCGATACGGACGGTTCGGCTGAGGCCCTGGGCACCGATGGCGAGGGATATGTCCCAGAGGCCGTCGGGCAGCCGGCCGCCTTCTCCGGCGGTGGTGAGGTCGACGGTGGCCTCGAAGCCCGCCGTCTCGTAGAGGTAGTGGCCTTCGTCGTCCTGCTTGCCGAGCCCGGGTGTCGCGGTGTGGGTGACCGGCAGCCGGTACTCGGTGCCGCTGCCTCGTTCGCGCAGGACCAGCTCGGTGGTGACGTCCTCGGTCGCGATCCGGTGCAGGTAACCGTGACCCGCCAGATCCAAGGACGGTCCCCTCCACTCGGCGCGGGTGACGCGGTGACGCACCCCGAGTTGTTCGGTGACGTCGTAGGAGTCGTCGGGGATGTCGCGGGACGGGTCGCGGAGATACGGGTAACGCGCGTAGGCGCGACCGCCGTCGACGAGGACGGGAGTGGCGACGCCGCTTCGGCCCAGTTCGTTCTCGAAGCGGACCAGTTCGAGTATCTCGTCCAGCATGGTGTGCCGCACGAGGTGGAGGCGCAGGCGTGCCATCGCCGACAGCCGGTCGGCCAGCCCGTCGTGCCACAGCGGGGCGATGACCTCGGCCAGCCGGGCCAGGGCCTTCTCCTGCTCGGAGCGGGGCTCGTGCACCAGATGGGCGAGGAGCTGCTGCACCTCGACCGTCAGGTGACGATGGGCCAGGTGGTCACGACCGGGGCCTGCGGGCACGTGTTCCAGGAGCAGGTCGACCATGCGGGGCAGGAACCGCAGCCGGGGCTCGGAACCGCCGGTGCGCAGCGTGATGTTGCCGCTGTCCTCCCGCTCGACCCAGTACAGGCAGTCGTAGTCCGCGAGGACGGAGATGCCGTCCGCATGCAGATAGGCCGGGCCGACGAACAGCTGGTCCTCGCCTATCTTCAGATCGGTGGGAAACCGCAGCTCCAGCCGTTCCAGCAGCTCGCGACGGAACAGCTTCATGGGGTTGAGCGTCCAGTACACCCGGGACGAGAAGACGTCGGTGCGGGGCTGGTTCCGCCGGAACATCGAGGTGGGAGCCCCGCGCCCGCCGACCCCCACCATCTTGCCGAGCACGATGTCGGTGCCGTTCCGCTCGGCCATGGCCACCATGCGTTCCAGCGCCTCGGGGCCCAGGTAGTCGTCGGCGTCCAGGAAGAAGACGAACTCCCCGCGGGCATGGTCGAGCCCAGTGTTCCGGGGTGTCGATGGCCCGCCGGAATTCGGCTGGTGCAAGACCCGCAGCAGTGTCGGGAATTCCAGGGCGAGTCGTTCGAGTTCTTCGCCCGTTCCATCGGTCGAACCGTCATTGACGGCGATTATCTCCAAGGCCTCCTGGCCGATGCTCTGCCCGGCGACCGAGGTGATGCAGCGTGTGATGTAAGGCATCGCATTATACGCAGCGATGATTACGGAAACGGCAGGGCCGGCCATCTTGATGCTCCCCCGGAGAAACGAGGCACGCTCCCTTTTATGGCTGGATCAGGGCGCACATGGTGGTCAGTCCATGCGCACGGAGGGGTGCCGTATTTGTATGAAGATACCACGGAGTAATTGTGTCTACGAAGTGGCCTCTTGAAGAAGCAGCACATCGGAGCGGTTTTCGGTCAGTTGGCTTGATGGGTGGTTTTCCCATGGACGACAACGTCAGCGGACGGCGGCGCGCTGGAGGTGCAGTCGAACATGGGTGTAGACGGTGGCGGTGACGCCGAAGTGGGCTTACGCCCCTGACCAGAAAGCCCTGCCAGGGAAGACTGGCAGGGCTTTCGAAGCTTCTGTGCTGAAGTGCAGCGGCTCAGGAACGGGAAACCGTCCCACCGGCGGTGGTTCAGCCCACCAAACCCAACTCCCGCGCGATCAGCATCCGCTGGACCTCGCTCGTGCCCTCGCCGATTTCCAGGATCTTGGAGTCGCGCCACATGCGGGCGACCGGGTACTCGTTCATGAAGCCGTAGCCGCCGTGGATTTGGGTGGCCTCTCGGGCGTTGTCCACCGCGACCGTGGAGGAGTGGAGTTTGGCCAGGGCCGCTTCCTTTTTGAAGGGGGCGCCCGTCACCAGGCGGGCCGCCGCGTCGCGCCAGGCCAGGCGGGCCGTGTGGGCCTTCATCTCCATGTCCGCGATCTTGAACTGGATGGCCTGGTTCGACGCGATCGGCCTGCCGAACGCGTGGCGTTCCTTGGCGTACTTGACCGACTCGTCCACGCAGCCCTGTGCCAGGCCCGTCGCCAGGGCCGCGATGGCGATGCGGCCCTCGTCGAGGATGCGCAGGAACTGGGCGTAGCCGCGGCCCTCCTCGCCCAGCAGGTTCTCCGCAGGGACCCGGACGTCCGTGAAGGACAGCTCGCGGGTGTCCGAGGCGTTCCAGCCGACCTTGGAGTACGGAGCCGCGACCGTGAAGCCGGGGGTGCCCGAGGGGACGATGATCGAGGAGATCCGCGGCCGGCCGTCGGGCTTGCGGCCCGTGACCGCCGTGACCGTCACCAGGCCCGTGATGTCCGTGCCCGAGTTGGTGATGAAGCACTTCGTGCCGTTGATGACCCATTCGTTCGTCGACTCGTCCAGGCGGGCCGTCGTGCGGGTCGCGCCCGCGTCGCTGCCGCCGTCCGGCTCCGTCAGGCCGAACGCGCCCAGCATGTCGCCCGAGCAGAGGCGGGGGAGCCACTCCTGCTTCTGCGCCTCGGTGCCGTACAGGTGGATCGGCATCGCGCCGAGCGAGACACCGGCCTCCAGGGTGATGGCGATCGAGGAGTCGACCCGGGCCAACTCCTCCAAGGCCACGCCGAGGGCCAGGTAGTCGCCGCCCATGCCGCCGTACTCCTCCGGGAACGGCAGGCCGAACAGGCCCATGCGGCCCATCTCCCGGACGATCTCGTACGGGAACTCGTGCCGCTCGTAGAAGTCGCCGATCTTCGGCGCCACCACCTCGTGGGCGAACTCCTCGACCGTGCGCCGGAGTTCCTCCAGCTCGGGGGAGAGACGGTAGTCCATGGTGATCAGTGCTCCTCGGTGTCCTCGTGGGACAGGGCTCGGACGGTGCGGGACGGGCTGGGTCGGCCCAGGTGGGCGGCCATCCACGTGCTCGTGGCGACGAGGCGGCCGAGGTCGATTCCGGTGTCGATGCCGAGGCCCCGCAGCATCCACACGAGGTCTTCCGTGGCGAGGTTGCCCGTCGCCGACTTCGCGTACGGGCAGCCACCCAGGCCGCCCGCCGAGGCGTCAATCGTCGTGACGCCCTGCTGGAGCGCCGCGAGGGTGTTGGCCAGGGCCTGGCCGTAGGTGTCGTGGAAGTGGACGCCGAGGGCGGCGGGCGGGACGCCCGCCTCGTCCAGGGCCGCGAGGAGCGCGACCACGTGGCCCGGGGTCGCCACTCCGATCGTGTCGCCCAGGCTCAGTTCGTCGCAGCCCATGTCCAGCAGGGCGCGGCAGACCTTCACCACCTGCGGAATCGGGACCGCGCCCTCCCACGGGTCGCCGAAGCACATGGAGAGGTAGCCGCGGACGTGGACCGACTCCGTCTTCGCCCGGTTCACCACCGGCTCGAACATCGCCAGGGCCTCGTCCACCGTGCGGTTGAGGTTGGCCTTGGCGAACGACTCCGTGGCGCTGGCGAAGACCGCCACCCGGCGGGCGCCGAGGGCCAGGGCTCGGTCCAGGCCCCGTTCATTCGGCACGAGAACCGGGAGGGCCACCGGGAGGTCGCCGACGAGAGGGAACAGCTGCTCCGCGTCGGCCAGTTGGGGGACCCACTTGGGGTGGACGAAGCTCGTCGCCTCGATCGTGGACAGGCCCGCGCCGGCCAGGCGGCGGATGAACTCCGCCTTGACCTCCGTGGGGACCGCGGCCTTCTCGTTCTGCAGGCCGTCGCGTGCGCCGACCTCGTGGATACGGACCCGGGTGGGCACGCCCCCGCTCGGTACGGCCATCGGGAGTCCCGGTGCTGTCATTCCGCCGCCTCCTCGTGCGGTGCGATGACCGCCAGGACCTGGTCCATGGCGACCGTGGTGCCCGGCGAGACGTCCAGTTCGGCGACGGTGCCGGCGTGCGGGGCGGAGATGACGTGCTCCATCTTCATCGCCTCCACCACCAGCAGGCTCTGGCCGGCGCTCACCTCGTCGCCCACGGCGACCTTGACGACGGTCACCGTGCCGGGCATGGGCGCGGTGAGGGAGTCGGCTCCCGCGTGCGCCGACCGGGTGAGGGACGCGGCGACCGGGTCGTGGTCGCGGACGTGCCAGGCGTCGCCGTCGCGGCCGAGCCAGTCGGCGGCGCGGTGGAAGGTGTGCCGGACGCCGTCCAGGGTCACCGCGACCCGGTCGTCGGTGACCGTCGCCGTGCCGCGCGGGGTGTACTCCAGCGGGTCCTGCACCTTCAGGTGGAACGCCGGTGGCTTGCGGGCGCCGCCGAGGCGCCAGCCGCTCGGGACCGAGAACGGGTCAGTCCAGCCGCCCGGTACGGGCTTCAGGGCCTCCAGGCGGACGGCCGCCGCCGCCTCGTACACCTCCTCGGGCACGTCCGTGGGGACCAGGGTGTCCACCTCGCGCTCGACCAGGCCGGTGTCCATGTCGCCGGAGACCACCGCCGGGTGGGCGAGCAGGCGGCGCAGGAAACCGGCGTTGGTCTGCACGCCGAGCGTGACCGTCTCCGCCAGGGCCGCGCGCAGCTTGCGCAGGGCCGTCGCCCGGTCGGGGCCGTATGCGATGACCTTGGAGAGCATCGGGTCGTAGAGGCTGCCGACCTCCGTGCCCTCGGTGAGGCCCGAGTCGGTGCGCACGCCGTCGCCCTGCGGTTCGCGGAGCCTGAGGACCGTGCCGCCCGAGGGCAGGAAGCCGCGGGCCGGGTCCTCGGCGCAGATACGGGCCTCCACCGCGTGCCCGGTCAGGCGTACGTCCTCCTGGGTGAAGGCCAGGGGCTCCCCGGCCGCGACCCGCAGCTGCCACTCGACCAGGTCCAGGCCCGTGATCAGCTCGGTGACCGGGTGCTCGACCTGGAGGCGGGTGTTCATCTCCATGAAGTAGTACGACGACGGGTCGGTGCCGGGGACGATGAACTCCACCGTGCCCGCGCCCCGGTAACCGCAGGAGCGGGCCGCCTGGACCGCCGCCTCGCCCATCGCGGCACGCGTTGCCTCGTCGAGCAG
Organism: Streptomyces sp. NPDC050674; assembly: GCF_040654575.1. NCBI lineage: Bacteria > Bacillati > Actinomycetota > Actinomycetes > Kitasatosporales > Streptomycetaceae > Streptomyces > Streptomyces sp. NPDC050674. The sequence goes on from NZ_JBFAIG010000021.1 coordinate 40,158, forward strand.
GACGCTCGGCGCCTCCTCGATGACCTTCTGGTGGCGGCGCTGGAGGGAGCACTCGCGCTCGCCGAGGTGGACCACGTTGCCGTGGCCGTCCGCGAGGACCTGGATCTCGATGTGGCGGGGGCGGTCGATCCAGCGCTCCACCAGGAGGGTGTCGTCGCCGAAGGAGGCGCGGGCCTCGCGGCGGGCCGAGGCGATCTCGTCCTCCAGGCGGGTCAGGTCCCGCACCAGGCGCATGCCCTTGCCGCCACCGCCCGCGCTGGGCTTCAGCAGCACCGGCGCGCCCAGCGCGCGGGCCGCCTCCGCCAGCTCCGGGTCACGGCCGCCGGGCACCACCGGCACCCCGGCCTCCTGGACCGTCTCCTTGGCGCGGATCTTGTCGCCCATCAGCGCGATCGCGTCCGCCGGGGGGCCGATGAAGACCAGGCCGGCGTCGGCGCAGGCGCGCGCGAAGGCCGCGTTCTCGGCGAGGAAGCCGTAGCCGGGGTGGACGGCCTGGGCGCCCGTGCGGGCCGCGGCCTCCAGCAGGCGCTCCACCGAGAGGTAGCTCTCGGAGGCGGGGGCCGGGCCGATCCGCACCGCCGTGTCCGCCTCGCGGACGTGCCGGGCGTCGGCGTCCGCGTCGGAGAAGACGGCCACCGAGCGCACGCCCATCGACCGCAGCGTCCGGATGACGCGTACGGCGATCTCGCCTCGATTGGCCACCAGCACTGTCTCGAACATCGTCGTCCGTCCCCTCACATCCGGAAGACGCCGAACTGGGGGTCACCCAGGGGCGCGTTGGCGCAGGCGGTCAGGGCCAGGCCCAGGACCTGACGGGTGTCCATCGGGTCGATGACACCGTCGTCCCAGAGGCGGGCCGTCGCGTAGTAGGCGTTGCCCTGGCGCTCGTACTGGGCGCGGATCGGGGCCTTGAAGGAGTCCTCGTCCTCCGCCGGCCAGGACTCGCCGCGGGCCTCCAGCTGGTCGCGCTTGACCGTGGCGAGGACCGAGGCGGCCTGCTCGCCGCCCATGACCGAGATCTTGGCGTTCGGCCACATCCACAGGAAGCGGGGGGAGTACGCCCGGCCGCACATCGAGTAGTTGCCCGCGCCGTACGAGCCGCCGACCACGACCGTGAGCTTCGGCACGCGGGTGCAGGCCACGGCCGTGACCATCTTGGCGCCGTGCTTGGCGATGCCGCCCGCCTCGTAGTCCTTGCCGACCATGAAGCCCGAGATGTTCTGAAGGAACACCAGCGGGATGCCGCGCTGGTCGCACAGCTCGATGAAGTGGGCGCCCTTCTGGGCGGACTCGGCGAACAGGATGCCGTTGTTGGCGACGATGCCCACCGGGTGGCCGTGGATCCGGGCGAAGCCGGTGACCAGGGTCTGGCCGAACTCGGACTTGAACTCCGCGAAGCGGGAGCCGTCGACGACCCGGGCGATGATCTCGCGCACGTCATAGGGGGTGCGGGAGTCGACCGGGACCGCGCCGTAGAGGCCGTGCGGGTCGACCTTGGGCTCGACGGGGTCGGTGACCTCCCAGGGGAGGGGGCCCCGGGCCGGGAGGGTGGAGACGATCGTGCGGACGATGCGCAGGGCGTGCGCGTCGTTCTCCGCGAGGTGGTCGGTGACGCCCGAGACGCGGGAGTGGACCTCGCCGCCGCCGAGCTCCTCCGCCGTGACGACCTCGCCCGTGGCCGCCTTCACCAGGGGCGGGCCGCCCAGGAAGATCGTGCCCTGGTTGCGGACGATCACGGCCTCGTCGCTCATCGCCGGGACGTACGCCCCGCCGGCCGTGCACGAGCCGAGGACGGCGGCGATCTGGGGGATGCCGGCACCGGACAGGCGGGCCTGGTTGTAGAAGATCCGGCCGAAATGGTCGCGGTCCGGGAAGACCTCGTCCTGCATGGGCAGGAACGCGCCGCCGGAGTCCACCAGGTAGACACAGGGCAGGCGGTTGTCGAGGGCGACCTCCTGGGCGCGGAGGTGCTTCTTGACCGTCATCGGGTAGTAGGTGCCGCCCTTGACCGTGGCGTCGTTGGCGACGATCACGGTCTCACGGCCGCTGACCCGGCCGATGCCGGCGATGACGCCGGCGGCCGGGGCCTGGCCCTCGTACAGCCCGTCGGCCGCGAGCGGGGCGAGCTCCAGGAAGGGTGAGCCGGGGTCGAGGAGGGTGTCTACGCGGTCGCGGGGGAGCAGCTTGCCGCGTGCGGTGTGGCGGGCGCGGGCCTTCTCGCCGCCGCCCCGGGCGGCTGCGGCCAGCTTGGTGCGCAGCTCCTCCACGAGGGTGCGGTGCGCCTCCTCGTTGGCCCGAAAGGCCTCCGACGCGGGGTCTGCCGCGCTCGTGAGCTCCGGTGCCTCGTGCATCCTGCGGGTCCCCTCACCTTGTTAATGAGCGTTAACGCATTTCCTTCAGGTTAACGAGCGCTAACCTCGCTGTCTAGAATTGATTTCATGGCCACCAGAACCGACGCCCCCACCCGCCGCGAGCAGATCCTCAAGGAGGCCGCGCGGCTGTTCGCCGAGCGGGGCTTCCACGGGGTCGGAGTCGACGAGATAGGTGCCGCGGTCGGGATCAGCGGGCCCGGGCTGTACCGGCACTTCGCGGGCAAGGACGCGATGCTCGCGGAGCTGCTGGTGGGGATCAGCGGGCAGTTGCTGACCGGGGCGAAGCGGAGGCTGGCGGAGGCGGACGGGGGTGGGGCGGAGCAGGTGCTCGACTCGCTGATCGAGGGGCATATCGACTTCGCGCTCGATGACCGGCCTCTGATCACCCTGCACGACCGGGAGCTGGATCGCCTCCGGGACAGCGACCGGAAGATGGTGCGGCAGTTGCAGCGGCAGTACGTGGAGCTGTGGGTGGGGGTCGTACGGGAGGTCTACCCGGGGTTGGGTGAGCCTGCGGCCCGGTCGGCCGTGCACTCGGTGTTCGGGTTGCTGAACTCGACGCCGCATCTGGGGAGGGGTGGGGTGTTGCCCGGGCGGGGGGCGACGGCGGAGTTGCTGCATCGGATGGCCCGGGGGGCGTTTGCGGCGGCGGGGGATTAGGGGGGTTTGCCCGCCCACCCGCCCGTAGCGGTTGGCCAGGAGGCCGGGCTCGGTTCGGGGCTCCGCCCCGGACCCCGGCGGGGGCTTCGCCCCCTGCGCCCCCGGAGTTTGCCCGCCCGCCCGCCCGTAGCCTGTTGGCCAGGGGGCCGGGCTCGTTTCGGGGCTCCGCCCCGGGCCCCGGCGGGGGCTTCGCCCCCTGCGCCCCCATGGTGGCTTCGTCCCCTGCGGCGCCCCCACATTGGCTTCGCCCCCCGCACCCCCATGTTTGCGCCATCCGCCTGCCCGTAGCTGTCGGCCGTGGAGTGGGCCCGTTCCGACGCTTCGCCCTCGCCCCCAGCGGGGCTTCCCCCCCGCGTGGGGTATGTGGCACCGGGGCGTTCGGGATGGGGTTCGTTGGGCGGTCGAGGGCCGGGGCCACCCCCAGCGTGACGAGCGTTACCCCACCCCCACCCTGGACCGCCCCAATACTCGCCGGTATCTTTGGCTGAGCAAGCGCTTAGACATGAGGTCGTGGAGGTGGCGGCGTGCGCCGTACGGTTTTCAACGAGGATCACGAGGCGTTCCGGGAGACCCTTCGCGCCTTCATCGAGGCCGAGGTCGTACCGGTGTACGACGAGTGGTTCGCGGCGGGTCAGGCGCCCCGCGACTTCTACTACAAGCTCGGTGAGCTGGGCATCTTCGGCATCAACGTGCCCGAGGAGTTCGGCGGCGCGGGCCTGGAGAGCCACAAGTTCGAGGCCGTGCTGTACGAGGAGACCGCTCGCGCCGGTGTCCAGTTCGGCGGCTCCGGCGTGCACGTGCTGCTCGCGCTGCCCTACATCAAGATGCTCGCCACCGACGAGCAGAAGAAGCGCTTCCTGCCGAAGTTCGTCACCGGCGAGGAGATGTGGGCCATCGCGATGACGGAGCCGGGCACCGGTTCCGACCTCGCGGGCATGAAGTCCACCGCCAAGCTCAGCGAGGACGGCACGCACTACGTCCTCAATGGCGCCAAGACCTTCATCACCGGCGGCGTGCACGCCGACCGTGTGATCGTCTGCGCCCGCACCTCGGCCCCGACCGCCGAGGACCGCCGTCACGGCATCTCCCTGTTCGCCGTGGACACCAAGTCCGAGGGCTACTCCGTCGGCCGCAAGCTCGACAAGCTCGGCCTGAAGACCTCCGACACCGCCGAGCTGGCGTTCGTCGACGTCAAGGTGCCCGTCGAGGACCTCCTCGGCGAGGAGAACAAGGGCTTCTACTACCTCGGCCACAACCTGGCCTCCGAGCGCTGGGGCATCGCCTTCGGCGCCTACGCCCAGGCCAAGGCCGCCGTCCGGTTCGCCAAGCAGTACGTGCAGGAGCGCACCGTCTTCGGCAAGCCGGTCGCGCACTTCCAGAACACCAAGTTCGAGCTGGCCGCCTGCCAGGCCGAGGTGGACGCCGCCGAGGCCGTCGCCGACCGCGCGACCGAGGCCCTCGACGCCGGTGAGCTCACCCCCGCCGAGGCCGCCTCCGCGAAGCTGTTCTGCACCGAGGTCGCCCACCGCGTCATCGACCGCTGCCTCCAGCTGCACGGCGGCTACGGCTACATGAACGAGTACCCGATCGCCCGCCTGTACGCGGACAACCGCGTCAACCGCATCTACGGCGGTACCAGCGAGATCATGAAGTCGATCATCGCCAAGGACATGGGCCTGTAAGGCCCCAGACACCGGCACGCGATCACTGGCCGGTACAACTACCTCATGAGCCAGGCACTTCAGGACCTCCTCGATCTGCTCGACCTGGAGCAGATCGAGGAGGACATCTTCCGCGGCCGGTCCCGGTCCGCCGTCGTCCCCCGGGTCTTCGGCGGACAGGTCGCGGCCCAGGCACTCGTCGCCGCCGGGCGGACGGTCCCCGCCGACCGGCCCGCGCACTCACTGCACGCGTACTTCCTGCGTCCCGGAGACCCCGGCGCGCCCATCGTCTACACCGTCGACCGGATCCGCGACGGCCGCTCCTTCACCACCCGCAGGGTCGTCGCCGTCCAGCACGGCAAGCCGATCTTCCACCTCTCGGCGTCCTTCCAGACGTACGAGGACGGGCTGGACCACCAGGAGCCGATGCCCGCCTCGCCCGACCCCGAGACCCTCCCGACCGGCGAGGAGCGGCTGCACGCGTACGGGCACCTCGACCCCGTCGTGGTGGAGAAGTTCCTCGAGGCCCGCGCCTCCGTCGATCTGCGGTACGTCGACGAGCCGCCGTTCGGCCGCTTCGGCGAGCCGCGCGAGCCGCACTCCCAGGTGTGGTTCCGCACCAACGGCAAACTGGCCGACGACCCGCTGCTGCACGTCGTCCTCGCCACCTACGTCTCCGACATGACCCTGCTCGACTCCGTGCTGCTCGCGCACGGGCGCGGCGGCTGGGCCGTCGGGGACGTCGTGGGGGCCTCGCTCGACCACGCGATGTGGTTCCACCGGCCGTTCCGCGCCGACGAGTGGCTGCTGTACGACCAGGAGTCCCCGTCCGCGTACGGCGGCCGGGGACTGGGGCAGGCGCGGATCTACACGCAGGACGGGCGACTGGCCATCACCGTGATCCAGGAGGGCGTGGTCCGCGTCCCGCACGAGCCGGGTTCTAACTGAGGCCCGCCTGCGCCAGCAGGTACGCCGTCATCGGGTCGTAGTGGCGGGGACTGACCACGTGGTCGTCGAGGGGCACCGTCACCTGCACGGTGCCCTCGGCCTCGGCGATGAACAGGGCCGGGTCGTTGCAGTCGGCGTAGCCGACGGAGTCCACGCCGTGCTGGCCGGCGTATCCCGCCCAGCCGTGGTCGGCGACGACCAGGTCGGGCAGCGGGCGGCCCTCGCGCTCCAGGCCCTTGAGGATCGCCTTCATCGGTTCGCCCGAGTGGGTGTGCCACAAGGTGGCGCCGTGTTCCAGGACGGCCACGTCCGCGAACTGCATGACGTAGCCCTCCTCGGTCGTCAGCCCGTCCGGGATGACGACGATCTCGCAGCCGGCCGCGCGCAGCGCGGACGCGGTGGCGCGGTGCACGTCGAGCAGGCCTCCGGGGTGGCCGGTGGCGAAGAGGACGCGCTGCTGCCCGTCCGCCGCCTTGCGCAGCCGCCCGGCCATCCGCTCCAGGCCGTCGACGGTCAGCTCCGGGTCGATGGTGTCCTGGCCGTACCGGTACTCGGGGTCGTCGTTCACACCGACCCGCTCCGCCATCACCGCGAGGACGTCCTGCTCGTCGTTCCAGCGGTCGCCGAGTTCCAGCCCGAACCAGTAGTGGCGGTCGCTGTTCGCCAGCTTGCGGTAGTGGGAGAGGTTGTTCTCGCGGGGGGTGGCGACGTCGCCCGCGATGCGCGTCCTGACGAGGTGTTCGACGAGTTCGGCGCGGCTGGGTGTCCCGGATATCGGCATGCCATCCATTGTGAGGCAGCCGCCGGGGGGCGTCCCTGGCGTATCGCACGCTGGGATGTGCGTCACGTACTCAGCGGGACCCCGTTCACGTACTCAGCGGAACCGGCCCGCGTACACGGCGGAACCGGCCCGCGCACATGGCGGAACCAAGTCCGCGGACATGGCGGAACCCGGCCCACGTCCTCAGATCCGGCGCAGCGCGAACCAGAGTTCCATCCGTGCGTCCGGGTCGTCCAGGTCCGTCTCCAGCAGGGCCGCGCAGCGGGCGACGCGCTGGCGCACGGTGTTGCGGTGCACGGACAGGGCGACGGCGGTGCGGTCCCAGCTGCCGTGCAGGGAGAGCCAGGTGCGCAGCGTCTCGGTGAGCGCGGGATGGGCCAGGACGGGGGCGAGGAGCGCACGGGCGTGGGCCGCCGCCTCGCCGGGCGGCACCAGGTCGGCCAGAGCGGGGCGTGCGCCGTGCCGGAGCAGCGGGACGCGGGTGGCGCGGGCCCGTGCCAGGGCGCGGGCGGCCTGGGTGCCGGCGACGGGCCAGTCACGCGGTTCCACCGCCGCGCTGACGCCCAGGGTCCAGCCGGGCAGGGGGGCGGCCGGTGCCCGGTCGGCCGGGACGAGGGCCCGTACGACGTCGCCCGCCGGGTCGACCAGGGCGGACCCCAGCGCGGCGCCCAGCGCGGAGGCCGTGACGGGGTCGGGGCTGCCGTCCCCGTCCGGCCGGGCCGCGACGACGACCCACGGCCCGTCGCCGAGCAGCGGCGCGACCTCCTCGGGCGGCACACCCAGCAGCATCCGCACCAGCGCGGAGGAGCGGGCGGCTCCGGTGCCGCTCTGCTGCTCCCCGGTGAGCAGCGACAGCAGCACGGCGGCGACGGAGGCGACGGTGTGGTCACCGGGCGCACGCCGGGCGATGGCGACCCCGAGCACGAAGCCGTGCCCGGCGCCCAGGCCGTACGCGGCGAGGTGCAGCCCGGCGACGGAGTCGGTGGCCGAGGAGGGGGCCGGGCGGCCGGATTCGGCGGTGGTGGAGGAGGGAGCCGGGCGGGCGGGAGCGCCGGGTGCTGCCGCCGTGGGGCGCTGGGGCCGGGCCCGGGGGCCGGGCTCGGGCGGCCGTGGCACGCTCGCGGGTGAGCTGGGGCCGGGCCGCGGCGCCGCGCCGGGCGCCGGCGTCGACGAGGCCGGTCGTACGACCTCCGCCAGCCGGGTCAGTGCCGCCCGGGCGTCGTCCCCGGGCATCCGGCCCGCTGTCGCGATCTCCGTGCCCTCCGGGCCGTACAGCACCGCCCAGCCGCCCAGCCGTTGTGCGAGCTGCCGGAGCACCGACGGGACCGGGTCGGGGCTGGACGCGGCGGCGGCGAGGCTCTGCTGCGCCTCGGTGACGTGGCGGAGTTCGGCCAGGCGGGCCCTGGCCATCAGCTGCCAGACCGCGCGGGCGACGCCCGAGAAGGTGGTCCGGGGCGGTACCTCCAGCAGCGGCAGGCCGTGGGTCTCGCAGGCCGTGACCAGTGCCTGCGGCACGGTGTCGTGCACCGGGGCCACCCCGAAGCCGAGGGCGGCGCCACCCGCCGCCACGATCCGGGAGACGTAGTCGTCGAAGTAGGAGGCCCCCGGACCCGCCGTCTCCGGTCCCGCCGCCGTCCCCGGGCCTGCCGTGCCCGCTCCCGCCGTCCCCGGGTCCGTTTCCGGGCCCGCCGTCCCGGGGCTTGCCGCGTACGGTCCCGCCACTCCCGAGCCAGCCGCCCCCGGGATGTGCACGCCGGCGCTGAGCAGCAGCTCCCCGCCCAGCAGATACGGATACGGGTCCGCCATCTCCGAGGTGTGCACCCAGTGGACGACGACACCCTCCGCGGGCGGCCCCGCGAGCTGGCGCAGACCCAGGTCCTCGCGGGCCAGCAGCGCGGTCAGAGGGACGGGGGGAGTGGGCGGCACCGCCGGGTCCGGCATGGTGTGCGTTTCCTCCATCCAGGCGGGCTCGAATGGATGAAACGTACACTTCGCAGCCGCTCTCCGGCCACCTAAGGTCTGGCGCGAGCGCCTCGCCGGGCGATCATCCGAACGCGCGTCCGAAACGGCCCCGGCACCCCAGTAAAGTCGTACCGCAAGCAGTACATACGCGATGAAGCGTAAGAAAGAAGGCATTACCTCATGAGCAGCAACGAGACCCCGCGCGGGCCCGTCGACTCCTCCCGCGTCCCGCGGTACGCGGGTCCCGCCACCTTCGCCCGGCTGCCCCGGCTGGACGAGGTCGGCCGGGCCGATGTCGCCGTGGTCGGCGTGCCGTTCGACTCCGGTGTCTCGTACCGGCCGGGCGCCCGCTTCGGCGGCAACGCGATCCGCGAGGCGTCCCGGCTGCTGCGCCCGTACAACCCGGCGCAGGACGCCTCCCCCTTCGCCCTCGCCCAGGTCGCGGACGGCGGCGACATCGCCGTGAACCCGTTCAACATCAACGAGGCCGTGGAGACCGTCGAGGCCGCCGCGGACGACCTGCTCGGCACCGGCGCCCGGCTGATGACCCTCGGCGGCGACCACACCATCGCGCTGCCCCTGCTGCGTTCGGTCGCGAAGAAGCACGGCCCCGTCGCCCTGCTGCACTTCGACGCCCACCTCGACACCTGGGACACCTACTTCGGCGCCGAGTACACGCACGGCACCCCGTTCCGCCGCGCGGTCGAGGAGGGCATCCTCGACACCTCCGCCCTGTCCCACGTGGGCACCCGCGGCCCGCTGTACGGCAAGCAGGACCTCACTGACGACGAGAAGATGGGCTTCGGCATCGTCACCTCGGCGGACGTCTACCGGCGCGGCGCCGACGAGGTCGCCGACCAGCTCCGCCAGCGCATCGGCGACCGGCCGCTGTACATCTCCATCGACATCGACTGCCTCGACCCGGCCCACGCCCCGGGCACCGGCACCCCCGAGGCCGGCGGCATGACCTCCCGCGAACTGCTGGAGATCCTGCGCGGCCTGGCATCCTGCAACCTGGTGTCGGCCGACGTCGTCGAGGTGGCCCCCGCGTACGACCACGCGGAGATCACGTCGGTGGCGGCCTCCCACACCGCCTACGAACTGACCACGATCATGTCGCGCCAGATCGCCGCGGCCCGGAAGGACTCGGAAGCCAAGTGACCCACGACCACGACCTGGTGCTCCGCCCCACGCCCGCCCAGACGGAGGCCGCCCTGAACCCTCCTCCCGGCCGCACCGGCGGAGACCTGGTCGTGGAGACGCTGGCCGCTCTCGGCGCGACGACCGTCTTCGGCCTGCCCGGCCAGCACGCCCTCGGCCTGTTCGACGCGTTGCGCCGCTCCGACCTGCGCTACCTCGGTCTGCGGGTGGAGAACAACGCCGGGTTCGCGGCGGACGCCTACGGCCGGATCACCGGAGAGGCCGCGCCGCTGCTGCTGTCGACCGGGCCGGGAGCCCTGACCTCGCTGCCCGCGCTCCAGGAGGCGGCGGCCGCCTCCGCGCCCGTACTGGCGATCAGCAGCCAGGTCCCGGTGGCGGGCCTCGGCGGCGGCCGGCACGGCTACCTCCACGAACTCCCGGACCAGGCCGCCTCGTTCCGGGGCGTGGTCAAGTCCGTCCACACCGTGCGCACCCAGTCGCAGATCCCCTCCGCGATCGAGGCGGCCTGGAAGTCGGCGCTGAGCGCCCCGCACGGCCCGGTGTGGGTGGAGATCCCGCAGGACGTGCTGCTCGCCCAGACGGCGATCCCCGTCGTCACCGGCGGCGACGCCTTCCCCGAGGAACTGGTGCCGCGCCCCGAACTGACCGCCGTCGCCGCCGACCTGCTGTCCAAGGCGGCCCGTCCGGCGATCGTCGCGGGCGGGGGAGTGGTCCGGGCGGACGCCTCCGGCAAGCTGAGGCAACTGGCGGAGCGGCTTCAGGCGCCCGTCGTCACCACCCCCGGCGGCAAGGGCGCGTTCCCCTGGAACCACCCGCTCTCCCTCCAGTCCTGGATCGAGGACCGGCACACCACCGACTTCCTCGAGGACGCCGACGTGCTCCTGGTCGTCGGCTCGGGCCTCGGCGAACTCTCCTCGAACTACCACACGTTCAAGCCGCGCGGCCGGATCGTGCAGATCGAGGCCGACCTCGGCAAGCTGGAGTCCAACCACCCGGCGCTGGGCATCCACGCGGACGCCCGGCTCGCGTTGCAGGCCCTGCTGGAGACGGTGCCCGCCCGCGAGGACGCGACGGCGGCGGACCGGGTCCGGGAGCTGCTCGCGAAGGTCGCCGACCGCATCGCGTCCCAGGAACTCACCCTCGAACAGAGCGTGCTGGCCTCCGTCCGCAGGGCGCTCCCGGCCGACTCCCCGTCCTTCTGGGACATGACGATCCTCGCCTACTGGGCCTGGTCGGCCTTCGACGCCAAGGGCCCCAACCACATGCACTCCGCCCAGGGCGCGGGCGGCCTCGGCTACGCCTTCCCGGCGGCCCTGGGCGCGGCGGCGGCCGACCCGACCCGGCCGGTCCTCGCCGTCTCCGGCGACGGCGGGGCCCTGTACTCCGTCGCCGAGCTGGCGACGGCCCGCCAGTACGGCCTGAACGTCACCTGGCTGATCGTCGACGACGGCGGTTACGGCATCCTGCGCGAGTACATGACCGACGCGTTCGGCGAGGCGACCGCGACGGAACTGACCCGGCCCGACTTCGTGGCCCTCGCCGAGTCCTTCGGTGTCCCCGGGGTGCGGACGACCCCGGAGAACCTGGAGCAGGACCTGGCGAAGGCGCTTGCCGCGCCCGGGCCTTCGGTGGTCCTGCTCCCGGCGGTGCTGCGGATGTTCGCGCCGACGCACCTGGGGTGAGCGCCGGCCGGACCGGCTAGAGACCGTCGCGGACCATCGCGGCGACGATGTGGACGTGACGGTCGGCCGCCGTGCCCGACCACTCGTTGTCGTAGTTCAGGCCGTAGGGCCAGAAGTGGCCGCCACCGGTGGAGATCTTGGCGCCGGAGCCGTCGTACTGCCTCACGAGCGCGGTGGCCTGGCCGCCGGTCCAGGTGCCGCCCCCGCCGAGCCGGGACCAGCCCGCGCTGGTCCCCACGCCGATGGTGTGGGCGATCTCGTGCAGGGCCGTCCGCTCGTTCATGTAGCTGCGGTTGCTGCCGAAGCGGATGGTGCCGTTGATGTTGCCGTCGGCGGTGGGGACGCCCGGCTCGTAGCGGACGGTGAGGGTTTTGCCCAGGTCGCTGAGGTTGTTGTAGCGGGCCACCGCCGCGTTCATCGCCTTGGTGATGAGGTCGTAGGCCGACCTCTGGTCCGCCGTGGGGTTGGCGGCCCGGACGAGGGACCAGGTGATGGTGGCCGCCGCGGCGCGCTCCCGGGCCGGGGCGGGCGGGGCCTGCGCGACGGCGGCCTGGGCGACGCCCGGCCCGGCCAGCAGGACGGCGGTCAGAGCGGCTACGAGTGCCTTGCGTGGACTCATGTGCGGATCCTCCTGTGGGGGGTGCCGTCACGAAACTTGCGAAACTTCGCACGGCGTTCGGGATCTCGGACAAACGGCCCTGCCGTTCACACAAAGTCCTTGTCTGACACGGCAGTTGGCGCGCTGTCGACCGCAAGTATCCCGGTGGGAAAGTCGGCGTCAAGAGGTCCGGCAGGGGTCTGCGAGGTCAGTCCGCGAGGTCAGTGGAACCAGAAGAGCAGCGTGTCAGGATTCGTCCCCCGCGCCCGCGCGCTCTCCCACTCCTCCGCCTCGACCCGCAGGGCGTCGGCGAACCGGCGTGCCGGGCCACGGAATTCGGGGTCGAGACGGTCGAGCACGCGCGTGTAGGCGTCGGCGAGGGCGGCGGCCCGCTGGGCCGGCAGCGTGCCGATCGCGGGCACCGCGTCGCCGGGGTGGGGCAGCCGCAGCGGCGGGCCGCCGAACAGGAACGTGCCGGGGAGCAGGTCGGACGGCACACCGTACCGGGCCAGTTCGTCGTCCATGGCGTGGAACCAGGACGGGCGGCGCCAGGCGCCGAGGTCGGTGGGGTCGGAGAAGTGCGCCGCGACGGCCTGGTAGAAGGCGTAGCTGTAGGCGGGGCACCGGTCGGCGCTCGGGGTGCCCTCGATCAGCTCGTCCAAAGCCCGGCTGATGGAGACGTCGAGGTCGATGCCCTGTTCCCGGAAGCGGGCGTCGGTCCGCTCGCACTCCCTGCGCACCCGGGCCAGCGTGCGCTCCTGCTGTTCGGTCCGCTCCACCGCCGTGAGCAGCCGCACCACCTTTCTCATGTCGCCGGTGCTCATCTCCAGGCAATAGCCCACCGTTCCGCTTCCCTTCACCTGTTCGCCGGACACCGGTGTACATGATCCGGGACGCGGGAACGGCCCCGGACCTGGAAGTCGGGGGCCGTTCGATCGTGCGGGGTTATGGGGATCAGCTGACGTCGGACGGGTCGAGACGGTAGACCGCCGACTGACCGGACCGGCTCGACGGGTTCGACTGGCTCGATCGGCTCGACCGCGTCGAGGATCCAGAGCCGGAAGTCCCGCCGTAGGCGCTCTCCTTCACGGCCGTGCCGTGCTTGCGCACCCACGCCGTGACCTCGGAACTGACGCCGGAGCCGCCGCCCGGGCCGCCGCCGAGCTGGATGTAGTGCAGTTCGCCCTGCCTCACCAGCTCCTTGAGCTTGGCGAGCGTCATCGCCTTGTCGCTGCCGGACCAGCCCCACATGGAGATGACGGGCTCCCCGCTGCTGAGGATCAACTGGGCGGCACCCTGCGAACTCGGCACCGCCAGCAGCCACGTGGCGCCGTCCTGGTGCTTCTTCAGGTAGGCGATCAGCTCACTGCTCGCACCGCCGCCCATGCCGCCGCCTATGCCTCCACCGGCCATGCCTCCGCCACCGGTGCTGGAGCCGGTGCCGGTGCCGCTCGGGGGCGTGCCGCCGGAGCCGCCGGCCCCACCGGGAGCCTGCCCACTCTGCCCGCCAGGAGGCATCCCGCCACCCGGGAAGTCCCCGCCCCCCGGCAAGCCCCCACCGGCCTGGGAGCCCCCACCGCCCGGCAAGCCCCCGCCGGCCTGGGAGTCGCCCCCTCGGCCGCCCCCACCCGGCATCCCCCTGCCGCCCCCGCCGCCCGGGCCGCCGAACCCGCTGCCCGTGGTCGGCCCCGCCGTCGGGTTCGTACCGCCCATGCCACCGCCCGCGCCGGACGACGGAACCGACCAGGCGTATGCGGCCGGACCCGCCACCGCCGCGACCACGGCGGCCGCCACCGACACCGCCAGCAGCCGCAGCCGCCGTGCCGAGCCGCCGGAGCGGAAGACGAGCAGGCCCACGACGGCCAGTGCCATGACGACCAGGACGGACGGCCAGAGCCAGGTGTTCCAGCCGGAGGCCCGGCGCAGCAGCACCGCCGCCCAGACGGCCGTGACGCCCAGCGCGAGGGGCAGTACCCACACCCACCGCCGGTCGGTGCGGAACGCCCGCAGCAGCAGCACTCCGCCGCCCCCGCACAGCGCCGCGACGCCCGGGGCGAGCGCGGTCGTGTAGTACGGGTGCATGGTGCCCTCGGCCAGGGCGAAGGTCAGGTAGTGCAGGACGGTCCAGCCGCCCCACAGCAGCAGCGCGGCCCGGGTGAGGTCCGTGCGCGGGGCCCGGCCGCACAGCACCAGACCGCCGGCGAGCGCGATGCCCGCGAAGGGGATCAGCCAGGAGATCTGGCCGCCGAGAACGTCGTTGAACATCCGGCCGAGGCCCGCGGCACCGGAGAAGCCTCCGCCTCCGCCCCCGCCGTTGCCCTCGCCTCCGAGGATCCGGCCGAGGCCGTTGTAGCCCATGATCAGGTTCCAGGCGGTGCCGTCCGTCGAACCGCCGATGTACGGCCGCTCCGAGGCCGGGACCAGGGACACGGCCGCGGCCCACCAGAAGCTGGAGACGGCCAGCACCACCGTGGCGAGGCACAGGTTCACGATCCGCTTCACCACCGCCGGCCGCGCCGCGAACAGGTAGACCAGGAACACGGCGGGCAGCGCGATGTAACCCTGGAGCATCTTGGTGTTGAAGGCGAGCCCGAAGCAGGCCGCCGAGCCGAGCAGCGGCAGCAGCCGTCCCTCACGTGTCGCGCGCAGGGCGAGAGCCGCACCGGCCACCATCAGGAACACCAGCAGGGTGTCGGGGTTGTTGTCCCGGTTGATGGCGACCGTGATCGGGGTGAGGGCCAGCACGAGGGCCGCCACGGCCGCCGCCGCGTGTCCGGACACCCGCTTCACGCAGGAGTGCAGGATCCAGATGGTGCCCAGGGCGGCCGTGATCATCGGCGCCATCATCTGCCAGGTGCCGTACCCGAAGACCCGGCAGGACAGACCCATGACCATCAGCGCGAGCGGCGGCTTGTCGACGGTGAGGAAGTTCCCGGCGTCCAACGAGCCGAAGAACCAGGCCTTCCAGCTCTCCGTGCCGCTCAGCACGGCGGCGCTGTAGAAGCTGTTGAGGCCGGATCCGGACAGGTTCCAGGAGTAGAGCACCGCCGCCAGGGCGAGGATCGCGAGCAGCGCGGGCAGGGACCAGCGCGGAGCGGCGGCGGTGTCCTCGGGCGGGACCGCAGGGGGCTCGGCGGCGCGGAGCCGGGTTTCGGTGGCAGATGTCACCCGAGCAGGGTGGGCATCCCCGATGGGAGGCCGCTGTGCCGGACCTGGCCGCCGCCTGTGAAACCGGCCGGCCTCCGATAACGACTCGTACAAGCCTTCCCCTGTCCTACAACCATTCGCCCGTGCCCGGGAGTCATGTGATGCATGACTTCTGGGATATCCCGCCGCGCGAGAGTGCTCGCCGTGGCCGTGGGTACGGGCGTCCTCGTGCCGCTCGTCGCCGCCGCCACGCCTGCCGCCGCCGCCCCTCCGGCCGTGACCTGCACGTCCGCCGACGCCGGGCTCGCCACCAAGCTGAAGAAGGACATCACCGCCGCGCTCGCCACCCGCAAGGGCACGGTCGCCGTCGGCCTCCACGACCGCAGCACCAACACCACCTGCACCCTGCGCGCGAGCTCCGCCTACGACTCGGCCAGCGTCGTCAAGGTCACCGTCCTCGCCACGCTGCTGTGGGACGCGAAGAAATCGAACCGGTACCTCACCGACCGCGAGAACACCCTCGCCAAGGCGATGATCACCAAGTCGGACAACGCGGCGACCTCCACCCTGTGGAAGCAGCTCGGCATGACGAAGATCAAGAACTTCCTCGCGGCCGCCGGCATGACGCAGACCAAGCCCGGAGCGAACGGCTACTGGGGCCTGACCCAGATCACCGTCAACGACGAGCAGAAGCTGCTGAAGCTCCTCACCGCCAAGAACGCGGTCCTGAGCGACAACTCCCGGACCTACATCCTCAAGCTGATGGGCCAGGTCGTCTCCTCCCAGCGCTGGGGCACGCCGTACGGAGTGCCCGCGGGCGTCACCGTGGCCGTCAAGAACGGCTGGCTGCAACGCTCCACCAACGGCTGGCGGGTGCACAGCGTCGGCGCGTTCAAGGGCGGCGGCCACGACTACGTGATGACGGTGCTCACCCACGGCAACAGCACGATGAACTACGGCATCGCCACCATCCAGGCCGTGGCCAAGGTCATCCACAAGGACCTGGCGGCCGGCTGACGGGCGGGACCGCCGGCCCGGTCCCACCCGGAAAACCAGCGGCAACTGTTACCGCGGGATGAAATCCGCCCCCGATCGCGTTGGTGCCTTCCGGCAGCTCAGGACGGATGGAAGGCACCGGTGTGACACCGCAACGGGGATGGGCACGGCGGCTGTGGGCCTATGCGTGGCGCCACCCGAAGGACGTCGTACTGGCCCTCGGCTCGTCGCTGGCCGGCATGGCCGTGATGGCCCTGGTCCCACTGATCACCAAGGTGATCATCGACGACGTCATCGGCGGACACACCAGGGACATGACCACCTGGGCCGGGCTGCTCATCGCCGCCGCGCTGATCGTCTACGTGCTGACCTACGTCCGCCGCTACTACGGCGGCCGCCTCGCCCTCGACGTCCAGCACGACCTGCGGACGGAGATGTACGACACGATCACCCGGCTGGACGGCCGGCGTCAGGACGAGCTGTCCACCGGCCAGGTCGTCGGCCGTGCCACCAGCGATCTCCAGCTGATCCAGGGCCTGCTCTTCATGCTCCCGATGACCATCGGGAACTTCGCGCTGTTCCTGATCTCCCTGGTCGTCATGGCGTGGCTGTCCGTGCCGCTGACCCTGGTCGCCCTGGCCGTGGCGCCCGCCATCTGGTGGATCGCCAAGCGCAGCCGCACCCGTCTGCACCCCTCCACCTGGTACGCCCAGGCCCAGGCCGCCGCCGTCGCGGGCGTGGTCGACGGCGCCGTCAGCGGCGTACGCGTGGTGAAGGGCTTCGGGCAGGAGGAGCAGGAGACCGGCAAGCTCCGGGAGGTCGGCCGCAGGCTCTTCGCCGGCCGGCTGCGCACCATCCGTCTGAACTCGGTCTACACCCCGGCCCTCCAGGCCGTCCCCGCCCTCGGCCAGGTCGCGATGCTGGCCCTCGGCGGCTGGCTGGCGGTGCGCGGGCACATCACGCTCGGCACGTTCGTCGCGTTCTCCACCTACCTCGCCCAGCTGGTCGGCCCGGTCCGCATGCTCGCGGTGGTCCTCACCGTCGGCCAGCAGGCCCGTGCCGGCACGGAGCGCGTGCTCGAGCTGATCGACACCGAGCCGTCGATCGAGGACGGCCGCAAGGACCTGCCCGCCGACGCCCCCGCGACGGTCGAGTTCGACGACGTCTCCTTCGGCTACGACGACGACCGCCCGGTCCTCGACGGACTGTCCTTCGAGATCCGTCCCGGCGAGACCCTCGCCGTCGTCGGCTCCTCCGGCTCCGGCAAGTCCACGGTCTCCCTGCTGCTGCCGCGCTTCTACGACGTCACCCGCGGAGCCGTGCTCGTCGGCGGCCACGACGTGCGCGAGCTGAGCCTGCGGTCGCTGCGGGCGGCGATCGGTCTGGTCCCGGAGGACTCGTTCCTCTTCTCCGACACCGTCCGCAACAACATCGCCTACGGCCGCCCGGACGCCACCCAGGAGGAGATCGAGAAGGCGGCCCGGGCCGCCCAGGCGGACCGGTTCATCGCCGACCTGCCCGACGGCTACGACACCACCGTCGGCGAGCACGGCCTCACCCTGTCCGGCGGTCAGCGCCAGCGCGTCGCCCTGGCCCGCGCCATCCTCAGCGACCCGCGCCTGCTGGTCCTGGACGACGCCACCTCGGCCGTGGACGCCCGCGTCGAGCACGAGATCCACGAGGCCCTGAAGGGCGTCATGCGGGGCCGCACGACCCTGCTGATCGCCCACCGCCGCTCCACGCTGAACCTCGCCGACCGCATCGCCGTCCTGGACGGCGGCCGCCTCGCCGACATCGGCACCCACGAGGAACTCCAGCACCGCTCGGCCCTCTACCGGCGCCTGCTCACCGACCCGGACGAACTGGGCGCCGTCTCCCCGGGGCACGTCCAGCCCGCTTCCCCCCAGGAGGACACCTCCGTACGCGACGAGCTCGACGCCGAGTTCGACGCCGAGCGCGGGGTCACCCCGCGGCTGTGGAGCGGTGACCGCGAGCGCAAGGACACCGCGCTCGCCGAGAGCCCCGCCTCCCCCGAGCTGCTCGCCCAGGTCGAGGCGCTGCCCCCGGCCACCGACCTCCCGGACATCGACGAGGCGCGGGCGGTCCGGCCGGAGGACTCCTACGGTCTGCGCCGCCTGCTGCGCGGCTTCGGACTTCCGCTGCTGGTCAGCCTCGCCCTGGTCGCCACCGACGCGGGCATGGGCCTGCTGCTGCCCGTGCTGATCCGGCACGGCATCGACTCCGGCGTCACCCAGGCCGCTCTCGGCGCGGTGTGGGCGGCGGCCCTGCTGGGGCTGGGGACGGTCGCGGTGCAGTGGGCGGCCCAGGTCGGCGAGACCCGGATGACCGGCCGCACCGGCGAGCGCGTGCTGTACTCGCTCCGGCTCAAGATCTTCTCCCAGCTCCAGCGCCTCGGGCTCGACTACTACGAGCGGGAGCTGACCGGGCGGATCATGACCCGGATGACGACCGACGTCGACGCGCTGTCCACGTTCCTCCAGACGGGTCTGGTCACGGCCTTCGTCTCGGTCGTCACCTTCTTCGGCATCATGGTCGCGCTGCTGGTCCTCGACGTGCAGCTGGCGCTGGTCGTCTTCGCGACGCTGCCGCCGCTGATCATCGCCACGTACTTCTTCCGCCGGGCGAGCGTGAAGGCGTACGAGCTGGCCCGCGAGCGCGTGTCGGTCGTCAACGCCGACCTTCAGGAGTCGGTGTCCGGGCTGCGGATCGTGCAGGCCTTCCGGCGCGAGCGGGACGGCGGGCGGCGGTTCGCCGAGCGCAGCGCCGACTACCGCCAGGCCCGTATCCGGGGCCAGTGGCTGATCTCCGTGTACTTCCCGTTCGTGCAGTTCCTGTCGTCGGTGGCCGCCGCGGCCGTGCTGATCGTGGGCGGGGCCCGGGTCGACGACGGGACGCTGGCGATCGGGTCGCTGGTGGCCTACCTGCTCTACATCGACCTGTTCTTCGCGCCCGTGCAGCAGCTCTCCCAGGTCTTCGACGGCTACCAGCAGGCGACCGTCTCGCTGGGCCGCATCCAGGAGCTGCTGCGGGAGCCGACCTCGACGAAGTCCGCCGCCGAACCGGTCGAGGTCACCTCGTTGCGCGGTGAGATCGCCTTCGAGGACGTGCACTTCGCTTATGGCGATGACGAGGAAGCCCTGGGCGGGGTCGACCTGCGCATTCCCGCCGGGCAGACCGTCGCGTTCGTCGGCGAGACCGGCGCCGGCAAGTCCACCCTCGTCAAGCTCGTCGCCCGCTTCTACGACCCGACCGGGGGCCGTGTCACCGTCGACGGGACCGACCTGCGGGAGCTGGACCTCACCTCGTACCGGCACCGTCTCGGTGTCGTCCCGCAGGAGGCGTACCTCTTCCAGGGCACGGTCCGTGACGCCATCGCCTACGGCCGTCCCGACGCCACCGACGCCGAGGTCGAGGCGGCGGCCCGGGCGGTCGGCGCGCACGACATGATCGCCACCCTGGAGGGCGGCTACCTCCACGAGGTCGCCGAGCGGGGGCGCAACCTGTCCGCCGGGCAGCGCCAGCTGATCGCGCTGGCCCGCGCCGAGCTGGTCGACCCGGACGTGCTGCTGCTCGACGAGGCCACGGCCGCCCTCGACCTGGCCACGGAGGCCCAGGTCAACCAGGCCACCGACCGCATCGCGGGCCGCCGCACCACCCTGGTCGTCGCCCACCGCCTCACCACGGCCGCCCGCGCCGACCGGGTCGTCGTCATGGACCACGGCCGGGTCGCCGAGGACGGCACGCACGAGGAGCTGCTCGCCGGCGGCGGGCGGTACGCCGAGCTGTGGCGGACGTTCGTCGGCGCCGCCGAGCCGGAGGAGCCGGTCGGCGTGTCCCGCTGACACACCCCGTGCCGCGTCTTCGTGACGTCCGCGCAACCGTCCGACATACGTCATGCGTCCGTACTCGCGTACGACGATGGTCGCGGACGACGCGGTACGGGAGGACGACCAGTGGACAGTGGAGCGATACGCCGGCGGCTCGCGCTCGGGCTGACCGTGCTCACCGCCTCCGGGCTGCTCGCCGTCGCGGTGCCGGGCGAGGCGCAGGCCGCCACCACCGCGCTGTGCCCGGGGCGCAAGGTCCGCACCCTGCCCTTCTCCACCGGGACGGTGCTCGTCTACAAGCGCGGCGGCTACGTGTGCGCCGTGACCCTCCCGAAGTGGCGCGGCGCCAAGCGCACGATGTCCGTGAGCGTGCAGGCGCGGGGCAACCGGCCCGTCGTCGACGCGGGCCAGTACGCCCGTCACGCGGGCCCGGTCACCGTGCACGCCGGGCGCCGCTGCGTCTGGCTCAAGGGGCAGGTCGGCCGGGGGAAGCTCACCTCGGGCTGGATCATGTGCTGACGCACGACTCGACTCGGTGCGCGCGGAGAACACACCGACTTCGCTGCCGGACGTCATGGGTTCTCCGATGAAGGCATTCGGTTTCGGTATGCCGTGGGAGTCGCTGTACGGCTACAGTCAGGCCACCCAGGTCGGTGACACGGTCTACGTGTGGGCAGCTGTCCCATGACCGTGACGGCAACTTCGTGGGCGCAGGCGACTTCGAAGCGCAGATCCGCACCACGCTGGAGAATCTGGACGACAGCGCGCCTTCACGCCGAGTACTTCGGGGAGCACCGGCCCGCCAGCACGGTCATGGGTGTCTCCGACTTGGCATTGCCGGACCAACTCGTGGAGATCGGCGCGCTCGTGCGTCTCGACGCACACCCATAGGCAGGCGCACACAGGGTTTTCCCTATGTCCCCTGGTGCTCGGGGGAGTTGGTGGGCTAGCTTCCGGCGCACATCTGTCTCACAGGGGAGTGCGCATGCGCAAGGCGCTCAGATGGCTGCTGGCGCTCACGGTGCTCATAGGCACACTGGGCACGGCGGGAGCGGCCACCGCCGCCGACGCCGCCGGCACCACCGACATCAAGGAGAGGCTGCTCTCCATTCCGGGCATGAGCCTGGTCGAGGAGAAGCCGTACACCGGCTACCGCTTCTTCGTCCTGAACTACACGCAGCCGATCGACCACCACAAGCCCTCGAAGGGCACGTTCCAGCAGCGCATCACCGTGCTGCACAAGGACGTCTCGCGCCCGACGGTGTTCTTCACCAGCGGCTACAACGTCTCAACGACGCCCCGCCGCAGCGAGCCCACCCAGATCGTGGACGGCAACCAGGTCTCCCTGGAGTACCGCTACTTCACCCCGTCCCGGCCCGCCCCCGCCGACTGGTCCAAGCTGGACATCTGGCAGGCGGCCAGCGACCAGCACCGCGTCTTCAAGGCGCTGAAGGGCATCTACGGCAAGAAGTGGCTCTCCACGGGCGGTTCGAAGGGCGGCATGACCGCCACCTACTACGAGCGCTTCTACCCGCGTGACATGGACGGTGTCGTCGCCTACGTCGCCCCCAACGACGTGGTGAACAAGGAGGACTCGGCCTACGACCGCTTCTTCGCGGGCGTGGGCACCCCGGAGTGCCGTGCCCGGCTGAACGGCGTGCAGCGCGAGGCGCTGGTGCGCCGCGAGCTGCTGGAGAAGAAGTACGCGGCCTACGCGCAGGACAACGGCCTCACCTTCGAGACCATCGGCAGCCTGGACAAGGCCTTCGAGGCGACCGTCCTCGACTACGTGTGGGGCTTCTGGCAGTACAGCCTGCTGTCCGACTGCGACCAGATCCCGGCCGACGCCAAGAACGCCACCGACGAGGAGATCTGGGACTCCGTCGACACCATCTCCGGCTTCTCCGCCTACGCCGACCAGGGCCTGTCCACCTACACGCCGTACTACTACCAGGCCGGCACCCAGCTCGGCGCGCCGACCATCCGCTTCCCGCACATCGAGAAGCAGTACATCCGCTACGGCTACCAGCCGCCGCGCAACTTCGTCCCCCGGGACATCCCCATGAAGTTCCAGCCGTCGGCGATGCGGGACGTGGACACCTGGGTCCGCCACAACGCCCGGCACATGCTGTTCGTCTACGGCCAGAACGACCCGTGGGGCGCGGAGCCGTTCCGCGTCGGCAAGGGCGCGAAGGACTCCTACGTCATGACCGCCCCCGGCATGAACCACGGCGCCAACGTCGCGGGTCTCGTGCCCGAGCAGAAGGCCCTGGCCACCGCCCGCATCCTCGACTGGGCCGGTGTCGCCCCCGGCGCGGTGCAGGCGAACCCGCAGGCGGCCAAGCCGCTGGCGAAGTTCGACGCGAAGCTCGACAAGCGGGACGTCCAGCGCGAGATGACGCTGCGTCCGTAAGGGACGTCGCCCGTCGCGCCCGGCCGTCTCACAGCGGCCGGGCGCACCCCACGGGCCGGACCCCGCCCAGCCGGACGTACAGGGCCGTCGGGGCCGGGCAGTCGGACCGGCGGGTGACCGCCCGGGTCACCTTGTACTGGGGCCGGTGCTCGCCCTCGCCGTCGCAGGCGGTCTCACGGACCTGCCCGTCGCCGGAGCCGTAGACGCAGTCGCCGACGATCGTGCGGGGGCCGCCCCCGCCGCCCGGGTCGCCGGGGTGCGGCGGCTGGAGGTTGCGCATGCAGGCGTAGCCCTGCGGCACCGCCCCGTCGCCGTCCTCGTCGGCTCCGGGCCGCTGCTCGCTGATGTGGAGCACGAAGTCGGTGGTCGCCGGGCAGCGCGGCCCGTCCCGCACCGTGCCGTCGTGCCGTGCCACGACCCGGGCCGCCGCCCGTTCACCGGCGCACGGCACCTCGGTGAAGCTCGTCGTCCCGAAGGAACTGCACTCGCCTACCGCGAGGAACACCGCCCCGTACCCGGACGGGTGGGCCGGTGCCGGCGACACCGTGGCGGTCCTGGCGGCCCCGGCCTCGGCCACGCCTCCCGACGGGCTCTGGCATCCCGTCAGCAGTGCGCAGAGCACCGACAGCGCCCCGACCACCCCCGCACCACTTCTCTCACGCATCGCCGACCCCCCGAGTGTGCCCGCCCAGCGTGACCCGCCGTAGCGGGCGCACGCCAGGCACATGGGAGGGTTTGCGCACCTTGGGGGTGGTGCGCCCGGTCCGTGGCGTACGTCTAATACGACAGTCCGTAGCCGATGGGGTACAGCACCTGCTCCGGATCATCCGCCCGCTGCACCGCGACCGGCAGCCTCCCGCGTGGCTTGATCCGTCCGGCGATCACCCGTGCGGCGGCCCGCAGTTCGACGTCGGTCCAGGAGTAGGCGGCCAGACAGGCCGGTACGGACGGCAGGTGGGCCACGTCGTACGGGTTGCGGACCGCCACCGCCACGACCGGCCTCCCCGTGGCCACGAGCTGTTCCACCAGCGCCTTCTGGCTGCTGCTCGCCGTGACGTTGTAGGTGGCGGCCACCACCGCGTCCGCGTCCCGCGCCGCCGCGACGGCCTTGGCGATGGTCGCCGCAGAGGGCGCGGTGCCGGTGGACAGGGCGGTGGCGGTGAAGCCCAGCCCGGTCAGCGCGCCGGCGAGCACGCCCGTGGGCGGGCCTGTCGTGCCGGTCGGCGAGGCCGGATCCGCCCCGACCACCAGCACCCTGGGGTACCGGCGCCGCGACAGGGGCAGCAGGCGCCGCTCGTTGACCAGCAGGGTGGTCGTCCGCCCGGCGATCCGGTCGGCCGCCGCCCGATGCGCCCGGGTGCCCACGGTCCGGTCGACCCCGCCCTGTGTGACGTACGGCGAACGGAAAAGCCCCAGCTCGGCCTTCAGCCGCAGCACCCGCAGGATCGATTCGTCGAGCCGGGCCTCGGTGAGCTCCCCCTCGCGCACGGCGGTCAGCACGGCGTTCCACGCCAGGTCGAGGTCGGGCGGGTTGAGCAGCTGGTCCACGCCCGCCTTCAGCGCGAGCACCGGCACCCGGGCGTCGCCGTACTTGGTCCGCACGCCCTCCATGCCGAGGGAGTCGGTGACCACGACCCCGTCGTAGCCGAGGCGTTCGCGCAGGATGCCGGTGAGGATCGGGCGCGACAGGGTCGCCGGGTCGCCGGAGCCGTCGAGGGCCGGGACCATCAGGTGCGCGGTCATGACCGAGTCGATGCCGGCGGCGATCGCGGCCCGGAACGGCGGCGCGTCCAGCCGCTCCCACAGCTCCCGGCTGTGCGTGATGGTGGGGAAGCCGGTGTGGCTGTCGACGTTGGTGTCCCCGTGCCCGGGGAAGTGCTTGGCGGTGGCGGCGACCCCGGACCCCTGGTACCCGGCCACCTCGGCGGCCACCAGCGCGGACACCGCCCGCGGGTCGGCCCCGAAGGACCGTACGCCGATGACCGGGTTGGCCGGGTTGACGTTGACGTCGGCCACGGGGGAGTAGTCCTGCCGGATCCCCATGGCCCGCAGCTCGGCGCCCGCGATCCGGCCGAGGGTGCGGGCGTCGGACCGCGACCCGCCCGCCCCGACGGCCATGGCGCCCGGGAACAGCGTCGCCGGCCTGCCCACCCGGGCGACGATCCCGTGCTCCTGGTCGGTGGAGATGAGCACGGGCAGCCCGCGCGGCAGCCCGAGGGAGGCCCTCTGGATGCCGTCGGACAGCTCGGCGATCTGGTGCGGCTCGCGGGTGTTGTGGGCCCACGCGAAGTAGATGATGCCGCCGACCCGGTACTTCGCCAGCAGTTCGGCGGCCGTGCGGACCCCGATCTCCTTGAGGTTGGCGTCGATGTCGGCCTGGTCGGGGGCGGTGGCGGAGTGGCCGTAGACCCGCATCACGAAGAGCTGGCCGACCTTCTCCTCGAGCGTCATGCGGGAGATGAGGGCCCGCAGCCGGCCGTCGTCCTGGGCGGCGTGCGCGGGCCCGGCGGCCGCGAGGGCGGCGGTGGCGGTGGCGGCGGTGGCGGCGAGGAGGGTGCGTCTGGAGGGCTGTGCGGTGTTTCCCGTGCTTGCCGTGCCGGTGTCGTGCACGTGCGCTCCTTCCGGAGGTGATCCGCTGGGATCCGCTGAAGGAAACTTCCAGGAGGTCAGCAATATCCGGGAAGTTTCTGCCGGTCAAGGGAGCGCGCGGTCCTGACCGCCCGGGGGCCGCCATCGGCGCGTAGGAGGGGGGTGCGCCGATGGCGGCGGGGCCGCCGGCCGCGGTACGGCGGAGAGGGTGGTCAGCGATCGCAGCCAGTGGCGAGGGCCGACACCGCACCGTGGTGACTCTCCGGCGGCCTGCGATTGGACGCGGACGGTCCGCCTCGGGTTCCCGGCTCGGCGCGTGATTCCGCAAGTCGGTACGCGTGGTGCGCCGTGCGTTCAACGGTTCGGATGAGCCGCCGCGCCGGGCGTTCAGCGGGGCGGATGAGCCGCCGCGCCGGGCCACTGCTCACCGAGCACGCGTACGGTCTCCGCGATGGCCGGACGCCGGGCCGCCCCCGTGCGCCACAGCGCGTACAGCCGCCGCACCGGCATCGGGTCGAGCGGCACCTCCACCACCCCGGCGGGCAGCGGCCCGCGCCCCAGCCGGGGAATGAGCGCGACGCCGAGCCCGGCCGCGACCAGGGCGACGAGGGTGGGGTTCTCGTCGGCCTGGTGGACGAGGTCCGGCTCGTGCCCGGCCGCGCGCAGCGTCCGCAGCAGCCAGTCGTGGCAGACCCGCCCCGGGGGCTGGCAGATCCACCGTTCACCGCCCAGCTCCTCCCGCCGTACGCCCGACCGCCCGGCGAAGGGGTGCCCCTCGGGGACGAGCAGATCGCACAGGTCGTCGCCGATGACCGCCTGCTCCAGGCCCGGCGGGGCGGGCAGCGGCGCGATGTCCCAGTCGTGGGCGACGGCGAGGTCGACGGCGCCCTTCGCCACCAGGTCGACGGACAGATGCGGGTCGACCTCGCAGAGCCGGGCGTCCAGAGCGGGATGGCGGCGGCCCAGCTCGGCCAGCACGCCCGGCATCAGCCCGCGCGCCGCCGAAGCGAACGCGGCGACGGTCAGCCGCCCGGCCGGCCGCCCCCGCCGCTCCTCCAGCTCGGTCTCCGCGCGCTCCACGATGGCCAGCAACTCCTGTGCGGCCGCGACCAGTTGGAGGGCCTCGTCGGTGAGCCGGACACCCCGCCCCTCCCGCTCCAGCAGCACGGTCCTGGTCTCCCGCTCCAGCTTGGCGATCTGCTGGGACACCGCGGAGGGCGTGTACCCGAGCGCGAGGGCGGCGGCGCCGACGGTGCCGTGCACGGAGACGGCGTGCAGGGCACGAAGCCGCTGGAGGTCGAGCACGGGGTGCTCCTTTCTGCCGGGCGGGTCGCCCATCTGCCGAGCGGGTCGCCCTGGGGTGTGCTCGGCGATGCCTTCGCTTAGCGATGCTTCATCCAACCATGCAGCGATCATCGCTGGTGCTTCACGGTCGTGGGGCGCGATGCTCACGGCATGCGCCCGTCACACCTCGCTCTCGCCGTCCTGGTCGCCGCCGTCTGGGGCGTCAACTTCACGGTCATCGAGATCGGCCTCGGCCACTTCCCGCCCTTGCTCTTCTCCGCCCTGCGCTTCCTCGCGGCGGCGCTCCCGGCGGTGTTCCTCGTGGGCCGCCCGAAGGTGGCGTGGAAGTGGATCGTGGCGGTCGGCCTGGTCCTCGGCGTGGCCAAGTTCGGCCTGCTCTTCGTCGGCATGGACGCGGGCATGCCGGCGGGCCTGTCCTCCCTGGTGCTGCAGATCCAGGCGGTGTTCACCGCGGCGATCGCCGCCCTGACCCTGGGCGAACGGCCCTCCCGCGTCCGTCTGCTGGGCATGCTGATCGCCCTGGCCGGCATCGCCGTGGCGGCCGTGGACGAGGGCGCCTCGGGTCCGCTCGGCGCGTTCGCCCTGGTGATCGGGGCGGCGGCCTGCTGGGGCGCGTCGAACGTCCTCACCCGCAAGGCGGCCCCGCCCGACGCGCTGAACTTCATGGTCTGGGTCAGCACGGTCCCGGTGCTCCCGCTGCTGGCCCTCTCCCTCCTCACCGAGGGCCCCGCACGCGATCTGGCCGCCCTGCGCGCCCTGGACTGGCAGGGCGCGGGCACGGTCGTCTACGTCGCCTGGATCACCACGGTCTTCGGCTTCGGCGCGTGGGGTTTCCTCCTGCGCCACCACCCCGCCTCCACGGTGGCGCCCTTCTCGCTCCTCGTCCCGGTCTTCGGCATGTCCTCGGCCTTCCTGTTCCTGGACGAACCGGTGAGCCCGCTGCGGTGGTGCGCGGCGGCGCTGCTGGTGGGCGGGGTGGCGCTGACGTCTCTGCCCCGGCGCCGCACCGCCCCGCCGGTGCCCTCCGCCCCGCCGGTGGCCTCCGCCCCGCCGGTAGCCACCGGTCCGACGGCCACTGCCACGGCGCCTCGACCGGCATACCGGGCGGGCTGACGTGTATCGCTGTCCGGTGGTTCCGTGGTGCTGCGCACGCGCGTGCCGGTCGTCCCGGACCCGCGACCGTCACCCGGCCAGGGCATGCGCGTGCGGCGGCCGCACGGCCAGGACATGCCGCTGCCCCGCCCCACCTGGCAGGCGGGGCGGGGCAGCGGCCCGGTGCGAGGACGGCTCAGCGGGTGTGTTCGGCGAACCTCGCAGCCGTCTCGGCCAGGACCTCCAGGCCGTCCCGGGCCCACAGACCGTCGTTGAACAGCTCCACCTCGATGGCGCCGGTGTAACCGGCCGCCTCGACATACCCCTGCCACTCCCGCATGTCGATCGACCCGTCGCCGATCTGGCCGCGGCCGGTGAGGACGCCCTGAGGGAGGGGCGTCGTCCAGTCGGCGAGCTGGAAGGTGTGGATGCGGCCGCCCGCGCCCGCCCGGGCGATCTGCGCGGGAGCGGTGTCGTCCCACCAGATGTGGTACGTGTCGACCGCGACGCCGACCTGGTGCGCCGGGAAGCGCTCGGCGAGGTCCAGGGCCTGGGCCAGGGTCGACACCACACAGCGGTCCGAGGCGTACATGGGGTGCAGCGGCTCGATGGCCAGACGCACGCCGTGCCGCTCCGCGTAGGGGCCCAGTTCCGCCAGGGCGTCCGCGATGCGCTCCCGGGCGCCGCGCAGGTCCTTGGAGCCGGCCGGGAGCCCGCCCGAGACCAGGACCAGGGTGTCCGTGCCCAGGGTCGCCGCCTCGTCGATCGCGCGGCGGTTGTCGGCCAGGGCCTCCGCCCGCTCCCGCGGGTCGATCGCGGTGAAGAAGCCGCCCCGGCACAGCGTCGTCACCGTGAGGCCCGCCTCCCGGACCAGCTTGGCCGTGGCCTCCAGGCCGTGCGCCTGCACCGGCTCGCGCCAGAGCCCGACGTTGCGGACGCCCAACCGGGCGCAGCCGTCCACCAGTTCCGGCAGGGACAGCTGCTTCACCGTCATCTGGTTGATGGAGAAGCGTTCCGGCGCGCCGCTCACTGGTTCACCCCGTACACGCTCAGCAGCGTCTTCATCCGTTCCTCGGCCAGCTTCGGGTCCGGGAACAGCCCCAGCCCGTCGGCCAGTTCGTACGCCGTCGCGAAGTGCGGCAGCGAGCGGGCCGACTGCAGGCCGCCGACCATCGTGAAGTGCTCCTGGTGGCCCGCCAGCCAGGCCAGGAAGACCACGCCCGTCTTGTAGAAGCGGGTCGGCGTCTGGAACAGGTGGCGCGACAGCCCGACGGTGGGGTCCAGCAGGGCGCGGAAGCCCGGCACGTCGCCGGTGTCCAGGACCCGGACCGCCTGCGCCGCCAGCGGGCCCAGCGGGTCGAAGATGCCGAGCAGCGCGTGGCTGAAGCCCTGCTCGTCGCCCGCGATCAGCTCGGGGTAGTTGAAGTCGTCGCCCGTGTAGCAGCGCACGCCCTGCGGGAGCCGGCGGCGGATGTCGATCTCGCGCCGGGCGTCCAGCAGGGAGACCTTGATGCCGTCGACCTTGTCGGGGTGGGCGGCGATGACCTCGAGGAAGGTGTCCGTCGCCGTGTCCAGGTCGGACGAGCCCCAGTAGCCCTCCAGCGCCGGGTCGAACATCGGGCCCAGCCAGTGCAGGACCACCGGCTCGGTCGCCTGGCGCAGCAGATGGCCGTAGACCTCCAGGTAGTCCTCGGGCCCGGAGGCCGCCGCGGCCAGCGCCCTCGACGCCATCAGGATGGCCTGCGCGCCGGACTCCTCGACGACCGCGAGCTGCTCCTCGTAGGCCGCGCGGACCTCCGCGAGCGACCCGGAGGCGATCTGGTCGGTGCCCACACCGCAGGCGATGCGGCCGCCGACCGCCTTGGCCTCGGCCGCCGAGCGCCGGATCAGTTCCGCCGCGCACGCCCAGTCCAGACCCATGCCGCGCTGGGCGGTGTCCATGGCCTCGGCGACGCCCAGCCCGTGGGACCACAGGTGGCGGCGGAAGGCGAGGGTGGCGTCCCAGTCGACGGCGGCGGGCGAGTCGGGGGAGACGTCCGCGAACGGGTCGGCGACGACGTGCGCCGCCGAGAAGACCGTGCGGGAGGTGAAGGGGGTGCCGGGGGTGACGGCCAGGGGCTCGGTGCGGGGCTCATAGGTCCGCAACGCCCCGTCGGCACCGGGGAGTCGGATGGTCACAGCGAGATCTCCGGCACGTCGAGACGGCGGCCCTGGGCCGAGGAGGCGAGGCCCAGCTCGGCGAGCTGCACACCGCGGGCACCGGCCAGCAGGTCCCAGTGGTAGGGGGCGTCGGCGTAGACGTGCTTGAGGAACAGCTCCCACTGGGCCTTGAAGCCGTTGTCGAACTCGGTGTTGTCCGGGACCTCCTGCCACTGGTCGCGGAAGACCTCGGTGGCGGGGATGTCCGGGTTCCAGACCGGCTTGGGGGTGGCGCTGCGGTGCTGGACGCGGCAGTTGCGCAGGCCCGCGACCGCGGAGCCCTCCGTGCCGTCCACCTGGAACTCCACCAGCTCGTCGCGGTTGACGCGCACGGCCCAGGAGGAGTTGATCTGTGCGATCGCGCCGCCCTCCAGCTCGAAGATGCCGTAGGCGGCGTCGTCGGCGGTGGCGTCGTAGGGCTTGTCGTTCTCGTCCCAGCGCTGCGGGATGTGGGTGGCGGTGAGGGCCTGGACGGACTTCACGCGGCCGAACAGCTCGTGCAGCACGTACTCCCAGTGCGGGAACATGTCGACGACGATGCCGCCGCCGTCCTCGGCCCGGTAGTTCCAGGAGGGGCGCTGGGCGGTCTGCCAGTCGCCCTCGAAGACCCAGTAGCCGAATTCGCCGCGCACGGAGAGGATCCGGCCGAAGAAGCCGCCGTCGATCAGGCGCTTGAGCTTCAGCAGGCCCGGCAGGAAGAGCTTGTCCTGGACGACGCCGTGCTTGATGCCGGCCTCGTTCGCCAGCCGGGCGAGCTCCAGGGCGCCGTCGAGACCGGTGGCGGTGGGCTTCTCGGTGTAGAGGTGCTTGCCGGCCGCGATGGCCTTCTTCAGCGCCTCCTCGCGGGCGGAGGTGACCTGCGCGTCGAAGTAGATGTCCACCGTCTCGTCGGCGAGGACCGCGTCCACGTCCGTCGACCAGTGCTCCAGCCCGTGCTGCTCGGCCATCGCCTTCAGCGCGTGCTCACGGCGGCCGACCAGGATCGGCTCGGGCCACAGCACGGTGCCGTCACCGAGGTCGAGGCCGCCCTGCTCGCGGAGGGCGAGGATGGAGCGGACCAGGTGCTGGCGGTAACCCATGCGCCCGGTCACACCGTTCATTGCGATACGCACCGTTTTGCGTGTCACGTCGTTCCCTTCGTACGCGGTCGTCGCGCCGCGTACGCCCCACCCTGCACAGGCGACCCGGGGAACCGGCCGCGGACTGGTGAAGCTGACAGCAAGCGCTTTCTATACAGGGAGAAGCTAGCCTCTGAACCGCGGTCCGGACAAGACCGTGACCAGGACGAGTTGTTCGAGGGGGCGAACAACCCGGGGGCGGGGGCTTAAGGTCTGCTCGGAACCATGGCCATGGGTCCGGCGGTCCACCTGCTGATCCGCCCGGAACCATGGCCAGTGGTCTGGGTGTGTACGAGGGCGGAGACGAGATGCGCGACCGGAGGACGACGAGATGACGGTGACCCTGGCGGACGTGGCGGCCCGCGCGCAGGTCTCGCCCGCGACGGTGTCGCGCGTGCTGAACGGGAACTACCCCGTGGCGGCCTCCACCCGCGAGCGGGTGCTGAAGGCCGTGGACGAGCTGGACTACGTGCTCAACGGACCCGCGAGCGCCCTGGCCGCCGCCACCTCCGACCTGGTCGGAATCCTGGTGAACGACATCGCCGACCCGTTCTTCGGGATCATGGCGAGCGCGATCCAGGCCGAGATCGGCGGACCGGGCGGCCGTGCGGGCGGGGAGAGACTGGCGGTGGTCTGCAACACGGGCGGCTCCCCGGAGCGGGAGCTGACGTACCTCACGCTGCTGCAACGGCAGCGCGCGGCGGCGGTGGTGCTGACCGGCGGGGCGATCGAGGACGCGGCGCACCAGGCGGCCATGGACGCGAAGGTGCGGAAGCTGGTGGACGCCGGGACCCGGGTCGTCCTGTGCGGCCGCCCCCCGGCGCCGGACACCGGGGCGATCGCGCTGACCTTCGACAACCGCGGCGGCGGGCAGGAGCTGACCGAGCACCTCATCGGGCTCGGGCACCGGCGGCTCGGCTACATCGCCGGCCCCGAGGAGCGGACCACCACGCGGCACCGCCTCGAAGGGCACCGGGCCGCGCTGGCCGCGCACGGCATCGAGGAGGACCCCCGGTGGACGGTGCACGGGCGCTACGACCGGCGGTCCGGCTACGAGGCGACGCTGGAGCTGCTGCGGCGTGACCCGTCCCTGACGGCGGTCGTCGCGGCGAACGACTCCGTCGCGCTGGGCGCGTGCGCCGCGCTGCGCGACTCGAACCTGCGGATCCCGGAGGACGTGTCGGTCGCGGGCTTCGACGATCTGCCGTTCAGCATCGACGCGGTGCCGTCCCTGACGACGGTGCGGCTGCCGCTGGCGGAGGCGGGGGCCCGGGCGGGCCGCATCGCGATGGGCCGTGAGGAGGCGCCGCCCGGGGGGATCGCCTCGGCACGGGGGGAGTTGATGGTGCGGGGGTCTTCCGGGGTGCCGCGGACTTCCTGACGGCCGGAGCCTGAGGGCGGGCGGGTGCGAAGGCCCTGCCGGCCGCGTGCCCCCGTGCTCCTTGCCCCCGCTTCGGGCCGGGCACCTCGTTCGCCTGCGATCCCGTGTCCGCTGGTCGGGCCCGTCCGGTCGGTCGCGTGCGGGGCGCGATGGCGGGGGCGGTGCGGAGGTCTTGTCGGCCGGGTTTCCCGGTGCCCGTGCTTCGGCTCGGGCACCTCGTTCTCCTGTGATCCCGTGTTCGCTGGGCAGGCCCGTCCCGTGGGTCGCGTGGGGGGCGCGACGGCGGGACCGGTGCGGGGACCGGGTCAGCGAACGACGTCGAAGACGTTCTTCTGCAACCCGTTGGCGTAGGCCTCGTGCTCGACGAGCCGCAGCTTCTGGGTGTCCTTGTCCGTGGCGCTGAAGAGCCGCTTGCCCGCTCCGAGCAGGAGCGGGAAGACGAGCAGGTGGTAGCGGTCGATCAGGCCGGCGTCCGAGAGGGCCTGGTTCAGGGAGGCGCTGCCGTGGATGATGATCGGGCCGCCCTCGGTCTCCTTCAGCGCGGCGACGTCGTCGAGCGAGCGCAGGATCGTCGTCTCGCCCCAGTTCGACACCAGGTCGTCCTCGGTGAGGGTGGTGGAGACGACGTACTTCGGCATCACCTTGTAGTCGGCGAAGTCCTCCATGTCGGGCCACACCGCGCTGAACGCCTCGTAGCTGGTGCGGCCCAGCATCATCGCGGTGGCCTCCTTCTGCTCCCGGCCCTTGATCTCGAAGGCCTCGGGGAGGAACTCGACGTTCTTGAAGGTCCACCCGGAGTTCCGGTAACCGGGCTCGCCGCCCGGGGCCTCCACGACGCCGTCGAGCGAGATGAAAGCGGTGCTGATCAGAGTGCGCATCGTGGGTTCCTCGGTATCTCGTGTCGGGTTCTCGGCGGATTCCGTCGGTGCACGCTTGCACACCGCGGGCGGCTGCGTGCACGAACACCTCTTCCGACTGCGCGATACGGCAAAACTCATCGGCCGTCGCCTGCCCGGGCGGCGCGCCACCGCGGCGTCGCACTCACCACGCCGGGCCGGGAGGCCGCCGCCCTGCCCGGCGAGCGGGCCCGCGAAGCGGTCGGCGCGATGTCGGACACCGTCCACAGCCGAGGACCGGACCGCGACGGGCCGAGGCGCCGCGGACGGTCCGGACGACCCTGGGCGACGGCCGGCCCCGCGCCCCGAGGACGTGACGGGCCCGTGCGGGACGAGGGACTCACCGGCCAGGGCCGGTGACCGGATCTTCACGCAACACCCGGGGGACGGAGGGGAGTCGCAGGCGGCGTGCCGGGTAGATTCCGTCCGTATGAAGCTGGCGTTCTCCACCCTCGGTGTCCCTGGCCTGCCCCTGACCGACGTCCTGCGCCTCGCGACCACGCACGGCTACCACGGCGTGGAACTGCGCACCCACCCCGAGGAACCGGTCCACACCGGCCTCGGCCCCGCCGAACGGGCGGACGTCGCGGCCGAGTTCAAGGGCGCGGGCGTAGAGCTCCTCGGCCTGGCGGGCTACGCACGGGTCGCCGCGCCGGGCGACGACGAGCCCGTCCTGGCCGAGATCCGTGCCCTCCTCGACCTGGCCCGTGACCTGGGAGCCCCGTACGTCCGGGTCTTCCCCGGCGGCGACCTCGACGTCCAGACCCCCGAGGAGGCCGACGCGACGGCCGCCCGGCGTCTGGGCACGGCCGCCGAACACGCCAACGACCTGGGCGTGCGCATCCTCCTGGAAACCCACGACTCGCACCGAACCGCCGCCGACGCGATGCGGATCCTCGGCCTCGTCGGCCACCGCCAGGTCGGCGC
Organism: Streptomyces sp. NPDC050674; assembly: GCF_040654575.1. NCBI lineage: Bacteria > Bacillati > Actinomycetota > Actinomycetes > Kitasatosporales > Streptomycetaceae > Streptomyces > Streptomyces sp. NPDC050674. The sequence continues at coordinate 73,894 of NZ_JBFAIG010000021.1, forward strand.
CCTCTGGGACGTGATGCACACCTGGCTCGGCGGCGAACAGCCCTCCGAGACCTACGCGGCGCTCGCCCCCCACCTCGGCTACGTGCAGGTCAAGGACATCGCCTCTCCCGACGACACGACCCCCCTGGCCCTCGGTCAGGGCGCCCTGCCGCTGGCCGAATGCGTCGAGGTCCTCTCCCGCCACGGCTGGGACGGCTGGCTCTGCTGGGAGTACGAGAAGCGCTGGTACGAGGAGGCGGCGCCGCTGCCGGACCTCCTGGAGCAGGGGCGTGAGCACCTGAGCAGGCTGCTGAACGACTCGGCCTGACACGTCAGCCCCGGGCGGAGCGGGCGGCCCCGGTCGCCAGGACCATCAGCAGCGCGACGCACCCGCCGAGCAGCATGACCGCGGACGGCGAGGTGCGGTCCAGGGCGACACCCCCGAGGAGCGCGCCGGTCGAGATGGTGGCCTGGAAAGAGGCGGTGAACAGGACCGACGCCGCTTCCGGGGCGTCCGGGGCCGCCCGGGAGAACCAGGTCTGCGAGGCGACCGGTACGGCGCCGTAGGCGATGCCCCACACGATCAGCAGCGTCACCGCGCCCGCCTCTCCGCGGCCCAGGGCCGGGAGCAATAGGGTCGCCGCGGCGATCCCGCCGCCCGCGAGACCGAAGACGGCGCGCGGGCTGCGGGCCGCCCGGGTCCCGCCCAGCCAGTTCCCGGCGATGCCCGCGGCGCCGTAGAGCAGCAGGAAGGCGGTGACCGTGCCGCCGTCGGCGTGGGTGACCTGCTCCAGGAACGGCGTGACGTAGGTGTAGGTGCCGAAGTGGGCCAGGACCACGAGGAACGTCAGCAGCAGCGCGAGGCGGGTGCCGGTGGTCCTCAGGAGCCCGCCGAGGACGCCCAGGCGGGTGGCCCGGACCGGGGGCAGCGGCGGCACGAACCGGAGCAGCAGGAACAGGACGCCTGCGGTGAAGAGGCCCATGACGGTGAAGGCCGTACGCCATCCCGCGAGGTCCCCGATGAGCGTCCCCGCCGGAACGCCGAGGACGGACCCCAGCGGAACGCCGGAGAAGATCACGGCCGTCGCCCGCCGGGCCGACTCCGGTGGCACCAGCCGGTCCGCGAGACCGGCTCCGATCGACCAGAAGCCGCCGATCGTGACGCCGACCATGACCCGGGAGACCAGGACGAGCCAGTAGTCGGAGGCCGCGGCGGCCAGGAAGTTCGCCAGGGCCAGCAGGAGCATGCACAGACAGAGCATCAGACGGCGGTCGAGGCGAGCCGTGGCCGAGGTGACCAGGGGAGCGGCGACCGCAGCCAGGAAGCCGGGCATGGTCATCATCAGCCCGGCCGTCCCGTCCGAGACGGTGAAGTCGCCCCCGATGGAGGTCAGCAGACCGATCGGCAGGATCTCGGTGGTGACGATGGCGAAGATCCCGAGCGCCACGGAGACCACGGTGGCCCACCCCGCGCGGGGTGAGAGGGGGGCGTCGACCGAAGCGGGGGTGGGTGCTGGCATGGCGATCCGTCCTGTGGGAGGCAGCGCGTTCCGCTCACTCCAGCAGGCGCCCCCGTGGCCGGCTGGCAGGTCTGCGACGGCACCCGTGCCGGTCACGGGTGAGGTCGCATTCCCGCCGGTGAGGAACCGGCGTCAGGGACCGGTTGGCCGACTACATCGAGGCGGCCGAACGCGCGGGTGGTGAGAGCTACCCGCCCTTGAGTCTCACGCTGCCTGCTCAGCCGTTGATGTGCCCGTCCTTGACGGCGGCGACGAACGCCGCCCAGCCGCTTCGCGAGAAGACCAGGGCGGGGCCGTGGGCGGTCTTGCTGTCCCGCACGGGGATGTCGGGGTGGCCGGGGGCGACTTCGAGGCACTCGCCCTGATCCCCGCCGCTGTAACTGGACTTGCACCAACCTGTGAGGGCGAGGTGCTCACTCATCATGCGCGTGTTCCTTCGCTGCCGCCCTGACGAGGGCCAGTGACTCCTGCTGCGACAACGCGTCGCTCAGGGCCAGAGCGTAAGCGGTCTGACAGGCACTCACCAGAGCTGGCTCGTCCATCAAGTTGCCGGTCTGGAAGCCCTCGACGTAGGCCACCGGGGCCGAGTCCGCGAAGGTCATGAGTGTGAGCAGGCTCTGCATGAGTGCGTGCGCCCCCACGTCGTAGGGAAGCACATGCAGACGCAACCGTCCCGATTCGGCCAGGTCGGCGACTTTGTGCAACTGCTCCGCCATGACCCGCGGTCCTCCGACGCGACGGCGGAGGACCGCCTCGTCGAGCAGGGTCCAGACGACGGGCTGAGCAGGCCCGTCGAGGATGCGGCGGCGTTGCGTTCGAATGACAACGAGCTCGTCAAGTTTTTCGGCCGTGTGGTTCGGACGGTAGGACCGGAACAAGGCGCGGGCGTAGTCGTCGGTCTGAAGCACTCCGGGAATCAGGGAAAGCGCGAACTGCTGAATGTGGGTTGCCAGTTGCTCCAGCTCGGCCACCGCCGCGAAATGATCGGTGTAGTGCGACTCCAGATCCTCCAGCCACCGCGCGAAGAACCCGTCCGTCCCCAGGGCTCGGTCGATCCGCTGCGCGTCATCCGGCTTGGGAAGGCGTCTGCCTGCCTCGAAATGACTGATCAGCGTGGGCGAGCACACCACCTGGTCGCCCAGTTCCTCCTGGGTGAGGCGGGCGGCGGTCCGCCTCAGCCGCATCTCCTCCCCGTACTTCTGGCGCGGTGTTCGAAGCATGCGATGTTCGTCCATCAGCCAACTCCCCTTCTTGACAACCGCGATGTCAAGCTCCACCCCCTGGCAGCGTAGCGAGGCCCGGCCCCACTCTGTGAGTGATTCACCACAGAACGCAGTCACCGCAGGTGAGAAGGCAGGCAGACGCACGTGGTAGACCTCATCGCCCGGCTCTTGGAGCCGTTCCTCCGCTTCCTCTTCCCTCCCCGGGGAAGGCGACGGCGATCGACGGCGCCACCCCCGCGCCGCCCGTACGCGCGCCCGTACGCCTGCCCGGCGGCATGCCGTCGCCCCGACGAACGCCCGCTGCGCGGGGAGGACAACCGACTGGTGCGCCCTTATCTGTCGGCGGAGGCGCACGCATGACCGGCGCGGCACGCGACCACACGGCGGTCGGGAGGCTGTTGCCCTGGACCGGTGCCGACGGCCAGCCCTGCTACCTCCTGGGCGACGGAACCGGCTACGTCTCACGGCTCGCCGACGAGATCGAGGACGTGCAGATCGACATGGCGGACCGCCTGCTCGCGCACGCCGCCGAACTCCTCGCGGAGCGGCGGGTGACGAGCGCGGAGCTGCACTACCTGGCCCGGCGGCTCAGCGAGTCGCTACGGGACGTCAAAAGGGTCGCGGAGAGCAGAGGGGGGCGGCTCGCCCCTCCGACCCGGCCCTGACCGGGGCGGAGTCAGCGCCCCCCGGTGCGGCGCGCGTACGCCCTGGCCGCGCGGGCGCGGTCGCCGCAGCGGGTGGAGCACCACTGGCGGCGGCCGTGGCGGAGCAGGAAGCGATTGCAGGGCGGGGAGCCGCACGCGGTGAGGCGCTCGGCGTCGGGAGACGTGAGCAGGTCGGCCGCGTCGGCGGCGAGGGTGGCCACGGCGAGGTCGACGATCGCGGTGGTGGGGTGGGGGGCGGCGGTGCGGTAGGGGCCGGTCTTGTCGTCCCATCGCAGCAGGGGGGCCGTGGGGACCCTGGTCATCGCGTCGTTGAGGGCGTCCACCGCGGCGGGCAGGGCGGGTACGCCGTCGGCCCGGGCGGCGAACAGCGACCTGATCTGTTCGCGCAGCGACCGCAGCTGGGCCGCGCACATCTCCCGCATGCCGGCGTCGACCGGGGCGAGGCCCCGCTCGGTCAGCCAGTGGTTCGCCTGTGCGGGGGTGCCCAGGAGGTCGAGGGTGCGCCCGCCGGGCAGTGCCGTCGCGCTGTTGGCCAGGGCCAGGGAGGGGTGTTCCTCCTCGCCCTGTACGGGCGGCGGGGCGGGTTGTTCGATCACGGACTCCTCCATGCTTCTCATGGTACGGCTTGCCCTCATCCGTGAGAAGCAGCTACGGTCTTCTCACGGTTCAATCGCTTCCATCCGTGAGGTGTTCCATGTCTTCCACGCCCGTGACGACCGACTTCCCCGTCCGTGTCCTGGGTGGCCCGACCGCCCTGTTCGAGTACGGCGGTCTGCGCTTCCTGACCGACCCGACCTTCGACGCCCCCGGCGACTACCCCCGGCCCGGGGGCCCGCTCCTGACCAAAACCGCACCCGCCGCCGCCGCGCCCGCCGACCTCGGCAACGTCGACGTAGTGCTGCTCTCCCACGACGAGCACGCCGACAACCTCGACACCTCGGGCCGGGCCCTGCTCGCCGGCATACCCCTGACCCTGACCACACCCGGCGGCGGCAAGCGTCTGGGCGAAAGCCTGGGGGAGAGGGCCAGGGGCCTGGCCGACTGGGAATCCGTCGAGCTGGAGCGCCCCGGCGGCGGCACGGTCACCGTGACCGGCGTCCCCGCCCTGCACGGCCCCGGTCCGCGTGAGCAGGTCGAGGCGTTCACCGGCCAGGTCGTCGGCTTCGTCCTGACCGGCGAGGGCATGCCCACCGTCTACGTCAGCGGTGACAACGCCTCCCTCGACGCGGTCCGCGAGATCGCCGGCCGCTTCGGCCCCGTCGACACCGCCGTGCTCTTCGCCGGCGCCCCCCGCTTCCCCGTCCTCTTCGACAACCGTGTTCTGGTCCTGGACAGCGCCATGGCCGCCGAGGCCGCGCGGATCCTCGGCGCCCGCCGCGTGGTCCCCGTGCACTACGACAGCTGGGCCCACTTCACCGAGGGCCGCGACGAACTGGCGGCCGCCTTCACCGCCGCCGGGCTCGCCGACCGTCTGGACTGGGGCGGGCGCGACTGACCGGGGCGCGCGCCCGGACCGGTGGGTGTCACTTGCGCCAGAAGAGGTGATGGATCACCGCGCCGCCAGGGCTCGGCACGATGTCGCAGTGGAACCGGTCGAACAGTTCCTCGGGGGACTCCCACAGCCGTGAGCCGGACCCGAGCACCACACCGGGCGAGACCGCCACGTGCAGCGTGTCCACCAGGTCGGCGTCCAGGAACTGCCGGATGGTCGCCGCCCCGCCGCCGAGCCGTACGTCCTTGCCCCCGGCCGCCTTGCGCGCCTGGGCGAGGACCTCGGCCGGATCCCCGCCGACGAAGTGGAACGTCGTGTCGGACAGGGTGAACGAGGGGCGCTCGTGGTGGGTCATGACGAACACCGGCGTGTGGAACGGGGGTTCGTCGCCCCACCAGCCCTGCCACTCGTGGTCCTGCCAAGGGCCGCGGTGCGGGCTGAACTTGTTGCGTCCCATGATCTCGGCGCCGATGTTGTGGTGGAAGTCCCGCGTCAGGTAGTCGTCGAGACCGCGGCTGCCCCCGGGGGCGGTGCGGTTCGGCCAGCTCGCCGTGGCCCCGGCCCAGGCGAACATCGTGCCGGGGTCGGCATGGCCGAACGGCCGCTCCAGGCTCTGGCCCTCACCGGCACCGAATCCGTCACTCGAGACGTTGAAGTTCTGCACGCGCAGCAGCTGGGTCACGGTGTTCCTCCTGTGGTCGATGCGAGGAAGACCGCCCGGGCCGGCGAAACTCATCGGTCCGGGCACGGCGCATCAGGAGACCCGGCTCATCCGGCCTGCGCCGTCACGTGGTCGATCACCCGCTGGAAGTCCTCGCTCGGCGAGAACTCCACCAGCTCGCTGTCCTCCAGCGCCATCGGCACATGGCCGGGGCCCCAGTAGTACGCCTGTCCCGCCTCGTACTCCTCCTCGCCCGCGGCCGTGCGCATCCTGATCCGGCCCTTGAGCAGATAGCCCCAGTGCGGGCACTGGCACGCGTCGTCGGGCAGGCCCTTGAGGGCCGGGCCCATGTCCGTGCCCCGGGGCAGGGTGATGTAGCCGACCGACAGGCCGCCGCCGATGGGCTTGATGCGCAGCTCCACTCCATCGCCTTCGAGGGCGACGGGTACGTCGTTCCGGGTCGCCGCCGTCATGGCTCCTCCACTCGCCGGGAAACCGACCTTCTCCTTCCAGCCTGAACCGACGGGGGACCGCCCGCGACATCACGATCCGGTCAAGAGGTACCGCCGGGGGCTTGATTCGCCGCCGTGTAATCGATTCCATGCTCCCGTCGATGTAATCGATTCCACGAGCGCTCATCCGGCGCTCCCACGACTGATCCACAAGGAGGTGGAGCGGCGGTGGCCAGCATCAAGGACGTCGCTGCCGAGGCCGGCGTATCCGTCGCCACGGTCTCGCGCGTCCTGAACGACCATCCGTCGGTCAGCGCGGACGCACGCACCCGCGTGCTGGCCGCCGTCGAGACCCTGGGCTACCGCCCGAACGCCGTCGCCCGCTCCCTGCGCACCGACCAGACCCACACCCTCGGCCTGGTCATCAGCGACGTGCTCAACCCCTACTTCACCGAGCTGGCCCGCTCCGTCGAGGAGGAGGCACGCGCGCTCGGCTACAGCGTGATCATCGGCAACGCCGACGAGCGGCCGGACCTCCAGGACCACCACGTGCGCACCCTGCTGGACCGCCGGATCGACGGCCTGCTCGTCTCCCCGACGGACGGCGGTTCCCCGCTGATGCTGGACGCCGCGCGGGCCGGGACGCCGATGGTGTTCGTGGACCGCTGGATCCCGGGCGTGGACGTGCCGGTGGTGCGGGCGGACGGGCTCAGCGCCGTACGGGACCTCGTGGCGCATCTGCACGGCCTCGGGCACAGGCGGCTCGCCATCATCGCGGGCCCGGCGGCGACCACCACCGGCCGCGAACGCGTGGAGGCCTTCCGGGAGGCGCTCGGCGCATACGGACTTGCACTGCCCGACGCCTACACAGGGCAGGGCGACTTCCAGGCCGAGAGCGGGCGCCGGGTCACCGAGGGCTTCCTCGACCTGGCCGAACCGCCCGAGGTCGTCTTCGCCGCCGACAACCTGATGGCGCTCGGCGCGCTGGACGCCGTACGCGCCCGTGGCCTGCGCGTCCCGGACGACCTCGCGCTGGCCGCGTTCGACGACATCCGGTGGTTCGTGCACACCGATCCGCCGATCACCGCGATCGCCCAGCCCACGGGCGAGCTGGGCCGGGCCGCCGTGCGGGCCCTGGTCGACCGGATCGAGGGGCGGCCCGGCGAGTCCGTCACCCTCCCCGCCCGTCTCGTCGTACGCCGCTCGTGCGGCGAGAACCCCACCCCAGTGCAAAGGAGCACGACGTGAGCAACGCGGACGAGTTGCTGCGCATCGAGGGCATACGGAAGACCTTCCCGGGTGTGGTCGCGCTGGACGGCGTCGACTTCGATCTGCGCCGGGGCGAGGTGCACGTGCTGCTCGGTGAGAACGGCGCGGGCAAGAGCACCCTCATCAAGATGCTCTCCGGTGCCTACACGCCCGACGCCGGGCGGATCCTGGTCGGCGGCGAGGAGACCCGCATCCAGGGTGCGCAGGACTCCGAGCGGCTCGGGATCGCCACCATCTACCAGGAGTTCAACCTGGTCCCGGATCTGACGGTCGCCGAGAACATCTTCCTGGGCCGCCAGCCGCGCCGTCTGGGGATGATCGACCGCAAGCGGATGGAGGCCGACGCCGAGGTCCTGCTGAAGCGGGTCGGCGTGGACGTCTCGCCCCGTGCCCGGGTCCGCGAACTCGGCATCGCCCGGTTGCAGATGGTCGAGATCGCCAAGGCGCTCAGCCTGGACGCCCGCGTGCTGATCATGGACGAGCCGACCGCCGTGCTCACCTCCGAGGAGGTGGAGAGGCTCTTCGCGATCGTGCGCGCGCTGCGCGAGGAGGGCGTCGGGATCGTCTTCATCACCCACCACCTGGAGGAGATCGCCGCACTCGGCGACCGGGTGACGGTGATCCGGGACGGCAGGAGCGTCGGGCACGTCCCCGCCTCCACCCCCGAGGACGAGCTCGTCCGGCTCATGGTCGGACGCTCCATCGAGCAGCAGTACCCGCGCGAACGCGCCGACCGGGGCGCCGCGCTGCTCACCGTCGAGGGACTCACCCGGGACGGCGTCTTCCACGACGTCGGCTTCGAGGTGCACGCCGGTGAGGTCGTCGGCATCGCCGGACTCGTCGGCGCCGGGCGCACCGAGGTCGTCCGGGCGGTCTTCGGGGCCGACGCGTACGACAAGGGCACCGTCAAGGTGTCCGGTACCCCGATCGCCAAGTACGACGTCAACGCGGCGATGACCGCCGGGATCGGACTCGTCCCCGAGGACCGCAAGGGCCAGGGCCTGGTGCTGGACGCCTCCGTCGAGGAGAACCTCGGCCTGGTGACCCTGCGGTCGGCCACGCGCGGCGGGCTCGTGGACCTCAAGGGGCAGCGCGAGGCCGCCGAACGGATCGCGCAGCAGCTCGGCGTGCGGATGGCCGGGCTCGGCCAGCACGTGCGCACCCTCTCCGGCGGCAACCAGCAGAAGGTCGTCATCGGCAAGTGGCTGCTCGCCGACACCAAGGTGCTGATCCTCGACGAGCCCACGCGCGGCATCGACGTCGGCGCCAAGGTCGAGATCTACCAGCTGATCAACGAACTCACCGCCGCCGGCGCGGCCGTGCTGATGATCTCCAGCGACCTTCCCGAGGTGCTCGGCATGAGCGACCGGGTGCTGGTGATGGCCCAGGGCCGGATCGCCGGTGAGCTCTCCGCCGACGAGGCGACCCAGGACGCCGTGATGGCCCTCGCCGTCAGCACCCCTACGACCACGACCACGAACGGAACGGAGGCCCCCGGTGGCCACTGACACGCTCAAGAGCACGACGGGCGCGGGTGGCGCCTCGGGGGGCCTGCGCCGCCTCCTGCTCGACAACGGCGCGCTCACCGCGCTCATCGTCCTCGTCATCGCCATGTCCGTGCTGTCCGGCGACTTCCTGACGGCGGACAACCTCCTCAACGTCGGCGTCCAGGCGGCCGTGACGGCCATCCTCGCCTTCGGCGTGACGTTCGTGATCGTCTCGGCGGGCATCGACCTGTCGGTCGGCTCGGTCGCGGCGCTGTCCGCCACGGTCCTCGCCTGGAGCGCCACCTCGGCGGGCGTCCCGGTCTTCCTCGCCGTGCTGCTCGCCATAGCGACGGGCATCGTCTGCGGCCTGGTCAACGGCATCCTGATCTCCTACGGCAAGCTGCCGCCGTTCATCGCCACGCTGGCCATGCTGTCCGTGGCCCGCGGCCTGTCCCTCGTCATCTCCGAGGGCTCCCCGATCGCCTTCCCCGACTCGGTCTCCCACCTCGGCGACACCCTCGGCGGCTGGCTGCCGGTGCCGGTCCTGGTCATGGTCGTCATGGGCCTGATCGCCGCGTTCGTGCTCGGCCGGACGTACATCGGCCGCTCCATGTACGCGATCGGCGGCAACGAGGAGGCCGCGCGGCTGTCCGGCCTGCGCGTGAAGAAGCAGAAGCTCGCCATCTACGCCTTCTCGGGCGTCTTCGCCGCCGTCGCCGGTGTCGTGCTGGCCGCCCGGCTGTCCTCCGCGCAGCCCCAGGCCGCCGACGGCTACGAGCTGGACGCGATCGCCGCCGTCGTCATCGGCGGCGCCTCCCTCGCGGGCGGCACCGGCAAGGCCTCCGGCACGCTCATCGGCGCGCTGATCCTCGCCGTGCTGCGCAACGGGCTGAACCTGCTGAACGTCTCGGCGTTCTGGCAGCAGGTCGTCATCGGTGTCGTCATCGCGCTGGCGGTGCTGTTCGACACGCTGCGGCGCAAGGCGGGGGCGACCCCGGTGGCCGGTGCTTCGCAGGGAGGCAGGGGCAGGCAGGCGGCGACGTACGGGCTCGCGGCCGTGGTCACCGTCGCGATCGTCGGCGCCACCTCGTTCCTGCACAACGGCTCCTCCGCCACCGACAAGCCGAAGATGGGCCTGTCGCTGTCCACCCTCAACAACCCCTTCTTCGTGCAGATCCGGGCCGGCGCCCAGGCGGAGGCGAAGAAGCGGGGCGTGGACCTGACCGTCACCGACGCCCAGAACGACGCCTCCCAGCAGGCCAACCAGCTCCAGAACTTCACCAGTTCCGGCCTCGGCGCGATCATCGTGAACCCGGTGGACTCGGACGCCGCGAGCAACTCCGTCAAGGCCGCCGACCAGGCGAAGATCCCGGTCATCGCGGTCGACCGGGGCGTGAACAAGGCGTCGGTGGACGCCCTGGTCGCCTCCGACAACGTCGCCGGCGGTGAACTCGCCGCCAAGACCATCGCCGACAAGCTGGGCGGCAAGGGCAAGATCGTGATCCTCCAGGGCCAGGCCGGTACCTCCGCCGCCCGGGAGCGCGCGCAGGGCTTCGCCAACGGACTCAAGGCCTTCCCGGGCATCCGGGTCGTGGCCCAGCAGCCCGCCGACTTCGACCGCACCAAGGGCCTCGATGTCATGTCGAACCTGCTCCAGGCCCACCCGGACGTCCAGGGCGTCATCGCCGCCAACGACGAGATGGCGCTCGGCGCGATCAAGGCGCTGGGCTCCAAGGCCGGAAAGTCGGTCTCGGTCGTGGGCTTCGACGGCACGCCGGACGGACTGAAGGCGGTCGAGGGCGGCACGCTGTACGCGTCCGTCGCGCAGCAGCCGTCCCAGCTCGGCAGGATCGCCGTGGACAACGCCCTGCGTGCCCTGAAGGGCGAGAAGGTCGAGGAGACGGTGAAGGTGCCGGTGAAGGTGGTCACCAAGGAGAACGTGGCCGGCTTCAGCGGCTGACATCGGGGAACGGCGGGCGGTCGCACACGGTGTGCGGGACCGCCCGCCCATGTCACTCACGTGGGGAGACAACTCATGTACGACTACGACCTCCTGGTCGTGGGGTCGGCCAACGCCGACCTGGTGATCGGGGTGGAGCGCCGGCCCGGTGCCGGAGAGACCGTGCTCGGCTCCGACCTGGCCGTCCACCCGGGCGGCAAGGGCGCGAACCAGGCGGTCGCCGCCGCCCGGCTCGGCGCCCGCACGGCCCTGCTGGCCCGGGTCGGCGACGACGCGCACGGCCGGCTGCTGCTGGACTCGCAGCGCGCGGCCGGCGTCGACACGGTGGGTGTCCTGGTGGGCGGCGCGCCGACCGGGGTCGCGCTGATCACGGTCGACCCGTCCGGGGACAACAGCATCGTCGTCTCGCCCGGCGCCAACGGCCGCCTGACGCCCGAGGACGTCAGGGCGGCCGGGTGCCTCTTCCAGGGGTCCCGGGTGGTGTCGGCGCAGCTGGAGATCCCGCTGGAGACGGTGGTGGAGGTCGTACGGAGCCTGGCGCCGGGGAGCCGTTTCGTGCTGAACCCCTCGCCGCCGCGCCCCCTGCCGCAGGAGGTGCTGGCGGCCTGCGACCCGCTGATCGTGAACGAGCACGAGGCGAAGGTGATCCTGGGTGACTCCGCCGTCGGGGACACCCCCGAGGACTGGGCGCGGATCCTTCTCGCCAAGGGCCCGAGGTCGGTGGTGGTGACGCTGGGCGCGCAGGGCGCGCTGGTGGCGTCGTCGGAGGGTGTCTCGCGCGTGCCCGCGGTGAAGGTGGAGGCGGTGGACACCACGGGTGCGGGCGACTCCTTCACGGCCGCGCTGGCCTGCCGGCTGGGCGCGGGCGAGTCGCTCGCGCGGGCGGCGGCGTACGCGGCCCGGGTGGGTGCCGCGACCGTGACGAAGCAGGGCGCCCAGGCGTCCTTCCCGACCGCGGCGGAGGTCGCCGGTTCATGAAGAAGACCGGGATACTCAACCGCCACCTCGCCGGTGCGCTGGCTGAACTCGGCCACGGTGACGGGGTGCTGGTGTGCGACGCGGGCATGCCGATCCCCGACGGTCCCCGGGTGGTGGACCTGGCGTTCCGGGCTGGCGTGCCGTCGTTCGCCGAGGTGCTGGACGGGGTGCTGGCGGAGCTGGTGGTCGAGGGGGCGACGGCGGCGCGCGAGCTGCGGGAGGCCAACCCGCAGGCCTCGGCGCTGCTGGAAGGGCACTTCCCGGGGCTGGACCTCGTCCCGCACGAGCGGCTCAAGGAGCTGTCGGCGGGGGCCCGGCTGGTCGTCCGCACGGGCGAGGCACGGCCGTACGCGAACGTCCTGCTGAGGTGCGGCGTCTTCTTCTGACAGCCCCGAAGGGCCTTCGGACGGCCCCGAACGGTTTCGAAGGGGCCCGGTCCGTCGACCGGGCCCCCTCGGCTTTTCCCCTCCCGTCAGGAACCCCCGCGATCCCCCCGGATCCCCCTCCAGAAGTCCTGACGCCTAGTACGACCCGCTGAGGGCGGAAAGGGTTGCACGACGGGGCAAGAAATTCCTGCCGGATTATCGCGGGCCCGCCGCCAGGGCGGCTTCGGCCCTGCGCGACCCCCTACCGAGGCCGGTCGCGCAACGGGCCGGATCCGGCGGGGAGTCGGTTTCGGCAGGCGGTGAGCACGCGGGTGACACCACCGTCGTCCTCCTCGATGTCGCGCACGTGCTCGAACCCGAGGCGCCCGAGCAGACGCAGCGAGGCCTCGTTCTCCGCCGCGACGGTGGCGTGCACCTCGCGGAGCCCGAGCGTCTCGAAGCCGTACGCCACGAGCGCCCCGGCGAGTTCCGTGCCCAGTCCGCCTCCCCACGCCGCGGGGTCCAGCGCGTAGACGATCTCGTGCCCGTCCACCGCGTCGGTCCGCTTGATCTCCGCGTGCCCGACCAGGCGCCCGGCCTGCCGGACGGCCCACACGTCGAACAGGTCCCGGGCGTAGACCTTGCTGAAGATCCGCCCGAACAGGGCCCGGTCGTCCGCCTCGGAGGAGGGCCCGTCGCCCATCCACCGGGACACCCTCGTGTCCTGGAACAGGGCGACGAAGGCGTCCTCGTCGTCCGGGCTGTAGGGGGTCAGGAGCAGGCGTGGGGTGCGCAGGGGCGGGGGCATGGAGGCGGACGGTAGTCAGGCGGTGGCCCCGTCGGCAACCGGCTTTCGTGTCGCCCGGGCGACGGCCTGACCGGCCGCCTCCAGCGCCGCGGCCCGTTCCTCGTCGCTCATGCGGGCCGGTCCGTAGGTGATGACCGGGCCGAGGACCTCGAAGCCGACGAACTCCAGCATTCCGCGGTGGATGTGGAACAGGAAGTCGTCCATCGGGCCGAACGCGCCACCGGGCCGGAACGACTCGCTTGGCCCGCCGGTCGTGAACAGCAGCATCGCGCGCTTGCCGGCGAGTGCCGCCTCGCCGAAGAGCCCGTGGGCACCGCCGAAGACCCCGCCCATCACGAAGACCCGGTCCACCCAGCCCTTGAGGACGGCGGGCAGCGAGAACCACCACAGGGGGAAGGACAGCACGAGCAGATCGGCGGCGAGCAACCGGTCGAGATGGTCTTGGACGGTCGCGTCGAGCGTCCCCTCGCCGACCGCGCGCAGCTGCTCGGCCTGCGGCTTGAACACGCCGTCCACCGGGGCGAACTCCTCCCGGGCCAGCACCGGAGCCCAGCCTTCGGCGTAGAGATCCAGGACGTCGACCCGGTACCCGGCCCGGCCGAGGGAATCGGCCGCGGCCCTCATCTGGGCGGAGCAGAACGACAGGGGCTCGGGGTGCGCGTGGACGATCAGGGCGCGGGGCATGGCATCGAAGGTCGGCATGAGGGGGATCATATCGACGTATCGCGATGCGTCAATGTCAGAGAGTGGTGCCGATCGCCTGCGCCAAGCGCGTCAGCCGCTCCTCGTCGCGCCGGTAGTGGGTCCATTTGCCGATCCGGGTGGGCCTGACGAGCCCCGCCCGTTCGAGCGTGCTCATATAGCTGGACACCGTCGACTGGGCGAGTCCCGCCTTCGCCTGGATGTGCGTGACGCACACGCCGACCGACCGGCGGTCCGCGATCGGCTCGTAGGCGCCGAAGTGCGCCTCGGGATCCTTCAGCCACTGCATGATCTGCAATCGGGCGGGGTTGCCGAGGGCCTTGAACATCTCGATCAGATCGTCCGGATCGAGTTCCGCCGTCGCGGTCATGCGCCGCCCTTTCACTCACCAGTCGGACGCACCACGTTATCTCGATATGGGAATCCGCTGCGCTCCGGCCCGCGGCCTCAGCGCCGCAGGCTGTAGCTCACCATCGACGCTCCCACCACCGACCCGAACGCCGGCAGCAGCAGCTGGGTGAAGGCCTCCCAGCCCCACACGATGCCCGCGCACACCGCCGCGAGGTTGATGGCCAGGGACATGATCCACAGGGCGACGCTCTGGGCCTGGGGTGACATCGTTCCTCGCCGTCATTCGGGGCCGTCGGGAATGGCCGGCCCCGTTGTGATGAACCCCTGAATTCTTCCACGGTAAAGGATCGAAAAAGGCTCGACCCGGATGCTTGAACTGTAAAGCTTCGACTTTTCTTGTGAATCCGCGGTGAAAAGTGAGCCCTCGTGCGCATACTGAACGGTCGCTTTTGGGGGAGGGGTGGGCCGCGGATCGCCCCGCTGCGCCGTCACAGGCGGACGGTACCGTCGGATCATGACCGATCAGGCGGGGGCCGCCCAGGCGGGCGAGCGGCGACCGGCGACGCTGGAGGGCGTGCTGGAGCGCATCACGTACGCCAACGAGGGAAACGGTTACACGGTCGCCCGGGTCGACACCGGCAGAGGCGGCGGCGACCTCCTCACGGTCGTCGGCGCGCTGCTCGGCGCCCAGGTCGGCGAGTCCCTGCGCATGGAGGGCCGCTGGGGCTCCCACCCGCAGTACGGCAAGCAGTTCCACGTGGAGAACTACACGACGGTCCTGCCGGCCACCGTCCAGGGCATCCGCCGCTATCTCGGCTCGGGCCTCGTCAAAGGCATCGGCCCGGTCTTCGCCGACCGGATCACCCAGCACTTCGGCATGGACACCCTGAAGATCATCGAGGAGGAGCCCAAACGCCTCATCGAGGTCCCCGGGCTCGGCCCCAAGCGCACCATGAAGATCGCCGACGCCTGGGAGGAGCAGAAGGCGATCAAGGAGGTCATGCTCTTCCTCCAGACGGTCGAGGTCTCCACCTCCATCGCCGTGCGCATCTACAAGAAGTACGGCGATGCCTCCATCTCGGTCGTGAAGAACCAGCCGTACCGGCTCGCCTCCGACGTCTGGGGCATCGGCTTCCTGACCGCCGACAAGATCGCCCGGTCCGTCGGCATCCCGCACGACAGCCCCGAGCGCGTCAAGGCGGGTTTGCAGTACGCGCTGTCCCAGTCCACCGACCAGGGGCACTGCTTCCTCCCGGAGGAGCAGCTGATCAAGGACGCGGTCAAGCTCCTCCAGGTCGACACCGGCCTGGTCATCGAGTGCCTGGCCGAACTGGCCGAACCAGCGGAGGGCGGCGAGGACCCCGGCGTCGTACGGGAGAAGGTGCCGGGCCCCGACGGGGAGCCCGTCACCGCGATCTACCTCGTGCCCTTCCACCGCGCCGAACTCTCCCTCTCCGCCCAGCTGCTGCGCCTCCTGCGCACCGGCGAGGACCGCATGCCGGGCTTTCGGGCCGTGGCCTGGGACAAGGCGCTGGGCTGGCTCAAGGGACGCACGGGCACCGATCTCGCGCCCGAGCAGGAGGCCGCCGTCAAGCTGGCGCTGACCGAGAAGGTCGCCGTCCTGACCGGCGGGCCCGGCTGCGGCAAGTCCTTCACGGTCCGCTCGATCGTGGAACTGGCCCGGGCCAGGAAGGCGAAGGTCGTGCTCGCCGCCCCCACGGGCCGGGCCGCCAAGCGCCTGTCCGAGCTCACGGGCGCCGAGGCCTCCACGGTCCACCGCCTGCTGGAGCTCAAGCCCGGCGGCGACGCGGCCTACGACCGGGAGCGCCCGCTGGACGCCGACCTGGTGGTGGTCGACGAGGCGTCCATGCTGGACCTGCTCCTCGCCAACAAGCTGGTGAAGGCGGTCCCGCCGGGAGCGCACCTGCTCTTCGTCGGGGACGTCGACCAGCTGCCCAGCGTCGGCGCGGGCGAGGTCCTGCGGGACCTCCTCGCCGACGGCGGCCCGATCCCCGCCGTCCGCCTCACCCGCGTCTTCCGGCAGGCCCAGCAGTCCGGCGTGGTGACGAACGCGCACCGGATCAACGCCGGACTGCACCCGGTCACGGACGGCATGAAGGACTTCTTCCTCTTCGTCGAGGACGACACCGAGGCCGTCGGACGCCTCACCGTCGACGTGGCCGCCCGCCGCGTTCCGGCCAAGTTCGGGCTGGACCCGCGCCGGGACGTCCAGGTCCTCGCCCCGATGCACCGCGGCCCGGCCGGCGCGGGCACCCTCAACGGCCTGCTGCAACAGGCCGTCACCCCCGGCCGTCCCGACCTGCCGGAGAAGAGGTTCGGCGGACGGGTGTTCCGCGTCGGCGACAAGGTCACCCAGATTCGCAACAATTACGAGAAGGGCGAGAACGGCGTCTTCAACGGCACCGTCGG
Source organism: Streptomyces sp. NPDC050674 (assembly GCF_040654575.1). Taxonomy (NCBI): domain Bacteria; kingdom Bacillati; phylum Actinomycetota; class Actinomycetes; order Kitasatosporales; family Streptomycetaceae; genus Streptomyces; species Streptomyces sp. NPDC050674. The sequence goes on from NZ_JBFAIG010000021.1 coordinate 90,236, forward strand.
CGTCGTCACCTCGCTCGACCCGGTCGACCAGCGGCTGACGGTGCTCACGGACGAGGACGAGGAGGTGCCGTACGAGTTCGACGAACTCGACGAGCTGGCCCACGCGTACGCCGTGACGATCCACCGCTCCCAGGGCAGCGAGTACCCGGCGGTCGTCATCCCGGTCACCACGGGCGCCTGGATGATGCTCCAGCGCAACCTGCTCTACACGGCGGTCACCCGGGCCAAGCAGCTGGTCGTCCTCGTCGGTTCACGCAAGGCGATCGGCCAGGCCGTGCGCACGGTTTCGGCGGGCCGGCGGTGCACGGCACTCGACTTCCGGCTCGGTTCAACGAAAAATGATCGATCAAATGAGTCGTGAAGGTCACAAGGCACTTCCGGAAGGGGATCACAGGGGGCAGGATGAGCAAGTTGACGGCACTCAGTGCCGTCGATAGGCCCGATGGTCGACCCCGAGTGCACTCTCCTGAGCCAAGTGGGGGATGGTAGAGACAGTCAGGGCAACCTCGAAGATGAGGCACAACGTCGGTGAGGGAAGACGTGAGCGACAACTCTGTAGTACTGCGGTACGGCGACGGCGAGTACACCTACCCGGTGATCGACAGCACCGTCGGTGACAAGGGCTTCGACATCGGAAAGCTCCGCGCCCAGACCGGTCTGGTGACGCTGGACAGCGGCTACGGCAACACGGCCGCGTACAAATCCGCCGTCACGTACCTGGACGGCGAAGCGGGCATCCTGCGGTACCGCGGCTACCCGATCGAACAGCTGGCCGAGCGCTCCACCTTCCTGGAGGTCGCCTACCTGCTGATCAACGGCGAGCTGCCGACGGTCGACGAGCTCTCGACGTTCAAGAACGACATCACGCAGCACACCCTGCTGCACGAGGACGTCAAGAACTTCTACAAGGGCTTCCCGCGCGACGCCCACCCGATGGCCATGCTGTCCTCGGTCGTCTCGGCGCTGTCCACGTTCTACCAGGACAGCCACAACCCGTTCGACGAGCGCCAGCGCAACCTCTCGACGATCCGGCTGCTCGCCAAGCTTCCGACGATCGCCGCGTACGCGTACAAGAAGTCGATCGGTCACCCGTTCGTCTACCCGCGCAACGACCTCGGCTACGTCGAGAACTTCCTCCGCATGACCTTCTCGGTCCCCGCGCAGGAGTACGACCTGGACCCGACCGTGGTCTCCGCGCTCGACAAGCTGCTGATCCTGCACGCGGACCACGAGCAGAACTGCTCGACCTCCACGGTCCGCCTGGTCGGCTCCTCGCAGGCGAACATGTTCGCCTCGATCTCCGCCGGCATCAACGCCCTGTGGGGCCCGCTGCACGGTGGCGCCAACCAGTCCGTGCTGGAGATGCTGGAGGGCATCCGCGACTCCGGCGGCGACGTCGACTCCTTCATCCGCAAGGTGAAGAACAAGGAGGACGGCGTCCGCCTGATGGGCTTCGGCCACCGGGTCTACAAGAACTTCGACCCGCGCGCCAAGATCATCAAGGCCGCCGCGCACGACGTGCTGTCCGCCCTCGGCAAGTCCGACGAGCTGCTGGACATCGCGCTGAAGCTGGAGGAGCACGCGCTCTCCGACGACTACTTCGTCTCGCGCAGCCTCTACCCGAACGTCGACTTCTACACCGGCCTGATCTACCGGGCCATGGGCTTCCCGACCGAGATGTTCACGGTCCTGTTCGCCCTCGGCCGGCTGCCGGGCTGGATCGCCCAGTGGCACGAGATGATCAAGGAGCCGGGCTCCCGCATCGGCCGCCCGCGCCAGATCTACACCGGCGTGGTCGAGCGCGACTTCGTTCCCGTCGAGGAGCGCTGAGGCCGCCGCCCAGGAGCCCTGAGGCGCGGTACCGCGAGAGCCCCCGCATCCGGTTGCCGGATGCGGGGGCTCTCGCGTGATTCCCGACGTACTTCGTGGATCACCGACGGGTCTCGGACGATCCCTCACGTAATTTCTTACGCAATGAAGAAGGCGCCCCGGCGTCGGTCCCCCCACGGGCCGACGTCCAGGGCGCCTTCCCAGTCCCGGTACGGATTCCCCCCACGGGATCCGGCCGGGCGTCTGTGAGGACAGCGCCTGAATCGCTGTTGAGCAGAACGAGCGAAAATCGCCGTACTGCTGTGGTGTGCGCTCTGCCGGGACAGCGCACGCCCGGGAGGGCCGCTCAAAGCTTCCCGGCGTACGTGCCCCGGCAACGCTCCCCCAAGCTCTCAGCTTCGTTCGAGCAGGGAGGTACCCCCAACTGGAGAAGTCCCCCAAGACATCTCCAGATGCCAGGTGGCGCCCCCCAAGACGCTGCCTGACATCGTCAACTTAGACCTTCGAACCCCTTCGATGGTTACGTTCACATCACTGTGATCTGCGTCTCTTGCGTATGTCCGTTAGCTGCGCAAGAGCCCGGATATAGCGGTTCGAGACCCAAGCGTAAGGATGCTGCGCGAGCCTTGTGAAGAGCTTATGTGAGCCGGGCCCGGGACTCCAGAGGGGCTCAAATCACGTTCGCCGTGAACTTGGGTCGAATTCGGGCGAGTTCACCGGAATGTCCGCAGCCGCAGACTGTTCGTGACGACGAAGACCGACGAGAAGGCCATCGCGGCCCCGGCGATCATCGGATTGAGCAGACCGGCGGCGGCCAGCGGCAGCGCGGCCACGTTGTAGCCGAAGGCCCACAGCAGGTTGCCCTTGATCGTGGCCAGCGTCCGCCGGGAGAGCCGGATGGCGTCCGCCGCGACCCGCAGATCACCGCGGACCAGCGTCAGGTCGCCCGCCTCGATCGCCGCGTCGGTGCCGGTGCCCAGGGCCAGGCCCAGATCGGCGGTGGCGAGGGCCGCCGCGTCGTTGACGCCGTCGCCCACCATGGCGACGACCCGCCCCTCGGCCTGGAGCCGCCGTACCGCGTCGACCTTGTCCTCGGGCAGGACCTCGGCCACGACCTTCTCGATCCCCACGGCCGCGGCCACCGTCTCGGCCACCGCGCGGTTGTCCCCGGTCAGGAGCACCGGTGTGAGCCCCAGCGCGCGCAGGTCGCGCACGGCCTCGGCGCTGGTCTCCTTGACCGTGTCCGCGACGGCCAGCACGGCCCGCGCCCTCCCGTCCCAGCCGGCCACGACGGCCGTGTGCCCGGCCCGCTCGGCCTCGTCCCGCGCGCGGGCCAGCTCCGGCGGCACGTCGTCGAAGAGCCGCCCCACGGCGACCTCACGGCCCTCCACACGGCCGCGTACGCCCCGCCCGGGGACGTTCTCGAACCCTTCGACGTCCGGGAGCCGCCCGGCCCTCTCCTCGGCGCCCAGGGCGATCGCCCGGGCGACGGGGTGCTCGGAGGCGTGCTCGACGGCGCCCGCGAGCCGCAGCACCTCCTTCTCGTCGGCGCCCTCGGCGAGACGGACCTCCTGGAGGGTCATCCGGCCGGTGGTGACGGTGCCCGTCTTGTCCAGGACGACGGTGTCGACCCGGCGGGTGGACTCCAGCACCTCCGGGCCCTTGATCAGGATGCCGAGCTGGGCGCCGCGGCCCGTGCCGACCATCAGCGCGGTCGGGGTGGCCAGACCCAGCGCGCACGGGCAGGCGATGATCAGCACCGCGACGCCCGCGGTGAACGCGGCGACCCCGTCGCCCGTCAGTCCGAGCCAGGCCCCGGCCGTGGCGACGGCGATCAGCAGCACCGCCGGCACGAAGACCCCGGAGATCCGGTCGGCGAGCCGCTGTACCTCGGCCTTGCCGTTCTGCGCGTCCTCCACCAGCTTCGCCATCCGCGCGAGCCGGGTGTCGGCGCCGACCCGGGTGGCCTCGACGACCAGCCGCCCGCCCGCGTTGACCGTCGCGCCGGTGACCGCGTCCCCGGGCACCACGTCCACCGGCACCGACTCACCCGTCAGCATCGAGGCGTCCACGGCACAGACGCCCTCGACGACCGTGCCGTCGGTGGCGATCTTCTCGCCGGGCCGTACGACGAACCGGTCGCCGACGGCCAGGCGCCGCGCCGGGATCCGCACCTCGCGTCCGTCCCGCAGCACGGCCACGTCCTTGGCGCCCAGTTCCATCAGCGCCCTGAGCGCCGCGCCCGCACGGCGCTTGGAACGGGCCTCCAGGTAGCGGCCCAGCAGGATGAAGGCGGTGACCCCGGAGGCGACCTCCAGGTAGATCGAGGAGGCGCCGTCCCCGCGCGAGACGGTGAGCTCGAAGGGGTGCCGCATGCCCGGCATGCCCGCCTCGCCGAGGAACAGCGCCCACAGGGACCAGCCGAACGCCGCCAGGGTGCCCAGGGAGACCAGCGTGTCCATGGTGGCGGCGCCGTGCCGGGCGTTCGTCCAGGCCGCCCGGTGGAAGGGCAGCCCGCCCCAGACCACGACCGGCGCGGCGAGGGTGAGCGAGAGCCACTGCCAGTTGTCGAACTGGAGCGCGGGGACCATCGCCAGAAGGATCACCGGCACGGCGAGGACCGCGGAGACGGTCAGGCGACTGCGCAGGGCCGACAGCTCGGGGTCCTGGTCCTCGGCCCCGGCGGGGGAGTCCTCCTCGCGCGGGGGCGCCGGTTCCTCGGCGGTGTACCCGGTCTTCACCACGGTGGCGATCAGGTCGGCGACCTCGGTGCCCTCAGGGCAGGTGATCCGGGCCTTCTCCGTCGCGTAGTTCACCGTGGCGGTGACGCCGTCCATGCGGTTCAGCTTCTTCTCGACCCGGGCCGCGCAGGACGCGCAGGTCATCCCGCCGATGAGCAGCTCGACCTCGGTGAGGGCCGGCTCGCGGCCGGCCGGCGCATGGGCGGTGGTGCTGGTCATGTCCTCACTCCAGGAGATGCGTTGAGCCCGCACAGCGCGACGGGCCGTACGGGCCGGGGCGGCGGCGTACGGCCCGTACACGGGTACGAGTGCCAGGACCGGCGCGTTCCAGACCCGGCCGGCCGGCGGGCTCGGGAGGCTCAGGCCCGGCCGGCCAGTTCGAAACCGGCCTCGTCGACGGCGGCGCGCACGGCCTCGTCGTCGAGCGGGGCCGCCGAGACGACGGTGACCTCGCCGGTCTTGGCGACGGCCGTCACGGACGTCACGCCGGAGAGCTGGGAGATCTCCCCGGAGACCGCGCCCTCGCAGTGTCCGCAGCTCATGCCGCTCACCTTGAAGACGGTGGTGACGGGGCCCGTGGTGTCGGTCTGGGCGGTCATGTCGTTACTCCTCGTCGAGGCATGTGGGGCTGTGGGGTCCCTTGGGGATCCGCACCTCCCACTGTACCCCTAGGGGGTATCGGTTCGGGAAGCCGGCCACCGACGCGGCGCTCGGGTCGGCACGCCCTGCGGCGCACGCTAGCGTTCCCCCAGGTGTACGCCGGGCAGGCCCCAACGCGCCGGAACGCGCCGGGGGTGCACGCACGCTCCGCGCTCACCGGAGCCCGGGCGCGACACGACCGAGAGGCGGGTGGACCCATGCGGGCCGTGGTGTTCGAGCGGTACGGGGAGACGGCCGAGGTGCGGGACGTCCCCGGCCCGGAGCCCGCCGAGCACGGGGTGGTCGTGCGGGTCGAGGCCACGGGCCTGTGCCGCAGCGACTGGCACGGCTGGCAGGGCCACGACCCGGACATCACGCTGCCGCACGTGCCCGGGCACGAACTGGCCGGGGTCGTCGAGGCCGTCGGGGCCCGGGTGACCGGATGGCGGCCGGGCGACCGGGTCACCGTGCCGTTCGTCTGCGCGTGCGGCGGCTGCCCGGCCTGCGCGGCGGGCGACCATCAGGTCTGCGAGCGTCAGACCCAGCCCGGCTTCACCCACTGGGGCTCCTTCGCCCAGTACGTGGCGCTGGACCACGCCGACGTCAACCTCGTGGCGCTGCCCGGGGAGCTGTCCTTCGCGACGGCGGCCTCACTCGGCTGCCGGTTCGCCACCGCGTACCGGGCGGTGGTGCAGCGCGGCCGGGTCGCGGCGGGGGAGTGGGTGGCGGTGCACGGCTGCGGCGGGGCCGGGCTCTCGGCCGTGATGATCGCGGCCGCGTCGGGCGCCCGGGTCGTGGCGGTCGACGTGTCGCCCGCGGCCCTCGACCTCGCGCGACGGTTCGGCGCGGCGCGGTGCGTCGACGCGACGGGCGGGGCGGACACCGCGGCGGCGGTCCGCGAGCTGACCGGCGGCGGCGCCCACCTCTCCCTCGACGCCCTCGGCTCGCCCGGCACCTGTGCCGCCTCCGTGAACGGCCTGCGCCGCCGCGGCCGGCACGTCCAGATCGGGCTGCTGCCCTCACCGGCCGGCACGACCCCCGTGCCGATGGCCCGGGCGATCGCCCTGGAGCTCGAACTCCTCGGCAGTCACGGCATGGCCGCGCACGGCTACCCGCCGATGCTGGAGCTGGTCCGCAGCGGTGTCCTGCGCCCCGACCTGCTGGTGACGTCCACGATCACGCTGGACGAGGTCCCGTCCGCGCTGGCGGCGATGGGGACGGCGCCGGGAGCGGGAGTGACGGTCGCCGAGCCGTGGAGCTGAGGCGCCCGGCCGTGCCCCGCGCGAGGGCGGGGCACCGGACCGGCGCGGGGCGGCGGGGTCAGTCCGCTCTTCGGCCGCGGTTGCCGGGCCGGGAGGCGACCCAGGCCCGGACCGTGTCGGCGTACCAGTAGGGCTTGCCGCCCTCGACATGGTCGGGCGGGGGCAGCAGCCCGTGCTTGCGGTAGGACCGGACGGTGTCCGGCTGCACCCTGATGTGTGCCGCGATCTCCTTGTAGGACCAGAGCCTTCGGTCGGTCATGACGTGCACCTCCCCGCGCGCACCGCGGCGGCGGCCGTGGACGGCCGTCCGGGGGAGCCGGGCGCTGCGCTGGCGATCAACAAGCCTGTGCCCGGTCAACGACACCCCCCGGGACGGGGCAGGGCCTGTGCGCCGGGTGTGACGGAAGACCCGCGTACGCGCGACATGTGTGACGAGAGGGAGGCGTTTGTGACACAGCCGGGGCAAAGCGCCGCGCCCGGCCGTCGGCGGGGCGCCTTGACTCGGAGGGGAGGCGGGAAAGCGCTGTCCTCAATCTCGTCCGAATGTCCGGACAAAACATTGACAGGGCCTTCCCGAGGGGGCTACAAAGCCGGGGAGAGCCGAGCACCGAGGGGACACCGATGCCGTACGACCTGATCACCATGGGGCGGATCGGAGTGGATCTGTATCCGCTCCAGACCGGCGTCCCGTTGCCGCAGGTCACCTCCTTCGGCAAGTTCCTCGGCGGTTCGGCGAGCAACGTCGCGGTCGCCGCGGCCCGACTGGGACGGCGCACCGCGGTGATCACCCGTACCGGCGACGACCCCTTCGGCGTCTACCTCCACCAGGCCCTGAGGGACTTCGGCGTCGACGACCGCTGGGTCACCCCGGTCCCCGGCCTGCCCACCCCGGTCACCTTCTGCGAGGTCTTCCCGCCGGACGACTTCCCGCTGTACTTCTACCGGCAGCCCAAGGCCCCCGACCTGGAGATCGACGCCCACGACCTCGACCTGGACGCCGTCCGCGACGCCCGCGTCTTCTGGGTCACGGGCACCGGCCTGAGCGAGGAGCCCAGCCGCACGGCGACCCTCGCCGCCCTCGCCCACCGCGGCAAGGCCGGCACCACGGTCTTCGACCTCGACTGGCGCCCCATGTTCTGGAAGGACCCGGACGCGGCCCGCCCCTTCTACACCGAGGCCCTGCGCCACACCACCGTCGCCGTCGGCAACCTCGACGAGGTGGAGGTCGCCACCGGCGTGCGCGAGCCCCACGCCGCCGCCCGCGCCCTCCTGGACGCCGGTGTCGAGCTGGCCGTCGTCAAGCAGGGCCCCAAGGGCGTCCTCGCGGTGAACAGGGCCGGCGAGAGCGCCGAGGTCCCGCCGCTGCCGGTGGACGTCCTCAACGGCCTCGGGGCCGGCGACGCCTTCGGCGGCTGCCTCGTCCACGGTCTGCTGGCCGGCTGGGACCTGGAGAAGACCATGCGGCACGCCAACGCCGCCGGTGCCATCGTCGCCTCCCGTCTGGAGTGCTCCTCCGCGATGCCCACCCCGGACGAGATCGAGGCGGCCGTCACCGCGGGGGCCGTCCAGTGACCGTCGACGTCGCGGAACTCGTCCGCCTGCGCAGCCACCGCCCGGAGGCGATCGCCGAGGCCGCCGCCCGCCGCCCCCGCCGGCCGCTGCTGAACGACACCGGCCGCCTGATGATCGTCGCCGCCGACCACCCGGCCCGGGGCGCCCTCGGTGTCGGCGGCCGCGCCATGGCCATGGCCAACCGCGCCGACCTCCTCGAACGCCTCTGCCTGGCCCTGTCCCGCCCGGGCGTCGACGGAGTCCTCGCCACCGCCGACATCCTCGACGACCTGCTGCTGCTCGGCGCCCTCGACGGCAAGGTCGTCCTGGGTTCCATGAACCGCGGCGGCCTCCAGGGCGCGCGCTTCGAACTCGACGACCGCTTCACCGGCCACCGTCCCGAGGACATCGAGCGCCTGGGCTTCGACGCGGGCAAGCTGCTGCTGCGCATCGACTACGACGACCCGGGCTCCCTGACCACCCTGGAGTCGACCGCCCGGGCCGTCGACGCCATGGCCGCCCGCAGACTCCCCGTCTTCGTCGAGCCGTTCCTCAGCCGCCGCGACGGGACGGGCCGGCTGCGCAACGACCTCTCCGCCGAGGCCGTCACCAAGTCGATCGCCATCGCCTCCGGCCTCGGCGGCACGTCCGCCTACACCTGGCTGAAGGTGCCGGTCACCGACAACCCCGACGACATGGCCGAGGTCATGGCGGCCTCCACGCTGCCCGCCGTGCTGCTCGGCGGCGAGGTGGGCGACGATCAGGACGAGGCCTACGAGAAGTGGCGCGGCGCCCTCCAACTGCCCACCGTGTGCGGGCTGGTCGTGGGACGTTCGCTGCTGTACCCGGCGGACGGCGACGTGGCCGCCGCCGTGGACACCGCCGTCGGACTGCTGTGAGGGCCGTGGCATGACCGGTGAGCTGTACGTCCCCGCGGGCACCACCGCCGACGCGAACCACGTCCCGGACATCGCCCCCGAGCGGGCCGGCCGGACGCCCAGCAGCCTGCGCGAGAAGTTCCCCCTCCCGGGAGGACGGAGCGTGCGCGGGTCGGTCACCGACCTCGCGCACACGCCCGTCGACGCCCGGGCCCAGATCGCCTCCGGCGCGGGAGGCCGCTTTGCTTTGGCAGGAGCGAAGTGCGAGCGACAACTCCCCGCCCGCTACGGCCCCGCGCCGGAGGTCCCCGTCGGCGAACGCCCTCGCGTGAGGGCGCGGCCGGCGTTCTCACGGTTGTCCGTTCCTCAGACGCCGCTTCCCACGGAGGGGTACCGATGACCGCGCAGACGACCAGGCTGACGGTGGCCCAGGCCCTCGTCCGCTTCCTCGCCGCCCAGTACACCGAACGCGACGGCCTGCGGCAGCGGCTCATCGGAGCCACCTGGGGCATCTTCGGCCACGGCAACGTCGCCGGCATCGGCCAGGCACTCCTGGAGCACAGCGCGCGGATGCCCTACCACCAGGGCCGCAACGAGCAGGCCATGGTGCACGCGGCGGTGGGCTACGCCCGCCAGTCCAACCGCCTCTCCACGCACGCCGTCACGACCTCCATCGGCCCCGGCGCCACCAACCTCGTCACCGGCGCCGCCCTCGCGACCGTCAACCACCTGCCGGTGCTGCTCCTGCCGGGTGACATCTTCGCCGGCCGCCCCGCCGACCCGGTCCTCCAGCAGCTCGAAGTGCCGTACGCGGGCGATGTGTCGGTCAACGACTGCCTGCGCCCGGTGTCGAGGTACTTCGACCGGATCACCCGGCCCGAGGCCCTGATCCCCTCCGCGCTGAACGCGATGCGGGTGCTCACCGACCCCGTCGAGACCGGCGCCGTCACCCTCGCCCTGCCCCAGGACGTGCAGGCCGAGGCGTACGACTGGCCGGAGGAGTTCTTCGCCGAGCGCGTGTGGACCGTACGGCGTCCCGGGGCCGATCCGACGGAAGTGGCCGCGGCCGTGCGGGCGATCCGGGCGGCGAAGCGGCCGCTGGTCGTCGCGGGCGGCGGTGTCCACCACAGCCGGGCGGAGCGGGCACTCGCCGAGTTCGCCGAGACCACCGGCATCCCCGTCGCCTCCACCCAGGCCGGCAAGGGCTCCCTGTGCCACGACCACCCCCAGGACGTCGGCGGCATCGGCCACACCGGCACGGCCACCGCGGACGAACTGGCCCGCACCGCCGACCTGGTGATCGGCGTCGGCACCCGCTACACCGACTTCACCACCGCCTCCGGCACGCTCTTCTCGAACCCCGGGGTCCGGTTCCTCAACCTCAACATCGCGCCCTTCGACGGCCACAAGCTCGCCGGGCAGCCGCTGATCGCGGACGCCCGCAGCGGTCTTGAGGAGCTGACCGAGAGGCTGGAGATGCACAGCCACCGGGTCACGCCGTCGTACGTCACCGAGTACACCGAGGACAAGGAGCGCTGGGAGCAGCGCGTCGACGCCTGCTACGAGGTGGACGAGCCCGACATCCGCCCGACCCAGCCGCAGATCCTCGGCGCCCTCGACGAGATCGTCGACGCGTCGGACATCCTCATCAACGCCGCCGGTTCCCTCCCCGGCGACCTGCACAAACTGTGGCGGACCCGGTCACGGGACCAGTACCACCTCGAGTACGGCTACTCCTGCATGGGCTACGAGATCCCGGCCGCCATCGGCGTGAAGCTGGCCGCCCCGGACCGGCCGGTGTGGGCGCTGGTCGGCGACGGCACCTATCTGATGATGCCGACGGAGATCGTGACGGCCGTGCAGGAGGGCGTCGCGATCAAGGTCCTGATCATCCAGAACCACGGCTACGCCTCCATCGGCGGCCTGTCCGAGTCGGTCGGCGGCGAGCGGTTCGGCACCGCCTACCGCTACCCGTCCGAGGACGGCTCGTACACCGGGCCGCCGCTGCCCGTGGACCTCGCGGCCAACGCGGCCAGCCTCGGCATGCGCGTGCTGCGCGCCAAGAGCGTGCGGGACCTGCGGGAGGCCCTCGCCGAGGCCCGGGCGGCCGACACTCCCACATGTGTCTACGTCGAGACCCGAACGGCAGACACAGTGTCGGGCGCGCCTCCGGCGCAGGCCTGGTGGGATGTACCCGTGGCCGAGACCGCGACACGGCCGTCCGCGGTCAAGGCACGTGAGCTGTACGAACGGCACGTCTCCACCCGACGCCGCCATCTGTGAAGGAGTTCCCGGCCATGACGAAGATCGTCAACCACTGGATCGGCGGCAAGACCGTCGAAGGCGCCTCGGGCACGCACGGGCCGGTGACCAACCCGGCGACCGGCGAGGTGACGACGAAGGTCGCGTTCGCCTCGGTCGAGGAGGTGGACGCGGCGGTCGCCGCCGCCAAGGAGGCCTACCTGACCTGGGGCCAGTCCTCGCTGGCCCAGCGCACCTCGATCCTGTTCACGTTCCGCGCGCTGCTGGACGCCAACCGGGACGCCATCGCCGAGCTGATCACCGCCGAGCACGGCAAGGTCCACTCCGACGCCCTCGGCGAGGTCGCGCGCGGCCTGGAGATCGTCGACCTGGCCTGCGGCATCAGCGTGCAGCTGAAGGGCGAGCTGTCCACGCAGGTCGCCAGCCGCGTCGACGTGTCCTCGATCCGCCAGCCGCTCGGTGTCGTCGCGGGCATCACCCCGTTCAACTTCCCGGCGATGGTGCCGATGTGGATGTTCCCCCTCGCCATCGCGTGCGGCAACACCTTCGTGCTGAAGCCGTCCGAGAAGGACCCGTCGGCGTCCCTCAAGATCGCCGAGCTGCTCGCCGAGGCGGGTCTGCCCGACGGCGTCTTCAACGTCGTCCACGGCGACAAGGTGGCTGTCGACCGCCTCCTGGAGCACCCGGACGTCAAGGCCGTCTCGTTCGTCGGCTCCACCCCGATCGCCCGCTACATCCACACCACCGCCTCCGCCAACGGCAAGCGTGTCCAGGCCCTCGGCGGCGCCAAGAACCACATGCTGGTGCTGCCGGACGCCGACCTGGACGCGGCGGCCGACGCCGCCGTCTCGGCCGCCTACGGCTCCGCCGGTGAGCGCTGCATGGCCATCTCCGCCGTCGTCGCCGTCGGCGCGATCGGCGACGAACTCGTGGAGAAGATCCGCGAGCGCGCCGAGAAGATCAAGATCGGCCCGGGCGACGACCCGGCCTCCGAGATGGGCCCGCTCATCACCAAGGTCCACCGCGACAAGGTGGCGTCCTACGTCGAGGGCGCGGCGGCCGAGGGCTGCGAGGTGGTCCTGGACGGCACCGGGTACACGGTCGACGGCTTCGAGGACGGCCACTGGATCGGCATCTCGCTGCTGGACAAGGTGCCCACGTCCGCCAAGGCGTACCAGGACGAGATCTTCGGCCCGGTCCTGTGCGTGCTGCGCGCGGAGACCTACGAGGAGGCCCTGGACCTGATCAACGCCTCGCCGTTCGGCAACGGCACCGCGATCTTCACCCGGGACGGCGGCGCGGCCCGCCGCTTCCAGCTGGAGGTCGAGGCCGGCATGGTCGGCGTGAACGTCCCGATCCCGGTCCCCGTCGGCTACCACTCCTTCGGCGGCTGGAAGGACTCGCTCTTCGGCGACCACCACATCTACGGCAACGACGGCACGCACTTCTACACGCGCGGCAAGGTCGTCACCACCCGCTGGCCCGACCCGGCCGACGCCCCGGCGGGCGTGGACCTGGGCTTCCCGCGCAACCACTGAGGTTTTTTCTCCGGGGGCGCCTGCGGTAACCGCAGGCGCCCCCGTCCCTTTCCCCGCCCACCACTTGTGCTCAAAAGGGCAGTCGGAGCGCTTCTCTGCTGCGGATTTCGTAGGCAAACACCCATTGACGTGTTGCTTTTCGTCGGTGTTCGATGCTCGGCACGTTCACCGCCGAGCCGAGGGAACCGCCGCATGACCGATACGCTCCGCCCCGTCGAGACCGCCGTCGCGCAGGCGCCGGAGAGTCGTCCCGGGAAGCTCAAGCGCTCCATCGGAGTGGTCGGCGGCACCCTCCTGACCCTTTCCTGCGTGACCCCCGCCTCCACCCTCTTCGTGGTGGTCCCCGACCTGTTCGGCTCACTCGGCACCGCCACCGCCCTCACCATCGCCATCGGCTCGCTGCTCTGCGTCGCCGTCGCGTTCTGCTACTCGGAGCTGGGCACCCTCATCCCCAGCGCCGGCGGCGAGTACGCCATGGTCTCGACGATGGCCGGGCGGCTCGCGGGCTGGCTGGTGTTCGTCCTCTCCCTGCTGGTGGTGATGATCGTCCCGCCGGTCATCGCCATGGGCACGGCCGACTACCTCGCCCCGCTCGTGCACCTCGACCCGTCCTGGACCGGCGCCTCGGTCATGCTCCTCGCGACCCTGGCCGGGCTGCTCGACCTGCGCGCCAACGCCTGGATCACGGGCGTCTTCCTGGTCCTGGAGGTCATCGCCGCGGCCGTGGTGGCGGTCCTGGGCTTCGCCCACGCCGAGCGCGGCGCAGGCAGCCTGGTCTCGATGCAGGTGGCGGGCCCCAGCGGCGCCCCGGACGCCGTCACCGCCCTCCTGGTGGTCTCCGGCCTGGCCATCGCCCTGTTCGTCACCCAGGGCTTCTCCACCGCCGTCTACCTCTCCGAGGAACTGGAGAACCCCCGCCGCTCGGTGGCCCGCACGGTCCTCGCCACACTGGCCATCTCCACCGTGATCATCCTCGTCCCGGTCGCGGCCATCACCCTGGGCGCCCCGGACCTCGCCGCCCTGACCGGCGGGGACATCTCCGCCATGGTCACCGCCTGGTCCAACTCCGCCGTCGGCACGTTCGTCAGCCTCTGCGTGGCCCTGGCGATCATCAACGCGGGCATCGTCATGGTCATCCAGAACTCCCGCGTGCTGTTCGCCTCGTCCCGCGACAAGGCCTGGCCCGAGCCCGTCAACGCCCTCTTCTCCCGCCTCGGCCGCTTCGGCTCGCCCTGGGTCTCCACGCTCGCGGTGGGCATCCCCGGCGCGGCCCTGTGCTTCGTGAACCTCGACACCCTCTACGGCGTCACCGGCGTCTCGGTGACGGGCATGTACCTGCTGGTCGCGATCGCCGCGCTGCTGTCCCGGCGCGGAGCCCACCGGCACACCCAGGCCTGGCGCATGCCGCTGTGGCCCGCGGCCCCGCTCCTCCTGATCGTGGTCCTGCTCTACATCCTGATCCAGCAGGACCCGGCGTACCTGCTGTGGACGGGCGGCATCACAGCGGCAGCGACCCTGTACTGGGCCCTCTACCTCCGCCCGCGCAGGGAAACACGCTGGCTGGTCTCGGTACCGGAGGACGAACAGGCCCTTTAGGGGCGCGGGGAACTGCGCGACCAGCCACCACGCACCCGGCAACGCACAGCCCTCGCCGAGCTCGAAGCCGTACACCACCCGCAGTACGCCGCAGACTCCGTGTACACCCCTGGAAGGCGCCGCACTTCGGTCTCCGGTCGACAACTCATCGACAGGTTCACCCCGTACCGTTGACGCATGGATCTTCGACTGCCCGGACTCCGCGGGCTGACCCGGCGACCCCGGCGCCTCATGGCCGCCGGGGCCGCTGTCGTCGTGCTCGCCGGAGCGGGCACATGGACCGCCGTCGCGGACGACGACGCACCCCCGGTCCACCGCGAAGACCGGACCCTGCCCACCGGCGACGGCATCCGCGTCGACACCTCGTTCTTCACCTCCGAAGGAGACGGCCGCCGCCCCGCCGTCCTGCTCGGACACGGCTTCGGCGGCACCAAGAACGACGTACGACAGCAGGCCGAGAGCCTCGCCCGGGACGGCTACGCGGTCCTGACCTGGTCGGCCCGCGGCTTCGGCACGTCGAACGGAAAGATCGGGCTGAACGACCCCAAGGGCGAGGTCGCCGACGTCTCGAAGCTCATCGACTGGCTGGCGAAGCAGCCCCAGGTCGAGCTCGACCGCAAGGGCGATCCCCGCGTCGGCATGGCCGGCGGCTCCTACGGCGGCGCCATCGCCCTGCTCACCGCCGGGCACGACAAGCGCGTGGATGCCATCGCCCCGGCGATCACCTACTGGAACCTCGCCGACGCCCTCTTCCCGAACGGCGTGTTCAAGAAGCTCTGGGCCGGCATCTTCGTCAACTCCGGCGGCGGCTGCGAGAAGTTCGAACCCGCGCTCTGCCGCATGTACGAGCGGGTCGCCGAGTCGGGCAAGCCGGACGCGCGGGCGCGCGAGCTGCTGGAGGAGCGTTCGCCGTCCGCGGTCGGCGAGAACATCAAGGTGCCGACCCTGCTGATGCAGGGCCAGTCCGACTCCCTCTTCCCGCTCGGCCAGGCCGACCAGGCAGCCAGGACGATCCGCGCCAACGGCGCCCCCGTCGACGTCGACTGGATCGCCGGCGGCCACGACGGCGGCGACATGGAGACCGGCCGCGTCCAGGCCCGCGTGAAGAACTGGTTCGACCGCTACCTCAAGGACGACAAGGGCGCCGGCACCGGCCCCGCCTTCCGCGTCACCCGCACCCTCGGCACGGGGTCCGGCGACGGCGAACCCCGCCTGACCGCAGTGACCTCGGACCGCTACCCGGGCCTCGAGGCCAAGCAGCGCTCCCTCGCCCTGGCCGGCCGCGAGCAGAGCTTCGACAACCCGCCCGGCGCCAGCCCGCCCGGTGTCTCCGCCCTGCCCGGCCTCGGCGGCGCCGGCGGTCTCGGCCAGCTGTCCACCCTCGGCATCGGCGTCTCCCTCGACTTCCCCGGCCAGTACGCCGCGTTCGAGTCGGCGCCGCAGCGCGAGGACCTCCAGATCACCGGCTCGCCCACGGTGACCGTCCATGTGAAGTCCACCAGCGACGACGCCGTGCTCTTCGCCAAGCTCTACGACGTCGGCCCGGGCGGCGGCACCCGGCAGGTGCTGCCCTCCCAGCTCGTGACGCCCCTCAGGGTCGAGGGCGCCAAGGCAGGCAAGGACGTCCGCATCACGCTCCCGGCGATCGACCACGAGATCGACGACGGGCACCGGCTGCGCCTGGTCCTCGCCTCCACGGACCTCGGCTACGCCTCCCCGACGGCCCCGGCGACGTACACCGTCTCCCTCAAGGGCGACCTGAACGTCCCCTCCGCGCTCGGGCAGCGCGACGACGGGGCCGGGCTGCCCGCGTGGGTGTGGTGGCTGCCGCTCGCCGGTGCCGCCGTCGCCCTGGCACTGCTCCTCACCGGCCGTCGCCGCACGGCCGCCCCCGCCCCGCCGGACCCCGCGCTGACCGAGGTCCCCCTTCAGATCACCGACCTGACCAAGCGCTACGCCAAGGCGTCGGACCGGTACGCCGTCAAGGACCTCTCCTTCCGCGTGGAACAGGGCCAGGTCCTCGGCCTGCTCGGCCCCAACGGCGCCGGGAAGACGACCACCCTGCGCATGCTGATGGGTCTGATCAGGCCCGACGGCGGCGAGATCCGCGTCTTCGGCCACGCCATCGGCCCCGGCGCACCGGTCCTGTCCCGGGTCGGCGCCTTCGTCGAGGGCGCGGGCTTCCTGCCGCACCTGTCCGGCCGCGAGAACCTGGAGCTGTACTGGCGCGCCACCGGCCGCCCGCCCGAGGACGCGCACCTGGAGGAGGCCCTGGAGATCGCGGGCCTGGGCGACGCCCTCGCCCGCGCGGTGCGCACCTACTCCCAGGGCATGCGCCAGCGCCTGGCCATCGCCCAGGCCATGCTCGGCCTGCCGGACCTGCTCATCCTCGACGAGCCCACCAACGGCCTGGACCCGCCCCAGATCCGCGAGATGCGCGAGGTGATGATCCGCTACGCCGCCGCCGGACGCACGGTCATCGTCTCCAGCCACCTCCTCGCGGAGGTCGAGCAGACCTGCACCCACCTGGTCGTGATGGACCACGGCCGGCTCGTCCAGGCGGGCCCGGTCGCGGACATCGTCGGCTCGGGCGACACCCTCCTCGTGGGCACGGCCGCGCCCGTGGACGAACCCGTCCTGGAGAAGGTCACCGCCCTGCCCGGCGTCGCCTCCGCCGTGCGCGCCGATGAGGGCCTCCTCGTGCGGCTCGACGCCGACGGCACCCCGCAGCGCCTGGTCGCCGACCTCGTGCGGCTGGACGTGGCGGTCACGTCGGTCGGCCCGCACCGCCGCCTGGAGGACGCCTTCCTCACCCTGATCGGAGCCGAAGCATGAGCACGCTCGCCGAGCCGCCCGCCGAGGTCGCCGACGGCTACCGCGCGGGCCGCACCCTGCCCTTGCGCGTCGAGCTGGTCCGCCAGCTCAAGCGGCGCCGCACGCAGGTCATGGCCGGCGTCCTGGTCGCCCTGCCGGTCATCCTGCTCATCGCCTTCCAGGTCGGCGGCGACCCGGGCGGCAACAACAACCGCATCAACCTCATGGACACGGCCACCGCGTCCGGGGCCAACTTCGCCGCGGTCAACCTCTTCTCCGCGGCCGGCTTCCTGCTCGTCATCCCCGTCGCCCTGTTCTGCGGCGACACCGTCGCCTCGGAGGCGAGCTGGTCCTCCCTGCGCTACCTGCTCGCGGCCCCCGTGCCCCGGGCCCGGCTGCTGTGGTCCAAGCTCGTCGTCGGACTGACCCTGAGCCTGGCCGCGATGGTCCTGCTCCCGGTCGTCGCCCTCGCCGTCGGCACGGCCGCCTACGGCTGGGGCCCGCTCGAACTGCCCACCGGCGGCAGCCTGTCCACCGGCACGGCGGCCCAGCGGCTGCTGATCGTCGTTGCCTACATCATGGTGTCCCAACTGGTCACCGCCGCCCTGGCGTTCTGGCTGTCCACCCGCACGGACGCCCCGCTCGGCGCGGTCGGCGGCGCGGTGTTCCTCACCATCATCGGCAGCGTCCTCGACGAGGTGACGGCCCTCGGCGACTGGCGCCACTTCCTGCCCGCGCACTGGCAGTACGCCTGGCTCGACGCCGTCCGGCCGCGGCTGGAGTGGACGGACATGATCCAGGGCACCTCGATCTCCGTGACCTACGCGCTGGTGCTGTTCGCCCTGGCCTTCCGCGGTTTCGCCCGCAAGGACGTCGTCTCCTAGGGCCTGTCGTTTGGATCAGGTCGGCCGGGAGTGACTGCGCCCCGCGACGCCGGCATGATCCAAACGACAGGCCCTAGGTCAACGGAGGGTCACCTCCCGGTCTCGAAGGCCGGTCCCGTGGCCGCTTCGAGACGCATCCGCAACGCCCCGTACCGCACGTTGTGGCCCCCCGCGCCGTCACAGTCGCAAGAAGCCGACGCCGACGGACGCGGAGGGTACGGACGATGGAGCGGTTCCGGACACGAACAGCGCTGCTCGCGCTCATGGCGGCGAGCGGCCTGCTGCTCGGCGCGTGCGGCGGGGGCGCCGACACCGGCGAGAGCAGCAAGGCAGCCGACCGCCACGGCTACGACGGGGGCCGCCACGCACCCGCCGACAGCCAGGAAGCCGACGAGCGGGACGACCGCCGGGAGGATGCCGGCCACCTCTCCACCTTCGCCCTCGACGTCGACACCGCCTCCTACGACTACGCCCGCCGCGCCCTCGCCGACGGCCGGCTGCCCGACCCCTCGACGGTCCGCCCCGAGGAGTTCGTCAACAGCTTCCGCCAGGACTACGAACGTCCCGGCGGCGACGGCTTCTCGGTCACCGTCGACGGCGCCCGCACCGGCGAGGAGGACTGGTCGCTGGTCCGCGTCGGCCTCGCCACCCGCACCGCCGGGCACAACGGCGAACGCCCGCCCGCAGCCCTCACTTTCGTCATCGACGTCTCCGGCTCGATGGCCGAACCGGGCCGCCTGGACCTCGCCCGGGAATCCCTCACGGTGATGACGGACCGGCTGCGCGACGACGACTCGATCGCGCTGGTCACCTTCAGCGACGAGGCCGAGACCGTCCTGCCCATGACCCGGCTGGGCGGCAACCGCGACGAGATCCGGGACGCCGTCGACGACCTGGACGTACAGGACTCCACCAACCTCGGCGCGGGCGTCGAGACCGGCTACGGGACGGCCGTCGAAGGCCTGCGCGTGGGCGCCACCAACCGGGTCGTCCTCATCTCCGACGCCCTGGCCAACACCGGCGACACCGACGCGGAGACGATCCTGGAGCGGATCGCCGGTGAACGCCGCGAGCACGGCATCACCCTCTTCGGCGTCGGCGTCGGCAGCGACTACGGCGACGCCCTGATGGAGCAGCTGGCCGACAAGGGCGACGGCCACACCGCCTACGTGTCCGACTCCCGCGAGGCCCGCAAGGTCTTCTCCGAGCAGCTCCCGCGCCATGTCGACCTCACCGCCCGCGACGCCAAGGCCCAGGTCGCCTTCGACCCCGAGACCGTCGAGGAGTTCCGTCTCGTCGGCTACGACAACCGCCGGGTCGACGACGAGGACTTCCGCGACGACCGCGTCGACGGCGGCGAGGTCGGTCCGGGCCACACCGTCACCGCTCTCTACGCCGTGCGCACCAGGGCAGGCGCCCGGGGGCATCTCGCCACCGCCACGGTCCGCTGGCTCGACCCCCGCACCCGCGCCCCGCACGAGGAGACCGGCGACCTGGAGGCCGACGCCCTCGGCGACTCGGTCTGGAGCACCGGCCGCGGCCTGCGGACCACTGCCACGGCCGCCTACTTCGCCGACGCCCTCGGCCACCACGAGCCGTCCCTGCCCGACGCCCCGGGGCTGCACGAACTCGCCGAGCTTGCCCACGATTTGGCGGACCGCACGGAGAGCGAGGAGCTGCGCACGCTCGCCGAGGCGATCGACGCCGCGAAGCGCCTGACGTGACCCCGGCCCATTGACCTATGCTTACTTCTGAGTAAGTTGACTCTGGAGTAAGTAAGTACGGCAGCACGTCAGCCTCATCCGCGACCGGGAGCCGTCATGGGCGTACGCAAGGATCTGCAACGGGCGAAACAGCGCACCGGCCTGGCGATCCGCACGAAGGCCGAGACCGTCAGGGACGAGCGGGGCGTCGTCCGCGAGGCCCGCGTGGCTCCCCTCGCACCCCGCCCGGCGACCGGCAGCATCGCCGACATCCCGTACACCAACGCGGCCGAGGCCCCCGACGCCGTGGTCCTGCGCCGCGAACGGCACGGCGCCTGGCAGCCCGTCACGGCGGCGGCCTTCGCCCGCGAGGTCACCGCCGTGGCCAAGGGCCTGATCGCGGCCGGCCTCGAACCGGGCGGCCGCGTGGCGGTGATGTCCCGCACCCGCTACGAGTGGACGGTCCTGGACTTCGCGATCTGGTCCGCAGGCGGCCAGACCGTCCCGGTCTACGCCACCTCCTCCGCCGACCAGGTGGAGTGGATCGTCCGCGACTCGGGCGCCCGGTACGTCGTCACGGAGACCGCGGAGAACGCCGGCACGGTCCTGACCGGCACGGCCGGCCACCCCGAACCCCCGCGCGTCTGGCAGCTCGACTGCGGCGCCCTCGACGATCTCACCGCCCTGGGCCGCGACCTCACCGACGAGGAGGTCACCAAGCGCCGCACCGCGCTGACCCCCGACACGACGGCGACCCTGTGCTACACCTCCGGCACCACCGGCCGCCCCAAGGGCTGCGTCCTCACCCACGCCAACCTGCACGCCGAGGCCGGCAACACGGTCGAGCTGCTGCACCCCCTGTTCAAGGAGGTCACCGGCGAGACCGCCTCGACGCTCCTCTTCCTCCCGCTCGCCCACATCCTCGGCCGCACCCTCCAGATCGCCTGCCTGATGGCCCGGATCGAGATCGGCCACTTCCCGAGCATCAAACCCGGTGAACTGCGCCCGGCCCTTCGGGCGTTCCGGCCGACCTTCCTGGTCGGGGTGCCGTACCTCTTCGAGAAGATCCACGACACCGGCCGCGCCACCGCCGAGAAGCTGGGCCGCGGCGCCTCCTTCGAGCGCGCCCACCGCATCGCCGTCCGCTTCGGCGCGGCCCACATGGACCGGTTCCTGGGCAGGGGCAAGGGCCCCGGCCCCGCCCTGCGCGCCGCGCACGCGCTGTACGACCTGCTGGTCTACCGCCGCATCCGCAAGGAACTGGGCGGCCGCATGCGCTACGCCATCAGCGGCGGCAGCCCCCTCGACCGCGACCTCAACCTCTTCTTCTACGCGGCCGGCATCCTGATCTACGAGGGCTACGGCCTCACCGAGACGACCGCCGCCGCCACCATCGTCCCGCCCCTGGCCCCCCGCCCCGGCACGGTCGGCCTGCCGGTCCCCGGCACCACCGTCCGCATCGCCGACGACGGCGAGGTCCTCATCAAGGGCGGCATCGTCTTCGGCGCCTACTGGAACAACCCGGAGGCGACCGGGGAGGTCCTGGACGACGGCTGGTTCGCCACCGGCGACCTGGGCTCACTCGACGAGGACGGGTACCTCACCATCACCGGCCGCAAGAAGGACATCCTCGTCACCACCGGCGGCAAGAACGTCTCCCCGGCCGTCCTGGAGGACCGGCTGCGCAGCCGCCCGCCGGTCGGCCAGTGCCTCGTCGTCGGCGACAACCGCCCCTATGTCGCCGCCCTGATCACCCTCGACCCCGAGGCCCTCGCCCACTGGCTCGCGGTCCGCGAACTCCCCGCCGACACCCCGCTGTCCGAGCTCGTGCACGACGAACGCCTGCGCGCCTACGTCCAGAAGGCCGTGGACCACGCCAACGAGGCCGTCTCGCGCGCCGAGTCGATCCGCGCCTTCACCCTCGTCGAGGGCGAGTTCACCGAGGAGAACGGGCTGCTGACCCCGTCCCTGAAGGTCAAGCGCCAGGCGGCGAGGGCCGCGTACGCGGACGCCGTCGAAGCGCTGTACGCGGCCAGGGGCTGAACACCACGAGGGCGGGCCGCCGGGCAACCGCCCGGCGACCCGCCCCCTTTCGGCGCGGGTGCGTCAGCCGCCGTTCGCCGACAGGACCGACACGTCCTCCAGCAGGTGCGCCAGCGCACCGTCGCGCTTGGCGTTGGTGGAGTTCTCCGCACACTGCTGCTGCTGGTGGTCCGACAGGATCGGGATGTCCTGGATCGGGATACCGATGAGCGCGCCGACCCCGATGGGCAGGTCGTTCACGGCGATGCACGGCTTGTTGAAGGAGCCCTGGATCAGCGCCATCTGCGGGCTCATGTTGCCGTACGTCGAGGAGTTGCCGAAGCTCTGCATGGCCCCGTTGCCGTTCACGGCCGTGGGCCCGCTGTCGTCGCCGGCAGCCAGGGCCTGCGGTGCCGCGGCGGCGGAGGCTCCCATGACGGAAGCGGCGATCGCCGCGGTGGCAATAACCTTCTTGATCACTGACCAGTCCTTTCTGAGGAAACCCCGTCCTCCGGAGCGCTCTGGTCAACTGCCCGGACGGTGCATGGTTTCTCCTCATCACTCTGTCAGCCCATGCCAGGACAGTTTGTGTGTTCTTCGTTCCCGGTGATTATCAGGGCTTTTCGGCGCTGCGGGCCAACCGGGTGAACACCCGCAACCATTCATCCGGAGCCCGGTTGATGAGGCCGTAGGACATGCGTCGCTACGAGGAAAGGAACGCGAAGTGCTCAAGAAGGCAATGGTCGCCGCGGCAGCCGCCGCTTCTGTCATCGGAATGTCGGTGGCGGCTGCTCCCCAGGCTCTTGCCGTCGGGGACGACTCGGGACCGTCTGTCGCCAACGGCAACGGCGCCTCGTCGTCGTTCGGCAACTCGGCGACCAAGGGCGACATGAGCCCCCAGCTCTCGCTGGTCGACGGTACGCTCAACAAGCCCTGTCTCGCCGTTCAGGACCTCGACGTCGGCGTTGCGCTTCTCATCGGCGTGGTGGTCCAGGACATCCCGGTCCTGTCGGACCACGTCCAGCAGCAGTGCGCGGACAACTCCACGAACACCAAGCGGGACGGTGCGCTCAACCACATCCTGGAGGACCTGTCGGTCCTGTCGGCGAACGGCGACTGAGCCGTACTGTACGCAGCCCGGGCGGCCCGCTGAATTCTCGGCGGGCCGCCCGGCCGTACCTTGTCCAGTTTTCGTGGGGCAATCGAGTGAATTACCCCGCCCTCTACGTTGTTCAGTTTCTTCAACTGTCAATTCCTCGTTTGCAGGCTGCAGGTCATGGTGGGCATGACCGCAGAGAAGGGAAAGTTCATGAAGAAGAGCGCTGCCGTCTTCGCCGGCGCGATCATGGCTCTGGGCATGGCCAGCCCGGCCATCGCCGACGCCGGTGCCAAGGGTGCCGCTGTCGGTTCCCCGGGTGTCCTCTCGGGCAACGTGGTCCAGATTCCCGTGCACATCCCGATCAACGTGTGCGGCAACACCGTGGACATCATCGCCGCCCTGAACCCGGCGTTCGGCAACGAGTGCGAGAACGACTGACGCGGTAACGCGCACGCGGCGTCCGCTGCGACTTGGCCGGCCCCGGGACAACGGCGTTCGTTCCGGGGCCGGCTTTTCCCACTTCCACGAGCAGGAGGACTACGAGATTGCGACAGACCCTGAGCAGGGGAATGGTCGCGGCCGCGGCTGCGACGGGCATCCTGTCCCTGTGCGGCGGCGCCGCTCTCGCCGACACGTCGGCCGACGGAGTCGCGAAGGACTCACCGGGCGCCGTGTCCGGCAACACCGTCCAGGCCCCGATCGAGGTACCGGTCAACGCCTGCGGCAACACCGTCGACGTGGTCGCCGGACTCAACCCGGCCTTCGGCAACTCCTGCGCCAACGCGGCGGACACGCACGACGGTCACGGTGACGGGCGGCACGGAGGCGGACGGCACGACTCCTCCGGCGGGTCCGGACACGGCGACGACGAGTTCCGCGGGGGTGGCGGAGACCGGCCCCATGGAAACGACGCGGGCCGCTCCCACGGTGACGACGAGGACGGGTCCCACGGTGACGACGGGGAGGCCTCCCACGACGACGGTGGGGGATACGGCCACGACGACGGCGGCTACGGGGAGGACGACGGCGGCTACGGCTACGGCGACACCCCTGCGACCAAGCCCCCGCACACACCCCCGACCCAGCCCCCGCACACGCCCCCGACGAGCCCCCCGCACACCCCGCCGACCGAGCCCCCGCACACGCCTCCGCCGGGCGGCCACCAGTCGACTCCTCCGCAGACACCCCCGGGCGATCACCACACGCCCCCGCCGCCCCCCGGCGGTCAGGAGCAGCCGCCCAGTCTCCCCGAGACCGGTGCCGAGGCCCTGCTCGGCGCCGCGGCCACCAGCGCCGCGATGATCGTGGGCGGCGTCGTGCTCTACCGGCGGGGCCGGGCCGCCTCCCACCGCTGACACAGCGGGTGCCGGACGCAAGCGCCCGGCACCCGTGAAAGCCTGTGCGATCAGCACTGGTCCGGGAAGAAGAACCCGAGCAGCGGGATGCCCAGCAGGGTCAGGCCCAGGCTGTCGTGCTCGTTGCACTCCCGGGATTTCGACTGGTCGCTGCCCTCGGAGAAGAGGTCGGCGTCGGCGGCCGTCGCGGTGCCGCCGAGGACGGCGACACTCAGGGCCAGGCTGGAAAGCACCGTGGCGGTGCGCTTCATGTGAGTCATGAGAACAAAGTAGACATTTATTTAGAAAAGGCGCGTATTTTTATCGGTCCAGCCGGGTGAACCGGCCCGGAGCGACCGGCCGCAGACGGTCGATCACACGGCCGGCGGCATGCCGGCTCCACAGCTGCCACATCGCCCGCCCGGGCGCCCGGTCGTCCGGCGCGTGCCAGGCCAGCTCACGGCCCGCCGGCGCCGGACGCAGCGCGCTGAGCGGCGCGTAGTTCTCCACCACGAACGCCCGCCCCGGCCGCGGCGCCCCCTCCGGCAACGGACGGTGCGTCAGGTCCAGGTGCAGGGCCCGCACGACGTCCAGGCCCGCGGTGTCGGTGAACAGCCGGAACTGGGCCCCGGGACGCGGGTTGAAGTCGAGCAGGTGGTAGCGGCCCGTCGTCCCGCAGCGCCGGAAGTCCAGGTCGAAAATGCCGCGGTAGCCCAGCGCCCCGGTGATCCGCTCGGCGAGCGCCCGCACCTGCGGATTGGCCGTCCAGCGGCCGACCGACGTCAGCCCCGCCCCGCGCGGCCGGGCGCGCTGCTTGCTGCCGGTGCCGCCGCCCCGCACGAGCCCGGAGCGGTCGGCGTACCCGTGGAAGAACCAGTCGCGGTCCGGGCCCGGCGGCAGGAACGCCTGGAGCAGCAGCCGGCTGCCCGCCTCCCCGCTGCGCGCGTACAGCTCACGCGCCTGCCGTGCGGAGCGCACCAGCACGGTGCTGCGCAGCCCGCTGTCCGCCGGCACCAGCCACGGCCTGCTCCACTTCGCCACCGCCGGCAGCCCCAGCTTCGAGACGGCCGCGACCGCCTGGACCGCGCTGTCCGGGACGAGCGTCTGCGGGTGCGCCATGTCCAGCGAGGCGCACACACCGGCCAGTTCCGCCTTGTCGGCGACGCGTTCGGGCAGCGCGCCGGGCGTGACGGGCAGCAGGAACAGAGGCGCCAGTTCCTCACGCATCCGGCCCACCGCGACGGCGCCCGCGTCGTCCATCGGGATCAGGACGGCCGGACGCCCGACCCGGGCGGCGACCCGGCGCAGCACCCGCCCGACCTCCTCCGGGGACGAGCCGGGCGGCGGCGGAGCGTGCAGCGCGCGCACGAAACGGGAACGCCGTACGGGGCTTCCCGCGCAGTCGGCGACCACGTGCACCTCCACGCCCGCCCTGCCGAGCGAGCGCACGGCTCCGAGCGTTCCGTGGTGAAAGGGGTTGCGGTCGATCCGCAGCACAACCGCGGGGACGCGAATGTCGAGCATGGACACGGGCCTTTCCTTCGAACTGGGTCACCGGTGCGGGGGAGCGGACCACTCGAAAGCCTCAGCGACGGTGGCGTGAATGCGTTTCATATGACTGGGTGTCAGTAAGCGGAGACGAACGAAAGGGGCGGCCATGGCCACACAGCAGCGACGCGCACGGTCCCGGCGGCTGGCATGCGTCACGGCGGCGCTCGCCGCCACGGCGGTGCTGACGTCCGGTCACACGGTCGCCGCGGGCGCGGGGGCGGCACGGTCCGCCGACCCGCCCCCACCGGCCCCCGCGGCGACACCGGCCGCGCCCGCCGTCCCGGCCGCCTCGCCCGCGCCGGCCACCACCACGACCCCGGGCACGGCCTCCGCCGCACCCTCGGCCTCCGCCGCGCCCTCGGCCTCCGCCACCGCAGCCGCACCGGCCGGGCACGTCCCGGCCTTCGGGGCCTACCTCGACTACGGTCCTCGCGGTGTGGCCCGGATGGCCCAGCTCAGCACCTGGCTCGGCGGTGCCGAGCTGCGCGTCGGGCACACCTACCTGCCGGGCGACCGCTGGAGCAACATCGAAGGCCTGCCGGGCTTCCTCGACGTATGGGCGAACTGGCGCCGCGAGCGGTCCGACCGGCTGCTCGTCCTCAACGTGCCCATGATGGAGCGCAACGAGGAGGGCGTGTCCGACGGGGAGGTGCGCCGGCTGCTGCGGCAGGCCGCGCAGGGCCGGTTCGACCACCACTTCCGCAGGCTCGCCGAGCGGCTGGTCGAGCTGGGCGTGCCGGACACGGTCCTGGTGCTCGGCTGGGAGATGAACGGCATCACCTACACCCACCGCTGCGGACCGGACCCTGAGGCCTGGAAGCAGTACTGGAACAGGATCGTCACCACCATGCGCGCGGTGCCGGGCCAGAAGTTCCGGTTCGACTTCACCCCGAGCCGGGGCCGGGACGCCGTTCCCTGGACGCAGTGCTACCCGGGGGACGACACGGTCGACATCATCGGCATGGACGCCTACGACCAGCCGCGCGGAATGTCGTTCGACGAACAGGTGAAGGAACCCTACGGACTCCAGCAGCACGTCGAGTTCGCGAAGGCCCACGGCAAGGCCATCTCCTTCCCGGAGTGGGGGCTCTTCCGCAACGGCGACAACGCCGAGTACATGAAGCGCATGCTCGCGTGGATGGACGAGCACAAACCGCTGTACCAGACGCTGACGGACTACTGCCCGCACGGCGTGTGGCAGTGCGACGACAACCCGCGCGCCTCCCAGATCTACCGGTCGTTCCTCTTCGGCCGCGACGACCCGGACCCCGCCCCCTCGACCCCGGCCCCCTCGACCCCGGCCCCCACCCCGCCCTCGGTGCCCACCCCCACCCCGCAGCCGAGCACACCCTCCGCCCCCGGGACTCCGGCGAACTGCTCGCCGCTGTCGCTCGGCGACTGGGTCGAGTACTGGATCGGCGGGAAGCTGTGCCTGCGCCTCGACTGGTGGTCGCGGACGACGTAGCCGGGGACCAGGCGTCCGGCCGACGGCGGCGGGCCCGGTCAGGGCCCGCCGCCGCGGTCGCGCTCCCGCAGGCGCCGCAGCAGCTCCTTGCCCCGCCGCCGGGCGGCCGCGTCGCACAGCGCGACCGTCAGCAGCGGTGCCGTACGCCGCCGGGCCAGCAGCAGCCGCTGGTTCATCACCGCTCGCGGGCGCCAGTGGTGCTTGTACGGCTCGTTGCCGCGCAGCAGGCTCAGCGTGCCGGGCGTGCCGTCCTTGGTGTGCGTGGCGGTGGAGTCGAGCAGCATCGCCGCCACGTCCGCCTTGCGTTCACGCAGCCGGGGATGCGCGCCGTAGAGGTAGCCGCCCGCCAGCAGGGGTGACAGCAGCGTCAGGTCCACCGCGACCACCTCGTCCTCGAGCCGGAACTCGGTGACCACCGCGTCGCCCGAGCGCACCATCGGCCCGACCGAGCGCACCAGGTGCTCACGGAACCGTGCCCGCAGGTGCTCCGGCGTCACCTTCCGCCCCTGCCACTGCAACCGGTGCAGCTCCAGCAGCCGCAGCAGCGCCGTCTCGACCTCCCCGGGGGAGACGACATGGCGCTGGATGCCGAGCGCGTCCAGCTTGCGCAGCTTGGCGCGCAGCCGCTGCTGGGTCTTCGACGGCAGCCGGGCGATCAGCTCGGCCATCGGCGCGGCCGGCAGTTCCAGGCACACCGAGTCGCCCACCCGGCGGCGGGGCCCGGACCACCGTGCGTAGACCTGCTCGGCCACGCCGCCCGGCCGCACCTCGCGCAGGTCGATCAGCGCGGCCCGGGCGGCGGCGGCGAGCGCGCCGGTGAGCACGGCCAGCGCCTCCTCGCCGTGCTCGTCGTCCAGCAGCACGTCCCCGTAGTCGGAGATCGCCCCGCCGAGCGGCACCAGCGCCGGGAGGGGACGCCGTACGCGCATCAGCGGCGCCGCCGCGACGAGTTCGCCGTCGTGCCGCACCAGCACCAGCCGCAGCCGGCCGCGCCCGCCGTAGGACTGCCACCACGAGTGCAGCCAGGCGTGGCTCTGGAACGGGGTGGCTGACGCGCACCGCCGGTGCAGCCGCTGCCATTCGGCGGCCAGGCCCGCGAACACCCGCTCGTCGGTGACGAGTTCCGCGGTGCAGGTCACAGCTGTCCGTGGGCGTCGGCGGCGAGGGCCGGGCCGGGCACGGCCGCCGGGCGCCCGGCGCGGTCGACCGGCCGCCGCGGCCGGACCAGCAGCGCCAGCCCGCCCAGCAGACCGCCCGCGCTCGCGCCGACCAGCCCCGTCACCCGGGCCGGGGCGGACGACGGTTCGGTGGGCTCCACCGCCCGGGCGAACTGCTGGAGTTCGACGTGCGTGGACCGCTCGGTGTCGCCCGCGTGCCGGGTCAGAGCCCGGGCCACGGCGTTGGCCATGTCGGCGGCCAGGTCGGGGCGGGAGGAGGTGGCCGTGACCGACACCATCGGCGCGTCCGGCGAGGTCGCCGTGCGGACACTCTCCCGCAGCGTCTCCACGGGCACGCCCGCCCACACCTGCGCATCGCCCAGCACCGCGAGCTGGGGAGCGACCCGGCCGTAGACCTGGGCGAAACCGAGGGCGGTGGCGGTGTCGGACCTCGCCGTCGGCACGGCGACGACATAGCTGGTCGCCGTGTAGGACGGTGTCTTGACCAGGCCGTACGTGCCGCCGAGCAGACCGCCCGCCACGGCCCCGGCCGCGATCAGGGACCAGGGGGGCAGGGTCTTGGTGAGGGCGGTGACCGGGCGGTGCTGCCTTGCGGGGGTGTCGGTCATGAGGTGCGGGCTTCCTGGAGGGAGGGGGACAGGGGGCGGGAGACCGCGGCGGCGTACACGTCCATGAGCCGGGCGGCGCTCCGGGTGATGCAGTAGTGGCGGGCGGCGTCCGGGGCCGTACGCGGCACGGGTCCCTGCCCGCGGACGTCCGCCAGGGCGCGGGCGTAGGCGCCGGGGCCGCCGGTGACGCGCCGGGCAGCGGGCGCGGCGGACGGGGGCAGGTCCTCCAGGGCCGGGCAGGAGGCGTAGAGCACCGGCAGGCCGCAGGCCAGGGCCTCCACGATCGCCAGGCCGAAGGCCTCCTCGGGGGACGGGGAGGCGAGCACGTCCATCGCGCAGGTCAGCGACGGCAGGTCGGGGCCGGGCGTGCCGTCCGGGACGCAGGGGCGTTCACCGGTGAACAGCACCCGGCCGGCGACTCCGGCCGCCCGGGCGGTGCGGCGCAGCACGTCCTCCTCCGGGCCGCCGCCGACCAGCAGCAGCCAGTGGTCGTCGGGGAGCTGCGCCAGCGCCCGGATCAGCGTGCCGAAGCGCTTGCCGGGGGCGAGGCGGCCGATGGCGCCGATGACGTACGCGTCGTCCGGCAGGCCGAGCAGGCGGCGGGTCTCCTCGCGGCGGGCCGCGTCGAAGCGGAAGCGGGCCAGGTCGATGCCGTTGGGCACGACCTCGATCCGCGGCCCGGGCACGCCCCAGCGCTTCAGGCGCTCGGCGACCGTGGGGGAGACGGCGACCGTGGTCCGGCCGAGCCGCTCACCCGCCAGATACAGGGCCCGGACCCCGGCGTTGAGCGGTCGGCCCTCCATCTGCGAGTCGCCGAGGGAGTGCTCGGTGGCCACCACCGCCCTCACCCCGGCCAGCCGCGCGGCGATCCGGCCGTAGAGGCAGGCCCGGTAGAGATGGGTGTGCACGAGCTGGTAGCCGCCCGAGCGGATGACCCGCACCAGGCGGGGCAGCGCGCCCAGGTCGCGGTTGCCGGCCATGCCGAGGTCGAGGACCCGCACCCCGTCGGCGGCCAGCCCGGCGGCCACCGCGCCCGGGTTCGTCAGGGTCACCACGTCGCAGTCGACGGGCAGGTGCCGCAGCAGCAGCCGCAGTTGCTGCTCGGCCCCGCCCACACCGAGGCCGGTGATGATGTGCAGGGCCTTCACCGCGGCTCCTCGACGGGTCGGCGGCGCAGCCGGTGCAGCCGGTACTTCAGGAACAGCCGTACGGAGGTGTCGTTCTGCCCGAGGTGCGCCCGGGGCAGGGCGTGCGGGCCGCCGAGCGGCCCCGGGTCGATGGCGCAGGCGTAGCCGTAGCCGGCCTCCCGCACGGCGTCCACGGCCCGCCGGTCGACCGTGCCGTACGGGTAGCAGAAGCCGGCCGGCGCGACGCCCATGAGCTCCGCGAGGACGGTCCTGCTGCCCTCCGTCTCCGACCTCAGGGTGACGTCGTCGGCCTTGGTCAGATCGACGTGCGTGAGGCCGTGCGAGCCGATCTCGACGCCCTCGGCGGCCGCCTGCCGGATGCCGTCGGCGGTCAGCAGCCGCTTGCGCGGGCCCAGCGGATCCCAGGCGTTGTCGCCGCCGAGCCGCCCCGGCAGCACGAACAGGGTGGCGCCGCAGCCGTGCCGGCGCAGGACCGGCAGGGCCTCGGTGACGAAGTCGGCGTAACCGTCGTCGAAGGTCAGCCCGACCAGGTCACGGCCCTCGCCCCGGGCCCGGGCCGCGAGCAGCTCGGCCATGGACACGCCGCGCAGCCCGCGCCGCCGGAACCAGCGCAGCTGCCGGTCCAGCCGCTCGGGCGTGACCGTGATGCGGTAGGGGTCGTCGGTGGGGTCGCCGACGGAGTGGTACATCGCGACGAACAGGGCCGGACCGGGTCTGGTGCGGGGGGCGGTGTCCGGGAGGTCAACGGGAGCGGCCATGAGGGAGCCTTCGTGAGACGGAACGGAGCAAGGTCAGCGCGGTGACGCAGCCCTGGTCGCCCAGGGCCCGGCCGAGCAGGAGGAAGACGGCGCCGACGGTGCACACACCGGCGGCGAGAGCGGGGACGGGGGAGCCGGGCGTGTCGATCCGGCTGGTGGCCCACGCCCCCGCGAGGGTCGCGACCGCCGCGGCCCCCACCGGCCTGGCCAGCCCGGCCAGCACGCGCCGGATGCGGACGGGAATGCTGCGCGGGCCCATGCCGGCGAGCAGCAGGGCGGCCGTGACGGTGATGCCCGCGGCGTTGGCGGCGGCGATGCCCATGACGCCCCAGGGGCCCACCGCAGCCGCACCGGTCCCGGCGGTCACGGCGAGACCCACGGCCATCGCGCCGAGCGGGTACCAGGTGACGCGGCCGGCCGAGAAGTACGAGCGGATCAGGGCACCGACCAGGGTGTGCGCGAGCAGCCCCAGGGTGTACACCCGCATCACCCGGACCGTGGCGGCCGTGTCCTCGCCGGTGAACGCGCCACGCTGGAAGAGCAGTTCGACGATCTGCGGGGCGCAGGCCACGACGACGGCCGCGCCGGCCAGCACCACGCACGCCACCAGGGCCAGGTCCCGCTCCACCCGGCTGCGGGCCCGCTCGGTGTCCCCGTCGGCCAGGGCCCGTGCGACCAAGGGGAAGGTGACCGTGCACAGCATCAGCGACAGGGTCATGGGGATCTGGGCGATCTTCTGCGCGTAGTTCAGATGCGAGATGGCACCGGAGGGCAGGGTGGAGCCGAGGTACCGCTCGATGAGCACCTGGGACTGCCTGCACAGCGCGAACAGCAGCACGGCGGCGAGCAGGGCGGACCCCATGGGACGACCGCCGCCCTCCGCGCCGGTGGCCCCGGCCGCCGGACGGGCCCGCAGCAGGCGCCACAGCACCGGCAGTTGCGCCACGACCATCAGACAGCCGCCGATCGCCACCCCGGCCGCCGCCGCGCGCACGCCCCACCGCGGGCCCATCACGAGGACGGTGGTGACGATGCCGGCGTTGTAGGCGACGTAGATGGCCGCCGGGGCGAGGAACCGGCGGTGTGCGCGCAGAGCCGCGCTGCAGTACCCCGCGAGGCCGAACGTCAGCACGCAGGTGGCGGTGAGCCGGGTGCAGTCCACGGCGAGCGCGGGGTCGGGCAGGCCCGGGGCCAGGACCCGCACGACCTGCGGGGCGAACGCGGCCAGCAGGGCGGCGACGGCGGCGAAGGCCAGCGCCAGCCGGGGCAGTGTGCCGGCGACCAGTGAGCGGACCGGATCGCCGGGGACGCCCCGCGCCCGCCGGGCCAGGGCCATGCTGAACGCCGGGATCAGCGCGATGGCCAGCCCGTCCTCGATGAGCAGCGTGGCGGCGAACTCCGGCACGGTCCACGCCACGAGGAACGCGTCCGTGGCGCTCCCGGCCCCGAACATCCGCGCCAGGGCCTGATCCCGCACGAGCCCGAGCAGGGCCCCGGCGATGGACAGCACCGCGGTGAGGAGCGTGGCCCGGGCCAGGAACCCACGGGTGACGGGGGCGTCATGGGCGCCCGGGGCGTCGGGAGTGTGGGGCGTTGGGGTGGAGGGCGGTCGGGGGGTGGACGGTCCCTCGGGGCCTTCAGGGACGGGCCGCGCGGGGGTGGAGGGCGTCGGTTCGCTGGGCTCGGGACGCGCAGGGGCGTCCGGCGCTCCGGGAGCGGCGCCGGGGCCGGGGGCCGAAGCCCTGGCGTCGCCGGCCGCGGGCCAGGGGATGCTCGACCTCTCGCCGACCGGAGGCTCCTTCGACGTCGTGGGCCGGGGGACCGCCGTCCCCCCGCCGGTGTTCGTCTGTTCGGGTGTCACCGTCATCGCGCCGGGGCCTCCCGCGCCATGCCCCGCCCGGCCGAGCCGGACCGGCCGCGGCCGGCCACCGCCGGGGTGGCCGTGCCCGCCAGGCCCCACCAGGCGACCAGTCCGAAGCACATCGCCGTCAGCACGGTCGACGGGCCGCCGATGTCGGCGTAGGCGAAGTCCGTCAGCTGCCAGACCAGCAGGCCGCAGGCGACCAGGCCGCAGTCGAGGCCCGGTGCGCTGGTCCGCCGGGTCCGCCACAGCCCGCGCAGCCCGCACACGAGCAGGGCGAGCCAGCTCCCCGCGAGCGCCAGCAGACCGAACAGCCCCTGCTCGGCCAGGATCAGCAGGTACATGTTGTGGGGGGAGAGCAGCGGCTGCTTGCGGAAGGCCGCGCCCGCCCCCTCGGTGTCGCTGCCCGCCGAGAGGGCCAGGGAGGCGTGCGAGTCGCGGTGTTCGGGGAAGCCCTTCAGGCCCACGCCGGTCAGCGGGTGCTCGCCCCACATGCCGGTCGCCGCCGCCCACATGGTGTACCGGTCGGTCACCGACTGGTCGGGCGCGTCGGCGACCTGCGTGATGCTGCTGATCCGCTCCTGCAGCATCGCCGTGCCGACCCCGAAGCCGCCGACCAGGATCACACTCGCCGCCACCACCACCGCCCCGGTCGCGACCGCCCGCCGCACCCCGCCCAGCAGGAGCTGCGCGGAGCAGGTCACCGCCGTGGCGATCCACGCCCCGCGGCTGAACGACAGCGCGAGCGGCACCATCAGGACCAGCGCTCCGGCGAGGGCCAGGACCCGCTGCCGCACCGGCGCGCTGCCCAGCGCGAGTCCCACCGCGCACACCAGCCCCAGGGAGACGACCGTGGCCATCCCCATCACGTCCTGCGCCCCGAACGTGCCGACGGCCCGGACCGGCCGCCCCTGGTACGAGGCGCCCGTCCCGGTCACGTACTGGTGGACGCCGACCGCCCCCTGCCACACCGCCAGCCCCACGAACGACCAGGCCAGCACCCGGAAGTCGCCCCGGTCCCGGACCAGCAGCAGCACGGCCGCCGGGACCAGCACGAAGACCTGGAGATAGCGTCCGAGGCCGATCAGGCCCTCGCCCGGCGAGACCGCCCCCACGGCGGCGACGGCGACACCGAGCACCGGAAGTCCCAGCACCACGGCCGCCGTCCGGGACAGCGGCCGCCGCCGCTCCCGGACGAGACGGACCACGCAGAACAGCACGACCAGCGCGGACACCGCGTCGGCCGGCCCCGCACCGCCCTCGCCGCCCGGCCCCAGCGGCAGCGCGAGCAGGAACACGACGGCCAGCAGCGCGACGACGGGCGCGTGGGCCCCGACCCGGTTCATCCGCGCTCAGCTCCCCGTCGGACGCACGAGCGCGGCCGCCGTCCGCAGCAGGATGCAGACGTCCTGCCACAGCGACCAGTCGTCGATGTACGCGTTGTCGAACCGGGCCCGGTCCTCGATCGAGGTGTCCCCGCGCAGCCCGTGCACCTGGGACAGGCCGGTGATGCCGGTGCGCACCCGGTGGCGCGCGGCGTAGCCCGGATGGGTCTGGCCGAACTTCGCCACGAAGTACGGGCGTTCCGGCCGCGGCCCGACCAGGCTCATGTCGCCGCGCAGCACGTTCCACAACTGGAGCAGCTCGTCCAGGGACGTGCGGCGCAGGAAGCGGCAGAACCACGGCATCTGGTGTTCGTTCGCCACGCTCCAGCGGGTCGCCGACTCGTGCGCGTCGACCGGCCGGTGCGTGCGGAACTTCAGCAGCGTGAAGGGCCGGCCGCCCCGGCCGATCCGCTCCTGCCGGAAGACGACCCCCGGCCCGTCGCTCAGCCGCAGCACCACCGCGCACAGCAGCAGCAACGGGCTGACCAGCAGGAGCAGCGCGCCCGACACCACGACGTCCAGGGCCCGCTTGCCCGCCCTGTCGCGCCGCCCCGTCCCGAGGTCCAGGCGACGGCAGGGGAACCCGGCGAGCCGGTCCCCCGTCCGGTAGGCGGGCACGTCCGGGTCGACCTCCCACACCGTGCAGCCCGACTCGGCCAGCGCCCGCAGCAGCGGCCCCTGCCCGGCCCGCACCGAGGGGTGCACGGCCAGCACCTCGCGCACCCCGTTCTGGATGAGCGCCCGCTGGACCTCCTCGCCGGTGGTCAGCACGGGCAGACCCCCGGTGCCGTCCGGCTCGTCGGTGACGACGCCCACCGGCCGCACCCCGTCCCGGGGGTGGCGCAGCAGGGCCGCGGCCACCCGCTGCGCGGTCCCGGCGGGCCCGACCACCAGCGCGGCCCGCGGCCGGTGCAGCAGCTCGGCGCGCCGGCACGCGTGCACCGCGCCGCGCCCCGCGCAGCTCACCGCGCTCTGCAACAGGAAACCGGAGAGCAGGGTCGAAGCGGACAGCACGTGTTGCGGGGTGTACGCCGCCACGAACGCCGCGAGCGCCAGCCAGGCCACCGCGATCCGGCCGCTCACCGCGGGCAGTTCGTCCAGCACCGCCGGCACCCGCGCGGACCGGTGCGGGCGCAGCAGCAGCGAGGCGGCCACGAGGACCGCCAGCAGCAGTGGGTGGCGCTGGGTGCCGGAGAGCGCGAGCCCGCCCAGCACGGCGGCGGTGCCGTCCGCGGCGAGCAGCGGCAGCGGCGACACGGTCCGGGCCGGTGGCCGCCGGTCGGGGAAGCGGAAGCCCGCCGCGGCGCCGCGCGGCGGCATGACCGACACGGGCGGGAATCCGGACTCCCGTGGCTGACCGGTGGACGTGGGGACGGTGCTTTCCGCGGTCACGAGGCGACAGACTCCCTGCGCTCGGTGGACACGGCGTGCGAGGCCAGGAGTTCGCGGTACACGTCCGCGACCGTCCGGGCCGTGCGGCGCACGTCGTGCGTGGACAGGACGTGCCGGCGGCCCTGGTCGCCGAGTTCGGCACGCAGCGGCGGGTCCAGCAGCAGCCCGGCGACGGCCTCGGCCAGCGCCACCGGGGCCAGGGCGGGGACCAGGCAGTGCGACGCGAGGGCGGGCGGCAGGCTCTCGCGGGCCCCGCCCACGTCCGTCACCACCACCGGCCGCCCGCACGCCATGGCCTCCAGCGGGGCCAGGGCCATGCCCTCCCACCGCGACGGCAGGACGACCAGATCCGCCGCCTGGTACCAGGGCACGACGTCGGCGACGTCCCCCGCGAACAGCACGGAGCCGGGGGCCAGGGCCCGCAGCCGGCCGTGGTCCGGGCCGTCGCCGACCAGCACCAGGCGCGCCCCGGGGACCCGCCGCAGCACCTGCTCCCACGCCGTCAGCAGGACGTCCTGCCCCTTCTGCCGGCACAGCCGTCCGACGCACACCACGAGCGGCCCGCGCGGCCCGGCGTCCGGCAGCAGCCGCGCCCGTACGGCGTCCGCGTCGGCCGGACGGAAACGCTCGACGTCGATGCCGTTGGGGACGACGCTCCACCGTCCGCGGATCCCGGCCCGCGCCCCGAGCCGGCGTTCGGCCTCGCTCACGCACACCACCCGCGCCGCCCACCGGGCACCCCAGCGCTCCCAGCCGCGCGCGAGAGCCGCGGTGGGGCCGCCGACGGCCTCGAACGACCAGGCGTGCGGCTGGAACACCGTCGGGATCCGTCCCCGTACGGCGAGCCGGCCGGCCAGCCCGGCCTTCGCGCTGTGCGCGTGCACCAGACCGGGCCGTACGTCCGCGACGAGACGGGCGAGCCGCCGTGTCTCGTCCAGCAGGGACGGCCCCGGCGCACGCGTCGCCGCCCAGTGCCGTACGTCCGCGCCGAGGTCCGCGAGCCGGGCCGCGAGGGGGCTGTCGGGGCAGGCGACCGTGACGCGCAGGCCCGCGGCCAGCTGGGCCCCGGCCAGGTCCGTCACGACGCGGGCGACTCCGCCGTCCACGGGTTGGGTGACGTGCAGGACCCGTGGCGGAGGGTCGGTCGGTGACAGGTGCATGCGCGGTTTTCCTCGCTCACGGATGGCGCTCGGGACGGCGGGAACGCGCCTGAACTGCCGGGTGCCGACAGCGCCGCGGAGCACGCCGGCGCATGCCGCGTCCCGCTGGGAAACGAGCCGGACGGCCACCTGGTCACCACCGCACCGGAGGGGTTCGCGGACCGTGGTGTCCTCCCTCGTCCCTGAGTGCGATTTGCTTGCCGTAGGGGTGCGTTGAGAGGTGTGCGACTCTAGTTGCTATCCGCACTTTTCCTGCGAAACCGGGCGTGAGTGTCGGAATGGTGAAGACCGCTCCTCCGGTCAGATCACCCCTTTGGCGGCACAACTCGCGCCCACGCCACGCGTTGACACAGCGCCGGGCATCCGCCCGGATGTTTGTGTCAACCCCAAGGAGCACCTCTCCATGTCGCGTATCGCGAAGGGCCTGGTCCTGACCTCCGCTGCCGCTGCCGCTGTCGCGGGCAGCACCGGCATCGCCGCCGCCGACGCCGGCGCGCAGGCCGCCGCCGCCCACTCCCCGGGCGTGCTGTCCGGCAACGTCGTCCAGGTTCCGCTGCACATCCCGGTCAACGTCTGCGGCAACACGGTCGACATCATCGGCCTGCTGAACCCGGCGTTCGGCAACGAGTGCGAGAACGACTGACGTCGCCTCGAAACCCTGACCGGCCGTTCTCCCGTGGGACCACGCGGGAGAGCGGCCGGTTCGCGTTGCCCCGAACGGGGGCGGGCGGGCGCTCGGCCGGACGGGCCGCGCGCACGCCGCCTCACCAGGGGGGACACCGCGGACCTGGGGACATGGCGCTGACCTGGTGCGTTTGGCTCGGTTGCGGAGCGTGGCGACCCCTCGCACGGTGGGCACAAGATCCGACGCACCACCGAAAGGAACCCCCATGCGTCTGCCCGCACGGCGAATCGCCACCTCCGCGCTCTGCGCCACGCTGCTGCTCGGGGTGACCGGGCCCGCGGCCGTGGCCGCCGACAGCGCATCGGCCCAGGAGCACACCCGTGCCGCGTCCCGCGCCCCCGTCCCCGACGCGGACGAGCTGCTCGGCCAGGTGGAGAGCCTGGGCGGCCTCGGCGGCGTGCTCGTCCCGGTCGCCGACCTGCTGACCGCCGTGCTCAAGGCGGACGACGGCCAGCTGCCGCACTCCCAGGCGGCCGAGCTCAGCACCTCGGTGCAGGACGCCATCGACCACGCGACCGCCGCGGCCCCGGCCGCCACGGCCACGCCGGGCGCCACGTCCTCCGACACACCCCTGCCGCAGGCCAGCACGCTGCCCGCCCCCGTGGAGGACGGCACCGAGCTGTCCGAGGGCCTCACGGCCGAGGCCCTGGCCGCCCTGGAGAAGGCCACCGACGGGCTGGTCAAGGCCGTCACCTCCGGCGAGAGCGCCCAGGTCGCCCCGGCCGTCCACAGCGTCGTGGCCGGGCTCGTCAACGCCGTCGCCGCGACGCTCGTCGGCAGCGAACTGCCGGCCCCCGACCTGGCCGGCCTGCCCTCCCTGCCGAAGGCCCCCTGAGGCCCCCCGCCCGTCGCACCGTCGTGGGGGGGGCCCCCCCCCCCCCCCAGAGCGGAGAACGGGCCC